>JBEIIG010000082.1:0-15532 GCA_040380855.1 Acidimicrobiaceae bacterium | reverse complement strand
TTTCGTGCCGTCGCCGAACCAGCTGGATCTGGATCTCTACGAGATCGAGAACAGGGCACTCGACCGACTGGGTGTCGTTCTCGATGCGATGCGGAAGCGCGCGCCGTGGGCAGGACGCAAGCTGGTCGACCTCGGTTGCGGAAGAGGGTTCGGTTTGCAGAAGTACACCGACGCCACCGAGGTCATCGGAGTCGAGCCCGACGAGCGGCTCATCCCGACCGCTCGTCGTCGAGTTCCCGGGATGGAGGTGTTGTTGGGGTCGGCCGAACACATTCCGCTTCCTGATTCGTCGGTGGACGTCGTGCATGCCCGGTTCGCCTATTTCTTCCCGCCGGGATGCGAGGCTGGCTTCGACGAGGTGATGCGGGTGCTGCGACCCGGCGGGACCCTTGTGGTTGTCGACAACGATCTTCGGCACGGTGAGTTTGCAGAGCTTGTCGTTCGCTCGGCGTGGGCTCAGCCACAAGGACAAGCATCGACCACCGATGCGTGGTGGCAGGAACGTGGAGCCATCCGCACAGCGATCATGAGCGACTGGAGGTTCGACTCCCGAGCGGACATGGAGGCAGTGCTGCGCCTGGAGTTCCCATCGGACGTCGTGGACCCGTGGCTGCTCACCCACCCCGATCGCTGCCACATCAGCTACGGCTACGTCTTGTTTTCCACAATGAAACCTGACTGAACCGGCCCGTACCTTGCATCAGGCCCGGGTGGGTGTGGCGACTTGATGCGGGACATCCGCCGCGCCACCGATCCGCAGCGCCAGCCGCTACTGTCACCCATACCGTTCAACAAGGAGGCACCCATGGCCAGAAGCCAACGTGGGAGGTCTCCCAGACAGCACGTGTCGAGTCCCCCCTTCGACACCAGGGTTCAGGCGGCGCATCACCCGGCCGGATAGGTTGCGTGCCTCGGTCGATGCGATCGAGCGTCCGTCCGTCGAGAGGTGCCGCACATGAACGAGCCGCTGTCCGTGATCGACGCCGACTACGTCGTGATCGGGGCGGGTGCGATGGGGATGGCGTTCACCGACGTCATCGTCACCGAGACCGATGCAACAGTCGCGCTGGTCGACCGCCATGCCAAGCCCGGTGGCCACTGGAACGATGCCTATCCGTATGTGCGGCTGCACCAGCCGTCGGCGTTCTACGGGGTCAATTCACTGCAACTCGGCTCCGACCGCAAGGACAGCCAGGGCTGGAACGAGGGGCTCTACGAACTCGCCTCCGGCGCCGAAGTGCTCGCCTACTACGACCATGTGATGCACCGGCAGTTCCTCCCGTCGGGCCGTGTCCAGTACTTCCCGATGTGCGACTACAGCGCGAGCGACGGCGGGCGAGGCTTCGTGTCACGCGTGTCAGGCCAGCAGTTCCAGATCGCACCGTCGGCAACGATCGTCGACGCCACCTACATGAACGTCACCGTCCCCTCCGTGCGGCCTCCGGTGTACGACGTTGCGCCCGGCGTGCGCTGCATCCCGCCGAACGACCTCCCGACGATCGCTCGTCCTGCCGACGGATACGTGGTCGTGGGCGCCGGCAAGACCGGTGCCGACGCCTGCCTGTGGCTGCTCGCCAACGGAGTCGACCCCCACGAGATCTCGTGGATCATGCCGCGCGACTCGTGGTACCTCGACCGGGCGAAGATCCAACCTGGCGAGTTCTTCTCCAGAACGGCAGTCGGTTTCGCCGAGCAGTTCCGGCAGGTCGCCCAGTCGACATCGATCGACGACCTGTTCGACCGCCTCGAAGCGGCGGGTCTGCTCCTGCGGGTCGGCACCTCGGTGCGGCCCACGATGTACCGCTGCTCGACGGTGACCCGCGCCGAACTCGAGCAACTGCGGCGCATCACGAACGTGATCAGGATGGGCCGCGTTCAACGGATCGACGCTGATCGCATCGTCCTCGATGGGGGAGAGGTGTCGACGACGCTCGGCACGGTGCACATCGACTGCACGGCCGACGGTCTCGAGCGGCGTCCGGCGAAACCGGTGTTCGAAGAGGGACGGTTGACACTGCAGACGGTGCGGCACTGCCAGCAGGTGTTCAGCGCCGCCTTCATCGCTCACGTCGAGGCTGCTTACGACAGCATCGACCGCAAGAACCAGTTGTGTGGCGTGGTGCCCCACCCCGACAGCGACACCGACTGGCTGCGCACCATGTTCGGCAACGCGATGAACACGTTCCAGTGGAGCGCCGACCCGGCGCTGCAGCAGTGGCTCGCCGAGTCGCGCCTCGATGGCTTCAGCAGCACGGCCGCACCGCCCGACGAGGTGATCGCCGTCGCCTTCGAGTTCGCCGGCCCCGCCATCGGCAAGCTCCAGCAGTACATCGCCGAGCTCGACGCACACTGACCCACGTCGAGAACTCGTCACGCACCACACCAGTCCGAACCGCTTGGTTCCCCGCTGAGCGAAGCGCTCGACCGTTCGGGCCGACGAGTCACACCTCGGCAGGCGGGATGAGCACGAACTTCCCGACGTGACGCTTCTCGAGGAACAGGCGTTGGGCATCGGCGATGTGTTCGAGAGGGAACGTGGCGGCCACGAGCGGCCTGATCTCGCCCCGCTCGATGTAACCCACCAGGTCGGGGAACACCGGCTCGTCCCACGCCGTGCAGCCGATCAGGGTGAGGTCCTTCAGGTAGAAGGTGCGCATGTCGAACGACACGATCGGCCCACCGATGGCCCCCGACGAGGTGTAGCGGCCCCCTCGTCGCAGCACCTGCAGCATCGAGTCGACGTGGGGCCCGGCCACGTTGTCGACCACCAGATCGACCGACTCCTCGCCGAGGAGGGCGACCACATCGTCGTGGCGGTCGATCACCCGGTCGGCGCCGATGGCGAGCACCTGCTCGGCCTTCGACGTCGCAGCGATGGCGGTGACCGTCGCGCCGCGTCGCTTCGCCAACTGCACCGCCGCCGAGCCGACACCGCCCGAGGCACCCGCCACCACGACGTGCTCACCGGCAGCGGCGCCCGCTCGGTGCAGCATGTTCTCGGCGGTGGCGTACGCACACGGGATGGTGGCGAGCTCGGCATCGGTCCAGTCGCAGCGCACCTCGAACACCTCGGTGGCGGGCACCTTCACGTACTCGGCGAAGGAGCCGTCGAAGTCGGAACCCATCCAGATGGTCTCCATCGACCCGAAGCCGTGCGGCCGCATGCACGCCCTCACGAGCACCCGACGTCCCAGCAGCGCCGGCCCCACATCGGGTGCCACCTCCACCACGCGCCCGCAGCAGTCGGTGCCCTGGATGAAGGGGAACGGGGTGGTCTCGTTCCAGCCACCGTCGGCCTTCTGCGTCGGTCGTTCGTCCTCGATCGCTGCCGCCGCATTCGTCGCCGTGGTGACCGACGACGAGTACCACCCGAGACGGGTGTTGATCTCGGTGTTGTTCACGCCGGCGGCGAGTACACGCAGCAGCACCTCGCCAGGGCCGAGCTCGGGAACGGGCACGTCGCGCCACACCAGGCGGTCGAAGCCGCCGTTGCCGGTGGTGACCACCGCCTTCATGGTGGCGTGGCGCGGCACGAACTGGTGATCAGTCGACGAGGGCATCGGCGCGAAGGCCGGCGCGCTCGAGGTGGATGGGGAGCACCCGCCCGTACAGCTGCTGGGCGCGCTCGGGGTTGCCGACCATGCCCGGCTCCTCGACATAGCTGAAGATGGCGACATAGCGCATGCGCTGGCCCACCAGCGGTGTCACCCGGTGCAGCGAGTACCGGCCCTTGAAGATCTGCAGGTCGCCGGGCTCGAGGTGGATCGTGCGGATGAGCGACTGATCGCCGTCGAGTACCCGTTCGACCCCCTCGTAGTTCTCGTCGACGGGCGTGCGCAGATAGGGGCTGTACTCGAACTCGCCACCGCCCTCGGCGTTCTGGATGGCCAGCGTGACGGTGTAGTTGTTGGTGTCGAAGTGCCAGGGGAAGCCGTTGCCCTCCTCGGCAAGGTTCACGATCACATCGGCCAGCGGGTCGGCATAGCGGAAGAAGCGGTCTTCGCCGAGCGCCTCTTGGATGAACGGAGCAAAGGCCGGCCACTCGTAGATGGCTCGCAAGATGCTGTCGTCGCCGAAGTGGTCGGCGGGCACGAACGCATTCGAACGGTCGTAGAAGCGGCGCAGCGGATGCGTCTCGGGCAGATCGTCGCGGTCGGTGGTGAAGTAGGGGTTCGTGCGGTTGAAGTTGCGGTGCCCGTACGGGGCGGTGCGATCGCACTCGGAAACGATGGTGGGCAGGTGCTCGGCGCGGACGAAGCCCTTCAACACCGCGCACCCGTCGGACTCGATCGCAGCGCGGGCCTGGGCGACGACCAACTCGCGCTCAGGGCCCGACCGGTCGATGGGATAGCGGTCGAGGTCGATGTACTCGGCGGCGATCGGTTGCATGGCGGTCCCTCCCCGGCGGATGCTACGCCGAGCGTCGGCATCCGAACAGCACCCGTTCGGCGGGCGCAGGCACCCGAAGTTCAGCCGACCTTGCGCACCACGACACTGCCCACCGAGTAGCCGGCACCGAACGAGCAGATCACCCCGAGATCGCCGACGGCGAGGTCGTTGCGGTGCCGATGGAATGCGATCACCGACCCGGCCGAACTGGTGTTGGCGAACTCGTCGAGCACCACCGGCGCCTCGTTCTCGTCGGGCACCCGGCCGAGCACGCCCTTGGCGATGAGCTGGTTCATCTTCAGGTTCGCCTGGTGCAACCAGAAACGGCGCACATCGGCCGGCTCGAGTCCCAGCGCACCGAGATGCTCTTTGATGTGCGTCGCCACCATCGGGCACACCTCTTTGAACACCTGCTGGCCACGCTGACGGAAGATCAACTCGTGCGGGTCGCGGGTGCCGTCCTCGCTCGAGTTGAGGAAGCCGAAGTCGTTGCGGATGTTGTTCGAGAACTGCGTGGCCAACTTGGTGCCCAGCACCTCCCAGCGGTCGGCTGCGACGGCGTCGTCGGCCCGCTCCAGCACCGCTGCGGTGCAGGCGTCGCCAAAGATGAAGTGGAAGTCGCGCAGCTCGAAGTTGTTGTGGCCCGACGTGATCTCGGGGTTCACCACCACGACGCACCGGGCCGAGCCGGCACGCAACGCGTCGGCCGCAGCCTGCATCGAGAACGTCGCCGAACTGCACGCCACGTTCATGTCGTACGCCCACCCGGCGGCGCCGAGGGCGTTCTGGATCTCGATCGCCACGGCGGGGTAGGCCCGCTGCAGGTTCGAGCAACCGACGATGACCGCGTCGACATCGGCGGGTGAACGACCGGCCTGGGCCAACGCCTCGTGGATGGCGGGCATCGACATCTCCGCCTGGATACCCAACTGGTCCTCACCGCGCAGTTCGAGATGGGGGCGCATCCGGCCCGGGTCGAGCACGCCCTCTTTCTCCATCACGTAGCGCGACCGGATACCCGACGCCTTCACGATGAACTCCTCATCGGGGGCCTGGCGGGCGGCGACGGTGCCTGCCTCGATGGCCTCGGCGTGCTCGGCATTCCACGCCTCCACCGATGCCGAGAGCGATGCCACCAACTCGGCATTGCTGATCGTGAACGGCGGGACGAACAGTCCGGTTCCGGTGATGACGACAGAAATGCTCATAGCGATACGCGCATGGTCATGACCGGCGAGTATTGCCGACCGCCGTCACCCGCCAGCAGCCGGGGTGCATCGCAGGCAACCGGGCCGCCGATTCTTGACGGAACGACCCGCCGACCGACGATCCTCGGCGGAGGTGACCGAGGCATGCAGCGCGACGACGAACGCCCACTGCTCACGCTGGCGATGATCGTGCGTGACGAAGCCGCGACCATCGAGCGGGTGATCACCTCTGTGCGCGGCCTCGTCGACGACATCGTCGTCTACGACACCGGGTCGACCGACGACACCGTGTCGATCGCCCGACGGCTCGGTGCGCGAGTGGTGGAAGGCACCTGGCGTGACGACTTCGCCTGGGCGCGCAACCAGGCGCTCGACCTCGTGCGGGGCGACTGGGCGCTGGTGCTCGACAGCGACGAAGAAGTGATGGGGACCCAGGCCGAGTTCGACGCCCTGCGTGAGTTCCTGCAGACCCTCGACGACCAACAGGTGGTGCTGCTGGCCTGCCGCAGCCTGGCCGATGTCGACGGCAGCTATCACCCCGTCATCTGGTCGCGGCGGATCATGCGGCCGAATCTCCGGTATCGGCACCGTGTGCACGAGATGGCGATGCTGCCCGATGGAACCACCCCGATCGAGGTGCCCTACGACGCCCCCTGGGTTCGCCACCACGGCTACCTGGGCGACCAGGGCGAGCGCCTGTTGCGCAACCTCCGCCTGGCGCGGGCGAGGCTCGACGAGTCGATCGAGCCAAAGGATCGAGCGGTGGCGCTGATCGAATTGGGCCGCTCGCTCATGCAGGCCGAGCAACGCACCGAGGCCCTGACGGTGCTGGAGCACGCCATCGAAGCCGCGACCTGCGACGACCACGTCTACATGGCACGCCTTCTGGCTGCCGCGACGGTGGGTTGTGTGGAGGGCCAAGAGGCCGCCACCGCCTGGTGCGAACCGCTGCTCGCGGTCGGCGGGCCGGTCGCCACGGCAGCGCGCTGGGTGCTGGTGAGCGAGAGCGATCCCGCAACCGCACTGGGGCTGATCGAGCAGATCGACGAGGTCGACTACTGGTACATCCACGCATCACGTGCCGAGGTCGCTGCCATCCGTGCCTATCTGCGCGTGGCCTTCGGGAACACTGCCGGTGCATCTCGAGATCTGCTCATCTGCGCCGGCGCGCCACCGCACCCCTTTGCCTGGTGGAGCGCCGCACTGACCGTTGCCCGTGGCGAGCACGCCGGCGCCGGAGCGATGGTGGCCCACCTCGACCCAGCCGACCTGCCGAGTGTGTGCACCATGCTGGCGGCAGGGCCCGCCGAAGGTGCCCTGGCGATCGCAGTGGGCCTGATCGACGCATTCGGGCCCGACGCGTCGCTGATCGAGTTCCTCCGGAACTACCAGGAGCGGGCAGGGGGCGATGCAGCGCTCGATGCGCAGGCGCTGTTCGCCGAGTTCGGCGACGACCCGTCGGTTGCGGCCGACGACTCGCTCACCGCCGCACGCTGATCGACCACAACCTGTCGACCAGGTCGTCGTCGGCCCACATGCGGGGCTAGTCTGACCGACGTCCCGCTGCGATGCGGTCGGGGGGATGCAGTCCGATGCCCCCTCACGACACCACAAGGATGCACCCGCACGCCGTCACGTGCTGGAGCGGCGCGAAGGGCGCCACACCACGATGTCCGATGTCCTGATCGAATTGGAACGGGCGGCCTGGGCTGTTGCCGAGGGCCGTGCGACGAAGGCCCAGCGCGCCGCGTTCGAGGCCGACACTAAGTCGTCGTTGCGCGTGCTCGGTCGGATGATCATCGATACCGAAGAAGGGCTGGCCTCGGTCACCAACTATCCGGGGCCCGAACGCGAGCAGATCGTCGCCGACTTCACCTCCACCCTGCGCGAACTCGAAGCCCTGCACGACCTGTTGTCGCGTCCGATGGGCGCGCTGGCCGCCGATGTGCTGGCCGAGGTGGCGGGCGAGGTCCGCCTGCAGGCCAGCTGGAGCAACGGCACCGTCGTCGTCTGGGCCGCCGGCCCGAAGACGCCACCCGAGACCAACGACCAGCTCGCCGACCGGCTCGAGGCGATCGGCGGCCCGTCGCTCGGCTGGGCGGTTCACCCCGGGGTGGTGCTCCCGTCGGGCGCTCGTGCCGAGGCACTCAGCATCCCGGTGCGCGATGCACTCGGTTGGCTGGTCGCCGTGGGCACCGGCCTCGGACGAGCCGGTGTGGGTTCCAGCGTCGCCTGGCTCGGCCGTGTCGCAGTGGAAGGGGTTCGCCTCGTGGCCGCCGGCGCGGTCGTGCCGTCGGTCGTCGTCGAGCGCAGTGCCGAAGGTCGCCACCCCAACGCGCGTGTGCGCTGGGAACCGGCCCTCGTCGACGACACGCTCGTGCGCGAACTGGCCGCCGCGATTCCCGGCCCGGTGCTGGCCATCGCCCGCGCCGATGCCCGCACCACCACCCAGGCGGTGCTGGCCGCCGTTGCCGACGCGATCGTGCGCGACACCGCCGGCCGCCTCGATCTGCCGGCCCCGCCGCCGATGGTGTCGAACCCGGCCGACTTCGCCGAGGCGATGATCGCCCGCCTCGACGGCACCCCGTTCCCGGCACCGGCCGGGCTGGTGGGCGACGTCGCCCGGCGCATCGACCACTGGATCCGTTCGGTCACCGCTGCCGACCGGCCACACCTGATGCTGCAACTCGACGCCCCCGACAGCGGCGATGCCTGGCTGCTGTCGGTGTACGGGCCCGGCGCCAAGGGCCGGATGCTGCCGGTCGAGGTGGCCCTCGGCGACACGCGCAACAGCAAGCCACTGGCCGACGAACTCGCCCGCCTCGAACGCAGCTACCCGCCACTGTTGCGGCCGGGCGAACTGCGCCGCGGCCGCGTGGTGCTGAGCCAGCCCGAAGCGTGGGACCTGATGACCCGCATCGGCCCGCAACTCGAGGCAGCGGGCTTCGAAGTACGCGTGCCGGCGCTGTCGCGGCGCAAGGCGTCGCCGTCGCTGCGCCTGTGGGCCGAACCCACGGGCCAGTCGGTGGTGGGTGCCAACCAGCTCAGCAACGTGCGCTGGTCGGTGCTGTTCGACGACGTCGAACTGACCGCCTCCGACATCGCCCGGCTGTCGATGGAAGCCAAGCCGCTGGTTCGGTCGCGTGGGCGCTGGATCGAGATCGACAGCGTCGACCTGAAAGAGGCCGCCGCTGCGCTGGCCGAACGGGCGAAGGTGACCCAACTCACCGGCGCCGAGATCTTGCGCCACAGCGTCGGCCTCGAAGGCGGAGGCCTCGCCGGCGGCGTGTCGGTACAGGGCTCGGGGTGGGCCACCGACCTGCTGCACCACGCGGCCACCGCGTCCACCGAACCCGTCACCCACCCCGAAGGGTTCCGCGGCGAACTCCGCAGCTATCAGGCACAGGCCGTCGCCTGGCTCGGCTTCCTCGACGTCGCGGAACTCGGCGGCTGTCTGGCGCTCGACATGGGCCTGGGCAAGACACCCACGGTGCTGGCCCACATCGCCCGCACCGCCGCCGATGCCGACGCGCCGGCACTGGTCATCGCCCCGCCCGCCGTGGTGGGCAACTGGGCTGCCGAAGCCGCCAAGTTCGCGCCGAAGCTGCGCGTCATCGTGCACCACGGCGCCTCGCGAGCCAGCGCTGTGCAGCTCGACGCCGAGATGGCCCGCGCCGACGTGATCCTCACCACCTACGCCACCGCGGTGCGCGACATCGAAGCGTTGGCCCGCCGGCGGTGGAGCCGCCTGGTGCTCGACGAGGCGCAGGCCATCAAGAACCCGGCCAACGAGACCTCGCAGCAGTTGCGGCGCATCCAGGCCCGGTCGCGGATCGCCCTCACCGGCACCCCGATCGAGAACGGCCTGGGCGACCTGTGGTCGATCCTCGACTTCACCAACCCCGGTCTGGTGGGCACCCGGGCATCGTTCGTGGCACAGATGTCGGGCGAGGGCGAAGCCGCACTGCGAGCGCTGAACGGCCTGCTGGTGTTCCGTCGCACCAAGACCGAGCCCGAGGTGGCGAAGGAACTGCCCGACAAGATCGATCAGCTCGACCACTGCACCATGACGCCCGAGCAGATCGGCCTCTACCAGGCCGTGCTCGACCGCCTGCTGATCGACACCCAGACCGGCGGCGAACTGGGCAGCGAACCCAAGCAGGGCGCCATCCTCGCGGCCATCACGGCGCTGAAGCAGATCTGCAACCACCCGGCCGCCTACCACGACGACGGCCAACCGCTGGCCGGGCGGTCGGGCAAGCTGGCCCGCCTGGAAGAGATCGTCGAGTCGGTGTTCGAAGCCGACGAGAAGATCCTCGTCTTCACCCACTTCGCCTCGTGGGGTCGGCGGTTGGCGGGCTACCTCAGCGAGCGCTTCGGCCGCACGATCGAGTGCTACGACGGCAGCCTCGCCCGCACGGCGCGCGACGAGATGGTGGCCGAGTTCCAACGCGCGCCGGGTGCCGGTGCGCTGGTGCTGTCGCTGAAGGCCGGTGGCACGGGCCTGAACCTCACCGCCGCCAGCCACGTGGTGCTGTACGACCGGTGGTGGAACCCCGCCGTCGAAGACCAGGCCCGCGACCGTGCCTGGCGCATCGGGCAGAAGAACACCGTCGTGTCGCACCGTCTGGTGTGCCCCGGCACCGTCGACGAACGTGTGGAGGAAGTGGTGGCCGGTAAGCGCCACATCGCCGATCTGGTGCTGCCCAAGTCGAGCTCGCTGGCCGATCTCGACGCTGCGCAACTGCGGGTCGCGCTCGGACTGCGTCCCGACGCGCTGCTGACGGAGGACGACGAATGAGCAACCGCAAACGGCACCACGGCCAGAGTGCGGGCAACCACCGTCCGGCCCGCGCTGCCGACACCTCGGCGTTCGACCTGTGGCGGCCGCCGCCTGCGCTGCCGCCGCCCGCGAAGATCACCCCCAGCACCGACCCGTCGCTGCTGGTTCGATCGCTCGGCGACCCGCCGCTCGGCAACAAGAGCGTGCTGGCAGGTCACTACCTCGCGGCGCTCGTCGAGCGTGCCGCCGGCCTGGCCACCGCATTGGCCGTGAGCGCCGACCTGCTCGCGGGCACCGACGACACCGACTGAGACGGCTGAGACGGCTGTGCCGACGGGTTCCGGCTGAGCCGACGGGTACCGGCTGAGCCGACGGGTTCCGGCTTGGCCGACTGTGCCGACCGTGCTCTTCACGGCTGCCCGGCAGGACCTGCGGCCCTGGCGGCCGAGCCCGGTTCGTGCTCTGCTGGGGTGGTGACTTCAGAACGGTGGGGCATCCTCAGGCCACTCGGCGGCGTCGGCACGGTGACCGGCAGCCGATTCCTGATCGAACACGACGGCAGCCGGGTGCTGGTCGACAGCGGTCTGTTCCAGGGCTTGCGCGAGTTGCGCGCCCGGAACTGGCGCGACTTCCCCGTGCAACCGGCATCGATCGATGCGGTGGTCATCACCCACGCCCACCTCGACCACTGCGGCTACCTGCCGCGCTTGGTGCGCGCCGGCTTCAGCGGCCCCGTGTACGTCACCTACGACACCGGCAAGCTGATGTCGGTGGTGCTGCCCGACAGCGCCCGCCTGCAAGAGGAAGAGGCCCGCTACGCCAACCGGGCGGGCTACTCGAAGCACCATCCAGCGCTGCCCCTGTACGACGAGGACGACGCCTGGCGAGCGCTCGACCTGCTCCGCCCCGTGCCGTTCGCCGAGGCCCGCACCGTGGCGCCAGGGGTGACCGCCACGTTCCAGGTGGCCGGCCACATCCTCGGTTCGGCAAGCCTGCGGCTGCAGGTGACGGGGCCCGGCAACGAGACCGCGACCATGGTGTTCAGCGGCGACCTCGGCCGCCAGCAGCACCCGCTGCTGCAACCGCCCGCGCCCATCGGCGACGCCAACTGGATCGTCGTCGAGTCGACCTACGGCGACCGCATCCACGACGACAGCGACCCGGTCGAGCGCCTCGCCGAAGTGATCGAGCGCACCGTCGATCGGGGCGGCGTGGTGGTGATCCCTGCGTTCGCCGTCGATCGCACCGAGGTGCTGCTGTTCCACCTGCGCAAACTCGCCGATGCCGGTCGGCTGCCGAAGGTGCCCATCTTCGTCGACAGCCCGATGGCACTCGCCGCACTCGGTGTCTACCGGGCAGCGCTGGGCGACGGTGCGGCCGACATCAGGCCCGAACTCCAGGGTGACGGCGCCTTGTTCGAACTGCCCGACCTGGAGGAGGTGCTCGACTCGGAAGGCTCGAAGGCGGTGTCGGCCCGCAGCGGATCGGCCGTCATCATCGCCGGAGCCGGCATGGCGTCGGGTGGGCGGGTGGTGCACCACCTCGCCCGGTTCCTGCCCGACGAACGCAACAGCGTGGTGCTGGTGGGCTTCCAGGCCGCCGGTACACGCGGGCGTTCGCTGCTCGACGGTGCTGCGGCGGTGAAGATCCACGGCCGCTACGTGCCCGTGCGCGCCGAGGTGTGCGACCTCACCGGCTTCTCGGTGCACGCCGACGCCGACGAACTGATGGCGTGGCTGCAGACCGCCGATCGCGAGCCCACCGGCGTGTACGTGGTGCACGGCGAAGAGACGGCATCGCAGGCCCTGCAGCAACGCATCCGCGACGAACTCGACTGGAACGCCGTGGTGCCGGTCGACGGCGAACGGCTGAGCCTGCGTCCGGGGTGGTGAACCCGTAGGGGAGTGGTGGAGCGTCCCGCGCTGTTGTGCAACTGCCCAATAGCGGCTACGGTCGCACCGAGGGGGTGTAGGCATGGTCGCGACGACGCCATTCCACGAGCGGCTGGCACCGCTGAACGAGACCGGGCTGTGGAGCCACTGGTCGGGTCGGCTGGCCGCTGTGAAGTATCAGATGGCCGAGAAGTTCGAGTACTTCGCCATCCGCAACGCGGCCGCGCTCATCGACACCTCACCCCTGTACAAGTACCGCATCACCGGCCGCGACGCCGAACGGTTCCTGGCCGGCATCCTGGCGCGCGACATCCGCACCTGCCGCGACGGGCAGGCGCAATACACGCTGTGGTGCGACGACCGAGGGTTCGTGATCGAAGACGGTGTGGTGCTGCGCCACAGCAGCGAGCACTTCCTGCTCACCGCCGCCGAACCGAACCTCGCCTACTTCGCCGACCGCATCGGGGCTCTGCACGTGGCCATCGCCGACGTGTCCGACGAGGTGGCATCGCTGGCCGTCCAGGGGCCGCGGGCACGAGCAGTACTCGAGGCCGCCGGTGCCGACCTCGACGGGCTGCGGTTCTTCCATCACCGTCCCGTGAAGGTGGGCACCGTCGCCGCGCACGTGTCGCGCACCGGGTACACCGGCGACCTGGGCTACGAGGTGTGGGTCGACGCCGACGACGCCTCAGCACTGTTCGACATCGTCGCTGAAGCCGGTCGCGGCCATGGCTGCATCCCGGCCGGGATGCAGGCGTTGCTGATGAGTCGCATCGAAGCCGGCCTCGTGCTCATCGACATCGACTTCCACTCCAGCCGCTACGCCTACACCGACGAGCAGCGCTCCACCCCGCTCGAGCTGGGCTTCGGCTGGATGTTCCGCGACATCGCCACGAGCGACCGGGCCTTCATCGGCCGCGATGCCATTCGACGTGAGATCGCCGAGGGCACGTCGCGGTGGTCGATGGTGGGGCTGCACGTCGACTGGGCCGACTGGAACCGGCTGTACCGCGCCGCGGGCCTCATCCCGCCCAAGGACGAGACGCCGATCGTGTACGAGATGATGCTCTACGACGATGCGGGCGAGCGGGTGGGCTACACGACGAGCTTCATGTACTCGCCGGTGCTGCAGTCGCACATCGCCATGGCGCGGGTGCGGCCGCACCTCGGCACCCCGGGGTCGCGGGTGCACCTCGAGATCACCATCGATCACCGCTATCACAACGTCGCCTGCACCGTGGCCCGCCCGCCGCTGTTCAACCCGCCCAGAAAGACCGCCTGACATGCCTGCCATCTCGTCGCGCACCTACGACGCCATCGTGATCGGCGGCGGCCACAACGGCCTGGTGAACGGTGCCTACCTGGCCAAGGCCGGCCTGCGCACGCTCATCATCGAACGCCGGCCCGTCGTCGGCGGCGCAGCCATCACCGAAGAACTGCGACCCGGTTTCCACTTCACCACGTTCTCGTACGCACTCAGCCTGCTGCGGCCCGACATCATCCAGGAACTCGACCTCGTGCGCCACGGCTTCCTGCCGCTGATGATGCCGCACTCGTTCGCCCCGATGGAGAACGGCGACTACCTGCTGCTGGGCGCCGACCGGAACGAGAACCTGCGCCAGATCGCCCGGCACTCGCGACGCGACGCCGACGCGTACGACCAGTACGGCCACGACATCGAGCAGGTGTGCCAGGCCCTGAAGCCGTTGTTCGACAACGCGCCACCGAACCTGTTCGGCACCGAGCCCGACGACCTCGCCCAGATGGCCGACCTCGCCCGGCACCTCCGTGGGTTGCCGAAGCGGGTGATGCACAACGCGGTGCGGCTGCTCACCGGCAGCGCCGCCGACTTCCTCGACGACTACTTCGAGAGCGACATCCTGAAGGGTCTGCTGGCATCGTCGGGAACCATCGGCTCGAAGGTCGGCCCGCGCTCGCAGGGGTCGGGACTGGTGCTGCTGTTCCACGTGATCGGTGAACAAGACGGCCACTTCGGCTCGTGGGGTTTCCACAAGGGCGGCAACGGCGGGTTCACCCAGGTGCTGGCCCGCGCCGCCCAGGCCTTCGGTGCCGAGATCGTGGTCGATGCTGCGGTGAGCCATGTGATCACCACCAACGGTCGAGCCACCGGGGTGGCCCTCGCCGACGGCACCGAGGTGCACGCCGACACCGTGGTGAGCGCCCTCGATCCGCGCCGCACCTTCACCGAACTGGTCGACCCGCGTGAGTTGCCCGACGACCTGGTCGAGACCATCAGCCGGTTCCGGTTCCAGGGCGTGTCGTCGAAGGTGAACTTCGCGCTCGACGCACTGCCCACGTTCCCCGCACTGCCCGGCCGCGGCGACCAGTTCCGCGGCTTCACCAATATCGGGCCGAGCATGGACTACCTCGAACGCGCCTACGACGAGGCGAAGTACGGCTGGTACAGCAGCCGGCCCTACCTCGACTGCTGCATCCAGTCGACGATCGATCCCGACATGGCGCCCCCGGGCAAACACGTGATGTCGTGCTTCGTGCAGTACACGCCGTACCAGCTGAAGGGCAGCGACTGGGAGACTGAGCGCACCAACCTGGGCGACACCGTGCAGCGCACGCTCGAGTCGTTCTTTCCCGGGTTCGGCTCGTTGGTGCTGCAGCGCGAGGTGGTCACCCCCGCCGATATCGAGCGGGTGGTGGGCCTGTCGGAGGGCAACATCTTCGCCGGCGAGTTCCTGGCCCCGCAGATGTACTTCTTCCGGCCCGCACCGGGCTGGAACCAGTACCGCACCCCGATCGGTGGCTACTACCAGTGCGGTTCGGGCACTCACCCCGGCGGCTGCGTGAGCGGTGGCCCCGGCAAACTCGCCGCCCAGCGCATCCTCGCCGACCGCACCCGCTGACCGCCCGCCCCACACCGCCCACCCCGCCCCGCTCCGCCCGCCCTCCGGCGTGTCGCCCTGCCGCGCCCCGGCCCGCCGCCCCGCCTCCGCCTTCTGGCGATTGCGAGCGGGGCCCGGTTGTGGTGGGGGTGCGCTCACAAACGCCGGGTGGGGGTCGGGTGCGGGCGCGGCGATTGTGAGCGGGGCCCGGGTGTGACGGGGTTGCGTTCACAAACGCTGGGTGGGGGTCGGGTGTCGGTGCGGTGATTGTGAGCGGGGCCCGGGTGTGACGGGGTTGCGTTCACAAACGTTGGGTGGGGGTCGGGTGTCGGTGCGGTGATTGTGAGCGGAAGCGGGTGTGACGGGGTTGCGCTCACAAACGCAGCTGGGGTGGGTAGGGTG
>JBEIIG010000081.1:0-15695 GCA_040380855.1 Acidimicrobiaceae bacterium | reverse complement strand
TGCGTGTTCAGCAACGTCGGCACCCATGTGGTGGTCGACCTGTTCGGCTCGTTCGCGCCGGGCAGCGGCAACCGGTTCGAACCGATCAGCGCCCAGCGTCGCTTCGATTCGCGCCCGAGCGGTGCCGTGCTGCCGGCCGGTTCGGTGGTGCGGGTGGCGAGCCGCGGTGCGGGTGCAGCACCGGCTGACTCGACGGCGGCCTCCTTCACCGTGCACGCCCTCGACGCGGCGGCCGGCGGGTACGTCACCGTGTGGCCCTGTGGCACGACGATGCCGGTGGTCAGTTCGGTCAACGTCGCGGCGGGAACCTCGGTGACGAATGCCGTCGACGTCGCCGTGGGTTCCGGTGGCGACGTCTGCTTCTTCGTCAGTGCTCCGATGCACCTGGCAGTCGACCTGGCCGGCTGGTACGGGCCGTCGGCGACCACCGAGTTCCATGCCCTCACCCCGTTCCGCCTCGCCGACACACGGCAGGGGACCGGCTGGCAGGGTTCGTTCGCCCGGAACACCGAACGGCGGATCGACGTCGCCGGGGCGGGTGGCATCCCGGCTGCTGCGGCCCGAGCCGTCGTGGCTCAGTTCACCGCGGTGAATGCACCGGCCGGCGGCTTTCTGACGGTGCACCCGTGCCTGGCGCGGGCACCGCAGCGGTCGATGCTGCGGTACCCGGCGTCGGCGAACATGGCGGCGCTGGTGAACAGTGTGCTGAGCGCCGATGGTGACTGGTGCGTCGTCACCAATGCGTCGACCGATCTGGTGGTCGACGTCACCGGCTGGTTCGGCTGACCACGCTGTTCACGCCGCCCACCAGGGCGCGGCCACGGATCTGCACTTCGCGTGCGGCGAGCACGCCGGCACCGATCATCACATAGGCCGCATCGCGAGCGGTCGAGCGAGCCGACTGGGCGAGCGCGGCGAGGTCGAGGTTGGTGAGGTCGAGATCGGTCAGGTCGATCTTGGGCAGGTCGATCTTGGGCAGGTCGATCTTCGGCAGGTCGATCTTGGGCAACTCGATGGTGGGGAAGCTGGGCATGAGGGGGAGCCTTTCTCGGGGGTGTGGTGTCGGGGGAGACGGCACACCATATCGGTCACTGCTAGCAATTGCAAGCAGTTGCATGCAGATGGCGTGACGGGCGGGCACGGCCGTGGCACCGCTAACCTCGCCCACTCGTGGAGGCCGCCGATCAACTCGCACCGCCCGTCGTGGCGGTGATGGTCGTGCACGAGCCCGGCGATTGGTTCGACGCCGTGCTCGACGGCCTCGCCGGGCAGGACTATCCCAACCTGCGCAGCCTGCTGTTGCTCACCGGCGACCCCGGCGACCTGCCCGATCGGGTTCGCGCCAAGGTGCCGAACTCGTTCGTGCGGTCCATCGACGACAACCCCGGGTTCGGGCCGACCGCCAACGAGGTGTTGCGCCTGGTCGAGGGCGACAACGGCTTCTTCTGCTTCCTGCACGACGACGTGGCGCTGGAACCCGATGCCATCCGGATGCTGATCGAAGAGATGTACCGGTCGAACGCCGGCATCGTCGGGCCGAAACTGCTCGAGTGGGACGACCCGACGGTGCTGCAGCACGTGGGGTTCGGCGTCGACCGCTTCGGCGAGGTCGACCCGTTCGTCGAACCCGGTGAGACCGACCAGGAGCAACACGACGCGGTCCGCGACGTGTTCGCCCTCCCGTCGGCCTGTCTGCTCGTACGGGCCGACCTGTTCCGCGCGCTCGACGGCTTCGCGGCCGGGATCGACCACCACGGAGAAGATGTCGACCTGTGCTGGCGTGCGCACCTGGGTGGGGCACGTGTCGTGGTGGTCCCGTCGGCTCGGGCCCGCCACCGCGAACGCCTCGTCGAACGCCGCCCCGACCTCGCCCATCACGTCCTTCGTGAGCGACACCGGGTACACGCGGTGTCCACGCTCACGGGTGTCCGTCGTCTGCCGCTGGTGCTGCTGCAGCTCGTCCTGCTCACCCTCGGCGAGTTCGCAGTGTCGCTGTTCACGGGGCAGGCCCGCCGGGGCTGGGCCGCGTTGCGGGCGGTCGTCGGCCAGATCGCCCAGGTGCCGGCCATCGTCGCCCGGCGGCGCCACCTCGCAGCCAGCCGCAGTGTGCCCGACAACGAGGTGGCGGGCCTGCAGGTGCGCGGCAGTGCCCGCTTCACCACCTATCTGCGGGCACGCGACGCCCGGCCCGACCACCGCGCCAGTGGCCGCCCGTGGCGCGAGCGGGCGGGTGCCGGGTCGGGACTGGCCTGGCTGGCGATCGTTGCGGTCGTCCTGCTGGGTAGTCGCCACCTCATCGGCTCGGGTGTGCCGCGGGTGGGCGAGTTCCTCGGGTTCGGGTCGAGCCCGGTGCACTGGTTGCGCGCGTATGCGAATGGCTGGAATCCGCACGGGGTGGGTGCCACCGCCCCGTTGCCCGTCGGCCTCGGGCTGATCGGCGTGGCCGGGGTGTTCACCGGGGCGCGCATGGGCTTGCTGCACACTGCGTCGGTGGTGGGTCTGTTGCTCATCGGTGCTGCCGGCATGTGGCGGCTGTGTCGCGGCGTCTCGTCCACCCGCGCGCGGCTGGTGGCCGCGGTGCTGTACGTGGCACTGCCCCTGCCCGGCCAACTGATGTCGATGGGGCGCTGGGGTGCGTTGGCCGTGTTCGCCGCGCTGCCCTGGTCGATCGACTCGATGCGCCGCTTCGCCGGCCTCGAACCGACCGGCGACGATGCCGATGGCGAACGGCGCTTCCCCGTGGGCGGCTGGGCGCAGGGGCGGCTGCTCGCCGGCGGCTCGCTGATTGCCGCGATCACAATCGCGTTCGAGCCGTCGTACTGGTTGCTGTTGCCGGTCGTGGCCCTCGTGCTGGGTGTCGCCACCCTCTTCACCGGTGCCCCGCTGTGGGCGGCGGCACGACTCGTCGTCGCCGGCTGGGCTGCCGCGGCCGCCGGGCTGGTGCTCGACCTCCCGTGGAGTATCGAGTTGTTCCGCGACGGTGGCTGGGCCTCGGTGGTCGGTCCGCCGCCGAACGGCAGCCGCGGCAACTCGGCGCTCGAACTGCTCACCTTCGATATCGGCAACGGCCGGGCCGCAGTACTGGCCGTGGCGTTGTATCTGCCCGTGGTGGGGGCGCTGCTGCTCGGCCGTGGCAGCCGCTTGGGCTGGGCTGCGCGCGGTGGGCTGCTCGTGGTCGCGTTCGCCTGGCTGGCCGTGCTCGACGACCGCGGCTCGCTGCCCCTGCAACTCCCCGAGCCCGGCATCGTCCTGGTTCCGGTGGCGGTGGGCATGGCGTTGGCCGCGGCCAGCGTCGTTGCCGCCTTCTCGGCCGATGTGCGCGGCGGCGACTTCGGCTGGCGCCAGCCACTCGGGCTGCTCTGTGGTGTGGCCGTGGTGGCGGGCATGGTGCCGGGTGTGATCGCCGTGCAGACCGGTCGGTGGGACATGCCGACGACCACGATGCTCGACCTGCTCGGCCAACTGCCCGAACAGCCGACCGACGGCGACTACCGCGTGCTGTGGGTGGGCGATCAGCGGTTGCTGCCTGCTGCGGGTCAGCCGTACGGGCCGGGGGTGGCCTACGCCGTCACCGACGGGAGCACGCTGCTGGTCGACCAGACCTGGGGTACCCGTCCGCGCGTGGGCGACGACGCGATCGGCGCAGCGTTGCAGGCCATCGCCACCGGCTCGACCACGCGGGCCGGGCGGCTGCTGGCGCCGTTCTCGGTGCGTTACGTCATCGTCCCGGTCGTCGACGGTGCGGTGTCGACCGACGACGCACCACTCGACCTGCCGGCCGGGTTGCTCGATGCACTGGGCGACCAACTCGATCTCGCCGAGGCGTACAGCCCACCTGCCTTCATCGTCTACGAGAACCGTGCCTGGCTCCCGATGCGCAGCGTGCTCACCGCCGACGGCGCTGCAGCCAGTCGCACCGCCGGGGCCGAGGCGCTCGCTCAGTCGGATGTGGTGGGGGCGACTCCGATCATGCCGGGCGCCGATCACCTCGCCGAGGCCTCGGTGGGCGTACCGGCGGGCACGGTGCACCTCGGCGTCCCGTTCGACCGCAACTGGACCGTCCGCCTCGACGGGGCGGCGGTCGACAGTCGACCGGCGTTCGGCTCGACGATGGCGTTCGACATCGCGACACAGGGAACGATCGCCATGCGGTACGAGACCTCGGTGGTGCGGCGGCTGATGGTGCTGGTGCAGGCGCTGGTGTGGCTGGTCGTCATCGGTGTCGCCGCTGGCGTGAGGGTGCGCCGGGCGCGTCGGCGGATCGAGCCGGCGACCGGCACCCAACCGGTGATCACACTCGATCCGGTCCTCGAGGCACAGCCGTGAAGCAGCAACGCACCGTGCTGGCCGCCGTGGTGGCGCTCGGGCTCGTGGGCCTGGGGCTGTCGGCGCGCGATGAGGCCGTCGAGGGCGACTCCTCGTTCGCATCGCTCGGTGCGCCCACGATGCCGTTCGTGCCCACCGGGGCGTTCATCACGTCGTCGTGGTTCTGCGGCGGTGTGCCGGCCGGTGAAGGCGGCGTCGGGGGAGCAGTCGTCGTCGCCAACCCCTCCGACGACCCGAAGCAGGGTCGGATCACGGTCATGTCGTCGGCCGAGGGGGTGGCTCCGGTGTCGCGCCCCATCACGATCGATGCGCGCTCCGTCGCTTCGATCGACCTACGCAGCCTGCAGGCCGATGCCGCCTTCCTGTCGGCGCTGGTCGAGATCGAAGGTGGTGGCGGGTTCGTCGAGCAGGTCGCCCAGCACCCTGCGGGTGACAGCGTGTCGTCGTGCGCCAATGCTGCGTCGTCGAATTGGTGGTTCGCCGACGGGTTCAGCCTCGACGACTCGACCGAGCAGTTGGTCGTCACCAATCCCTACCCGGATGCAGCCATCGTCGACATCGGCTTCGTCACCAAAGACGGCGAGCGCAACCCGTCACGGCTGCAGGGGTTCCCGATCCCCGGCCGGTCGGTGCGCGTGGTCGAACTCGGTGCACGCGACGAAGCGCTCATCGCTGCCCGTGTGGTGGCTACGCGGGGCCGGGTGGTGGTGGCTCGCGCCCAGCACCACCTGGGCGGTGGTCGACTCGGCTATTCGCTCACCCTCGGCGCGCCGTCGCTGGCCGATCAGTACTACTTCGCCGACGGCGACAACAGCGACGGGGTGGCCGAGCAGTACCAGGTGTTCAACGCATCCGATCGGGAGGTGACGGTCGATGTCCGGTTCCTCGGCACCGCACCATCGGACGCCTTCTTGAACGACACCCAGCTCAGCGTGCCGGCGGGCCGCGTCGTCACCTTCGACACCAGCACCGTCGAGGGCCTGCCCGAGGGCCGTCACGGGGTGGTGTTCTCGACGTTCTCGACCCAGTCGATCGTGGTCGAGCGGGTGATCACCAGGCCGGCGGGCTCGAAGGTGGCCACCTCGGTGGTGATGGGGGCCCCGCCGGGCCTGGCGAACACGCGCTGGTCGATGGCGATCGGCACCGACCAGGCCCTCGATGAGGCCCTGGTGGTGCTGAACGCCGACAGCCTCGCCACCACCGTGCAGGTGAGCACGCTCGGCCCGGGTGGACTGGTGCCGGTGCCCGGGCTCGAAGCACTGCCGCTGCCCGCCGGTGGTGTCATCACGGTGCCGCTCACCGATCCGTCGGTGTTGGGCACCGCGTTGGTGGTGACGAGCGAGCAGCGGTTGTTCGTCGAGCGCTCGCTCGGGCGCGGTGCCGACCGCTCGGGTCGTTCCGGATCATTCGCACTGTCGGGCTGAACGGAGGTCGTCGATGGAACGCGTCCTGCTCGCCGTCGCAATCGTGGTGGTGGTGTCGATCGTGGCCCTGGTGCTGCGGCGCCGCGCCACCGACGCACCCACCCAGCCCAACCGGTCGGTGCCCGAGCAACTCGACCGCGGCGACTTCGGTTCGCCCGACACACCGTGGTTGCTGGTGGCGTTCACCTCGGCGACCTGTCACACGTGCTCCGACATGGTGGCCAAGGCGCTCGTGCTCGCCAGTCCGTCGGTGGGGGTGGTGGAGGTCGAGTTCGGGGCCGACCGCGACCTCCACCGTCGCTATGCGATCGACGCCGTGCCCACCTTGGTGCTGGCCGACCGCGACGGTGTGGTGCGCCGTTCGTTCGTCGGCAGCGTCACCGCCACCGACCTGTGGGCTGCTGTCGCCGAAGCACGTGGCCCCGACGAAACCTGACGACTAGTTGCCGCTCGTGGGGGCCGGGCTCGGCTCGGTGATGGTGGCCTCGCCCATGGCGGTCTGCAGCAGGCGCGCCACCTCGGCGCCGTCGATGGTCTCTTTCTCGAGGAGCGCCTCGGCGACGAGGTCGAGCCCGGCGCGGTGCTTCACGAGCAGTTCGTGGGCCCGCTGCTCCTGCTCCTGCAGGATCCGCGACACCTCGTCGTCGATGCGGCGAGCGGTTTCGTCGCTGTACTCGCGACCGCTCGTCATCAGGTCTTCACCGAGGAACACCTGCTGCTGGCCGTGCCACGCCATCGGGCCGATCTGCTCGCTCATGCCCCATTCGCGCACCATCCGGCGGGCGATTCCCGTGGCCTGCTCGAGGTCGTTGGCGGCCCCGGAGTTGAGGTGGTCGAACACGATCTTTTCGGCCACACGACCGCCCATGGCGCGGCAGATGACGTCTTCGAAGTAGCCCTTCGAGTAGGTGTGCCGTTCCTCGGGAAGGCTCCACGTGACGCCGAGTGCCATACCGCGGGGAAGGATGGTGACCTTGTGCAGCGGGTCGGCGTGCGGCAGCAGCACAGTGAGCACGGCATGGCCGCTCTCGTGCACCGCCGTGGCTCGCTTCTCTTCGCCGGTGAGCACCAGGCTCTCGCGGCGGGCGCCCATCACCACACGGTCGCGGGCGTTCTCGAAGTCGATGCGCTCGACCGTCTGGCTGCCACGGCGCACGGCGAACAACGCCGCTTCGTTCACCAGGTTGGCCAGGTCGGCGCCGCTCATACCGGGCGTGGCCTTGGCCATCACGTCGAGGTCGACGTCGGTGCCCATGCGCTTGTCGCGGCTGTGCACCTTCAAGATGGCGAGGCGCTCGTCGGCCTCGGGCAACGGCACGACGATCTGGCGGTCGAAGCGGCCGGGGCGCAGCAGCGCCGGGTCGAGGATGTCGGGACGGTTGGTGGCGGCGAGGATGACGATGCCCTCGCTGGTCTCGAAACCGTCCATCTCGGCGAGCATCTGGTTGAGCGTCTGCTCGCGCTCGTCGTGCCCGCCGCCGAGGCCGGCACCGCGCTTGCGGCCGATCGAGTCGATCTCGTCGATGAAGATGATGGCCCGGCCCATCTTGCGGGCCTGCTGGAACAGGTCGCGCACGCGGCTGGCGCCGACGCCGACGAACATCTCCATGAAGTCGGAGCCGGTGACCGACAAGAAGCCCACACCGGCTTCACCGGCCACTGCACGGGCGAACAGGGTCTTGCCGGTGCCTGGCGGACCGACGAGCAGCATGCCCTTCGGCACACGGGCACCGATCTCGCGGAACCGCTCGGGCATGCGCAGGAAGTCGACGACCTCGCGGATCTCCTGCTTCACGCCGTCGTAGCCGGCGATGTCGGCGAACGTGGTGCTGGGCTTGTCGGGATTGAACGTCTTCGCCCGGCTCTTGCCGACCGACATGATGCTGCCGGCCTGGCCCATGGCCCGGCGCTGCATCCAGACGAAGAAGCCGAGGAACAAGATGAACGGCAACAGCAGGCCGATCCAGCTGAGCAGCCAGTTCGACTGCGGCGTGAAGGCGTCGTAGTCGACGCCGTTGCTGCGCAGGAACTCGACATCGCTCGCCTCGGGCCAGTTGCGCGACGCCGTGGTGCGGTAGGGCGTGCCGTCGCTGAGTTCGCCGGTGATGACGGCTGTGTCGTTGTTGAGGTTGGCGGTGGCGACATCGCCATTGCCCACCGAGGTGACGAACTCGGAGAACGTGAGTTTCTGGCCGGTCTCGCTCGGCCACACGCGTGGCAGGACGAACAGTGCCACGAGCACGGCGATGAGGACGGGCAGTGTCCAGCGCGGCCATCCGCTGAAGGGTTGCTTGCCGCGCTCAGGAGGCTGTTGGCCGGGCTGCTGGCGGCCACCCGGGGTGCGGCCGGGGGGCGGCGGCGGTGGCGGCGGAGGCAGGTTGCTCATGGGTGCATGTTAGGGGGTGTCCTCGCCGTTCGGGTGGTCGGTACAGGGGGTATCCACCATCTGTCACATGGTGCTCGGTACGGTGGCGGACGATGACTCGGCAGTGTTCACGCACCGGATGCGCCTCCCCGGCGGTCGCCACCCTCGCCTATCAGTACGGTCGCGCGATCGTGTGGATCGACGACCTCGCCGACGAGCGCGACCCGCACAGCTACGACCTGTGCGAGCGCCATGCGGCTCGCCTCTCGGTGCCCAACGGGTGGCGGCTCGACGACCGCCGCGGCACCCATCAACTGGCCCACGCTGGCGCGCAGCGTCTGGCCGGCTGACGCCCCAGCGCGCACCCGCCTCGGTACCATCGCCTCCCATGCACACGGCGGAGCGGCGGGCGGGCATCACGGTCGGTGTCGCGGCTGCCACCTGGGCGGTGTGCTGGTTCGTCGGCAACATCGTGGCCCAGGGCCTGCTCGACGCACTGTCGCCCGACAGGTCGGCGGGCGAGGCGCCCATCGAGGCGGTGCTCGTGTCGGCGGCAGCGTTGTGGACGCTGCTCACCGCGGGTGTGGTGTGGGCCAGTCGCAGCCGCGGCACCGGGTCGCTCGTCAGCGATTTCGGTATGCGGTTCGCTCCGGTCGACCTGCTCGGTATCCCCATCGGGGTGGCGTGTCAGTTGGTGCTGCTCCGGCTCGTCTACTGGCCGTTGCGCGCCATCTGGCCGGCCACCTTCGACGAGAACCGTGTCGAGCAGTCGGCCCGCGACCTGTTCGACCGCGCCACCGGCCCGTGGATGATCGGCCTGGTGCTGATGGTGGTGGTGGGGGCGCCGCTCGTCGAGGAACTCGTCTACCGCGGCCTGCTGCAGGGGTCGATGGCCCGTCGGATGTCGGGCTGGCTGGCCGTGGTGGTGGTGGCCGCATGGTTCGCGCTCATCCACTTCCGGCCGGTCGAGTACCCGGGGCTGTTCGCCTTCGGGCTGGTGCTCGGTGCAGCGGCGCTGGTCACCCGCCGCCTCGGTATGGGCGTGCTGGCGCACTGTGCGTTCAACGCCACCGCGCTCGTCTGGGTGGCACAGCGATGACGGCCGGCGCAGGCAGAGTGGTGGGAGGATGGGTGTGATGACCGACGACGCGGTAGTCGAGGCCGAACCAGCGCCCCAGCCGAGCCTTGTCGGCCGAGCGCTGCGTCGCGTCGTGCGCCGGCCGCAGACATGGCTCGATGCGCCGTGGACGCCAGAGCGCATCGTGCGCCTCGTCGTGGCGGTCGTGGTGGTGGGAGGTAGCAGCTGGGCGGCACTGAAGGTGGTGCAGCCGACGCTGGTGTTGAGCAACAACACGCCTACCGGCGGCGACATGGGTGCCCATGTGATGGGCCCGGCGTTCCTGCGCGACGTGCTGATGCCGAGCGGACAGCTCACCGGCTGGAGCAACTACTGGTACTCGGGGCTCCCGATGTACCGCTTCTACATGGTCATCCCGGCGTTGATGATCGTGGCGCTCAACGTGGTGCTGCCCTACGGCATCGCGTTCAAGGTGGTCGCCGTCAGCGGTATCGCCACGTTGCCGCTGTGCTGTTTCGCGTTCGGCCGCCTCGCCCGGTTCCGCTATCCGATGCCCGAGCTGTTCGCCCTCGGTGGTCTGCTGTTCCTGTTCGACGAGAGCTTCTCGATCTACGGCGGCAACGTGAAGAGCACGATGGCGGGCGAGTTCTCGTTCTCGATCTCCCTGTCGCTCGGCATCCTCGGCCTCGGCCTGCTGGCCCACGGGCTCGAGACCGGGAAGTACCGCTGCTGGGCGGCCATCGTCATCTCGCTCGCCTGCCTGTCGCACGGCATCGTGCTCATCTTCGTCGTGCTCGGGGCCATCTTGCTGTGCCTGGTCTGGATCGACCGGACGCGGCTCGTCTACGGCGCCACCACCGGTGTCACGGTGTTCCTGCTGTGTGCGTTCTGGGTGCTGCCGTTCCTGTTGAACCACGCCTACATGACCGACATGAAGTACGGCTATCGGCCGCAGGGAGCCTCCGACTCGTTCTGGGACATGTTCTTCCCGCTGACGACGTTCTTCGACATCCTCATCACCGGGTTCGCCATCGTCGGGTTCGTCGCCACCATCGCCCGCCGGCACCTCAACGGCGCATGGCTCGGCATCTGTGCGCTGGCACTGGTGGCGCTCGTCTACCTCACCCGCGACAGCCTGCCGCTCATCGGCCTGCTGTGGAACCCGCGCCTGTTGCCCTTCTTCTACCTGCTGCGCTACCTGCTGATGATGGTGGGTTTCGTCGAGGTGGCGCTGCTGGTGGCCCGGGGAGTGAAGGGGGTGCGCGAACTCTCGCCACGGACGACGTTGGCCGTGAGCACCGGCACTGCCGTCGTGGTGGCCCTCGGCGTGCTGGTGATCGAGTTGTTCTTCTTCCGCATCATGCCGGGCGCCGGGTATCAGACCCACAACGGCAAGAGCGTCTACCAGTGGGGGCCGATCTCGCTCACCGCCACGTCCACCGACGCGCTCAGCGATGCGTGGCCCCGCTACAACTTCAGCGGTTACGAGGGCAAGCCCGCGTACGGCGAGTACCGGTCGCTCGTCACCACCATGGGCGAACTGGGCGACGATCCGCAGTTCGGCTGCGGTCGGGCACTGTGGGAGAACAACGGCGAGACCGGCAAGTACGGCACCACGATGGCGCTGATGCTGCTGCCGCACTGGACCGACGGATGCATCGCCAGCATGGAGGGCCTGTTCTTCGAGGCGTCGGGCACCACACCGTTCCACTTCATCACCGCCGCGGCGATGAGCCAGCAGAGCTCGAACCCGGTGCGCCAGTTGCGCTACGACAACAACGACGCGGCCAAGGGCGTTCCCTACCTGCAGTCGCTCGGCGTGAAGTACGTGATGGTGTTCACCGAGGCGGCGCGCAAACAGGCCGACGCCCAGCCCGGGCTCACGCTGGTGCGTTCCGTCGGGCCGTGGAACGTCTACACCGTGGCCGGCAGCGACGTCGTCGAACCGCTCGCGATGCAGCCAGTGGTGGTGAACCGGCGCGACGGCGACCAGCGCGAGCGCAACCTCGAGCTCGGCATGAGCTGGTTCCAACACCGCGACGAATGGGTGGCGATGCCCGCCGACGACGGGCCGGCTGCGTGGCAGCGCATCGATGTGCTGCCCGATCTCGCCCGCCGCCAGGACGACCGGGTCGACATCGTGCTCCCGGCCCAACCCATCACCGCGGTGCCGCTCGAGCCGGTCGTGGTGAGCGATGTCGAACTGGGCGAGCAGGATCTGCGATTCCGTGTCGATCGGGTGGGCGTACCGGTGCTGGTGAAGGTCAGCTACTTCCCCAACTGGGATGTCAGCGGCGCGGAGGGCCCCTATCGCATCGGTCCGAACATGATGGTGGTCGTGCCCACCTCGAACGAGGTGCACCTCATGTTCGGTCGCTCCGGGGTCGACGTCCTGGCCTACCTGCTCACCCTCGCCGGCTTGTTGCTGCTCGTGTTCTGGCGCTGGCGCGGCGATGTGCAGCACCTCACGGCCAGCCCCATCGAGCCGCGTGTCGTCGACGACACCGGTCTCGACGACACTGGTCTCGACGAGTTCGCCGCCGCCGCCGACGAGCCGTTCGGCGACGCCGACGCCCCGTCCGGCACCTTCCCACCCCTCGAACCCCCCGGTAGGTTGTGACACCCATGGCGCTCACCGACCCGTCACCCGCTGCCGTCGGCATCGGCGACCTCGACCTCATCGTGAAGGCGTACGACGTGCGCGGCACGGTGCCCGATCAGTTCAACGCCGAGGTGGCCTTCGCCCTGGGCGTGGCCTTCGCCCGGTTCGCCGGCGCGCCGCGTGTGCTCGTCGGCCGCGACATGCGCCCGTCGGGGCCCGAACTCGTCGACGCCTTCGCCAGCGGGGTGATGCACCAGGGGGTCGATGTCATCGACCTCGGGCTGGTGAGCACCGACCTGCTCTACTTCGCCGCCGGCACGCTCGATGCGCCGGGCGCCGTGTTCACCGCGTCGCACAACCCGGCGCAGTACAACGGTGTGAAGTTCTGCCTGTCGGGTGCCCGGCCGGTGGGGCTCGACACCGGGCTGGGCACGATGCGCGACGAAGCCCGCCTGGTGCTCGAGGGGCGCGGTCCGGCTGCGGCGCCCGCCCGGGGCACACGGTCGTCGCGCGACCTGCTCGATGCCTTCGCCGACCATGTGGTGTCGTTCGTCGACGTCGCCACGCTCCTGCCGCTGCGCGTCGTGGCCGACACCGCCAACGGCATGGGCGGCCTCGTCGTGCCAGCGGTGTTCTCGCGGCTGCCGCAGATCACCCTCGAGGTGATGTACGGCGAGCTCGACGGCACGTTCCCGAACCACCCCGCCGATCCACTGCAGCCGGCCAACCAGCGCGACCTGCAGGCCCGGGTGGTGGCGGGCGGCTTCGATGTGGGCTTCGCCTTCGACGGCGACGCCGACCGGGTGTTCGTGGTCGACGAGACCGGCCGTGGGCTGAGCGGTTCCACCACCACCGCCATCTTGGCGGCCACCGTGCTGCGCAATCATCCGGGCGCCACCATCCTGCACAACCTCATCTGCTCGCGGACGGTGCCCGAGGTGGTGCGCGAACACGGTGGCGTGCCGGTGCGCACCAAGGTGGGCCACTCCAACATCAAGCAGGTCATGGCCGACACCGGCGCCGTGTTCGGCGGCGAGCACTCGGCGCACTACTACTTCCTCGACAACTTCCGCGCCGACAGCGGCCTCATCGCCAGCATGTTCGTACTGGCCGAACTGAGCCGATCGGGCGGTGCGCTGTCGGCACTGCGCAAGCCCTACGAGCGCTACTCGTCGAGCGGCGAGATCAACACCGAGGTCGATGCGCCGCTCGACGTCATCGAGCGGGTCGCCGCCGCCTACCCGCACGCCCACCAGGACCGCCTCGACGGCCTCACCGTCGACTGCGGGTCGTGGTGGTTCAACCTGCGCCCGTCGAACACCGAGCCGCTGCTGCGACTCAACCTCGAAGCCCCCGACCGCGACGAGTGCGACCTCCGCGTCGCCGAGGTACTCGCCCTCGTCACCGCGAACTGACAGGAGAACCGCATGCCGCTCGACACCCGCCTGCTCGCCGTACTGGCCTGCCCGGAGGACAAAGGACCGCTGTACTACCTCGGCGACGCCGAGGGCCTGTACAACCCTCGTCTGCACCGGCGTTACGAGATCCGCGACGGCATCCCGGTGATGCTGATCGACGAGGCCGTCGCCGTCGACGAAGCCACCCACGTGCAGATCATGGCGCGCATCGCCGCCGAGTCGATCGCGCCGACCTTCGGCGACGCCCCGGCGTAGATCCGATGGGCAATACTGGTGCGATGAGCACGATCCGCCGCCCCCTCGGCTGGGTCAGCGCACTGCTGATCGCCACCGCCTCGATCGTCGTGCCCGCTGGGGTGTCGCCGGTCGCCCCGGCGCTGGCCGCGGGTGGTCTCGGCGCCGGCGGCGAGTTCTTCCCGCTCACGCCTACGCGCATCTACGACTCGCGCCCCGAGTCGGCGGTGAACGAACCGGCGCCGGGCGCCAAGACGGCCAACGGTGCAGCGCCCACGTTCGACATCGCGCTGCTCGGCCAGGGCGGTGTTCCAGCCGACGCGTCGCGTGTGCTGGCCGTCGTGGTGAACATCACCGTCACGGCGCCCACCGGCAACGGGTGGCTCAGTGCGTTCGGCGCCGGCGCCCGCCCCAGCACGCCCACGTCGATCATCAACTTCGTGCGCAACCAGACCGTGCCGAACCTCGCCATGGTGCGCCCTGGTGCCGATGGACGGTTGTCGATCCAGTTGTTCAGTTCGGCGGCGGGTGGTGCCACCGCGCATGTGATCGTCGACGTGTTCGGGTGGATCGCCACCAGTGCCAACCCCGACCGGGGCTCGCGGCTGGTGCCGGTCACGCCCGGCCGTGTGCTCGACACCCGCGACACCGGTGGCCCGATCGGCGCCGGCCAGGCGCGCGACCTCACGGTGCGCGGCCTCAACGCGGGCGGGGTGGCCGTGCCCGACGGATCCGACATCGTCGGCGCGGTGCTGAACATCACCGGTATCAACAACACTGCGGCGAGCCTCGACACCTACGTCTCGGTGGTGCCCGATCCGCTCGGCGGCGGACGAGCGACCACCTCGAACCTGAACCTCACACGCGGTGTCGTGAAGTCGAACCTCGTCATCGTGCCGGTGAACGCCGGCGACGGACGGGTGCGCATCTACAACAACTCCGGCAGCGTGAACGTGGCGGTCGACGTGGTGGGCTACCTGCAGCGCCGCACCGACGACACCCGCGGCGGCCGCATCGTGCCGCTCAGTTCACCCTTCCGCGTGTTCGACACCCGCGAGGCGGCTTTCGGCAACCTCGAACTGGGCCCGGGCCAGGCCGAGCCGTGGAGTTTCGCCGACTTCGCGTCGTCGGTGAACATCGGCGGTGTGTCGGTGGGCAACCAGGCAGCGGTGATCGGCAACTTCACCTCGGCGAGCCTGCGGCGGCAGTCGGCGAGCGTGGCGGTGAGCAGCTACCTCAGCGTCTATCCCGACCAGATGCCGGTCGGTTCGCGCCCGAGCGCGTCGAACGTGAACACGGTCGAGAACATGCCCGTGCCCAACCTGGCCGTGGTGAAGTACGGCTCGGCGAACACGGCGTGGGTGTACAACCTGGCTGGGTACGCGCACTATCTGTTCGATGCCTCTGCCGTCGTGCTGGCCGACTGACCGGTACACTTCGGGCGCGTTGCGAGGCCCGTCTGTGTCGGCTCGCGCCTGAAAGGAACCCCTGTGTCTTCGTCGCTCGACCAGCGCCGCGATTTCCGTGTCGCCGACCTGTCGCTCGCTCCCTTTGGCCGCAAGGAGATCCACCTCGCCGAGCACGAGATGCCCGGCCTGCGTGCGCTGCGCAAGGAGTTCGGGCCCAGCAAGCCGCTCGCCGGCGCCCGCATCTCGGGTTCGTTGCACATGACCATCCAGACCGCGGTGCTCATCGAGACCCTCGTCGAGCTCGGCGCCGAGGTGCGCTGGGCGAGTTGCAACATCTTCTCCACGCAAGACCACGCTGCGGCAGCGGTGGCCGTGGGGCCGAACGGCACCCCCGACGACCCGCAGGGCATCCCCGTGTTCGCCTGGAAGGGCGAGACACTCGAGGAGTACTGGTGGTGCACCGAGCAGATGATGTCGTGGCCCGCCGGCCCCAACGGCGAGGACGGCCCGAACATGATCCTCGACGACGGCGGCGACGCCACGCTGCTGCTGCACAAGGGTGTCGAGTTCGAGGCCAGCGGCGAGGTGCCCGACCCCACCACGGCGTCGAACGCCGAGTTCGCCATCGTGCTCGGCCTGCTGCAGCGGTCGCTGCGCACCGATCCCACCAAGTGGACCCGGATGGCCAAGGGCATCAAGGGCGTCACCGAAGAGACCACCACCGGTGTTCACCGACTCTACTAATTCTTCAAGCGCGGCGAACTCTTGTTCCCGGCCATCAACGTCAACGACTCAGTCACCAAGTCAAAGTTTGACAACAAGTATGGAATTCGCCACTC
>JBEIIG010000080.1:0-15706 GCA_040380855.1 Acidimicrobiaceae bacterium | reverse complement strand
GGCGGGCAGGGTGAACAGGCGGTTGTCGAGCGAGTCGATGATGGTGGCGAAGTCGCCGCCCTCGAACGAGGTGTTGCCGGGGCCGCCGGGGAACAGGGTGTCGCCGCTGAACAGCACGGGCGAGCCCTCGACCAGGAACGAGATCGACCCGGGAGTGTGGCCGGGGTTGTGGATGGCATGCAGACGCAGGCGGCCCACCTCGATCACTTCGGCATCGTCGAGGAACACGTCGTACCCGACGTCTTTCAGCATCGGTGCGTCCTGGCTGGTGACCGCCACCTCGTAGCCGGCCTCGCGCATGGCGGGGATGGCGCCGATATGGTCCCAGTGGCCGTGGGTCTCGAGCACGCGCCGCACGTTCAGCCGCTGGCACAGTTCGAGCAGGCGCTCGTGTTCGTTGGCGGCGTCGATGAGCACCGACTCGCCGGTGTGGCGACAGCGCACCACGAAGACGTTGTTGTCGTACGGACCCACCACCACCCGGTGGATCTCGAGGCGGCCGTCGGCCCAGTGGAGCGTGGTCATCGCGCCAGTCTGCCGCATCGGCTGAGCACTCGTCGGGCGTCGGCGTCAGGTGCTCACGACATCGAAGCCGAGCGACATGGCCACGGGGATCTGGCCGGGGTCGAAGGTGACGAACTGCAGCGGGCGGGGCAGGCGATCGGCGGCGGCGAGGTGGAGCGCGTCGCTCAGCCGGAGGGGTTGCTCGCGCATCAGTGTGGCCGCCCGGTCGAGGCAGCGTTGGTCGACCGGCACGATGGCGACACGGTCCCAGGTGAGGCGCACGAGATCTTCGAGGTCGCTGCGCAGCACCGGTTGGTCGAGCACCCGGTCGATGAGGGCGAGCGACTCCATGAGGGTGAGGCCGCTGCTGCACCAGTCGGGGTCGGCGGCCATCGCGTCGAGCACCACCTGACGGGCGGGGGTGTCGAGGTGGGCGGCCACGAGGGCGCTGGCGTCGAGGTAGAGGGTCATTGCCGTGCTCCGGATCAGCCGCGGATCTCGGCGAGCAGGCGGTCGAGACGCACGCTGCCCCAGGTGGGCACGGTGCCCGAGGGCAGTTTGCCGTCGGTGCGCCGGGGCGGCAGCAGCGCCCCCGATGCCTCGAGCGATGAGCGATGTGCGCTGCTGGTGCGCACGTTGCTCATCGCACTCGGGGGTTGGACGCCGGGTTCGTGGACGCCGGGTTCGTGGACGCCGGGTTCGTGGGCGCCGGGGTCGGGGGTGGCGGGCACTTCGGCGAGGGGGGCGATGACGGCGGCGGGGCGGCCGCCGACGGTGACGACGGTGGACTCGCCGGCGGCGGCGCGACGGATGTGGGCGGCGAGGTCGCCTCGGAGTTCGCGGATGCCGATCATGCGTACACAAGCGTACACAGACGGGCTGGACGGGTGCCCGGTCGCGGCGGCAGACTCGTGGCCATGAACTTTGCCTTCACCGAAGAACAGGAAGAACTCCGCAAGACCGTGCGCGGGTTCCTCGACGCCAAGAGCCCCGAGACGGCCGTGCGCGAGCAGATGGAGACCGAGGCCGGCTACGACGCCGCCGTGTGGACCCAGATGGCCGAGCAGATGGGCCTGCAGGGCCTGGTCATCCCCGAAGAGCACGGCGGCTCGGGCTACGGCTTCGTCGAGCTCGGCATCATCCTCGAAGAGATGGGCCGCGCCCTGCTGTGCGCCCCGTTCTTCTCCACCGTGGTGCTGGCCGGCCAGACCCTCATCCACAGCGGCGACAGCGCTGCCCAGGCTGCGCATTTGCCCGGTATCGCCAGCGGCGAGACCATCGCCACCCTCGCCTACACCGAGCCCTCGGGCAAGTGGGACGAGGCCGGTATCACCATGCAGGCCACGGCCTCGGGCGACGGCTTCACGCTGAACGGCACGAAGATGTTCGTGATCGACGGCCACACCGCCAACCTCATCATCGTGGCTGCCCGCACCGGCAAGGGCGTGAGCCTGTTCACGGTGGCCGGCGACGCTGCGGGCCTCACCCGCACGGCGCTCAGCACCATGGACCAGACCCGCAAGCAGGCCAAGCTCGAGTTCGCCAACACCCCTGCCTCGCTGTTGGGCACCGAGGGTGAGGGTTGGACCGTGCTGGGCAAGGTGCTCGACCTCGCTGCGGTGGCCCTGGCCGCCGAGCAGGTGGGTGGCGCCCAGAAGGTGCTCGACATGGCGGTGGAGTACGCCAAGGTGCGCGTGCAGTTCGGTCGCCCGATCGGTTCGTTCCAGGCCATCAAGCACAAGTGCGCCGACATGCTGCTCGAGGTCGAGTCGGCCAAGAGCGCTGCGTACTACGGCATGTGGTGCGCCGCCGAGCTGAACGACGAGCTGCCCTCGGTGGCCTCGCTCGCCAAGGCGTACTGCTCGGAGGCCTACTTCCACGCTGCGGCCGAGAACATCCAGATCCACGGTGGCATCGGCTTCACCTGGGAGCACCCGGCCCACCTGTACTTCAAGCGGGCGAAGTCGAGCGAGCTGCTCTTCGGCGATCCCACCTACCACCGCGAGCTGTTGGCGCAGCGCATCGGCATCTGAGCCGACGCCTCGTTCCATCGAGTCGAGTCGAGAGGTCCGGGCTGCGGCCCGGGCCTCTCGCCGTTTTCGGCGGCCTCGGTAGGCTGGCCCGATGGAGCCGATCACCTGGGTGTTCCTCGTCGCTGCCGCACTGGTCACGTTCGCGATCGCCGCGGGGGTGGTGGGCCGCGAGGCACACCGGCTCGATGCGGTGGCGCCGCGGTCGGTGTACGTGGTCGACGAGGCGGTCGAGTTCGTGGCCGAGTACCTGCCCACCGACAGCCAGGCTCGCCTCACACCGGAGGAACTGGAGCAGTTGCTCACCATCCACATGCGCTGGTTGCACGCCAAGGGCCTGCAGCCCACCAATGTGATCGACCGCCGGCAAGACATCGCCGACCTGGTGATCGTGGGCGAGAACGACCTCACCGCATACCTGCTGGCCGAGGCCGAGCAGGCGGGTATCGAGATCCTCGACGATGTCGACGTGGTGAACGTGGTCGATGCGCATCTGGCCTATTTCGAGGCCATCGGCGCAGTCGGCCCGAAGGCGCTCGACCTGTAGCAGCCGCCGGGCGTCAGATCATCATGTTGAGGCTGTCGAGGCAACGGCCGGCCAGGTCGGTGTCGCCCTCGAGGGTGACCCACTCGCGCAACTCGGAGCCGGGCCGGCGGCCGAGCGCGAGGCAGGCGAAGGTGTCGCTGTCCATGCGCAGCGTGGCCAACGGTGCGTTCGTGGGCTCGTCGACCGGCGCGGCTCGGCCCTCGCGCACCTCGTAGGTGAGGGTGCGCTCGATCGGGCCGGTGAGCACGAAGCGTACGGCCCCGCCCTCGGGCGTGCCGGCCCGCTTGCCCACCACGATCGGCAGCGTGCGGATGAGGCGGTCGAGGGTGTGTGCAGCGCTGGGCGAGTCGTTGTTGCCCGGGATGCCGAGCGCGTGGCGCATGTCTTGTTCGTGCGCCCAGCAGTCGAGCACGCGGATGTGCAGGAAGTCGGCGCGCGTACCGGGCCCGGTGGGCGTGATCGCCGGGGTGTCGAAGTAGTCGTCGTCGGCCGAGCGCAGGGTGGCGAGGCGAATGGCGACGATCTGGTTCCACTCGGCCAGCACCTGCGCGCCGGGCAGGTTGCGGCGGGCGTCGACCTCGTGCTCGTTGGCTTCACCGATCGGGTTGCGGGTGTGGCCGAGTGCGGTGGTGCGGTGCCCGGTGCTGGGCAGGCCTTCCAGGGCCCGCTCGGTGCCGATGAGGTGCGACAGATTGTCTTGCACACTCCACTCGGGCAACACGGTTGGGGTTTTCCACTGCTCCTCGGTGAGCCCTGCGCACAGCGTGCTGATCGAGTGCCAGAGGTGCTCGAGTTTGTCGATGGTGTCGGTGGGGATGGCCATGGCGGCGACGGTAGCCAAGGGGCAGACCATGCATCGCACCGGCCCGGCCCGGTAACGTCGTCGCTCATGGAACGGCCGTCACGCTTCGAACACACCCGCTTCCTCGGCGACAAGCGCACGCAGCTGGTGTACGACCTCGACACCTGGACCGATGCAGCGGTGATCGACGAGATCGTCGAGGCCGAGGTGGGGTTGTGCTTCGGGCCCGACACGTTGGCCGAGGCCCGCAACCGTGGCTACACGCTGGCCACGCCGGGTGCCAAGCGCCGCCACCTCAAGCCGCGGGCCTGACCATCAGGTGCGTTCGGAGCTGCTGACGTCGAGCGCGACGGAACTGCGATGAACGGCAGCTTCACGTCGGGCGGGCTGCAGTTGGCCCGGTATCTGGCCGTGCCCGCCGGCCGCAACGACGGCCTGCCGGGTGTGATCCTGTGCCACGGGTTCCCTATCGGCCCACTCGATGCGCGCCAGAGCGGGTTGACCTTTCCGGAGTTGATCGACCGCATCGCCAACGAGCAGCGATGGGCGGCGATGATGTTCAACTTCCGCGGGTGCGGCACCAGCGAAGGCGACTTCTCGTTGCAGGGCTGGGTCGACGATCTGCGTGCGGCCATCGAGCATCTCATCGCCGAGGCGGCGCCCACGGGTGTGTGGCTGATCGGCACGAACACCGGTGGTGCGTTGGCGGTGTGTGCAGCGGCCGACGATCCGCGTATCCGCGGGGTGGCGCTGATGGGGCCACGGGCCGACTTCGACGACTGGGCGGCCCAGCCGCGCCGGTTCCTCGAGCACGCCCGCGAGATCGGTGCGGTGCGCACACCCAACTACCCGCGTCAGTTCGACGAGTGGTCGCGCGAGTTCCGCCGGTTCCGCCCGCTCGATGCGGCTCGCCGGTTCGCGCCGCGCCCGATGCTGGTGATGCACGGGGCCGACGACGAGAGCGTGCCGCCCACCGATTCGCGGCGTCTGGCCGAGGCGCACGGCAGTGCCGAGTTGCGCGTGTTCGACGGGGCGGGCCACCGCTTGCGCCACGATCCGCGGGCGATCGCGGTGTTGATGGGCTGGCTCGACCGGCAGAAGTCGTTGATGCGCTGAACGCCGAGGCCCGTCGCCGGCAGCCCGGGCTCAGGTGGCGTCGTAGCCGTCGAGGTGGGTGCTGTGCCACTTCCAGGCGCTGGCGATGATGTCGTCGAGGCCGTAGCGGGCGGTCCAGCCAAGGGTGGCGTTGATGCGGGTGGGGTCGGCGTAGGTGGCGACGGCGTCGCCGGCGCGGCTTGGCACCACCTCGTAGGGCACGGCCTGGCCACTGATGCGTTCGGTGGCGTGGATGACGTCGAACACGCTGCTGCCCACACCGGTGCCGACGTTGAGCGACACCGTGTCGCCGCCGTCGGCCAGATAGCCGAGCGCCTTGATATGGGCATCGGCGAGGTCGTCGACGTGGATGTAGTCGCGGATGCAGGTGCCGTCGGGGGTGGGGTAGTCGGCGCCGAACACCTGCACGGGTGGGCGGCGGCCAAGTGTGGCCTTCATCACCACGGGCACGAGGTTGATCGAGAACGTCCAGTCCTCGCCGATGAGCGCGTCGGTGCTGGCCCCGGCGGCGTTGAAGTAGCGCAGGCTGACCGAGCGCAGGCCCTTGGTGACGCCGTACCAGCCGAGGATCTTCTCGACCATCGCCTTCGATTCGGCGTAGGGACTCTCGGGGTGGAGGGCGGCGTCTTCGTCGACCGGCACGCTGGTGGGGGTGCCGTTCACCGAGCAGCTCGACGAGAACACGATCTGGCGCACGTCGGCCGCCAGCAGTGCCTCGACCAGTTCCACCGTGCCGGCCACGTTGTTGCGCCAGTACTTCTCGGGGTGCTGCATCGACTCGCCCACGCTCTTGTAGGCGGCGAAGTGCACCACCTGGGTGACGCCGTGTTCGCGGCAGATGCGCTGCACCAGTTCGTTGTCGCGGATGTCGCCCACCACGAGCGGGGCGCCCAGCAGCGCTGCGGTGTGGCCGAGCTCGAGGGTGTCGAGCACGACGAGGGGGCGGTCCTGCTCGCGCAACATGCGCACGGTGTGCGAACCGATGTAGCCGGCGCCGCCGGTGATGAGGATGGTCATGGGTCGATCAGGTTCCAGGGGAGATGGGCCGATACGTCGTCGGCGCTGAGGTGGAGCAGGGCCGATCGTTCGGCCGTTGCGTAGACAGTCCGGAGCTCGGCGTGGCGGAGCAGGAAACGGTGCCGGGGATGCGGTGCCGCATTCACGTGGTACCGCCCCTGCCAGATCTCGTCGAATCGGTCGAGGCCGAGGCGGTGCCGTTCGGCGATCTGGTCGGGGGTGACGACCACGGACATGTGGCCGATCCTACCCAAGGGGGTGGGGAGGCGTTCGGCGGCCGTTCGGCCCGCAGGCTCAGTCGATCGACTCGTGGGCGCGGAAGTGGGCGATCATCCGCGCCAGTCCGTCGCGCAGGCTGAGGGTTGGTTCCCAGCCGTAGGTGGTGCGGATGAGGGTGATGTCGGGCTGGCGCTGCAGTGGGTCGCCCTCGCGTTCGGGGGGCAGCGGCACGGTGACGATGGGACTCGACGAGCCGGTGAGGTCGATCACCTGCTCGGCCAGTTCGCGCATCGTGAACTCGCCCGGGTGGCCCACGTTCACGGGCCCGGTGAGGTGGCCGTCGAGCACGGCCAGCAGGCCGCGCACCTCATCGCTCACGTGGGCGAAGCTGCGGGTCTGGCTGCCATCGCCGTGCAGGGTGATCGGCTCGTTGCGCAGGGCCTGCACGATGAACGTGTTCACCACGCGGCCGTCGTCGGGGCGCATGCGTTCGCCATAGGTGTTGAAGATGCGCACGATGCGCACGTCGAGGCCGTGCCAACGGTGGTACGCCATCGTGAGCGCTTCGCTGAAGCGCTTGGCCTCGTCGTAGCAACTGCGCGGGCCGGTGCAGCTGACGTTGCCCAGGTAGGTCTCGGGCTGGGGGTGCACCAGCGGGTCGCCGTACACCTCGCTGGTGGAGGTGAGGAAGAAGCGGGCCTGCTGGGCGACGGCGAGGTCGAGCAGGTTGCGGGTGCCGGTGGAGCCGACGGCGAGGATCTCGAGCGGCATGGTGGCGAAGTCGAGCGGCGATGCCGGGCTGGCGAGGTCGAGCACGGTGTCGTAGCGGCCGTCGGTGATCGACGGGGGCAGGGCGACGGTGACGTCGTGTTCGATCAGCGTGCAGCGCGGGTGCCCGTCGAGGTGGGCGATGTTGCTGCGGCGCCCGGTGGCGAAGTTGTCGACGATGGTGACGCTGTCGCCGCGTTCGAGCAGTGCATCGGCCATGTGCGAGCCGATGAAGCCGCCGCCACCGGCCAGCAGGTGGTGGGCCATCAGCGGCCGATGCCCTGGTGGATGAATCCGGCTCGCTGCCAGTCGTTGCGGTCGAGCAGGTTGCGGCCGTCGACCACACGCCGGACGCGCATCGAGGTGGCCACCTTGCGCGGCTCGATCCAGCGGAACTCGTCCCATTCGGTGAGCACGGCCAGCACGTCGGCTTCCTCCACCGCCTCGTAGGGGGTGGCGCAGATGGTGATGCCGTCGGGCACACCGGGTCGTGCATCGGTGACGGTGGGGTCGTAGGCGCGGATGGTGACACCGTCGGCGAGCAGACGGTTGATGATGGCCACCGACGGCGAGTCGCGCAGGTCGTCGGTGCGGGCCTTGAAGGTGAGCCCCCACACGGCGATCGTCTTGTCGGCCAGCGGGTCGCCGGCTGCGGCCCGGATCTTGTCGGCCACGCGGTCGAGTTGTTCCTCGTTCACCGTGATGACGCCGGCGAGCAGATCGAACCGGTAGCCCGCCTCGTTGGCGATCTTCAGCAACGCCCGCGAATCTTTCGGAAAACAGGAACCGCCCCAGCCGGGGCCGGGGCGGAGAAACTCGGTGCCGATGCGCTTGTCGTAGCCCATGCCCACGACGACGTCGTTCACGTCGGCGCCCACGCCTTCGCAGATGGCGGCGATGGCGTTGATGAAACTGAGCTTGGTGGCGAGGAAGGCGTTGGCGGCGTACTTGATGGTTTCGGCCGACGCAGGGTCGGTGACGATGATCTGAGCGCGCACCTTGTCGTACAGCGAGCCGACGGCGATGGCGGCGGCCCGGTCGTCGGCGCCCACCACCACTCGGTCGGGCTTCAAGAAGTCGTCGACCGCCGAGCCCTCGCGGAGGAACTCGGGGTTGCTCACCACCCGCACGTCGGGGCGCTTCATCATCCGCTCGACCACCTTGGTGCTGCCCACGGGCACGGTCGACTTGTTCACCACGATGGCTTCGTAGGGCAGCGCGGTGGCGATCTCGGCGGCGGCCGCTTCCACGTAGGAGAGATCGGCCGAGCCGTCTTCGCCCTGTGGGGTGGGCACGCACAAGAAGGCGATCTCGCAGTCGGTGACGGCGTTGACGGCGCCCACGACGAAGCGGAGGTTGCCGTTGCGCAGGCCGTCGGCGACGAGTTCGTCGAGGCGGTGCTCGACGATGGGGATCTCGCCCCGGCTGAGGCGGTCGACCTTGTCGACATCGATGTCGGCGCACACCACCTCGTGGCCGAGGTGGGCGAAACAGGCTCCGGTGGTGAGGCCGACGTAGCCGGTCCCGATGATGGCAATGCGCGTCACGGCGAAGAACGTTACCGGCGGGGCTGCTGGGGCACGGAGGTCGCGGCTGGCCTCCGGTCCGGCGAGAGGCTGGCACGGTGCTGCCGAGCAGGTGTGATTCCGGGCGGGATCGGGCCTGCGACGTACCGTCTGTGCTCATGTCGACCGGACCGCGCGTGCACGAGACGGCCCTTGTCGAACCCGGCGCGCAGTTGGGTGATGGCACCAGTGTGTGGCATCACAGCCATGTGCGGGCGGGTGCCACCGTGGGCGCCGACTGTGTGCTCGGCAAGAACGTGTACATCGACACCGAGGTCGTGGTGGGTGATCGGTGCAAGGTGCAGAACAACGTGAGCGTGTATCACGGGGTGACGATCGGCGACGACGTGTTCGTGGGGCCGTCGGTCACGTTCACGAACGACCTGGTGCCGAGAGCGTTCAACGCCGATTGGCGGATCACGCCGACCACGGTTCGCGACGGTGCGTCGATCGGCGCCAATGCGACGATCGTGTGCGGCACGACGCTGGGCGAGTACTGCATGGTGGCGGCCGGTGCGACGGTCACCCGGAACGTGGCGCCGTACGAGTTGGTGCGGGGCACCCCGGCGCGTCATGCGGGCTGGGTGTGCCGGCTGGGGCATGTGGTGAGCCGCGACGACGAGCGACCGATCGATGCCGTGTGCCCGGAGTGTGCGGCTGTTCGGTGAGGTCGGCCGGGCCGGCGGCGCTGGGTGTCTCGAACCGGATGGACGAATCGGGTGATTTCGGGACGGTCGTACCCGTCCGCTGGACCGCCCTGTCGAAAGGCCCTGTATGACCACCCCCGCGTTGGCTGCCCCGGTGGCGCCCGGTATCGGTGCGAACGCGCCGATTCCGATCACCACCGTGTGTCTCGGCCCCGAGGTGGAGCAGGCGGTGCTGGACGTCATCCGGTCGGGGTCGATCGCCCAGGGGCCGATGGTGCAGCGACTCGAGACCGGGTTCGCGGCGATGATCGGTGTCGATCATGTGGTGGCGGTGAACAACGGCACGACGGCATTGATCGCTGCGTTGCAGGTGCTCGATCTGCAGCCGGGCGACGAGGTGATCACCAGTCCGTTCACGTTCGTGGCCACGCTGAACGCGGTGTTGCAGACCGGGGCGACGGTGCGGTTCGCCGATATCGATCCGGTCGACTTCAACGTCGATCCGGCGTCGGTGGCGGCCCTCGTGAACGACCGCACCCGGGTGTTGCTGCCGGTGCACCTGTACGGGCAGTGTGCCGACATGGCGCCGCTCGACGACATGGCGACGCAGTTCGACCTGGCGCTGGTGGAGGACGCGGCGCAGGCGCACGGTGCGCGCATCGGCGACCGCAGTGCTGGCAGTTGGGGCCTGGGTTGCTTCTCGCTGTACGCCACGAAGAACCTCACCTCGGGTGAGGGCGGGCTGATCTCGACGAATGATGCGGTGCTGGCCGATCGGCTGCGGGTGCTGCGCAATCAGGGCATGCGCCGTCGGTACGAGTACGAGATGGCAGGGAACAACTACCGGATGACCGATCTGCAGGCTGCGGTGTGCGTGCCGCAGTTGGCGGGGTACGACGACGTGGTGGCTGCCCGCCAGCGCAATGCTGCGGTGCTGACCGCCGGGTTGCGCGAGGTACCGGGTGTGATCGCCCCCGTGGTGCAGGCGGGCCGGCGACATGTGTGGCACCAGTACACGATCCGGCTCGACGAGGATGCACCGGTCGACCGGGCGGCCCTCGTGGCCGGGTTGGAGGAGCGTGGCATCGGGTGCGGCGTGTACTACCCGCGGCCTGTGTTCGACTACGACTGCTACCGGGGTGATCCGCGGGTGGTGGTCGACGATGTGCCGATGGCGTCGGCGGTGGCTGGTCGGTGCCTGTCGTTGCCGGTGCACCAGCATCTGACGATGGGTGACCTGCACCGGGTGGTCGATGCGGTTGCCGAGGTGATGACCGGGCAGGTGGTCCGACGATGAGTCCGTTGCGGATCGGCCTGGTCGGTGCCGGATCGATGGGTGCGTTCCACGCCCGAGTGGTGGCCAATGCCGACTGCGCGGAGTTGGCTTGGGTGGCCGATCCCGACGAGTCGCGCCGGACCGTTGCCGAACGGTACGGCTCGAAGTGGATTCCCGAGCCCGATCTGGGCTCGGTCGATGCGGTGGTGGTGGCCACCCCGACGCATCTGCACCGCGAGATCGCCCTCGAGGTGATCGCTGCAGGGCTGCCGCTGCTGTTGGAGAAACCGTTGGCCGACTCGTTGGCGGTGTCGACCGAACTCGTCGAGGCGGCACGTGCTGCGGGCACGGTGCTGATGTGCGGGCTCGTCGAGCGGTTCAATCCTGCGGTGCGGACGGTGAACGACATCGTGCGCGAACCGGTGCATGCCAGCGCGGTGCGGCACTCGCCCTACGCAGAGCGGGTGAAGACCGGTGTGGCGCAGGATCTGCTCATCCACGATGTGGACATGCTGATGCGGCTGTTCGGCAGCGAGCCGGTGGTGGCGCACAGCATGCGGGCCAGCTTCGATGCGCGCAGCGGAACCGGTGCCGACGACATGGTCGAGGCCACGTTGCGGTTCGACACCGGCGCACTTGCCACCGCATCGGTGTCGCGGTTGGCGCAACGCAAGGTGCGCATCCTGCGGGTGATGGAACTGGGCCGGGCGATCGATGTCGACCTGATGCGCCAGTCGATCACCGTCTATCGACATGTCGAGCACAGCGTGAGCATCGACGACGCCGGCTATCAGCAGCAGACGATCATCGAGATCCCGGTGCTGCAGCACCAGGGTGAGCCACTGATGTTGCAGTTACAACACTTCGTGGCCTTGGCCGACGGTCGCGCTGATGCCGAGGCCGAGCTGGCATCGCTCCTCCCGGCCCACCGCATGGTCGAGCAACTCGCCTCGCCCGTCACCTGACGCCGACTGTGTGTCGGTGACGGCACGATGCCGCACTGGGCGCTCCGGCTTGAACGTGGCTGCTCCGCTGGTGCAGGCCGAGCGGTGGTGCCCCGGTGATTCGGGGTGTCGGGCGGGTTGCGTTTCGTCACATCACTTCGATTTCGATGGTGTGGGCCGTGGCGTGCGTGCGGTGTGTGGTGTCGGGCGGGTTGCGTTTCGTCACATCACTTCGCTTTCGATTTCGTGGGCGGCGGGGACCTCCAGTTCGAAATCGAAGTGATGTGACAGATCGGACTCCCCGGGCGGCGAGATCGACGACCGGCCGCACTGTGTGGCCCGTCCGTGCTGCCCGAGGTACGGCGGTGCGCGTTGCCGGTGCGGCTGCGGGCGGGGTGCCAGCGCAGTGCCAGCGGGGTGCCAGCGGGGTGTCAGCGGGGTGTCAGCGGGGTGTCAGCGGGGTGTCAGCGGGGTGTCAGCGGGGTGCGGCGGCGGGGGTGGGGTGCGACGGGGGTGTGGGGTGGCTTCGTATGAGGAGGAGTGCGCACATCGCGGCGACCAGCACGATGTTGGCGGCGATCAGCAGCATGGGCGCCACTGCGGGGTGCCAGGGCAGTTCGCCGGTGAGCCACCAGGTTCCGTTCGCCCCCACGGTGAAGCGCCGTAGCGCCTGCCAGAAGCCAGCCACCTCGGCAACGGCGAACACGGCGCAGGCGCCCCACCGCAGCAGGGTGGCGGTCGTGGCGGGCGCAGCGGCGGCCGAGCGGTTGATCACTCGGTGCCAGGCGAGCATGCCGATCGGGCCCAGTGCGGCGAACAGCGGCAGCGAGTAGCGGCCCTGCCAGATCAGCCCTGCCCGTGAGCCGGCGAAGGCGTTGATGGCCAGTGGCGTGGCGACGAGGGCGATGGCGACGACCACGGTGGCCGCCTGCAGCCGCCGGTCGCCCGCGCGCACCACACCGACCACGATCACCACGGTGAGCGCGGCGAACAGGGCGTAGACGATCCAGGGCAGGTCGGTGTCGAGCCAACCGAGCACACCGATCATCTGCTGGGCGAGTTCGGGCAGGCGTCGGGTGGTGGTCTTCAAGATGCCCAACACGCCCATCGAGGTGGCGGCTACCTCGTTGTCGACCTTCACCCGGGCGTAGAACGTCCACCACGTCAGCAGCGCGATGGCCGGCGCCACACAGGCTGCAGCCGCGCCGAGGAAGCGACGGTTCACGAAGCGGCGGACTCCCTGGGTGCCGATCAGCGCGATCACCACCAACAGGCCGACGACGGCCCAGATGGCGGCGGCGAAGCGGGAGAGCAACACGATGGCCAACGCCCCGCCCACGATCGCGCCGCCGAACGCCGTGTGGGCGCGGGGATGGTCGAGGTGCAGGCACAGCGTCCAGAGGAACACGAACAGGGCGATCTCGAACGCGTTCGGGTTCACCGTGCCGGCGAGGAACATGGTCATCGGGGTGAACCCGATCAGCAGCAAGGGGGTGAGCGAGCCGGTGCGGCTGCGTCGGGCCACCATGAACGCCGCGACGACGACCGCGGCGCACAGTGCGGCGGCGACCATGCGGTAGGTGCGCTGGCTCGTGGGGTGCTCGACGATGCGTGGGGGGACACCGACCGCGGCGTACCAGAACGGTGGGTACACGGCGGCCGACGACATCGGCAGGCCGTCGCGTTCGGTGGCGCACGAGGCAGGGATGTCGGGCTTGCCGAAGTAGCAGTTGAGGTTGGGGACGAACAGATCCGGCGGCAGATCGAAGAGTCGTTCGTTGGTCGAAAAGCCGTCGACCGCTTCGCCGACGAGCTCGCCGTGGGCGCTGGCGTAGGCCTTGAACAGATGAGCGGCTTCGTCGGGCGACGTGAACAACGGCATCGCCACGGCCCAGGTGCCGAACAGGCTGAGCACCACGGCGAACATGGCGAGCGGCCATGCCAAGCCCCGACGGCGCCCGCTCATCGACTCGCTCCGGCATCGACGCGCCGCGGGGGCAGGTCGAACGAGGTGCCGGTGAGCAGCACCGTGCAGGCCCGCACCATCGCCCGGAACGAGGCGTAGTGCCCAGCGGAGGGTTGGCCACCTTGGCGGGGCCGCATCGTCACCGGCATCTCGCCGATGCGATAGCCGCGCCGGGTGGCCACCAGCAGCGCTTCGAAGGTGTCGCCGAGGTAGTGGTGCGGGAAGTCGTGGGCGAGCACGTCGAGCAGTGGGCTGCGGATGGCACGGAACCCCGAGGTGGGGTCGGTCATGCGGGTGTCGCCGGCGCTGGCGATCACCCGGGCGAGCAGGGCGATGGCGGCGCGGCGCGAGCGCGACAACTGATAGCCGCTCGGCTGCAGGAAGCGGCTGCCCACCACCATGTCGAGGTCGCGTGCCTGCAGTTCCTGCACCAGGGCGTCGATGGCGGCGGTGGGGTGCTGGCCGTCGGCGTCGACCTGCACGACGGTGTGGTAGCCGTGGTCGCTCGCGTACCGGAACCCGGTGCGCAGCGCGCCGCCGACGCCCAGATTGATGGGTAGGCGCACTACGCGGGCCCCGGCGGCCCGGGCGATGGCGGCGGTTTCGTCGGCGCTGCCGTCGTCGATCACCAGGCAGTCGTGGCCGGCAGCGCGCACGTCGGCCACCACGGCGGCGATGCACTCGCGCTCGTTGTAGGCGGGTACGACCACGAGCACCCCGCTGGTGCCGAGGTCGCTGGTGCCGGCGGGTTCAACGGTCACGCTGTTCGAGCTCCTCCAGGCGTCGGGCCAGCAGGGCATGGGCCTCTGCCGTGGTGCGCAGGCGTTCCTGCAGCTGCGACACGCTGATCGAGAGTTGCACGGTGATGGCGAGCAGCAGCACGGAGGAGATAGTGAGGAGTACTGCCGTCGGTGTCATGTTGGCCAGCCGACCGAGCCGGCCGACGAACGGCATCAGCACGGCGGCTGCAGCGATGAGCACCCCCACGCCCAGCCAGCCGAGCGCGTAGCGGGTGGTGAGCAGCCGGCGCCGGGCGAGGCGCAGGATGAACAGGAGGATCACCAGGCCCCCGACGGCCAGGACGAGTGCCTGCTTGGCGGTGGTCGACATAGACGCCGAGCGTAGGGCACCGCCACACCTCGAACGCGGCGACGGTCACGTCCCCTCTCGGGTGGCGACGGTGACGAGCCGGATATCGTCGCTGTGTCATGGGTCGGCCGAGCGGAGCGTCACTGCGGTGCATGGTGGTCGTGCCGTTCTACGCCGATGTGCCGTTGCTGCGCACCGCGCTCGCGAGCCTGATGGCGCAGACCGACCCCGACTGGGTGGGCGTGGTCATCGACGACTCGCCGCTCGAGGCGGGCCTGGCGATCGAGGTGGCGCAGCTGGTCGACGGTCTGGCCGATGTGCGCCTCACCCGGTTGCGCAACGAACGCAACCTGGGAGTGGCGCCCACGTTCAACCGTGCATTCGCCGTGGCTGCCGAACGGGCGGTCGACATCGTGACGATCTTCCACGCCGACGATGTGCTCGAGCCCGACTACGTGGCGACCATTCGCGCTGCGCATGCCGAGTACCCCGATGCGGCGTGTGTGGCACCGAACGCAACGGTGATCGACGCGGCCGGTCTGCCGGTGCGGCCGTTGCCCGACCGGGTGAAGCAGCGGCTCTGGCCGCGCCGGCGCACGGAGCTGTCGGGCGAGCGAGGGTTGGCACTGTTGTTGCGGGGCCAGTTCCTCTACTGCCCGGCGGTGTCGTACCGGATGGCGGCCGTGCGGGCGCGGGTGGTGCCGACGTGGAACGAGCGGTGGGGCCAGGTGATGGACCTCGAGCTGTACGCACGCACGCTGCTGGGTGGCGGGGCGATCGCCCTCGTGCGCCGGCCGGTGTACCGCTATCGACGGCATGCGGGCACCGCCACCGAACGCAATTCGGCCGGGCTGGTGCGCACCGAGGAGGAGACGGCGTTGTGCAAGGCGCTGTCGGCCGAGGCCACCCGCCAGGGCTGGTACCGTGCCGCCCGGGCCGGCCGCCGGCGGGTCACCGTGCGTGCCCAGGCCCTGGTGCGTCTGCCCGCCCTGCTGCGAGCCCGCCGCTGGGCCGATGCCCGCCGCCTCGCCCGCCTCGCCCTCGCCCCCTAGCGATCCCGGCGCTCGCCCGGCCCGCCCTCGCCCGGCCCGCCCTCGCCCTCGCTCGGCCCGCCCGACACGCCCGGCATCTCCCGACGACACGGTGTGGTACCTCGTGCCGACGTCGCCACGCTGTGCCGCCCCATGTGGGTCGAGCCGGGTCGCCGAGCCGGGTC
>JBEIIG010000079.1:0-15782 GCA_040380855.1 Acidimicrobiaceae bacterium | reverse complement strand
GCCGCCGTCGGCCACGGCCACCAGGCCATCGTCGACCAGCTTCACGAGGTGCGACAACACGCTGCGTCGGGCCGGCTTGTGCAGCTCCTTGCGCACCTCGGCGTACAACACCTTCACCATGGCTGCAATGGACGTCTGGCCCCCGCGCACGGCAGCCAGCACCTGTGCCTCACGCCCCAGACGGTGGGCGAGGAACGCTTCGAGGAACAGTGCCGGCTCGGTGACGGGCGCACCGTGGGTGGGCCACAGCGTGGCGTCGTTGCGTTGCATCACCCGGCGCAGCGACTCGAAGTAGGCCCGCATGTCGCCGTCGGGTGGGGCGATCACCGTGGTGCTCCACCCCATCACATGGTCGCCCGTGAAGAGGGCCCGTTCCTCGTCGAACCCGAAGCACAGGTGGTTCGACGTGTGCCCAGGCGTGTGCACCGCCCGCAGGGTGACGCCCTGCACCCGGGCGGCGACCCCACCATCGACCACACGCAGGGTCGGCTCGAAGTCGAAGTCGGTGCTCTCCTCCATCGCCACCGGCGTCGCTTCGGCAGCCTCTGGCTCGGCCTCGTCGGCCGCCGACACCTCGTCGTCATCGTCGTCGTCGAGTTCGAGGTCGGCCACCTCGAGATCGCTCGGCCGCGGATGGGGCCCGAACCCCACGGTCGGCGCGCCGGTCTCGGCCGCCAACCACGCGGCGAGTGGCGAGTGGTCGGCATGGCAGTGGGTGATCAGGATCGCAGCCACTCGACGACCGGTCAGCGCTGCAGCGAGCGCGTCGCGGTGCGAGTCGAGCCGCGGCCCCGGGTCGATCACCACCACCTCGGCACCTGCGCCGACGATGTAGGTACCCGTACCGTGATAGGTGAACTTCGACGGGTTCTGCGCCACGACACGGGTGATCGACGGCGACACCGGAACCGCTTGGGCGTACCTCGGGTCGGCGAGTGCGACAAAGGGGATTGCGCTCATCGCAGCAAGGCCCTGACCTCGCCCACCACCCGGCCGTGACCGCGGATGTGCTCGGCGACGACCGGTGCCACTTCGGCGACATCGATGCCCAGTGCCGCAAGTGCCGCCACCATCAGCGGAGGGCGGGCACGGTTCGCTCCGTCGGCGATCTTCAACGCCACGGCCCGACCGTCGGGTAGTGCCGCGGCGAACACACCGTCGGCACCGTCTTTCGCCATCAGCCCCGGCACCAGCCGCATGAAGGCTGTCACGTCGCGACGTTCCCCACCCACCATGTCGGGGTGATCGGTCATCGCTGTGTACACCTCGTCGCCTGCTGCACCGGCGGCACCGGTGGCGATGGCACGGAAGCAGCGGGCCAAGCCGACGAGCGAGATCACGTGGGCCGGAGCACCGCACCCGTCGACGCCGATGTGCGTCGGCTGCTCTCCGGCGAGTTCGGCGATCGACGCGGTGATGGCCTGCTGCAACGGGTGCAGCCCCTCGAGGTACGACGCGTCGTGCGGCCACCCGTTGGCCACACAGGTGGCCACCATGCCGCTGTGCTTGCCGCTGCAGTTCATCTGCAGCGGGGTGCGTCCGCCCCCTGCACGCAGCACCGCCTCGGCAGCATCGTCGTCGAGCGGCAGGTCGGCGGTGTTGGCGAGCGCCGTGTCGTCGAGGCCGGCCGAGGCGAGGATGCGCCGAGCAGCGGCCAGGTGCGCCGGCGTGCCGTCGTGGCTGGCGCACACCAGCGCCAACAGATCGGGCGGCAACGACAGCCCAGCCCGCACCATTGCCACGGCCTGCATCGGCTTGTTCGAACTACGCGGGTAGATGGCCACGGTCGGGTCGCCGGCTGCGAACTCGACCTCGCCGCTGGGCCCGAGCGCGACGACCGCACCGAAGTGGACCGACTCGTCGAACCCGCTCCGCGACGTGACCGCCACCGGCACATAGGCGTCAGCCTTCATCGTCATCCGCTGCCCGTCGGGCTGCCCGTTGGGCACGACGCGACGGGTGTTTGCGCTCGGCGGTCTGGCGCGGATCGGTGATGGTGGTGAGTCGATTGTCGACCACCTCGTAGCGCGTCCCTACCGCACCGACGACGGCTTGCAGCATCGCCGCCGCAGGGAGCGCGAGCAGCGCGCCGATCGGACCCATCGCTGCGCCGCCTGCCAGCGCAGCACCGAAGGCCACGGCCGGATGCATCTCCATCGTCCGCGCCGTGATGCGCGGAGCAAAGATGTAGTTCTCGATCTGCTGGTACAGGATGATCGCGATTCCCACGACGAGCGCCTTCACCGGCGAGTCGATGAGCGTGATGACGATGGGGAGCACACCGGCGAGGTAGGTACCCACGACCGGGAGGAACTGACTGATCAGGCCCACCCAGATCGCGAGCGCGACCGGCGCTGCGGTGCCGACTGCTTGGAACACCACCCAGTGATACACGGCCGAGAGTCCGGCCAGGAGCGCCCGCGAGTAGAGGTAGCCACCCGTCTTCTCGATGGCGAGGTTCCACCCGATGAGCACGGCACGCTGGCGAACAGCCGGCAATCGGCTGCAGATTGCACGCCGCAGGCGTGGTCCGTCGGCGACGAGGTAGAACGTGAACAGCAACACCGACAGCGTCTGGAGCAACGCCCCCAACGCGGTGAGCGACAGTTGCACAGCCCGATCGCGCTGGTTCCTGATGAAGCGCTGTACCGCACCCTCGGGCTTGTTGATCTCGTCGATCACATCGGCGGGATTCAACTTGGTACCGAACAGATCGTTGATGAAGGTGACCGAGCGGGTGACATAGCGCTCGAGGTTCGACAACAGGTCGGCGATCTGCCCGGCGACGAGGGTGCCCATGGCGGTGAGGAAGACGATGCAGGCGATGAGCACACCACCGAGGATGACGGCCGTTGCGGTGCCCCGTCGCCAGCCGCGCGCCGCAAGCCGGTTCACCCCCGGTTCGACGGCGAACGACAAGAACAACGAGACGACGAGCAGCACCAGCAGATCGCTGAGCCGACCGAACAACGACTGTGTGATCAACGTGGCCAGATAGCCCAGCCAGAACACCACCACGGCCGGGATCACCCAGACGGGCATCCGTCGCACCGGATCGACCGGATCGCCACCTCGATCGGCGACGCCACCGGCGGCGACGGGTGGAGTGGGATCGTCGGTCATCGCTCCCGAGCGTAGTGATCGAGCGCCTGCCGGAGCGGACAGGCCAGATCTCCCCGGGCCTCGCCCGACGTCGCCCCACCGGCACCGTCGCCCGCTGCCCCGCCGACGACGACCTGTTCGAGACCCAACCACTCGGCCATGAGCAGCAGTTCGGCTGCCAGGGCCTCGGCCACCTCACCGACGAGCACCCCGAGCTCGGCGAACGCACCGGGTACCCGTAACACCCCGTTGCGGCGGTCGGCCTTGAGGTCGACCCGGGCCACCAACTCGTCGCCCAGCAGGAACGGCAACACGTAGTAGCCGTACTGCCGTTTCGGCGCGGGCGTGTAGATCTCGATCCGGTAGCGGAACCCGAACAGCCGCTCGGTGCGCTCGCGGTACCAGACCACCGGATCGAACGGGCTGAGCAGCGCGCGGGCACCGACCCGACGGGGCACAACCACCTCGGGGTGCCGATACGCCGGTTTGACCCACCCCTCGACACTCACCGGCACGAGCCGGCCCTCATCGACCAGTTCCTGCACCAGCGGGCGACACGGCGCGTTCTTCTGCCGGTGGTAGTCGGTGAGGTCGTCGAGGGTGCCAACCCCGTGATGGCGCGCTGCCAACACGAGCAATTCCTTGCGCGCCTCGGCCTCGGTGGGCGTGGGTTGGGCCAGCACCTCGGCGGGCAGCACCCGCTCGGTGATGTCGTAGAGCCGGGCGAAATCGGTGGGGCGCCGCCAGGCGCTCACCCGGCCCGACCAGAAGAGGTGTTCGAGCGCGGCCTTGCCGTCGTCCCAGTCCCACCAGCTGCCCTTCTTTCCCACACGCGCCTCGAGATCGCCTGCAGCCACGGGCCCCTCGGCTGCCACCCGGCGGTACACCTCGTCGACATAGCCGGGTCGCCGCTGCTCGAGTTGCATGAACCGCGACCATTTGTGGTCCTTCGCCATCTGCCAGCGGTGCAGCCGATGGTGCTCGGTGGGCACGTGACAGGCCTCGTGCACCCAGTACTCGAACAGCTCGCCGGCCGCAGTGGCGTCGGGGATGAGGCCGCGCGGGTGCGGACCGAGCCGGGCGAACAGTGGCAACTCCTGGCTCCGCACGAGCACGTTCACCGAGTCGATCTGGATGAGCCCCATGTGCTCGAGCGCCCGACGCAGATGCCGGCGGTCGACGCGGCCGGTCGGGCGCGCCACACCGAACCCCTGCGCGGCGAGCGCGAGGCGGCGGGCTTCGTCGAGCGACAGGCTGTTCGAGCGCACGGAGCGCACCGGTTGCCGACCCGGCCGGGTCAGTCGGCGACGGTGATGGTGACCGAGTTGATGACCACGTCTTCACGCGGCCGATCGCTGCGATCGGTGTCGACCTTCTGCATCGCGTCGAGCACCTCGAGGCCCTTCACGATCTGGCCGAAGTGGTTGTACTGCGGGGGCAGCTGCACACCGCTCTGGCCGCTGATGAGGAAGAACTGGCTGCCGTTGGTGTTCGGCCCGGCGTTGGCCATGGCCACCGAGCCGATCTGGTAGCGCTGGCGCACCGGCTCGTCGGGGAAGCGGTACCCGGGGCCACCACGACCGGTGCCGGTGGGGTCGCCTCCCTGGCACATGAAGCCGTTGATGATGCGGTGGAAGATGACCCCGTCGTAGTAGTGGTGCGCCGCCAGGAACACGAAGTTGTTGACGGTGATGGGCGCATTGATGGCATCGAGCGAGATGACGATCGTGCCGAGCGATGTCTCCATCGTGGCCGAGTAACGCTTCGAGGTGTCGATGCCCATCTCGGGGGCCTCGGCGAACTGCTGCTTGACCGGGGCGGAACCATCGAGGGGCGGGAAGGGTGTGGGCATGGGCGCGAGGCTACCCGCCCTGACGGGCGGCATAGTCGGCCAACAGCGCGTCGGCCTGGGTGGCGGCCTCGGTGAGTGCCTGCTGCGCGTCGCCACCGTTCAGCACCGTCGCCAGCGCCCTGGCCGTGAGCACCCGCACCTCGCGCTGTGGCCCCAGCAACGGGCCGATGGCCGTGGGCACGTCGGGTGTGTCGACAAGGCTGGTGTAGGCGACGGCGAACCGCGGGTCGGTGGCGTAGGTGGTGGCGAGCGGTTCGACGTCGACAGCATCGGGGCGGATGGGCACGTAGCCCGTGGCGGCAGCCCAGGTGGCCTGCGACTGTGCGCTGATGAGATAGGCGATGTAGTCCCACGCTGCTGCCGCCTGGGCGTCGCCCTTGTCGGCGGTGATCCACAGCGACGCTCCACCCACGAGCACGGTGGCAGCACCGTTCGGGCCGGGCATCGGTGCAACCGACACGTCGTCGGCTGCGACATTCGGGGCGATACCCGCCGCGATGGCAGCCAGCACCGTGCCCAACGCCGCCGACGTGCCGATGGTCATCGCGCCCGGTTCCTCGGCATCGGCCAACTTCAAGAACGCGTCCTGGCCACTGACGTTGTCGCCGACGTTGAAGAACCAGCCATCGGCAACCCCCTGTTGCAGGTAGGTCATCAGGTCGACACCGGTCTGGTTGTCGAACAGCACCTCGGTGGCAGGAGCCGAGCGTCCGTTGTCGTTGTTGGCGTAGAACTCGCCGGCCTTCGCGAACCACTGCTCGACGTACCAGCCGCCGCCACCGTCGAAGCTGGTGTCGAGCACGAGACCGTACTTGGCAGCACCCGACTCGACGATCTGCTTCGACGCCGCGAGCATCTCGTCGAGCGTGCGGGGCGGCGCGTCGGGGTCGAGGCCGGCGGCGGCGAAGATCTTGCGGTTGTAGTAGAGGACCGGATTACTGACGTTGAACGGCATCGCCCACTGCACCCCACCGGTGGAGTAGGCGTTGATGGCCGACGGCAGCAGGGCCGAGCGATCGAACCCCGCCGACTGGGCGCAGGCCTCGACCGGGATGAACGAGTCGGTGTCGCGGAACGCCTGCACGGCGTACTCGGGCGCCTGCACCAGTTCGGGTCGGCTGCCCTGGCCCGACTGCAGGTACTTGTCGATCACCTGCTCGTAGCCACCCTGGTTCTGCAGGGTGACCTTCACCTTGTCCTGGCTGGCGTTGTACTGATCGGTGAGCGCAGTGAGCTGCTTTTCGAGTTCGGCGGTCATGCCGTGCCAGAACGTGATCTCGACCGGGCCGTCGGCAGCGGCGAGCGCGTCGGTGGGGCACGGGGGCAGACTGTCGAGCGGGGTGGCGGCGGTGGTGGACGGCGCCGCCGTGGTGCCGGGCGCTGCCGTGGTATCGGTGCCGCCTGGCCCCGAGGTGTCGCCCGGAGCAGCCGTGGTGGCGGGCGCAATGGTGGTGTTGCCGGCGTTCTGCAACGAACCACCACCGCCGCTGCACGCGGCTGCAGCGAACGACACCGCGAGCAGAGCAGCGACGACGCTGGTGCGGCTGCGGCCGGTGATGCGGTGGCGACGCATCAGCCCTTCACCGCCCCTGCGGTGAGGCCGCGCACGAGTTGACGCTGGAACGCGATGAGCACCAGCGCAATGGGCAGCGCAGCGATCACCGTGCCGGCGATCGGAACGTTGAACCGCTCGATGTCGGGCACACTCGCATTCAGCAGTCGTAGGCCGGTCTGCACGGTGTTCATGTCCTCTTCGGTGGTGATCAGGTTGGGCCACAGGTACTGATTCCAGCTCGCCAGGAACGAGAACAGCGCCAGTGCTCCGAGCGTAGGCCGCACCAGTGGCACCGCCACCTCGCGCAGGAATCCGAGATGGCCGAGGCCGTCCATCACTGCGGCTTCGCGTAACTCCTTGGGGATCTGCATGAACACCTGCCTCATCAGGAACGTGCCGAACGCCGTGGCGAGGAACGGCACCGCGAGACCCTGATAGGTGTTCAGCCAGCCGAGGGAATCGATGGTGCGGCGGTTCACCACCAAGGTGGTCTCGAGCGGGACGAGCAGCGTGGCGAGGAACACGACGAACCAGAACGACTTGAGCGGGAAGCGCAAGAACGCGAAGGCGTAGGCGGCGAGCACCGACGTGACGAGTTGGGCAGCGGTCACCACCACCGCCACGATCGTCGAGTTCCACAGGTACCGTCCGAGGCGACCTTCGGTCCACGCGTCGCGCAGCACCGACCAGGTGAGGTGTTCGGGAACGAACGGTCGGTCGAGCACCTTGCCGCCGGGCTTCAACGCAGCGAGCAGCGTGGTGTACACGGGCAGCAGCACGCAGAGCGCCACCAGGGCGAGCACCGCGAAACGCGCGGCGGTGCGCCACCCGGGCCGCACATGATCGATGCCGATCGCGCCCGCGTTCGGGGAGTTTTCAGTTGCCATAGTGCACCCTCCGCCCGAGCCCGCGCAGTTGCACGGCCGACAGCACCAGCAGCACGAGGAACAGCAGCACCGCCACACCCGACTGCAGGCCGGCATCGCTGCGCGCCACCGAACTGCTGCCGTACACCAGGTAGGTGAGCGTGGTAGTGCTGTCCTGCGGTGTGGGGCCGCCGTTGGTGAGGAGGTCGATCTCGCCGTAGGCCTGGAACGCTCGGCTGGTGAGCACGACGGCGACGAACACGAGCGTGGGTGACAGCATCGGCACGGTGACGTCGGTGAACCGCCGCCACGGACTGGCCCCGTCGACGTAGGCGCTCTCGTGCAGTTCGCGCGGGATGCTCTGCAGCCCGGCGGTGACGACGATGAACGTGAAGCCGAGATTGGCCCAGATGCTCGACACGGCGACGCTGGTGAGCGCCGTGCCCGGATCGTTCAGCAGGCCCGGCCGCTTCATCACCGGGAACATGGAGTTCAGCCAGTCGATGTTGGCCAGCACACCGCGCGAGGGCTGCAGCAGGAACAGCCACATCAGCGAGGCGACCGCCACCGACGTGGCGACCGTGCTCGAGAACACCGTGCGGAAGAACCGCACACCGCGGAGGTGCTTGTCGGCGAGCACCGCCAGGCCGAGCCCCAGCGCCACCCCGGCCGGCACCGTGAGCAACGCAAACTTCACCGTCACCCACAGCGCATGCTGGAACTCGGCGCTCTGGGCGATGTCGAGGTACTGGCCCCATCCGTTGGTGCGGCAGTTGCGGGCCTGGGCATCGCAGCGCTGGCGACCCAACCACACGGCGCGCCCGAGCGGGTAGAGCACGAACGTGACGAGGATGACGATCGACGGCGCGAGCATCGCCAGCGCCAACAGCGCTTCGCGCACCCGGCCGGTTCGACGCGAACCGCTGCTGGGCACACCGAACGGTGCGGTGGCGGACGCTGTCATCGCTCGACCCGCCGGCCCGTGCCGGGATCGAACCTCCGGCCCGTGCCGGGATCGAAATGGTGCCGGTGTTCGGCGGGCAGGCGCAGCCCGACCTCGTCGCCCGCGTCGACCCCCGACACACCGTCGGCCGCATGGCGCACGACGATGCGCGTGTCGCCCACCTGGCAGTACACCAGCACCTCGTGGCCGAGTTGCTCGACCAACGTGACCGTGCCGCGCAGTGGTGCGGTGTCGTCGATCACCACGTGCTCGGGCCTGATGCCCACCTGGAAGCCACGCTCGTCGTCGGGGCCTTCGGCGAGGCCGGCGGGCAGCACGTTCATGGGTGGTGTGCCGATGAACCCGGCGACGAACACCGACGCCGGTCGGGCATACACCTCGGCGGGCGTACCCACCTGTTCGATGCGGCCGCTGTGCATCACGGCCACCCGAGTGCCCATGGTCATCGCCTCGACCTGGTCGTGAGTGACGTAGACGAACGTCGAACTCAGCCGACGGTGCAGGGCCACCAACTCGGCGCGGGTCTCGCTGCGCAACTTGGCGTCGAGGTTGCTGAGCGGTTCGTCCATGCAGAACACGGCAGGCTGGCGCACGATCGCCCGGGCGAGGGCCACACGCTGTCGCTGGCCGCCGCTCAACTGGCCGGGCTTGCGGTTCAGCAGGTCGCCGAGGCCCAGTGCAGCAGCCGCCTGTTCGGCAGCAGCGGCACGTTCGGCCTTGGGCACCTTGCGCACCTTCAGCGGGAACTCGATGTTCGCCCGCACGGTCTTGTGGGGGTAGAGGGCGTAGCTCTGGAACACCATCGCCACGTCGCGCTCTTTCGGCTCGACATCGTTCACCGCCACGCCACCGATCGACACGGTTCCGCTGGTGGGCGCCTCGAGGCCGGCGATCATGCGCAGCAGGGTGCTCTTGCCACACCCCGAGGGCCCCAGCAGCACCATGAACTCGCGGTCGGCGATGTCGAGGGTGACGCCGTCGACTGCGGTGACCCCGTCGAACATCTTGGTGAGTGATTCGAGCCGTACCGTTGCCACGCACCCACCGTAGGCGAAGCGACACGGCCCAGCGACGTGATCGGGCGGGGCGACGACCGATAGGGTGCCATCGATGTCATCGATCGATCCCACTGCCACCGGGTCGCCGCTCGCCGCAGCACCGGCCGCGGCCCCAGCCCTCGACCTCGACGGCATCGAACGCGATCTCGCCGGCGTCGAGGCCGCGCTGGCTCGCCTCGACACGGGCCAGTACTGGACCGACGAGGTCACCGGCGCAGTGCTGCCCGACGAACTGCTCGCCGAGCACCCCACAGCCCGGCGCGCCACCGCCGAGTGACGTCGCGCCGCACCTGGGTGCGGCTGACGCGCACGGCCCGCGTCTGGCGTCTGACGGCACGCAACGCCGGGCGCTGGGTGCTCCATCGCATCCGGCGTCGGGTGACGCGCGGTGAACGCCGCGCCGACCTCGATGCCGCGTACTCGCTGCGCACCGCCGACGATGTGGCGAGGGAACTCGGCTCGATGAAGGGCGCCCTGATGAAGGCCGGACAGTTGCTCGGTTTCGTCGTCGAAGCGCTGCCCGACGAGGCGCAGCGGTCGTTGTCGACGCTGTTCAGCGACGCCCCGGCGATGGCGCCGTCGCTGGCCGCCCAGGTGGTGACCGACGAATTCGGCGCACCGCCCGAGCGGCTCTTCCTCGATTGGTCGCCGGAGCCGGCGGCGGCGGCCAGCATCGGCCAGGTGCACCGCGCGGTCACCCGCGACGGGCGCGAGGTGGCCGTGAAGGTGCAGTATCCGGGGATCGCCGCCTCGATCGAGGCCGATCTCGCCAATGCCGATCTGCTCTACCGCATGGTCAGCGCGTTCTCGCTGAAGGGGCTCGACACCCGGGCACTGGTCGACGAACTGCGGATGCGGATGCGCGACGAACTCGACTACCGGCTCGAAGCCGCGAACCTCACGGAGTTCGCCCGGCGGTTCGACGGGCATCCGTTCGTGCGTCTGCCGACACTGGTGGCCGAGCACAGCGGCGCCACGGTACTCACGACCGAATGGATCGACGGACTGTCGTGGAACCGGTTCCTCGACATCGCCACCCCCGAGGCGCGCCAGCGGGCCGGCGAGATCGTGTGGCGGTTCGCCCAGCACGCCATCCACCGTCTCGGCGTGTTCAACGGCGACCCCCACCCCGGCAACTACCTGTTCACGGCCGACGGCGATGTGACGTTCCTCGACTTCGGCATGGTGAAGCGCTGGGCGCCCGGCGAATGGGAGCGGCTGATGCCGTGCATGGATGCGATCGTCGTCGACCGCGACCCCGAGCGACTGGTGGCGGCGATGGAGACATCGGGCTTCTTGCGCACCGGTCACGGCCTCGCCCCGCAGGCCGTGTTCGACTACGTGAGCAGCCCGTACCGGCCGTACCTCACCGACACCTTCACCTTCGACCGCGAGTTCATGCGCGACACCGTGGCCCGGATCATCGACGTGAACGGCCCCCACGCCGAGGTGATCGCCGTCATCGACATGCCGGCATCGTTCGTGATGCTCGACCGGGTGGTGTGGGGTGTGAGCGCACTGCTGGGCAAGCTGGGCGTCACCGGCCGATGGCGCGACATGTTGCTGGAGTACCGGCTCGACCGACCCCCCACCACCGACCTCGGACGCGCCGAACTGCAATGGCGGCAGGGAACGGGCGCACAGTAATGTCAGCCAGGACTGTTGCGGTCGGAGCCACCGCTCGAAACAGTCAGCGACACACGAACTGTCGACATCGACAGTGACGCCAGGGGGACGACGTGGCCGATCCGTACAAGCCGAGAGCACCGTTCGCGCCGTGGGATCGCCGCGAACTGCCGGGCGCGTTCGACGTCGAGGAGTCGGCGCGGCGCGTCGGCAACTACAAGTGGGCCGAGATGAAGTTGTTCGAAGCACTCGGCGGCTGGGTGGCCACCCTGCCCGAACTCGACGTGAAGATGCGCCTGGGCACCCACTGCTACAAGCACGCGTGGCATGCCGAGTTGTGGCACAAGCGCCTGCCCGAACTGCGCGAGATGAACCCTGACCGGCTCACCCAGCCGGCCAACGAGGCGCTCGTCCGCTTCGTCGAGGCGATGACCGAACCCGAGGCACCCGATCAGACGATCGAGAAGCTCGTCGGCGTGTACCGGGTGTTCATCCCCCACTTCATCGCCGCCTACACGTTCCACCGCAACAACACGAGCCAGATCACCGATGCGCCCACCATCCGGTCGCTGAACTTCATCCTGCAGGACGAGTTCGACGACTGGCGCGACGGCGAGATGCTGCTGCAGTCGCTCATCGAGACACCCGACGAGGTCGACCGGGCGGCAGCACATCAGGCCCGGTTGCAGAAGCTCATGCTCGAAGCCGGTGGCATCACCGGCCCCGGTTCGATCGGTTCCACCACTGGAGGTGCCTCATGAGGAAGTTCCTGCCTGTCGACGACCTGGCCCGCGACGAGCGGTTCAACAAGCTGACGATGGCCGACCGGATGGCCGACCCGCGCAGCGCGCTGGGCAAGGGCGACGAGAACTCGCGCCGTTCGTCGAACCGTCTGGTGCCCAGCCGGCCCGATGCCAGCGCCGCGGCGCGCAGCCTGATGCACGGCATCTTCGTGGGCGAGATCCAGGCCCTCGAAGGCGCCGGGCGCACCTGCCACGACTTCCGCACCCAGGGCGACCAGGCGCGCCGAGCGCAGGACGCCACCGACGACAACACCGGCACCGCAGCCGAGTGCAACGACGCAGTGCCGTTCGCGCTGAAGCTCGACATGGCCCGCCAGGCGTGGGACGAGGCCCGCCACGTCGAGATCAGCATCAAGCTGAGCGAGTGGATGGGCACCGAGATCGGCGAGTTCGCCGAGAACACCGTGCTGTTCCAGGCCGCCTGCAGCACCGACCCGATCCTGCGTCTCGCCGGGGTGAACCGGGCGCTCGAGGGCTTGGCCATCGACGTGTTCACGACGATGAAGGAGTTCGGCGAGCTGGCGGGCGACCCCTACCTCGAGTTCTGCGAGGACTGGATGCTCGCCGACGAAGTGACCCACGTGAAGATGGGCAGCGACTGGCTGCGCCGGGTCACCGAGAACGACCCCGATCGTCGCAAGAAGGCGCTCGAGTTCCAGGGCGTCGTCGACAAGTTGTTCAGCTACGGCGGTACCCGTTCTGACAGCCAGGAGTCGCCGATCGGTCTCGCTCGTCGCTTCCGCGATCTGGCCGGGTTCACCGACGCCGAGGTCGAGTCGATCGCCGAGGTCAGCCTGGCCGCGCTCGAGGAGCGCAAGGCGGCCGTGGCGAAGATGCAGCAGGCCTCCGACGCCATGGCCGAGTTCGCCGACGCATGAGCGTCACCGTCAGCCCGCAGGAGTTCCGCTTCGTGTCGTTCGACGCGGGCCTCATCCAGCGCGTGGCCGAGAGCCTGCTGGGCGCCCTGGGTATGGCCGATCACGACCTGCGCATCGAGGTCGACGAGACCACGCCGCTGGCACGGGTCACCATCGACATCTCGGGCGAGCCCATCGTGGTGAAGGCCGAGAGCGGTGCATTCGAAGACACCCGCCGTCCCCGCCAGCAGAGCGAGAACGCCACGGCTGCGTCGCTCGGTCGAGTGTTGTTGCGGGCCCGCGACCGCCTGGTGGGCGGCTTCGGCGAGGCACCGGCCGATGGCGACCTGTCGCTGGCTCAGATGGCGGCCTGGGAGACCTACTGCGTCGGCCGCCTCGGTCGGCTCGGCATCACCGTGAACCAACAGCGCTGGCGTTACAACTTCCGTAACCGCCACGGTTTCACCGATGTCGGCGATGCCGCCTTCGACCGGCTGTGGACCAGCGACGGCCTCACCTGGGGCGAACTCGACGAGGTGAGTCGGGCCGCTGCCGCCGTCGCCGCCTGATCCGTGCGCCCGTACCACCCCCAGCGGGGTCGAGGCTCACGAATCTCAGCGGTCCGTGCGCCGGGACCACCCCCAGCGGGGTCCACGCTCACGAACGGTTCGGTCGGGCGGAGGATGGGGTCGGGTGCGAGACTCGGGGGATGAGCGAGATCTGCACCCACGATGTCGACCTCGGCGAGGTCACGCTGCGCGTCCACGAAGCGGGCGACCCGGCACATCCCACCGTGATTCTGAGCCACGGCTTCCCTGAGCTCGCCCATTCCTGGCGGCACCAGTTGCCGGCGTTGGCCGCTGCGGGCTTCCACGTGATCGCCCCCGACCAGCGCGGCTACCGCCATTCGACGGCACCGACGGAGGTGGAGGCCTACGGGGTGCGCCAACTCACCGGCGATCTGATCGCCCTGCTCGATCGCGCCGGCAAGGACCAGGCGGTGTTCGTCGGGCACGACTGGGGTTCGCTCGTGGTGTGGGAGACGGCCCGGCTGCACCCCGATCGGGTGCGTTCGGTGGTGGGTGTCAGCGTGCCGCTCACCCAGTGGCCGGCCCGACCCACCGACTTGATGAAGATGGTCTACACCGACCGCTTCTTCTACATCCTCTACTTCCAGCAGGTCGGCCCGCCCGAGCGCGAACTCGGAGCCGACCCGTATCGCTCGATGGCGAGCTTCCTCTACTTCGCATCGGGCCAGGCGATGCAGGGGCGCGAGATGCCCACCGAGTTGCCGCCGATGGAGGGCACCGGGTTCCTCGACGTGATGGGGCCCGAGTTCCCCGACCGCCCGTACCTCGGCCCCGAAGGGCCGTGGCTGAACGAGGACGACCTCCGGGTGTACGCCGACGAGTTCGCCCACAGCGGGTTCTTCGGGCCGGTGAGCTGGTACCGCAACCTCGACGCCAACTACGAGATCCTGAAGGATCTGCCTGCCGACCGCATCGCCATGCCGAGCTACTTCATCACCGGCGAACTCGACGGCGTGAACCTGATGGACCCGGGTGGTATCGAACGGATGCAGACGCTGCTGCCGAACTTCCGCGGCTACTCCATCATCCCGGGCGCCGGGCACTGGGTGCAGCAGGAAGCCCCGGAGGCGTTCAACGCCGCGCTGCTGGCCCATCTCCATTCGTTGTAGGGCTGTCGACCGCCGCTCGTGCCGAGCGGATCAGGCGGCTGCGGGCTCGAGGATGAACACCCGGGGCGTACGGCCGGTGATGCGTTCGCGGTACTTCGGAAAGCCGCGGTAGATGGCGCCGGCCGCCTGCCATGCGGCATCCTCCTCGTCGCCCTCGGCGAGCCGGGCCACCACGTCGGCGCGCACTCCTCGGTACTCGATCACCGCATGCGGATGTGCGAGCAGGTTGTGCACCCAACCGGGGGTGCGCTTCTGCCCGTAGTTGGTGCCGAACACGGCCACGGCGGCGCCGAAGGGAACAAAGGCGAGCGGCATGGTGCGCGGCTCGCCCGACTTCGCGCCGGTGGTGGTGAACAGCCCCATCGGCAGACCACTGAGCACGTTGGCACCCACCCGACCCTTGGTGAGGCGCATCAGCGGTTTGTCGAGGCGATACATGGTGCGCTGCAGCACCCAGGCGCCCGGCTTCGACGAAGCCACCACCTGGATCGACCGCTGCACGATGTTGGGCCGCGATGGCCCGATACCGAGCGTCGCTGCCAGGCTCATGTCAGCGCTGGTTCAACTTGCTGAGCAGCCGCAGCAGCTCGAGGTAGAGCCACACAAGGGTGACGAGCAGCCCGAACGCTGCGTACCACTCCATGTTCTTCGGCAGGCCGGCCTGCGACCCCTTCTCGATGAAGTCGAAGTCGAGCGACAGGTTGAGTGCGGCAAGTCCGGCAGCGAGGATGCTGAAACCGATGCCGAGCCAGCTGGACGAGCTGAGGAACGACACACTGCCGCCGAACAGGCTGATGACCATGCTGACCAGGTAGAACGCCGCCAAGCCGAGGGTGGCCATGATGACGGTGCGGCGGAATCTGTCGGTGACCTTGATGATGCGGGTGCGGTGGAGGACGAGCATCACGACGAACACGCCGAGCGTGGCACCGATGGCCTGCACGACGATGCCGGACTGGTAGTTCTCGTAGCCCTTCGACAACGCCCCGAGGAAGAAGCCTTCGCCGAGCGCGTAGACGGGACCGAGGATCTTGGCGAGGTTGGGCTTGAAGGCGACCACGAGAGCGCAGACGAAGCCGACCACGATGCCGGCGATCGCCAGCATCGGCAGCCGCACCTGACCACCGGGCAGTTCGTCGACACTGAGCCAACCGGCCGTGGCAGCGGCGAGCAGCAGCACCATCAGCACGCCGGTGGCGCTGATCGTGCCGCCGACGGTCATGACGCCCGGCTTCCAGGCCGAGACCGGACCGTCGTCGATGGGCGTGGCGCGCGTGCTCATGTCGGGCGCTGCCCAACCGGCATCGGTGGCCGCCATGGCGGCCGTGTTCACGTCGGCCGCCTTCTTCATCGCCTTGTCATTCAGGAACGGGTTCGACACGAGTCCTCCTGTGTTGGCT
>JBEIIG010000078.1:0-15920 GCA_040380855.1 Acidimicrobiaceae bacterium | reverse complement strand
GTCGATGATGACGCGACCCACATCGGTGCGACCCGGCAACTCGTACATCGTGTCGAGCAGCACCTCTTCGAGGATGGCGCGCAGACCGCGCGCGCCGGTCGAGCGCAGCAACGCCTGATCGGCGATCGCCTCGAGGGCCTCGGTGGTGAACTCGAGTTCGATGTCTTCGAACTCGAACACCTTCTCGTACTGCTTCACGAGCGAGTTCTTCGGCTCGACGAGGATCTTGATGAGTGCCTCGCGGTCGAGGCTGCGCACCGCACCGATCATCGGCAAACGGCCGATGAACTCGGGGATCATGCCGAACTTCAGCAGGTCTTCGGGCAGCACCTGGGCGAACAACTCGCCCGGGTCCTTGTCGGCCTTGGAACGCACGGTGCCGTGGAAGCCGACACCCTTGTGGCCGACGCGGCTCTCGATGATCGACTCGAGGCCGGCGAACGCACCACCGCAGATGAACAAGATGTTCGTGGTGTCGATCTGGATGAACTCCTGGTGGGGGTGCTTGCGCCCGCCCTGCGGGGGCACCGACGCCTGGGTGCCCTCGAGGATCTTCAGCAGTGCCTGCTGCACGCCTTCACCGCTGACGTCGCGGGTGAGCGACGGGTTCTCGCTCTTGCGCGCCACCTTGTCGATCTCGTCGATGTAGATGATGCCGGTCTCGGCCTTCTTCACGTCGAAGTCGGCGGCCTGGATGAGCTTCAGCAGGATGTTCTCGACGTCTTCGCCCACATAGCCGGCCTCGGTGAGCGCGGTGGCGTCGGCCACGGCGAACGGCACGTTGAGCATGCGCGCGAGGGTCTGCGCGAGGTGGGTCTTGCCGCAGCCCGTGGGGCCGAGCAGCAAGATGTTGCTCTTGGTGAGCTCGACTTCGTCGCGGCGACCCACCGCAGCGGTCTGCTGGTACTGGATGCGGCGGTAGTGGTTGTAGACGGCGACCGAGAGGATCTTCTTCGCGTCGTCCTGACCCACCACGTAGTCGTCGAGGAAGCGACGGATCTCGATGGGTGTGGGCAGGTCGTCGAAACGCAGTTCGCTGCCTTCGGTGAGTTCCTCTTCGATGATCTCGTTGCAGAGATCGATGCACTCGTCGCAGATGTAGACCCCAGGGCCGGCGATGAGCTTCTTGACCTGCTTTTGGCTCTTGCCGCAGAAACTGCACTTCAGCAGTTCCCCCGAATCACCGAACTTCGCCACTGGGTTTCCTCCGGTTCGTGTCCGTCAGCGGATCGGTCCGGAGCGATCGACCGTCTGTCGAGACGACAACACTTCGTCGATGATGCCATATTCGATGGCCTCGGTTGCTTCCATCACGAAATCGCGGTCGGTGTCGGCGTGGATGCGCTCGATCGGCTGGCCCGTGTGATTGGCGAGGATCTCCTCGAGCAGATCGCGCATCCGCAAGATCTCCTTGGCGGCGATCTCGAGGTCGGTGACCTGTCCGTAGCCCACCTGGCCGTAGGGCTGGTGCAGCAGCACTCGGCTGTGCGGCAGCGCGAGGCGCTTGCCCTTGGTGCCCGCTGCCAGCAGCACCGCTGCGGCTGAAGCCGCCTGCCCCAGACAGATGGTGGCGATGTCGTTCTTGATGAACTGCATCGTGTCGTAGATGGCGAACAGCGCGGTGATGTCGCCACCGGGGCTGTTGATGTACAGGTTGATGTCCTTGTCGGGGTTCTCCGACTCGAGGTGGATCAGCTGTGCGCAGATGACGCTCGCCACCGTGTCGTCGATCGGCGTCTGCAAGAAGATGATGTTGTCTTTCAGCAGCCGGCTGTACAGGTCGTAGGTGCGCTCGCCGCGCGGGGTCTGCTCGACCACGTACGGCATCGGGATCGAGTTGCGCAGCTCAGTCATGGTCGTGCCCCTCGTGGTCGTGATCGTGGTCGTGATCGTGGTCGTGATCGTGATCGCCGAGGATGAGTTGCCGGTCGACCGGATTGCCCTCCGGGTCGACGATCTCGACGCTGTGCACCAGGAAATCGAGCGCTTTGTTCTTGCGCAACTGGGCGATCAGGTCGGTGACCGCATCGTTGGCCTCGTAGGCGCGGCGCACCTGGTTCTTCTTCTGGCGCACCTGCACGGCGATGCGCTCGTACTCGCTGTCGACGTCGTCGTCGCTCACCTCGATGCCCTCGGCCACAGCGACGGCACGCAACGCGAGGTCGACCTTCACGGCCTTCTCCGACTGCACGCGGAGTGCCGCCACGAAATCCTCGCTCGACTGGCCGGTGGCCTGCAGCCACTGGTCGATCGAGATGCCCTGCGCCTGGAACTGCTGCACGGTGTTCTGCACCCGGCTCTGCAGGTCGCCGCGCACCATGGCTTCGGGCGCCTCGATCTCGACGAGTTCGGCGAGGGCCGAGGTGATGCGCTCGATGAACACGTTGCGCACTTGGTTGAGCTTGTTGGCGCCGAGCCGCTCGGCCACCGAGGCGCGGTACTCGTCGACGGTCGAGCAGTTGGCGATGTTCTCGTCGACCCACTCGTCGGTGAGGTCGGGCAGCACCATCTCCTGCACGTTGCTGACCGTCACCTCGAAATCGGCCGCCTGCTCGGTGCCGTTGGGGGTGGCGGTGAATCGCAGCTCGGCACCCGTGCTGGCACCGATGAGTTGATCGTCGAAGCCCTCGGCCACCCAGCCACGGCCGATCTCGTACAACCAGTCGTCGGTGTTGAGGCCCGGCACGGGCTCGCCGTCGCGGAACGCTGCGAGGGTGAGGGTGACCTGGTCGCCCGTTGCAGCCGCCCGGTCGACGTCGACCAGCGAGCCGTGGCGACGCAGTTCGTTCTTCACCACGTCGTCGATCTCTTCGTCGGTGGCGGTGGGGGCCGGCACCTCGACGCGCAGGCCGCCGTAACCGGGCACGGTGATCTCGGGGCGCACCTCGCAGGTTGCGTCGAAGCTGACCGGACCGTCCTCTTCACCTGCCGTGATCTCGACCTGGGGGGTGTCGATGAGGTCGATGTCGTGCTCGCGCACTGCGGCCGCCAGGTACACCGGCACGGCATCGCGGAGCGCCTGCTCGCGAGCGGGGCCGATACCGATACGGGCCTCGAGCACCTTGCGAGGCACCTTGCCCTGGCGGAACCCGGGCAGGCGCACCTCGTTGGCGAGCTTGCGGAAGGCGCGGTCGATATCGCGATCGAACTCGGCCTCGTCGATGGTGAGGGACAACTTGACGAGGCGCTTCCCCGGCGTGTCCTCGATGTTTTCGAGCGTGCTGTTCACAGGTGGGTGAGCCTATCGACCCCGAGCGGTGAACTGCGTTGCGTGCGCGCGGCCTCGGATCGGGCAGACTGTGGGCATGCCGTATTGGAAGCCGCATGCTCTGGCCAAGCCCCACCCCGACCAGCTCGATCTGCGCACCGGCGACCGCGTGCGCGCCACCGGCGATCTGCACGGCGTGCCCGCAGGCACCGAGGGCAAGGTCATCTTGGCCAACGGGTTCAACTGGCAGCGCTATCGCGTGCTGTTCGCGAACGGGGCCGAAGTAGGCGATCTCGACGCTCGCACCATCGAGCCCATCGGTCGGGCCGCCAAGCGGCTCGCCAAGGCCGCCAAGCGCACCTGACGGCCTCGAGGGCCTCGACGGGCCGACGCGCCAGGATCAGGACGGTCCGTTGTGGCCGCCGGCCTCGCGCCGGGCCACGAACACCGCTGCTTCGGTGCGCCGCTCCATGCCCATCTTCGCCAGCAGGCCGCTCACGTAGTTCTTCACCGTCTTTTCGGCCAGGTACATCCGCTCACCGATCTGGCGGTTGGTGAGGCCCTGACCGATCAGTTCCAACACCTCGCGTTCGCGGGCGGTGAGGCTCGACAGGCGGGCATCGTCGGCCGAGGGGCTCGACAGCCGCTTCATCACCCGCCCGGCCACCGCCGGGTCGAGCAGGTGCTCGCCACGGGCCACCCGACGCACGGCGTCGATCAACTCGCCACCGCGCACCTGCTTGAGCACATAGCCCGAAGCGCCGGCGATGATGGCCTCGAACAGCGCCTCGTCGTCGGAGTACGACGTGAGCATCAGGCATGCCACCTGCGGCAGGCGGCTGCGGATCTCGCGGCACAACTCCACACCGTTGCCGTCGGGCAACCGGACATCGAGGATCGCCACATCGGGCTGGACGGCGAGCACCCGGGCCAAGCCGGTCTCGACCGAGTCGGCCTCGCCGATCACCGAGAGATCGCCCGAGGCGTCGATGAGGGCACGCACACCCTGGCGCACCACCTCGTGGTCGTCGACCAGGAACACACGGACCGGTGGGCTGTCGGGCTGTTCAGACATCAGGCCCAGTCTGCACGACGACATGCACCCGGCACAGGGACCAAAGTCTGATTGTCGGCAGAGTGCTTCGGCACGACTCGCTACAGTCGGCCCGGATGCCGAACGAATCGATCGCCTCCATCATCGCACCCGGGGGGTCGAGGTGGATCGATGAACTCCCCGACGGATTGCTGGTGTGCGACGCCGACGGGACCATCGTGCTGGCCAACGCCCGCCTGGCCGACATGGCCCGCTACGCGGTCGGCGACCTGGTGGGCTCGAGCGTGGAGCGCCTGGTGCCTCCTGCGAGCCGCGACCGCCACCCGGCGCTGCGGGCCACCTTCGTCGGGGCGGGGGCCACGCGTCCGATGGGTCCGGGCGTGCACCTCACCATGCTGCGCGCCGACGGCACCGAAGTGCCGGTCGAGATCAGCCTGTCGCCACTCGAAGGGCACCAGGGCGCCATCGCCGTCGTACGCGACGTGAGCGAACGCTTGCAGGCCGAAGCCCTGCTGCGCACCACCAGCGATCTGCTCACCCTCGCCGACGAGCGTGAACGCATCGCCCGCGACCTGCACGACACGGTGTTGCAACGACTGTTCGGCCTCGGTCTCGAACTCCAGGCCATGGCCATCAGAGCACCCGGCGATCTCGCCAACCGCATCGAAGCGGGGGTCGACGAGATCGACCGCATCATCCGCGAGATCCGCACCGCGGTGTTCACCCTCGGCTCGGCAAGTCGAACCGGATCGCTCGGTCAGGAGTTGAACGCGCTCACGCTGCAGGCCAAGCGGGTGCTCGGCTTCGCCCCCCGACTGCGGCTCGACGGCCCGGTCGAGTCGTCGATCACACCCGAGATCCGGGTCGAACTGCTGGCCAGTATGCGCGAGGCGCTCACCAACATCGCCCGTCACGCCCATGCCACCGAGGCCGAGGTCGAACTGAGCGCGAGCGACGTGTTGACGATGCGCGTACTCGACAACGGGCGGGGCATCGCGGTCGACCCCCACAGCGTGGCCGGCAACGGCCTGCGCAACATGGCCGAACGAGCACGCCTGCTGGGGGGCGGCTGCACGATCGCGGCGCGGCACGATCGAGGCACCGAGCTGCACTGGTGGGTGCCCCTGCCCGCCGAGACACCCGACGCCTGACCGAGCGGCCGACGTCTCCGTCGCGATCGGGACGTTGGTCCCACTCGGCAGTGTCCTCGGTCCCTGCCCGATCCGGCCGGTCGGCGCCCACGATGGCGCCCATGAGCAGACAAGAGCGGTCAGTACTGGGTTGGGGCGCGTTCGTGGTGGCGATCGCCGCCCTCGTGTTGGCGTTGTTCGGGTTGCGCGACAGCGGCAGCGCCGACAGCGGCAGCAGCGAAGGTGGCAGTGAGGCAACGGTCGTGGAGATCGAGCTCTCCGAGTTCGCGATCACCCCGACCGCGCCGTCGATCCCGTCGGGCAAGGTGATCCTGAAGGTCACCAACACGGGCTCGATGGTGCACAACCTGTCGTTGCCGTCGCTCGGCAAGAAGACCGCCGACCTGCAACCGGGCGCATCGCAGGAGTTGGACCTCGGCACCGTGGCCGACGGCACCTACGACATGCTGTGCGAGATCGCCGGCCACGCCGCCAGCGGGATGACCGGCACGATGACCATCGGTGGCAGCGGCGGCATGACCGGTGACATGGGCGGCGGCATGACCGGCGACGGCACGATGACCTGGCAGCAGATGGACGCGATGATGCTCGACGTCGCCCTCAAGTTCCCCGCCAAGACCGAGGGCAAGGGAGGCAGCCTTCTCGAACCGACGATCCTGGCCGACGGCACCAAGCAGTACGACGTCACCGCCGAGATCGTCGACTGGGAGGTCGAGCCCGGCAAGTTCGTGAAGGCCTGGACCTACAACGGTGTGGTGCCGGCTCCCGAGATCCGGGTGAACGTCGGCGACAAGGTGAAGGTGGTCCTCACCAACAACCTGCCCGAGAGCACCGACATCCACTTCCACGGCATCCGCGTGCCCAACCAGATGGACGGTGTCGATCCCTACAACCAGAAAGCCGTCGAGCCGGGCGAGACGTTCACCTACGAGTTCGAAGCCCTCGAGCCAGCGGTCGGCATCTATCACTCGCACCACAACGCACAGTCACAGGTGCCCAACGGCATGTTCGGTGGGTTCTTCATCGGCGAGATGCCCATCCCCGAGTACCTGAAGGAAAAGGGGTACACCAAGGTCGACAAGAAGGTCACCATGGTGCTGAACGACGCTGGCACGATCGGGCTGTCGCTGAACGGCAAGAGCTTCCCGGCCACCGAGCCCTACACCCTGCGTAAGGGCCAGGTGATGGAAGTGACCTATCTGAACGAAGGCCTCATGGCCCACCCGATGCACCTGCACCAGCCCGTCGGCTGGGTGATCGCCAAAGACGGTGTGCCGCTCGACTTCCCGATGCCGGGCGACACCATCAACATCGCCCCCGGCGAGCGCTACACGGTGCTCTACAAGGCGGTCGACCAGGGCGTGTGGGCCTGGCACTGTCACATCCTGAACCACGCCGAAGGCCCAACCGGCATGTTCGGCATGGTGACTGCACTGATCGTGGAACAGTAAGGACGGCACAGCGATGGGCGTGCAGCGACTCGAACTCACGGCGTGGGACTGTTGGTCGCTGCTCGCCCCGCAGTCGATCGGGCGGCTCGTGATCATCGATCACGGCTGCCCGATCGCGTTGCCGGTGAACATCCGCGTGATCGGCAGCGACGACGCACACCGCGTCGTCGTGCGCACCTCCCCCGGTTCGCTCCTCGGCCGCTACGAGGGGCCCGCAGCGATCGAGGTCGACGAGATCGACGAGGCCGCCCGGCGAGCCTGGAGTGTGCTGGTGCGGGGAACCGTGCATCACGCCACCGACCATCACGGCCTGCCCGACCCGGGGCCGTGGATCACCGACGACCGCACCCACTGGCTGGTGCTCGAGGCCACGTCGATCAGCGGACGGCGCTTCACCGGTCGACCCAGTGCCGACGGCTACTCGGTGGAATGGGAGATCGAGGCCGTAGCCTGACGACTCGTTCGGGGCGTGGCGCAGCGGTAGCGCACCTGCTTTGGGAGCAGGGGGTCGGGAGTTCAAATCTCCCCGCCCCGACCATTCACTCGCCGGGGTACAGTCGGCCGCCGTGGCTCTTCCCTCCCCGCACCGCAGCCGTATCGGCCACCTCGAGCTGGGGGCGCCGCCCGCCGACCGGGCCATGGTGGGCGAGGTGGTGGGCACGCTGTGCCACTTCTCCGACCTGCACGTACTCGACGCCGTGTCGCCGATGCGCTTCGAGTGGATCGAGACCCTCGCCCACGACCCGCGTTGGCGGCCACTGCTGCACATGCACCGACCCCAGGAGGCGCTGGTGCCGTGGGCGGTGGCCGCGCACGTCGAGGCGCTGCAGGCCGAACCGGCACCCGGCACCCGGGGGTTGCCGATCGACCTGGTGGTGTGCACCGGCGACAACATCGACAATGCGCAGCGCAACGAACTCGACGCCTACCTGGGGCTGATCGCCGGGGGCCGCGTCTCGCTGCCGATCGAGGGCAGTCCGTACGACGCGTCCGATCATCGCGGTACCGAGCCGTGGCCCTACTGGTGCCCGCTCCCCCAGGTCGACGACCTCTGGAAGCCACGCGGCTATCCGACCGTTGCCGACTTCTTCGATCGCGTTGCCGAACCGATCGTCTCGCCCGGTGTGGGCCTGGCGTGGACCAGCCTGCCCGGGAACCACGACCTGATGGTGGCCGGCACGGCCTTCGCCAACCCCCGCCTCGCGGCGGCTGCGGTGGGTGCCCACAAGGGGCTGTTCCCGGCGCCCGGTTTCGAACCCGACGATGTGCTCGCCCTGTTCGTCGACGAACCCGACCGGTTCCTCGGCCGCGGCGACCGCAGCGTCGGCGCCGACCCGGCCCGGCGACCGATCGACCTCGCCGAGTGGTTGCAGCGCCATGTCGATGCCGGCGCCGCCGGATGGGGCGCCGCGCACGTGGCCCGCCGGACGGCCGACACCGTGGTGCACCTCCCCCACCTCAGCGTGGTGATGCTCGACACCAACCATCCCGCCGGCGACTACCAGGGCAGTGTGGGCACGGCGCAACTGCAGTGGCTCGACGAGCAGCTCACCGCACTCGACGACGCCGACCGGATCGCCGTGCTCGCCAGCCACCACGGTGCCGACTCGCTGGTGAACACCCGCGGCGACGACCCCGATCGTCATCTCGGTGCTGCGTTGCTCGACGTGGTGCACCGGCACCCGTGTGTGGTCGCGTGGCTGGTGGGGCATCGCCACGTGCACCGCATCACCCCGCGCCCGGGTGCCTCGGGTGGCTTCTACGAGATCACCACGGCGTCGATCATCGACTGGCCTGTCGAGCGGCGCATCGTCGAGATCATCCGCCACCGCGACCTCGACCTGGTCGAGATCGTCACCACCGTCGACAGCCATGGTGCTGCAACCGGCAGCCTGGCCGGGTTGCACCGCGACCTCGCCGAGCGGTTCGGCGGCTCGCAGGTGCGCAACGCCATGGCCGGCCGCGACGACGACCGCGACGCACGCCTGTACGTGAGCAGGCCGTTGCGCTGACGAGCGTCAGCGGCCCGCGAGGCGGGCCACCACCGGGGCGAATGCCTCGGCGACGCTGTCGCCCACGGTGACGTAGGAGATGCCGAACTGCTCGCGCCGACGTTCGAGCTCGTCGCAGATCGAGTCGACCGGACCGAACAGGCCGTGCGGATGGCTGAGCATCTGTTCGGCACTCATGCCGAACCGTGCGGCCATGCCCTCGGCGATCTGCGCCCCCTGGTCGCTGACGAACGTGAAGTACGCACCGATCTCGAGTTCGATCTGGTCGAAACGATCGCCCGCACCTTCGCGCACCCAGGCCACCTTGCGCAGCACTGCGTCGGCACCCGAGGTGGGCACATCGGGCCCGATCTTGCCCGACGAGTTGTCGAAGTTGAAGCTGACGATGTCGGCTTCACGGCCCGCCAGTTTCAGCACGCGTTCGGCGCCGCCGCCGATCATGATCGGCGGATGCGGGCGCTGCACCGTCTTCGGCAGCCCCTCGAACCCGACGGCTCGCACCCCGGCCTGGCCTTCGAAGTTCACCTCACCGTCGGCCATCAGCAACTTGGCCATCCGCACCACCTCGCCGAGGCGGGTGATGCGCACCCCGGCCGGCTCCCACGGCACACCCATGGCCTCGTACTCGCCCTGCAGCCAGCCGGCACCGAGACCCATCTCGAGCCGCCCGTCGCTGAGCAGGTCGAGGGTGGCCATCTCTTTCACCAGCACCGCAGGATTGCGGTAGTCGATGCACATCACCCGGGCGCCCACCTTGATGGAGGTGGTGGCCTCGGCGGCCACGGCGATGGCGGGCACCGCGGCCAGCGACTGCACCGGGTGATTGGTGGCGGTGAGCGCCGGGCCGGGCCCGATGTAGTGGTCGGCGAGCATGAAGCTCGAGTAGCCGAGGTCTTCGGCGCGGCGCGCCTTGTCCTTCCACTCGGCGCGGCTCGCCGCGTTGTAGGCCTGGCATCCGAAGCGGAAGGGACGGGTCATGACTGCGCCTCCGGGGCGGGCGGGGGAAGGGTGGCGTCGACGAGATGCAACTGCTGCATCGCCATCAGGTTGCGGAGCTGCGACTGCATGCCCTCGGGCGAGCCGTCGAGGAACAGTACGTTGCCCTTGCCGTTCTCGGCCATGTGTCGGATGGTCTCGGTCCAGATCGAGAACAGGATGAGCGACGAGTCGACGTTGCGGTCTTCGAGTTCGCGTGCGGCCTGGGCGAGGCCTCGGCCCACTTCTTCGCGGAACAACGCCACACCCTGGCCGCGCAGTTGCGCCGCTGTGCGCTCGGCCTCGGCGGCGATGCGGATGGCCGTGCCCTCGGCCTCGGCCTGCTTGGTCTTGCGGATGAGCAGTGCGTCGCCTTCGTTGGTGGCTGCGGCCTTCAGGTTGTTGCTGGCCACCACCTGGGCCATCGAGGCGGTGATGGCCTGGTCGAAGGTGATGTCGTTCAGTTGCAGATCGATGAGGTGGTAGCCCCAGGTCTCGAGCGTCTGGTCGAGGTTCTCCTTCACCTCTTTCACGATCTCGCCACGCAGGCCGAGGATCTCGGCCTGGCGCATGGTGGCCACGAACCCGCGGGTGCTGCCCTCGACGCTGCGCACGAGGGCGGTGACGAAGTCTTTCTCGCTGACGAACTTGAACGCCACGTTCTTGATGGTCTGCTCGCTCTCGTCGAGCACGGCGTAGACCATCATCGCCGTGAAGTACACGTTGGCCTGGTCTTGGGTGATGGCCTGGAACTGCAACTCGACCGCACGGTTCTGCGTGCTGATGCGCCGGAAGATGCGTTCGATGAACGGGATGAGGAAGTTGAGCCCGGGCCGCTTCACGGTGCGGTACTTGCCGAACACCGTGGTGACCGCCACGCTCCCCTGGGCGACGGTGCGGATCGACGTGAGCAGTGCGGCGAGCACCACCAACACGACGATGACCGTGAGAACTGCCGAACCTGTGCTCACTGCGTACCTCCTCGGACCCGCGACCGATGTCGACGACAGCGACGAGCCTAGGGCGAGCGGGTGATGATCGTGTACGCCTTGCGCAGCGTCTCGTGCACGTGCCAACTTCCGGTGAGACCGGCCGGCGTGAGCACCACCGAACCTGGCACGAGGGCGAGCGACTGGCCCGAGCCGTCGGGGCCGTCGATGTGCAGGGTTGCCCGCCCCGACAGCACGCAGAAGACTTCGTCGTACCCGTCGCGCCGGAACGGGAACTCGCCGGGGGTGCACTCCCACACGCCGGTCTCGATGCGGTTGTGGGCCCACACGGTGCGGCTCGACTCGATGGGCGCGCCCACCGTGGCGTTGGCTCGCGGTGTGCCCGGGCCGAGGTCGGCGTCGTAGGCGTTGGCGAGGTGTGCCGCACCGGCACCGCCACCCGACCGGTTGTCGATGACGTACAGCTTGCGCACGGTCTGGTGCACGGTCCACGAGTTCGCCCACTGCCGCGGCGTGGCCCACAGCGTGCCGGGGGCGATGTCGTAGCGACCTTCTTCGTGGTCGATCGTCACCCGGCCCGACACCATGAACATCGTCTCGTCGAAGTCGCCGGTGCTGCCGCTGAAGGTGCCGGGAGTGCATTCCCACACGCCCACCTGCACCTCGCCGTCGTCGAGCAGCGGCCAGTCGAACGTGAGCGCCTGGTGGGGCTGGTCGGCACGAACCGGGCCGGTGGGCGTGAGCGGAACCGTGAGGATCGAGGGCAGATACATGACCGTCAGTCTGCCCGCTCGACGGGGCCGGGGGCGAGGAACGCGAGCACATCGGCCATGGCGCGCCGGTCCTGCACGACGAACATGTGCCCACCCTGGTAGCGGCGTAGTTCGCTGCCCGTCACGCGAGCCGCGATCGCCTCGCTGTTGGCCGGCGGCGCCAAGCCGTCGAACTCGCCGCACATCACCAGCGTCGGGCAGGTGATGCGGGGCAACCGGTCCCACACGTCGTGATGGCGTCGCGCCTCGAGTTGCATCGCGTCGCCGCGTCGCCGCTCGGCCGGCTTCTCCTCGGTCTGGCGGGCCGCCATCTGCTCGACGATCGCCCGATCGACCGGATGCTCGGCCAACCACGCCGCATCGAAGCGGGTGTCGAGGTTGTGGAGACTCGTGCGCGCCCGCTCGGCAGGCTCCATGTCGGCCAGCAGGTGCAGCGGCGCGCTGGAACCCCCCTCACCGCCCGGTGAGGTGCACAGCAGGGCGAGCCGCTCGACCCGGTCGGGCCAGGTGACCGCGAACTCCTGCGCCACCATGCCGCCGAAGCTGATGCCGAACACCGCCGCGCTGGACCAGCCCACATGGTCGAGCAGGCGGGCCGCATCGGCGGCATAGTCGGCCATGGTGGGCTGCGCCGCCGGCACCGTCGAACGTCCGAGGCAGCGCTGATCGTGCACCAGCACCTCGCAACGCGTGGCCAGCGCGTCGAGCAGCGGACGCGACGTGTCGATCGACGCGCCCGAACCATTGAACACGAGCACCCGCGGCCCACTGCCGAACATCTCGAACCACAGGTCGATCCCGTCGTAGGACAACACCGGCATGGAGCGCACCCTACTGCGGTACGGCCGTCAGGCGCCTCGGTCGAACAGGGTGTACACGGCGCCGATCAGGGTGTCGGCATCGCCGCCCTGCTTGGTGTTGATGGCCACCACCAGATCGTTACGGGGCGAGACCAGGATGATCTGGCCCCCCAAGCCGCGGGCCTCGAAGGCGCCGTCGCGGAACATCCACCACTGTGCGCCGTACTGAGGGTTGGCGGGCGACGGGGTGTGGCTGTACTCGACCCATCCCTCGGGCAGGATCCGCGTACCGTTCCACACACCGTCGTTCAGGAACAGCAGGCCGAACCGGGCGAAGTCGCGGGTGGTGGCGTTGGCGCCGAATCCACCCACCCATCGCCCGGCCTGATCGCGGAAGAACTGCATCGACGTGATGCCGATCGGGTCGAGGAGCCGCTCGGCGATGAAGCGGTCGGTGGCCTCCACGCCGCCGACGGTGTCGGTGAGGATGCCGGCGAGGATGGCGGTGGTGCCGGTGGAGTACTCGAAGGTGCTGCCGGGCTCGGCCTCGAGCGGGAACGAGGCGATGTACTCCGAGGCCGACGGCGCCGACATCATGCCGAGCACCTGCGAACCCGGCCCGTAGGCCTCGGTGTATTCCAGACCGCTGGCCATGTGCAGCAGGTGCTCGAGGGTGATCGCGTGGCGCGGGTCGGCGGGATCGGACCACTGGGCGATGGGTGCCGGTTCGTCGACCGCCAGTTCGCCGTCGCCCACCAGGATGCCGATGAGCGACGACGTGACGCTCTTGGCCACCGAGTACGAGTCCATGATCGTGTCAGGGCCGTCGAGCGGGTGGTAGCGCTCGTACACGATGCGTCCGCCCTGCACGATGACGATCGACTGCACGCGTGCGGCGCTGTCGGGGGCACCGAACGCCGTGTCGACCGCAGTGTCGAGTGCCGCCCGGTCGATGTCGGCCGACAGCGGTGCGGTCTCCCAGTCGGCGCCCGGGAACACATCACCGCTGGGCGCCAGCGTGGTGGGGGCCGCGGTCGTGGGCGCCGCCGTGGTGGTGGGAGCAACGGTGGTGGCCGGCGCAGCGGTGGTGGGGGCTACGGCGGGGGCCGAGGTGGTGGCCGGGGCCAGCGTGGTGGCGTCGAGCACCGCCGTGGCGCCGTCGTCGCCGCTGGCACAACCGGCCAGCGCGAGCGCCACGACGAGACCGAGTGCTGCAGGACGGGGGAAGCGGAACATCGGCGGCACCCTAGCGACCGACGGCACGGCACAGCCGATTCGCGGCGAGGCGGAGCGGGGCACCCTGGCTACACTCGCTGCGTTCTGCGGGTGTAGTTCAACGGTCAGAACCTCAGCCTTCCAAGCTGATGATGCCGGTTCGATTCCGGTCACCCGCTCCAGCGCATCTCCCGCTCCAGCCGATCTCCCGCTCCAGCCGTTCTCCCGCTCCAGCACCCCGGTCCGTGAGCGTGGACCACCGCCGGCGTGGCCGCCGCTCACGGACCCTCGGGCTCCGTGAGGTTCCACCACGTGGGGCGGGGTCGTGGCTCACGAATGGGTGGGTAGGGCGGGGCTCACGGATGGGTGGGTGGGTCGTGGCTCACGGATGGGTGGGTGGGGCGGGGCTCACGAATGGGTGGGTGGGGTCGGGCGGTGTTCGAGGGGCAGGGCGCTGCGGCCGATCACGGCTGCCACCACCGTCGTGGCCGCCGACACGACGATCGCCCCCCGAACGCTGGTGCCGTGGGCCACCACACCCCACAGGTAGGGCCCGATCGAACCGCCCACCCACGCCATGAGCATGCCGAGCGACGAACCCCGGCCACGCAGGTCGTCGGACAGGTTGACGAGCAGGTGCGAGAACAGCACGTTCAACACCGCCATGGCACCGGCACCGGCGACGATCAGGCCGACGATCGCGAGGGCGAGGTTGCCCGCCTCGGCCACCACCAGCGCACCCAGCCCCCACACCAGCGACGACACGAGCGCGATCGTCTCGAGGTTCCACCGTTCCCGAGCCGAAGGGAGGAGTTGCATCGCGGCGACGGCCCCCACGCCGAGTGCACCCGACATCACGCCGAACCCGACGGCCGACTGACCGAGCTCGTCCTTGGCCAACACCGGCAGCAACGCACCCACGCTCGATGTGGCCCCCACCACCACCGCAAGGCGCACCAGCGGATTGCGCAGCACGCGATCGCGTGCCGCCACACCCACGCCGTGGGCGATCGCCCGGTTCACCTGGCCGAACCCGGTGCCCGAGGAAACGGGTTCAGTGCGACCGAGCCAGCGCTGCCGGCTGACCACCAGCATCACGCCGACGAACGACAGGGCGTTGACGGCGAACACGGCACCCGGCCCGGAGGCGGCGATGATGAGCCCGGCCAGCGCCGGGCCGAAGCTCTGGGCGATGTTGCGCGAGATGGCGTCGAGGCCGAGTGCCTGCGGCAGTCGTTCCTCGTCGACCAGCAGCGGCATGATGGCCATGAACGCCGGTACCGAAGCGGTGATGGCCAGCGATTCGAAAAAGGTACCGAGCAGCAGCAGGTCGGTGCTCATCTCGCCGGCCCAGTCGAGCAACGCGAGCGCACCCGCGATCACCAACGCCAGCGCCTCGGTGACGATGATCAGCCGCCGCCGGTCGAACAGGTCGGCGAAGGCGCCGGCGTGCAGGGCGAGCAGGAAGCCGGGCACACCCCACGCGGTCTGCACCAGGCCCACCAGTGCGGTCGACGTGGTGAGATCGGTCATCGCCCACCCCGCGGCGGCGATGTGCATGAAGCTGCCGAGGTTCGACACCAACGCAGCGATCCACAGCGCACGGAACACGCGCAGTCGCAGCGGCGACCAGGGCCCGTGTCGTGTCGGCGGCATGCCGTTCAGGATCGCAGACGGCTACCCGCCGAGTCGTATGGGGGCTCGGGCAGCACCCGGGCCGGGAAGCGGTCGCCCACCACCGACACCTCCAGTGGCAGCGCGGCATCGAGCGCGTCGGCCTCCACATAGGCCATCGCCAGGCTCATGCCCACCGTGTGCCCGAAGGCGCCCGAGGTGACGTAGCCCACCCGACGCTCGCCCGACCACACCGGCTCCCACCCGCGGGCGTCGGCGTCGACGGTGTCGATGGCGAGCAGCACGAGGCGCTCGGCAGATGCCGTCTCGGCGGCGCGCAGGAAGGCGTCGCGGCCGATGAAGTCGCCCTTGTCGGCGGCCACATGGCGATCGAGGCCGCACATCGCGGGCGTGATGTTCTGGGCGAACTCGGTACCCCAGCCGCCATAGGCCTTCTCGATGCGCAGCGAGTCGAGCGCCCGCAGACCGAACGGACGCAGACCGAGGTCGCGGCCCACCCGCATCAGGTCGTGGAACAGGGTGCGGTGCTGCACGGTGGGCATGGTGATCTCGAACCCGGATTCGCCGGTGTACGACACGCGGCCCACGAGTGCGTCGCCGTAGCCGATGGCCATCGATCGCATCGAGAAGAACGGCATCGCTGCGGGCGACACGTCGACGGTGGGGCGCGCCGCCACCACGTCGCGCGCCTTCGGG
>JBEIIG010000077.1:0-15939 GCA_040380855.1 Acidimicrobiaceae bacterium | reverse complement strand
CGGGCTGATCGTTGACACCGGCCCGCTGGTCGTCGCCGAAGCGGTCTACCTACTGACACGAGAACTTGGCGGACACGCCGAATCAGCGTTCTACGACGCCCTCGTCGACGGCATCCTGACCGTCGAACCGCTCACCTCACCGGACTGGCAACGCATCCGCCAACTCGTCGAACGCTACGCCAACCTACCCCTCGGCGGAACCGACGCCAGCCTGATCGCCATTGCCGAATGACTCGGAGCGACCCGCGATGGCCGTCGCTGCCGGTCGCCGGCTGACAGACCTCGACCTATGGGCACCGGCCAGCTCGTTGGAGTTGACCTGACTCCTTGGACACCCCGTCGGGTACAGCGACCGACCATCCATCGAGCGCCTCAGCCGCAGGGACAGCACGCGGAGCCCGACCTCGTCGTCAGGAGGGTTCGAACCAGGGGTCGCCGCCGAGGATGCGGTCGGCTTCGGCGGGGCCCCACGAACCCCGGAAGTAGGGGTGCACCGGGCCCGGATGGTCGAGCACGGGCTGCACCACACGCCACGTCTGCTCGACGATGTCCTGCCGGGCGAACCGGCGGGGCGAGCCGGCGATGGCATCGCCCAGCAGGCGCTCGTAGGCCTCGCTGCGCTCGCCGAGGGCAGCGGCGAAATCGACCCCGAGATCCACGTTCTGGCTGTCGAGGTGCGGGCCGGGGGTCTTGGCCTGCACGGTGAAGGTGACCCCGTCGTTCTTGCCCAGCCGGAACCGGATGAGGTTGCGCAGCGGGGTGGGTCCGGCCACCTCGTCGAACAGCAACCGTGGCGGCTCGCGGAACTCGACCACCACCTCGGTGGCGGCTCGGGTGAGGCCCTTGCCGCACCGCACGAACCACGGCACACCGGCCCAGCGCCACGAGTCGATCTCCACCCGTGCCGCCACGAACGTCTCCACCTCACTGTCGGGTGCCACACCGGGCTCGTCGCGGTAGCCCACGTACTGGCCGCGCACCAGGGTGGAGGCGTCGATGGGCCGCATCGCCGCGAACACCTTCACCTTCTCGTCCTGCAGGAAACTGGCCTCGGGCCCCACCGGCGGCTCCATCGCCACCAGCGCCGCAACCTGCAACAGGTGGTTCTGCAGGATGTCGCGCACCGCACCCACCCCGTCGTAGAAGCTGCCGCGGCCCTCCACCCCGATCGACTCGGCCATCGTGATCTGCACACTGCGCACGTAGTTGCGGTTCCACACCGGCTCGAGCAGCGTGTTCGAGAAACGGAACACCAGCAGGTCTTCCACACTCTCTTTGCCCAGATAGTGGTCGATGCGGAAGATGCGCTCCTCGGGGAACACCGCGTGCAGGGTGGCGTTCAGCTCGCGGGCGCTGGCCAGGTCGCGGCCGAACGGCTTCTCCACCACGATGCGGCCACGCTCGTTCAGGCCCACCGACGCCAGCGACGTGGCCACCGCGGGGAACATGCCCGGCGGGATGGCCATGTAGAACACGGCGTTGCGGCTGCCGCAGCGGTCGAGCGTGTCGCGCAGGTCGCTCCACGTGGCCGGGTCGGCGTAGTCGCCCTGGATGAGGTCGAGCCGGTGCATCAGCGCATCGATCACCTCGGGCGCTGCCTCGGGCTCGGCAGCCACGACGGCCTCACGGGCGTGCTCGCGGAACGAGTCGTCGGTCCAGTCGCTACGGGCCACGCCGATGACGGGCACGTCGATCGCGCCCCGTCGCTCGAGCTGGTAGAGCGCCGGGTAGAGCTTGCGCCTGGCCAGATCGCCGGTGGCGCCGAACAACACCAGCGCGTCGGCAACGGGTTGATCGCTCATCGCTGCCGTACCCCTCAGTGCTTCACTTCGCTGTGGCCGCCGAACTGCGCCCGCATGGCCGACAGAACCTTGTGCGCCACATCGCCACGGTCACGCGAGTAGAAGCGGTCCCACAGTGCAGCACCCAGCACCGGCACGGGCACGCCCTCGTCGACCGCCGCGTGCAGCGTCCACCGGCCCTCACCGCTGTCGCTCACCCGCCCGGCGAACCCATCGAGCGCAGGGTCGGCGTGGAAGGCGGCCGCGGTGAGGTCGAGCAGCCAGCTCGACACCACACTGCCGCGACGCCACAACTCGGTGATCGCCTCGAGATCGAAGTCGTACCGGTAGTACTCGGGGTGGGTGAGCGGCGCGGTCTCGGCGTCCTTGGCGTGCGATTCGGCACCGATGTTGGCCTTCGCCAACACGTTCAGGCCCTCGGCATAGGCGGCCATCAACCCGTACTCGATGCCGTTGTGCACCATCTTCACGAAGTGCCCGGCGCCGCTGGGCCCGCAGTGCAACCAGCCACGCTCGGCGGGCACGGTGGGCCCGGTGCGGCCGGGAGTGCGCTCGGCGCTGTCGGCACCGGGGGCCAGCGCGTCGAGGATGGGCGCCAGTCGGTCGACCGCCGCTGCATCGCCACCCACCATCAGGCAGTACCCGCGATCGAGGCCGAACACGCCGCCGCTGGTACCCACATCGAGGTAGTGCAGACCCCGCTCGGCCAAGGGCCCGGCGCGGTCGACATCGTCGCGGTACCACGAGTTGCCACCGTCGATGATGGTGTCGTCGGGCGACAGCAGCGGCGCCAACCGCTCGACCGTGTCGGCCACGAACGCCGCAGGCACCATCACCCAGATGTTGCGGGGCGGGGTGAGCGCGGCCACCAGTTCGTCGAGCGACCGTGCGCCCTGTACGCCCTCGCTCTCCATCGCTGTCACCGCGTCGCCGCTCACGTCGTAGGCCACACAGTGGTGGCCGGCACGCTGCAACCGCCGCACCATGTTGGCGCCCATGCGTCCGAGGCCGATCATCCCGAGTTCCATCCGCCCAGGTTGCCACGCCACCCGGCGAGTAGCGTCACTCCCGTGGCGATGCGGGAACTCGAGATGGCACTGGCGGGCTGCGTCGAGGCACACCACGGCCTGCTCGCATCGCTCGACGACCTCACCGACGAAGTGGCCGCCAGCCCCTCGCTGCTGCCCGGCTGGAGCGTCGGCCACGTGCTCACCCACATCGCCCGCAACGCCGACAGTTTCGTGCGGCTCACCACCGCTGCCGTCGACGGCCGGGTGGTGCCCCAGTACGAGGGCGGTATGGCGTCGCGCAACGCCGACATCGACGCCGGCGCCGGCCGCAGCGCAGCGGCCCTGGTGGCCGATGTGCGCGAGTCGGCCGCAGCACTCGACGCCTGCTGGGCAGCGGCGCCCGAAGCGGTGTGGGCGTTCACCGGCGAGACGGCGCTGGGCCCGGCCCTGCTGTCGGAGTTGCCGGTGCGCCGCTGGCGAGAAGTGACGGTGCACCGCAGCGACCTGGGCCTCGGCAGCACGCCCGCCGACTGGCCGAGCGCGTACGTGCGCATCGACCTGCCGCGGCTGACCATGCTGTGGGCCAGTCGCCGCCCGATGGGCCTCACCGCGCTGCCCCCCGAGGCGCTGGCGGCCACCCCGCAGACCCGGCTCGCCTGGCTGCTGGGCCGGGCCACGATCGACGGCCTCGAGCCGGCAGGAGTGCTCTGAGTCACCTCTGCGGTTGCGTGAGGCAGCGAGGGTTCAACCAGCCGGCTTCGTCGGTGGCCGGCTCTGGTGCACGAGTTGCTTGGTCCGGATGCTGTCGACGATCCGCTGGAAGTCGGCGGCGCGCTGGGGCTGCTTGGTCGCCCAGTGTTCGGCCCGACGTACCACCGCATCCAGATCGGACCTCGATGCCGATTCGGCCACGCGCTGCGCGAGCAACACCGAGATCGTGTCGCGTCGGAGCAGGTCGCGAACCACATGGCGCTCGTCGTCGTATCGCCTTGGCATCCGTCGCCGACAGAGATCGAGCACGGTCGCTGCATTTGCATCGTTGTCCATCCAACGGGTGTTCACGTCGACGAGCTCCTCGAGCCGTTCACGCCCCTCAGCGGTGCCGTCGAGCGCTCCTCGGTTGCGCGCCGCGACAGATGCGAGTACGGCAGGCAGCGAGTCGACCATGCCGAACAGTTGGAGCGCCTCGACCAACACCGAGGTCTCGCCCGGATGGCTCCTCACCAGCCCCTTCAGTTCGTGGTATCGCTGGCCGGGACGTGTGAGGGCGGCTGCTGCGAGTTCGACCTCGGTCGACTCGCTGGAGATCAAGCACGGTCGGGCGACGTTCCTGTTCGACCACGTGGGGTGGAGCACGACAGCGGCCAGGAACAGGCGTCGCTGGCGCGACGGCGAACCGCGCCAGTACCCAAGCAGCGACTGTTGTGTCCTGAACGTGAACTGGTGCGCGGTCTCCGACCGCGCAGCCCACGTGCGCAGGCACAGCAGCAGCCGCACCAGCGCGAGCTGGGTTTGTGGTCGTTTCGAGAATTGTGCGAGGCGCACCAGCAGCGCGGGTGTCGTCATGGCCTGGGTGGCCAGCGCCTGCCAGGCTGCAGCGAACAACTCGTCGTCGAGGTCGCGGCCGTCGAGCTTCCAGAGAGCAGCGATGATCGTCGACGTCGAGGTGGGCCAATGCGGTCGAAGGGCCTGTACCGTCCGTTCGGGTTCGAGCGAACGATCGAGCCGGTACACCGTCTCGGCCAGTACTTCTGGGTCTTTGATCCGGTCGAGCACCCCCAGCAGCACCTGCTGCTCTTCGTCTCGCGTGAGCAGTGGGAGGAGTTGCTCGAGGCGGAGCTGCGTGTTGCGTACCCCGCGTGTGGCGTGGCGCAGGGCCTGCGCCCGCTGCTCGGCCGACAACATGGTCGGACCGTCGCTGGATGGCTGGTCGGCTCGGAGCAACTCGAGGGCTGTTGCCGGCCATTCGATCTCGTCACCGAGCCACTCGAGGAGGTCGAAGCCCGTGCCCTCGAAACCGCCGGCTCGCTGATACAACGGCACCATCGCTCGGGCGAGCAGATGGCGGTCGTGCACGCCGCTGGTCGTCTTTCGCGCATCGGTGATCATGTCGACCAGTTCGAGGTCGCCGTTCGACACCTCGACGAGGAGTTCGAGTGATCGCCCCGAGTGACGGCCGAGATCGAGGAGCGCCGCTCGCGCGACGGCCCGCTCGTCGTCGTCGCCTGCGAGTTCTCCGAGCAGGACGGCCCGATCAACCGGGCTCCGGTACGAGGCAGTGCGAACCAGCGCGAACAACTCCCGACGGCGACGCATCGTGAGGCCCAGCCGCAACGTCTCGCGTGCCGCAGTGGGATCGGCCGCGACGTGCCGGATCAGGCTCGAACGGGCGAGTTCGACGTCGTATGACGAGTTCGCCAACCGTCCGAATGCAATGGCGACGAGCGGCTCGTGGAGATGTTCGAGCAACTGGGCGCGAAACGTGTCGAGCCTTGCGGGGTCGCCGAGTTGCTGCAGGACCAGTGCCCGGATGAGCAGCAGAATCGGGTCGGTCTCACCGGCGGTGCGGGCCACACAGCGGTGAATGACGTTCTCGGGGAGCTTGCGATGCCAGCCCTCGAGCACTTGTTCCGCGATTCGCTGCAGCGGGATCGGACGGGCCGAACCATGCCGCGCCCGCCGATCGACCGCGCGTAGACGCACGTACTCGACGACGGTGGGCAGCGAGAACTGCCTTCCCTGGCTGTGCTCGACAAGGCTCGAGAGGTCGACCGGTCGTCTGCGGAGCGATGCATCGAGCACGAGAGCAGCGGCCTGGATGGCGGGACTCTTGTGCTGTTGAGCGGTGAACGTGGCGTAGATCCGGTCGATGGTCGCCCGGTACCGCTTCCAACTACCGGATCCGGGCTGTTCCGCTGCGAGTCGCTTCTGCAGATGTTGTGCGTCGGCGAGGAGGGCCTTCGCAGCGAACGAGGAAGGGTCCGCAGCAGTCTGGAGGTGCTGTACGAGAAGGCGACGCACCTCGACAGGATGCGATCGACCGGCCGCCTCGACGAGAGCGGAGAAGAAGATCGGAGCGATGAGGGGCGCGCCGGCATGGATCTGCATGATTGCGAACGCAGCGTCTCCGAGCTCGCGCGGGTTCTTTCCCGATTGCGCCGAGTACCGATGACGATCGACGAACAGGTCGTGAGCGACGGCCCACGACGCCATCCGCACCGGGCGTGCGGGGTGATCGGCCGACTCCCTCGCTGCCTGCAGGCAACGGTCGATCACGGTGCTCACCGTGCGGCGACCCAGGTTCCGATACCGGATGTCGACGAGTTGTGCCCACGCCACGACGGCATCGGATCGGGTGGTCGCAAGCTTGGCGACGGCGCTCTGACCGAGTCGGCCCGAGCGGCGGACCTCGCGTCGAAGCGCATCGAGCGCCTCTGTGGCCTGCAGCGGTGAACTCGCCGTTCGCACCATCAGTACTGCCTGGTCGAGGCCCCCTCGAGCGCGCCGCGCCACCCCGAACAGCTGTGCCAGCGTCTGTCGAGCGGGCTGGTCGTGGTCGAGCAGGGCTCGCGCGCAGCGCGTCGATGTGCCGGCATGCCGCAGCAGCGCAGCCCGGAGGGCTCGGCGCCGGTCGGGGCCGAGCCGGTCGACGGTGGTTCCATCGAACGGGAATGCGGCCGCCACTCGGCTGGCGGCTCGCGCGTCGAACTGTGCCCACCGCACCAACGTGTCCGCGATGGTGTCATCGATCGAAGCGCTGGTTCGCGCCAGATGGAGTGCACAGCCGATGTCGGCTGGTGCATGGACACGGATGAGGCGCTCTGCAACGGCTGTCTCATCGGGTGTCGAGGCGAGCGAGTGGAGTTGGAGCGCGAGTGAGGGCGAGGTGGTCGCGTCCCGGCGAAGGGCATGCCAGCAGAACTCGCGCGCGGCCGCCGACAGGCCTGGAAGTCGGAGCGCTGCTCGCGCCGCGTCGCTGTCGTCCTCGGCTGCTTCCAGCAGTGCTTGCTGAACCCGCCTCGTCTGTTTCGCGAGCCGTGTCTGCTGCGCCTGCCGTGCCTGCTGCGACTGCTTCGCATGCACGTGGTTGCGAGTGCTCAGGTGGTGCGCCAGCGCGATCGCGTTCCGTGGTTCGCCGACGCGCGACCACAACATGCCGAGTGCCTCGGTCCGGAGGCCGGGCCATGGATCGAACTGTTGCCCGGCAGCGACGACGGCGCGACTGATCGCGTCGATGTCGTTCTGGTGCCAACGAGTGTCAGCGACAAAGGCGAGCCCGGCAACCCGAGCCACATCGGCGATGTCTTCGTCGTCGATCCACCGGACCAGGCCCACCAGCGCTGCGGCGAACTGGCCCTGCTCCTGCTCGGTAACGGCGTCGATCTGGGCGACCAGCGACGCAACCCACCCGGGTGCCGGCGGTTCGTTCGCTTCACGAAGACATGCGGTCAGCACGAGCAGCGCGCGTGCATCTCGGTCGGCGAATGCATCGAGTTCGCGGATGATGGTCTGATCGTCGTCGTCCGCCGCCTTCGCCAGAACGGCGAGTTGGGTGCGGTTGTGCAACCAGCGTGGAGACAGCCGCATGAGGTGAGCGCAGCAGCGAGGATCACCCTGGTGCAGGTCGAGTTGCTTCAACAGTGCTGGTGGCGCCTCATCACCTGCCTGCACGAGTCGCGCCATCGCGGCGGCGCCAGTGGCGCCGCTCTGGAATGCCGCTGCCAACTCCAGCGCCTCGCTACGCATGGCGCTGTCGGCATGCTCCGCGAGTCGACACAGCAGCACGGCGTCGGATCCGCTGCGGCAATGCGCCGAGATCTCACGGTATGCGGCCGCGATGCCGGACGAGTCGCCCGAACTGACCGCGATCCTGGCGAGCGCGTTTCTCGCTGCACCGGTGGTCTCGGGATCGGCATCGGGGTCTGCGCCGAGTGCGGCGAGCAGCGTCGTCGCGCCGCGGCGCACCTCGCTTGCCCGTGGGCCTGGGGGCGCCGCGATCGCGGGGACCTCCTCGTCGACCGCCCCGTCGAGGTTCATCTCCTCGTCCACGTCGGTACGGCCTGGTGCGGTCAGTTCGTCGAGTTGGGCATCGTCGAGTTCGTCGCTCAACTCAGCGATGGCGAGCGCCGTCTTCCAGTCGGTTGCATGCTGGGCAGTGACCGCTGCCAGAGCTCGGATGCGGTCTGCGCCGCGCTCGGCGCAGCGAGCAATCAGGGCATCGCGGTCGCCGGACGGTGGAGTGGCCACGAGTTGGTCGAGGAGTTCACCGAGCCGGAGATCGGGAAGCATGCCGACGATGCCACGGCCCGCCGAAGGACTGTCGGCAGAGACGGCGACCGCGGCGCGTTCGGCCAACTCGGCGTGAGCCGGTTCGTGCTCGAGGGCGTGACGGACGAGCCGCCGAGCAGCCCAGTGTCGCCGAAGGTCGGAAGGGCAGCCCGTGATGTCGGCGAGGTACCCGAGTGCCTCACCGAGCACCGTGCTGCGTGCCCTATTGGCCTCGGTGGTGGCTGTTGCCCACGGTGCGGTGGTGACCACGTAGGCGAGCACCAACCAACTCTCCTCGCGATCAAGGCGGATCGAGGCGAGATCGGCACAGGCTTCGTCGACCCACTCGAGGGATGGGCCGATGTCGGTGGCGACCCAGCGGCGCAGGACGAGTCGCATCCGACGGCTGATCGTCAGGCCGTTCGTCGCCCTCCCCTTCAGCCCGGCAGCGATTGCTTCCCCCAAACGTTCCAGTACCCACGTCGTGTCGCGCTCGCCGGTCTCGACGTCGTGGACGACGTGCGTCAACCAGTTCGCAGCAGCCGTGTTGACCGCCGCTTCGAGCTGCTGACGTTCTCTCGGAGGCCGCTGGGAGTACTCCTCGTCGAATGCTGCGCCGATTGCCCGACGGCGCGGGGTCGTCACCCAATCGGTGCCGAACGACACCGTTCCACCATCCTTCAGCACCGCGATGTCGTCGGCCTGGGCAGCAGTAGTGGCCACCAGTTGATCGAAGAGCGCTCGTGGAATGCGGTCGTCGAGTCGGCACGTGGCAGCGAGCAGCCGAGCGGCGCCCGGATATGCGCCGAGCAGCCTCGCGATCAGTTCGGCAGCCACCTCGTCGGCGCGCGAACGGAGTCGGGTCGCCCAGTCGACATCGAGCGGCAACCCCAGGATTCCGCTGCGGTGTGCTGCCGTGGCGAGGTGGTCGATGAGGAGTGCCAGCGCGACTCCGTCGCCGCTCGTCGCGCACCGTGCGACGACTGTGCGGGCTACTTCGGTGGAGAGTGCACCATCGGGTGTCAGCCAGGTGACCAGCGCGGTGGCTTCGCTGCGGTCGACGGCGGGGAGCGCAACTGCGTGCTCGCGAGCGTGACCGAGGGTGAAGTGGGTGACGGTGATCGTTCGGTCGTCGACGGCGCCGTCTTCGACATCGGCGGAGTTGCCGTCGGGTACGACGGGCACCTCCGCCGGGAGTGCGGGCACCTCGTCGGCCGACGAGAGCTGGTCGACGAGATCATCGAGCCAGGCGATGGGCTCGGATGCCGACGACGCGACCACGACTGCCACGCGACGCGATGCCCACGTCTCGTCGAGCACCAGCCGGGTCACCAGCGCCTGCACTTCGTCACCGAGGTACTGGGCTTCGTCGACGACGAGCACGAGCGGCAGGCTCGACTCCTTCGTGTCGAACTGGGCCACCGCCTCGAGCAGATGGTCGGCCACCATTTCGCCGAGGATCGCGGCATCGCTCTGACCTAGTTCGGCGGCAGCGCTGCGGCCCGACGAACGCCGGGACCGGACGAGCGCGCGAAGTGCCTCGGTGTCGACTGCGTCGCGTGCGCCGAGCAGCGTGTTCAGCACGCCCCCACCCGGGAGCAGGCCGATGGCCATCGACACGGCCTGACTTGCGGCGAATTGACCGCTCTGCTTGGCGAGTCGGCGCAGCGCCTCGTTGCGGCTCACCTCGGTCGCCTGATGGCGGTTGACGGTTGCCAGCACGCCCAGCGCTTGGGTGAGTTGGGGGATGCCGTCGTACCGGGTCTGTGAACCGTCGAGCGTGAGGCACAGCCACGTCGTCGGCGCGTTCTGTCGAGGAACTGGCTGGGGGAGCGGGGCCCGACAACGGTCGACACGCTCCCAGCCCTCTGCATCATCGGCAGCGATCGACCAGCCACTGCGGCGCTGGGTGAGCTGATGCAGCACCGATTCGAGCAGCAGACCCGAGCCGATTTCGGGGCGGCTCTCGATCCAGATCAACGGCGAGCTCTCACGTCGGGTCGTCGGGTCGAGCAATGCGTCGATCGCATCGCAGACCATGCCCGCGGCCAGACCTATCGACGTCGAGTTGAGGTGTGTCCCGATCGACGACATCAGCACTCCTCCGACAGTCAGGTGCTCGCGTGGTGCCGGATCGGCGACGACAACGCCACCCAGGTGGGTGACTGACCGGTGCCAGCAGTGTTGACTGTCCAGACGCGGTCACCGGGTGCAACGTCCACCGGCGGTGCATGCGGTGGCGGGAACAGCGGCCCAGGCCCATCGGCAGCCGGGGCGACCGGTCGCACGACCGGGTAGATGTCACCCACGCTCTCCACCTCGACGAGTGTCGGCTGTCGCCGGGGTGAATCATCGGTCACCGATACGAACACCCAGCTGCCGGCCTGTCGTGGGTCGGGGGTCAGTCGGCCGAGCACTGCCGGGGCGTCACGACGAACGGGCCGCAGATCGTGCCCGGCCTCGATGTGCACGTCGCCGGCGCCGTCGCCGTCGAGATCGAAGGTGACCTGCGATCCGACGCGTCCCACGATCTGGGCACTCCGGTAGCTGTCGGCGCGCATGCCGTGGTCGCCGGAGGGGACTCCCAGGACCGGCATGGAGGCCGGGGCCGAGGGCTCGAACCGCAGTTCGATACCTTCCGCGAACTCGCTGAGCTGCTCACCGATGTCCAAGCCGAGCACCAGGCCGTCGGCGAGCAGCACCTCGAACTGCGGGTCGGCAAGGTTGCGCAGCCTGAGTCCGTCGATCTCGGGGTCGAACCCGACCACGCGCCAACTGCTGCGCTCAGGGTCGGGGTCGCGGGCCAGACGGTCGAGTCGCTGTCGGGCCGACCGCCCGACGTGCGCACCCACACGGGTCAGTTCGGCGAGTCGCTGCTCGGTGAACACCATGAAATCGGCCTCGGGCAACTGGGCGCGATCGTCATCGCCGTGGACCACGATCGGTGCGGCCGTCACGCCCCAGCGAGTCACACGCGTGCCGGTACCGGCGGCCCCCAGCAACTCGGGCAACATGATCTGGCTCCAGACCACGTGCGGTGAATCGGTCATCACGATCACGTGCTCGGCCGCGTCTTCGAGAACGAGCCGAACGAGATCGGCGGTGAGTTGCGTGGCAAGGCGCTTTGCGGCGCGCACCGGCCCACTGCGGTCGAGCCGGTCGGCGAGGTGTGTGGGGATTCCTGCCGTGTTGAGCAGGGCTCGGCGAACCATCGTCGTCGGATCGCCGTCGTGGTCGAGTTCGTCGGCAAGGGTGTCGAGTTCACGGTCGCGCGTTCGCCACGCTCGGGCGCGGGACTGCTCGAGCGATGTGGTCGGTGTCCGGCCGACGATCACGTCGGGGACCGTCACGAGTAGGGACGCTTCGTCGCCTGGTTCGCCGTGCGCGCGAAGCGAGCTCTCGATCGAGCCGAGACTGGGAAGCCGGGCGAGACCGAGCGCCGAGGCAGCCGAGCAGGCCAGGCCGTACGCGTCGACGACGGCGGCCGTGGGTCGTACCGGAAGCGGTGGCGCCGGCACCGGAGACACCGGCAACGGTATCGACGGTCGAGTCGCGGTGCCAGCGCCCCGCTCGCGGCTGAAGCTGCCGGGCGGCGAGCCGCATCGGTCCAACTGGTCGTCGGTGAGTTGGAGCGATGGCGTTCCCGAGCGTCGCATCCGGCGGTCGGCAGCGGCGTCGTAGGAGCCGGCGAGCACCAGGGGGACAGGCGCGGCAAGTCCGGCGAGATGATCCATGTCGCCGTCGTGGCTCATCACCACCAGCAGCTCGCCGGCCCGATCCGGATCGTGACGGATCCGCGCGGCTTCGACGAGTGCGGCCGCGACGACCATGTCGTCGACCCCGATCTCGCGCACGCCGTCGTGAGCGCCCGGCAGGGCGACCACCGGAATCGTGCACGACGCAGACTCATTGTCGAACCACTCCTGATTCCGGGCAACGATGTCGCGGGCCGCCGCAAGTGAACCCTGCGGGCCGGTCGTCACCGGGATCAGTGCCAGGGAGACGGCAAGGCGTTGCGGGTGCAGCCCCAGCTCGTCGAGCACCTCGAGCACTGACGCGAGATGCAGTCGAGCGCGCCGTGTGCCGCGCAGGTGACCGATGGCGTGGGCGTAGGACGAGACGTCGATGAGGACGGTCGCCGCGACGGCGCCTTCAGGGTCGGGCATGCCCGTCGTGTCGGTCGGTGAGTGGCTGAGTACCCAACGGCGTGGAACCCTACTGCGTCGCCGAAGTGCTGTGAGCACAGCGTCGGCACCACGACCGCGCCGGAACAGGTTGCCATGCACCAGGTCGCGGTAGCGTCGCGGACGTGGGTGGCTGGACGACTCGAGCGCAGCGGTGCGCGGTGGCTGAGCGCGATCGACGGCCTCGAGCCGGCAGGAGTGCTGTGATGAAACGCCTCGTCGTCGCCGGTAGCGCGCTGGCCGCGGTGGCCGTGCTCGCCCTGCCTGCCGCCCAGGCCTTCGCCCACGCCGGGCTCGAGTCGAGCACGCCGGGTGCCAGTTCGGTGCTCGAGGAGGGTCCCGAGTCGATCGTGCTCGACTTCGACGAAGCCGTCGAAGCCCCCCTCGCCACGATCAGCCTGTTCGACAGCGACGCGCAGGCCATCCCGCTCGGCGCACCCACCGCGGTGAGCGGCGACGACTCGATCGTGAAGGCGTCGGTGCCCGAACTCGACGACGGGCTGTACGCCGTCACCTGGCGGATCAGCTCGGTCGACGGCCACGTGGTCGACGGAGCCTTCAGCTTCCAGGTGGGCACCGCGGCCGTGGGCGACGGCGCCGACGCGCTGCTCGACCAGGTGTCGGGCGGCGTGGAAGCGTCGCAGGTCGTTGTGCGGTTGCTGTCGGTGGCCCGGCTGCTGGGCTACCTCGGAGTGGTGATCCTGCTCGGTGCCGGGCTGTTCGCCGCAGCCGCACCCGAGCACCTCGCCACTCGGCGCGGCACCATCGGCCTGCTGTGGTGCGGCGCGGCGGCGCTGCTGGTGGGCACCTTGCTGCAGTACGGGTTCCAGGCGGCCTATGCGGTGGCCGGCGATGTGGGCGATGCGTTCACGCCATCGGCGTGGGGGGCGATCGACCGGACCTCCACCGGGCGCACCATCCTGTTGCGAGCCGTGCTCGCGATCATCCTGATCGTGCTGCTGGCAGTGTTCCGCCACCGCGGCACCGCCTGGTGGCGTTCGGCGGCTCTGGCGACGGCGGTTGCCACCGTGGTGTCGTACCCGGCCGGAGGTCACGCCTCGGCGCTGACGCCCCGGTTGCTGTGGACCGCGGTCGACGCCGTGCACCTGGCCGCGATGGCTGTGTGGCTGGGCGGCCTCGTGCTGTTCACCGTCGGTCGCAGCGTGTGGCTGCACGACGAAGCAGCGGCACCCACGGTGCGGCGATTCTCGGCTGCTGCAGCAGTGTGCGTACCGGTGCTCGTCGCCACCGGTGTGGCCCAGACGTGGAAACTCTCCGGAGGCTTCGACGGCATCACCGACACGGCGTGGGGTCGCACACTGCTGGTGAAGGTCACCGTGGTGGCGGCACTCGTGGCCGCCGCAGGTGTGTCGCGCTGGTTGCTGCGCCACACCGGCGTCGCCTCGCTGGGCCGCACCGTTGCCATCGAGGCGGTGCTCGGTGTGGCCGTGCTGGCGCTGGCGGCCGGATTGGTGGGCCTCGGGCCGCGCCCCGCAGCCGAGAGCCAGGTGTTCTCCACCACCCTCACCACGGCCGGGGTGATCGTCGATCTCACCGTCACACCGGGGCAGGTGGGTGGCAACGAGATGCACGTCATCGTCACGCCGCCCGGCGGCAGCCTGCAGCCGGTGGCAGGGGCGACGGCCCGGGTGTCGCTGCCCGAACGCGATATCCCCGCCGCGCCCGTCGAGTTGGCGGCAGAGGGCACCAACCATTTCAGCGGCGCCGTCACACTGCCCTATGCCGGCACATGGACGCTCGAGGTGATCATCGAGACCACACCGGGTGCCACCGTGTTGCTGGTTGCGCAGGTGCCCATTCCCTGACCGGGTGCAGTGCCCGGGCCTGGTGCGGTCACGAATCGCAGCGGGCCTCTTCGGTGTCGCTGTTCACGAACGCATTCACGACGCCGATCAGGAGATGCCGGTCCGACGGTCCGGCACCGAGCAGATCGATGGCAGATCGCAGTTGTTCGGCAGCGGCACGCGTGCGGCAGCCCTCGGTGGGGTGGAGTTGTCCACTGAGCACCCGACGTGCGTCGGATGGCAGGCGCCCGAGCTCGATCAGTCGGTCGACCATCGCCACCACGGCGGCCACTGCCACCGCGGCCGACGTGCGGTCGCGGCGCGCGTCTTCGTCGGCGGTCGCTTCCTCGACCGACGGAGGCAGCAGGTCGAGTTCGTCGAGTGTCGCCTCGATACCGCCGCGGCCGAGTGATCGGGCCATTCCTGCCGTATGTGCTGCCACTGGGCCGACCACCGGGATGAACGATGCTGCGGCCTGCGCTGCATCGAGCACCAGTTCGACGCAGCCGCGCGTCATCGCTGCGTTGTCGATGGCACTGTCGTGGATGGCGCGTTGGATCAGCCCGATCGTGGCCGCCATGTCGCTGAGCAGTTGTTGGTCGAGCACCCCGTCGTCGTCGACGATCTCCTCGGTGCTCAGCCTGGCCGTCCACGTGCCGAGTGCACCGGCCAACGCACGGCTGCCCGCATCGTCGGCGAACATCATCCGCGCTGCGTCGGCACCGTCGCGCCGTGACCAGCCGAACGCCTCGGCCCGCGGACCGAACCACGGCAACCACGCAGTGGTGGCCGCGGCCACCACGGGGCGCGGATCGGCGATGTCGGTGCTGCCGAACGGGATGGTCAGCAGGCCGACGGTGAACGTCCACTGGGTGAGCGGTCGCACGATCGCCCCGGCAGTGGCGGGTGCGAGGTCGGCTGGCAGGGCTGCGTCGAGGAGAGCTGCGAGCGCCTGCGGCGAGCGGGCCGACAGCAGCACCACCTCGGGTCGATCGGTGCAGCGCAGCACGAACGCTGTGGCTGCTTCCTGGTCGGCGGCGAGCAGGGCGAACAGTACGTCGCCGGTGTTGTCGCCCGCGAGCGCGGCGTCGGTCCACATCACTCGTGGGTCCGACGGCGGTGGGCCGTCGTGCCAGCGACGCAACGTCTGCTCGCACGCTGCCGCCAGCGCCTCACCGTGCAGGCGGAGATGGCGCAGCAACTGCGCCGCGGCATACGGGTCGAGCCGGTCGAGCACCGCCGGATAGCCACCGGTGGTCAGCGGGCCGGGGTGCTCGCGCAGCCAGTCGGCCAACTGGGCGTAGGTGTCGTCGATCGCCCGCAACTGTGCAGCGAGCGCTGGGTCGGCCGTGCCGAGCAACTGCATCACCACGAGGGCACGCGACGCGGCGAGCTGCTGAGCTCGCAGCGCGATGTCGTCGATGGTGGCGTCGACGGTGACGAAGCCAAGCGGTGCCGCCGGGTCGAGTGCTGCAGCCGCAAGCGGATGGGCCACGCCGATCAGCGCGTGGCTGAGGGCATCGAGTCGAGGCAGCCACCGATCCGCCAGGGTCGAGCGAGCTGCCGCTATGACAGGCGCAACCGCGTCGCCAGCCCCATCGGCCGTGCTGCTGCGGACGACCCGATGCAGCCGGTCGAGATCATCGACCGCCTGGCGCATGGCGATGCGCAACGACCGCACACCATCGGGCTCGAAACCGAGCAGCGTCATCGTCAGCCACTCGACACGGGTGCCCCGGCGCGGCACGCGACGTCGTACAGATCGGCCTGCGCTTCGAGGCGGCGAGCTGCGCTGAATGCTGCGTCGGCAGCGGCGAGCAGGCTGCGAGCCATCTGGCGCAAGTCGTCGAGGCACTGCTGCGCAGCCGGG
>JBEIIG010000076.1:0-15999 GCA_040380855.1 Acidimicrobiaceae bacterium | reverse complement strand
CCTCATCACAGGTGCAGCATCGGGTCTCGGTCGCGTCGGCGCCGAGTTGTTCGCGGCGCAGGGCGCCAAGGTGGTCGTGGCCGACATGGCCGACGGCGACGAGGTGGTGGAAGCCATCGCCGCTGCCGGCGGCGAGGCCAGTTACGTGAGTTGCGACGTCACCGACCCCGGCTCGGTGGAGGCTGCGGTGCAACACGCGGTCGAGACGTTCGGTGGCCTGCACGTGCTGTACAACAACGCAGGCGTGATGTTGGGCGACGACGACAACCCGGTCACCACCAGCATCGACACCTACCAGCGCACGATGGACATCAACGTCCTCGGCGTGATGCTGGGCTGCAAGTACGCCATCCCGGCGATGCTCGAGTCGGCCAAGGCCAGCGGCCAGTCGAGCTCGATCATCAACGTCGCCTCGTTCGTGGCGCACATGGGTGCCGCCACCCCACAGGTGGCCTACACCGCATCGAAGGGCGCCGTGCTGGCGATGACCCGCGAGATCGCCGTCATCTATGCGCGCCAGGGTCTGCGCGCCAACTCGTTGTGCCCGGGGCCGATCATGACGCCGCTGCTCGCCAAGTTCCTGAGCGACGATGCCAAGCGCAACCGTCGCCTGGTGCACATCCCGATGGGCCGTTTCGGCGAGCCGGTCGAGATCGCCAACGGTGCACTGTTCCTGGCGAGCAACGAGTCGAGCTGGATGACCGGTCAGAGCCTGATCATCGACGGCGGCATCACCTCGGCATACGTCACCCCCGAATGACGCGGCGATGACCGCCGCCGATCGAATGCACGGCGCCGACGCCGACATCGGCGATCTGGCGGCGCGGGCCACCGCATGGATCACCGATCGCATCGCCCACAGCCCGGTGGGGCGGGTAGGCGATCGACGCCACCTGGTCGAGGCCCTGGCCGGTGGCATCACCGACGACGGCGTCGGCCTCGACGAGGCGTGGCGGCGCTTCACCGAGGTGGTGGTGCCCAACACGATCGGCCTCGACAGCGACCGGTTCTGTGCGTTCATCCCGATGTCGCCCACGGCTGCGTCGGTGTGGATGGACACGGTGGTGAGCGCGGCGAACTTCTCGGCCGAGAGCTGGCTCGAGGCCGCCGGAGCGGTTGCAGCCGAAGCGGAGGTGATCGATCTGCTGGCCCGCACTGCGGGGATGCCACCGGGCGCGAGCGGCTGCTTCATGAGCGGTGGCTCGATCGGCAACCTGTCGGCACTGGCGGTCGCCCGCGACCAGGCCCCTGGTCGACGGGTTGCGGCCGTCGCCGATACGGCGCACGCCTCGGTGCGCAACGCCCTGCACCTGTTGGGCATGGAGGCGCTGGTGGTACCCACCGGACCCGACTACCGGCTCACTGCTGCCGCGCTGCGCGCTGCCGTGGGTGATCGCCGCGACGTCGCCGTCATCGTCGCATCGGGTGGCAGCACCAACGGCGGGGTGATCGACGATCTGGCAGGGTGCGCCGATGTCGCCGGCGACGTGGGTGCCTGGCTGCACGTCGACGGCGCCTACGGACTGGCCGCGATGCTGCTGCCCGAACTGCGCGAACGGTTCGCCGGGATCGAGCGGGCCGACTCGTTCATCGTCGATCCGCACAAGTGGCTGTTCTCCACCGCCGGCTCGTGCGCGTTGGTGTATCGCCAGCCGCACCTCGCTCGAGAGGTGCACACCCAGCACGGCCCCTACATCGACGTGCTGCGCACCGACGACGAGGCGCACAACCCGTGCGATCTCGGCTTCCAGCTCACCCGTCGGGCCAGCGGGATGCCGCTGTGGTTCGCGCTCACGCTGCACGGTCTCGAGGCCTTTCGCTCTGCGATCCGGGCCAGTATCGACCTGGCGTCGGCCTTTGCCGACGCGCTCGACGCCTGTCCGGCGGCCAGCCTGGTGCTGCATCCCGAACTCGGCGTGGTGCTGTTCCGCCGTGACGGTTGGGGTGCGCCCGAGTGGAAGCAGTGGGCCGAGCGACTGCTGGCCGACCAGATCGCGTTCGTCGCACCCACCACCTACCGTGGCGAAGCGGTGGGCCGGGTGGTGTTCATGCACCCGTCGACCCCTACCGGCTTGGTCGCCGACCTGGTCGCCAGCCTGCAGCCATGACGCGCGTCCGCGAACTCGTGCTCGTCGTCGTCACGGCGGCAGTTGCGGCGCTGTTGTTCGGAGCGCTCGAGCCGAGGTTCCAGGATCTGCTCGACTGGGTTCGCCTGCAGCCCAGTTGGGTCACCGCGTTGGCGCCAGCCGCAGGTGCGGCGGTGGCGGTCGGCATCGTCGTGCTGGCCCGCGTGACACCCGCAACCGCCGACGACTACGCACGCGGTCTGCACGAGGGACGGATCGATGTGCGGTCGGCGCCGGCGCGCCTGGCGGCGCTGGTGGCCGGAGTCGGCTTCGGGGTGCCTCTCGGCTATGAGGGCCCGGCCGTGTACTTCGGTGGCGCGGTCGGTGCCGCCGTGCCGCAGCGGCTCGGCTGGCGCGAACGGCCAGCGGTGCTCGCAGCGGCAACGGCAGCGGTGGCCATGGTGATCAACGCGCCGCTCGCGTCGGCGCTCTTCGCCGTCGAGGTTGCCCGGCGTGGGCGTCCGCGCCTCGCCGACGTCGTGGCGCTCGCAGCAGGGGGCAGTGCGGCATGGGTGGTCATCCGCCGCCGGTACGGCTCGGGCGGCATCGTCGGCACCGACCCGGGCGGTTCGTTGTTCACGCTCGTCGCCACCGCCGCCGTGGTGGTCGTGGCGGTGGCGTTGGTCGCTCGCGTGTTCGTGACGGTGGTGCGCCGCGCCAAGGCAGCGCCGGTGCTGCCGACATCGCGGCGCATCGCCTGGGCGGTGGTCCCGCTGTTGATCGCTGTGCCGTTGGCCCAGTTCGAGACCGGCTACGCCGTGCTCTTCGGCTCGGGCTACCAGCTGATGTCGTGGGCAGGCTCGGGCAACACCATCGCTGTGGTGGTGCTGCTGGCGGTGTTCATCGGCCTGGTGGGAGCGATGGTGCGGGCCGGTGTCGTGGGCGGGCTGTTTCTCCCGATGCTGGCCATCGGTGCGACGGTCGGCGTGCTGCTCGATCGATGGGGGATGGTCGGCGCGCCCCCCGCGGCGACCACCATGATCGGTGCCGCCGTCATGCTGGCCGGTGCCTACGGGTGCCCGCTCGCAGCGGCTGCACTGGTGCTGAGCGGCCTCGGTTGGTCGACCGCCACCGTGGTCGGCCTCCTGGCGGTGGCGGTCGCGCGAGTGCTCGCCGGAACCCGATCGGTCAGCATCTACCAGACCTGACACTGCGTGCCCTTGTGACCGGCAAGACTGTGGGGCATGAGTTCCGTCGCTTTCATCGGTCTCGGTGTGATGGGTGCCCCGATGGCCCGCCATCTCGCCGCCGCCGGCCACTCCGTCACCGTCTACAACCGCACCCCCGACAAGGCGCTCGCCTGGGTGGCGCTCTACGGCCACCGCGCCGCCCCGACACCGCGTGAAGCGGCCGAGGGTGCCGAGTTCGTGATGATGTGCGTCGGCAACGACAACGACGTGCGCGAGGTGGTCTATGGCCCCAACGGTGTGCTCGCCGGGGTCGAGGCCGGCGCCGTCCTCGTCGACCACACCACGGCCTCGGCCGAGGTGGCCCGCGAACTGGCTGAGGCGTGCGCCGAGACCGGTGTGGGGTTCGTCGACGCGCCGGTGTCGGGCGGACAGGCGGGCCGCCGAGAACGGGCAGCTCACCATCATGTGCGGCAGCGACGACGCTGCGTTCTACGGCCTCGCCGAACCGGTGATGGCGGCCTACGCCAAGGCGATCTCGTTGATGGGGCCGGCCGGCTCGGGGCAGCTCACCAAGATGGTCAACCAGATCTGCATCGCCGGCATCGTGCAGGGTCTGTCGGAGGGCATCAACTTCGCGATGAAGGCCGGCCTCGACCCCGATGCCGTGATCGACGTCATCCGCTACGGCGCTGCGCAGAGCTGGCAGATGGAGAACCGTGGTCGAACGATGGCTCGCGGCGAGTTCGAGTTCGGCTTCGCCGTCGAGTGGATGCGCAAAGACCTCGACATCGTGCTGCGCGAAGCCGACCGCAACGGCGCCCGGCTGCCGGTCACCGCGTTGGTCGACCAGTTCTACGCGCAGGTCATCGAGCGCGGCGGTCGCCGGTGGGACACGAGTAGCCTCATGCATCTGCTCGCCAACCCGTAGGCGAGTCGACCACTGGGGGGTGTGTCGTGACCGTCGACCCGGCGTCAGATCCGCGTATCGATCCGCGTATCAAGGTGTTGCTCGCTGCGATGCCCAGCTTCGCAGCGCCCGATGTGGCGAACCGTGAGCAGTTGCTCGTCGAGGCGAACTCGCCCGAAGCGCTGGCCGGGGTGAACGCGTATCGGGCGATGATGTCGGTGTGCGACACCGAGGAGGCGGCGCCCACCGGGTGCCTGCGCATCCATGTCGAACAGGTCGTGTCGCAGCCCGACGGCAACACCATCAACCTCCGTGTGCTGCGCCCCGACAGCGATGCTGTGCTGCCGTGCGTCTACTACATCCACGGCGGCGGCATGGCGTCGCTCAGTTGCTTCGACGGCAACTACAGCGGCTGGGGGAAGAACATCGCCAACCGCAACGTCGTGGTGGTGATGGTCGACTTCCGCAACGCGGTGTCGCCGTCGTCGGTGCCCGAGGTCGCCCCGTATCCGGCGGGTCTGAACGACTGCGTGTCGGGACTGAAGTGGGTGCACGCCAACGCTGCTGCACTGGGCGTCGACACCAGCCGCATCGTGGTGGCCGGCGAGAGCGGTGGCGGCAACCTCACCCTCGCGACGGGCATGAAACTGCTCCGCGACGGCGACATCGGATTGGTGTCGGGTCTGTACGCGCTGTGCCCGTACATCGCAGGGGCCTGGCCGCTGGCCGAGAACCCGTCGTCGACGGAGAACAACGGCATCTTCCTCGACCTGCACAACAACCGCGGTGCGATGGGCTACGGCATCGAGGCGTTCGAGGCTCGCGACCCGCTCGCCTGGCCGGGCTTCGCCACCGACGACGATGTGCGTGGCCTGCCCCGCACGGTGATCAGCGTGAACGAGTGCGACCCGCTGCGCGACGAGGGCATCAACTTCTACCGGCTGCTGCTGCGAGCCGGTGTGTCCGCCCGGGCGCGGACGGTGCTCGGTACCACCCATGGCATCGAGGTGATGCCGATCGCGTGCCCCGACATCACCGCGGCAGCCATCACCGATCTGGTCGACTTCGTCGGCGGCTGACCGGCGCCTCAGCGCAGCGCCAGCGGCAGGTGCTCGACGCCGCGGATGGTGAGGCGGTCGCGCCAGCGTGGCTCGCCTGCCAGCTGCACGTCGGGGAAGCGGCGGATGAGCGACGTGATGGCCACCTGGGCCTCGAGCTTCGCGAGCGACGCGCCCAGGCAGTAGTGCACCCCGGCGGCGAAGCCGAGGTGACGGTTGGCGTTGGGCCGGTCGAGGCGAAGCACCCCGGGCTCGTCGAACACGGCGGGGTCGTGGCTGGCCGCGCCCAGCACGGTCATCACCATCGAGCCCGCGGGCACGGCCACATCGCCATAGCGCACCTCGTCGAGGGGTACGCGCACGGTCTGCTGCACCGGCCCGTCGTAGCGCAGCAACTCGTCGACCGCCGTGGTGTCGAGGCCCGGGTCGGCGGCCCAGCGGCGCAACTCGTCGGGGTGGCGCAGCAGCGCCAACATGCCGTTGCCGATGAGGTTCACCGTGGTCTCGTGTCCGGCCACGTACAGCAGCACGACGAACGAACGGAGTTCGACGGGGGAGAGGCGGTCGCCCTCCTCCTCGGCCACGATGAGGGTCGACAGCAGGTCGTCGCCGAGGTGCTGTCGGCGGTGGTCGATCACCTCGGTGAGGTACTCGCCGAGTGCCCGGCCGGCCAGTTCGGCGGCGTCGAGGGTGGCCTCGGTGGCGGTGGGTTCGAGCGATGCGGTGAGGGCCTGCGACCAGTCGCGGATCTCGTCGGAGTGGTCGGTGGGCAGGTCGAGCAGATCGCTGATCACCTGGAACGGCACGGTGAAGGCGAGTTCGTCGACCAGTTCCATCTCGCCGCGTTCGGCGGCGCGGTCGAGTACGTCGTCGACGAGTTGCTGCACCCGTGGGCGCAGCCGCTCGATGGACGTGGGGGTGAAGCCCAGGTTCACCAGGCGACGCAGGCGGGTGTGGTCGGGTGGGTCGAGGATGAGGATGGTCTTGGCCACTTCGCCGCGCTCGAGGCGCTCGTGGAACCGCTCGCGACGGGCCCGCCGAACCGGGTCGATCGGCGGTGGGGTGTGGGCCTCGATGTCGCGTGCGAACTCGGCGCCGCGCAGGGTGCGGGCCACGTCGTCGTAGCGGGTGAGCACGGTGAAGCCGAACGGCGACACGTGCACCGGATCGTGCTCGCGGAGCGCTGTGTAGAAGGGATAGGGGTTCGCCCGGAACGCCGGGTCGAAGGGGTTGAAGGTGGCTTGGCTCATGGTTCCTCGGGGGGTGAGGGTGGATGTCAGATGAAGCGGGCCCACTCGTCGAGCGGCATCCGCTCGCTGCGCAGGCCGTTCACCGGTGCGGCCGGGTCGGCGTAGCCGATGGACATGCCGCAGAAGAGCATCTCGTTGTCGGGTGCACCGACGAACGCGCTGATGGCGCCGTGGCGCACCGACCAGTACTCCTGGGCGCAGGTGGCGAGGCCCCGCCCGACAGCCAGCAGCATGAACGTCTGCAGGAACATGCCGAGGTCGCTCCACTGCGGCAGGCCCATCTGACGGTCGACGAAGCAGAACAGCGCCGCCGGTGCGCCGAAGAAATCGCCGTTGCGGGCGAACTGCTGGAAGCGTCCCTGCTTGTCGTCGCGGGCGATGCCCAGCGTGGCGTACATCTGCTCGCCGATGGTGAACCGGTTGGTGCGATAGGGCTCGGTGAGGGCCTTCGGGTAGATGTCGTACTCGCCGGCTTCGAGCGGAGGCTGTGTGGGCAGGTACTCGCGCAGCCGGGTCATCGACTCGCCGTTCACCACGTAGATGCGCCACGGCTGCAGGTTTCCGCCGCTGGGGGCGTAGGAGGCATCGACCAGCAGTTGGCGCAGCACGGCGTCGTCGACGGGGTCGGACAGGAAGTCGCGCACCGAGATGCGGGCGTGGACGGCAGCGGCGACGTCCATCAGCGGGCCGCCGTGGCGAGTGCGTCGACGATGCGGTCGATCTGCTCGTCGGTGATGACGAGCGGCGGGCAGAACGTGAGCGTGTCGGCGTTGATGGCCCGGGTGATCACGCCGCTGCGCAGCATCGTGTCGCGCAGCGCCGTCGAGTTCTGGTGCGGGTGCAGGCCGGCGGCCCACATCGCCCCGTCTCCACGGGTGTGGTCGATCACCCCGTCGGACGCCAGCGCCTGCAGGCCGTCGCGCAGGCGGGCACCCACGTGGAGCGCCCGCTCGAGCAGGCCTTCGCGGCGGATGATGGCCAGGTTGGCCAGTGCCGCAGCGCACGCCGAGGCATGGCCCGAGTAGGTGAATCCGTGGCGCAGGAAGAAGTCGGGGTCTGCCTCGAGGGCTGCGCGAGGAGCAGGCCCGACGAACACGCCGCCGAGCGGCTGGTAGCCGGAGGTGACGGCCTTGGCGAAGGTGACCAGGTCGGGGCGCACGCCGAAACGGTGGGCGGCGAACCAGTGGCCGAGACGGCCGTAACCACTGATGACCTCGTCGAAGATGAGATAGGCGCCGTGCTGGTCGCACAGGCGGCGCACCGACTCGAGGTAGCCCTCGGCGGGCGGGTAGATGCCGCCCGCGCCCTGCACCGGTTCGAGCAGCACGGCGGCCAGGGTGTCGCTGTGCTGGGCCATCAGCGAGGCCAGCGACTCGACGTCGTCGGCCGGCACCTGCACCACATCGCCCACGTATGGCCCGAAGTTCTCGCGGTTCGGGGCGATGCCCTGAGCGCTGGTGCCGCCGTAGGCGGTGCCGTGGTAGCCGCGCACCCGGCTGATGATGAGCTTGCGTTGGGGCTGGCCCGCCTGCACGTGGGCCATGCGGGCCAGCTTCATCGCGCTGTCGACGGCCTCGCTGCCCGAGCAGCAGAAGAACACCCGGCTGTCGTCCATCGGGGCGATGCCGTGCAGCACCTCGGCCAACTCGTCGGCCGGCCCGTTGGTGAACGGATCGAAGCAGCTGTACGCCTCGAGGGTGCGCATCTGGGTGGCCACGGCGTCGGCGATCTCGCCCCGGCCATGGCCCACCGCGCAGTACCAGAGGCTGGCCATGCCGTCGACCAGCTCGTTGCCGTCGGCGTCCCACAGCAGCGCCCCCTCGCCCCGCACGATGCGGATGAACGACTCGCGGGTGGGTTTGGCGAACGGGTGCAGGAAGGCCGACGGCATGCGCGGACGGTACCATCCGTCGATGGACAGCGTGCAGGGCAAGACAGCAGTGGTCACCGGAGCGGGCTCGGGCATGGGCCGGGCGTTCGCCGAACGGTTCGCCCGGGCGGGCATGAACGTGGTGCTGGCCGATGTGGAGGTGCCCGCGCTCGACGCTGCGGTGGCCGCCATCACGGCCACCGGCGCACAGGCCATCGGCGTGCCCACCGACGTGAGCGACGGGGCGGCCGTCGACCGGTTGCGCGACGCCGCCATCGAGGCGTTCGGCCGCGTGCACGTGCTGTGCAACAACGCCGGCGTGGGCGGCAGCATGGGCGGTGGCGAGTGGGTGCGCGAGGCCGAGTGGCGCTGGGTGCTCGACGTGAACCTGTGGGGTGTGATCCACGGCCACCGGGCGTTCCTGCCGCACCTCGTCGAGCACGGCGGCGGCCACATCGTGAACACCGCGTCGATGGCCGGACACTTCCCCGGTCACTCGGCTTACTCGGCCAGCAAGTGGGCGGTGGTGGGCATCACCGAGGGCCTCTACCACGACCCCACCCTGCGGGCCGCCGGCGTGGGCGTGTCGTGCCTGTGTCCGGGCTGGGTGAACACGGCCATCATCGACTCGATCCGCAACCGGCCCGAATGGGCGGCGCCGAGCCACGGCACCGAGCCGAGCCCGATGGACGAGATGATCCGCGCCTACGTGGCCGACCAGATCCGCTCGGGCATGGCGCCCGAGCAGGTGGCCGAGCTGGTGCTCGACGCCATCCTCACCGACCGATTCTGGGTGTTCACCGACATGCAGATGGTGGCGGCACTCGAGCAGCGCTTCCAGTCGGTGCTCGGTGCGACGAACCCGCCGCACCCCGAGCCGTTCGGCTGAGCCCCTCCCGCCGCCTCAGGCGGGCGGGAACCCCAGCAGCGCGTTCTCGATCAGCTCGGGCAGCGCCGGGTGGATGTAGTACTGCTCGGTGGCCATCTGGTCGACGGTCTGGTGGGCGTTCATGCCCTGGATGACCTGCTGGATGAGGCTCGACGCATGCGGGCCGATGATGTGGGCACCCACCAGGCGGCGGGTGGCGCGGTCGGCGACGAGTTTGCAGAAACTGGTGGTGTCTTCGAGTGCCCAGCCGTAGGCCACGTCGCCGTAGCGCTGGGTCTTCACCATCACGTCGATCCCGGCCGCCCGGGCTTCCATCTCGGTGAGCCCCACGGCGGCGATCTGGGGGTTGGTGAACACGGCGTGCGGCACGAAGTCGTGGTTGAACGTGCGCAACTGCTCGGGGTGGGCGAGGTTGTGGGCCACGACCCGCATCTCGTGGTTGGCGACGTGCTTCAGCATGTGCGGTGAGCTGATGTCGCCGAGCGCCCACACCCCGGGCACCGAGGTGGCACCGGTGGCATCGACCACCACTCGGCCGTCGGGGTGCACGGCCAGGCCGCCAGTTGCGGCGTCGACCGTGTCGCTGTTGGGGGTGCGTCCGGTGGCGACGAGGAGGTGGCTGCCCTCCACCACGGTGCCGTCGGCGAGGTGCACCTCGACACCTGCGGCGGTGCGTTCGACGTGGTCGACGTGTTGGCCGAGCCGCAGGTCGAAGCGGCGCGCGAACGCGGCCGTGATGGCCGCCGACACCTCGTGGTCCTCGGTGCGCATCAACTGCGGGCTGCGCTGGATCATCGTCACCTTCGCCCCGAACGCGCCGAACACGTGCGCCAACTCGCAGGCGATGAACCCGCCGCCGAGCACGATGAGGTGCTCGGGCACCTCGTCGAGGCGCATGATGTCGTCGCTCGTGTGGAAGCCGACCTCGGCCAGGCCGGGGATGTCGGGGATGGTGGGGCGGGCACCGGCGGCCAGCACCACCCGGCGGCCTTCGATGCGAGTGACCGAACCGTCGTGGCCGGCCACCTCCACCTGGCGTGGGCCGACGAACCGACCGCGTCCGGCGTGCACGGTGACGTTCGGGCAGTCGTGCCGGCGGTAGCGCTCGCCACCAGCGGCGATGGGGTCGATGCGGCCGAACACCCGGTCGCGGATGTCGCGCCACCGCACCTGCTGCACGCTGGCGTCGATGCCGAGGTGCGCTGAGTGGGCGACGGTGTGCGCGACATCGGCGGCGTGCACGAACATCTTCGTGGGGATGCACCCGCGGTTCAGGCAGGTGCCACCGAACACGCCCTCTTCGACGATGGCGATCGACCAGTCGTCGAACGCCGGCCCGATGATCGAGTTGCCGCTGCCGGTGCCGATGATGACGAGGTCGTACTGCTCCATGCCCGGCACGTTACCGGTGCGTCGTCACCGGGGGTTCGGACTCGACGGCGTTCCACATGATCTCGTCGGGCGTGGTCATCAGCCGTTCGTAGATCACCGTCGGGTACACGAGGTGTGGGCCGGGGCCGTCGAGCGCAGGCTGCGGCACTGGTTCGACGGGCCGCTCGAACGACGCCGGGTTGCGGTAGCGACGCAGGTCGTCGTCGCTGATACCGGCCAGCGCCTGCACCTCGGGGTCGACCCAGGCGATGCCGTCGATGGCGCCGCCGTGGGTGATCTCGAGCGCCAGGCCCTCGGGCCCGGCGAAGTAGATGCTCTGCACCATGCCGTGGTTCATCGGCCCCATCACGGGCACACCCTTGCTGCGCAGCCGGTCGCGCATGGCGTACAGGTCGTCGAGGGTGTCGACGTTCAGCGCCAGGTGCTGCATCGTGCCGGCGGTGACGGTGCCGCCTGCGTTGCCCGCGTGTGTGACGCCCAGTTGCACCTCGGCCGGGTTGTCGGGGTGCTGCTGGAAGGCGATGTAGCAACTGGGGCTCAGCTCGACGAACGCGTGGAACGTGTTGGCCACGCCGTGCATCCAGTAGAGGGCCTTCAGTTCGCCACCGAGGGTCTCGGTGAAGAACTCGATCTGCTGCTTGATGTCGCGGGTGGCGATGGCCAGGTGGTTCACGCCGTTGGGGTGCAGTGCCATGGCCGCAGGCTAGACCCCGGGTTGGTGCAGGTGCGCCGTCGCAGCGTCGGGGTCGAGCGAATGGAGCCCGGCCGTGATGGTGTAGTCGCCACCTTCGGTGACCCAGTTGCGATGGCGGCGCACGTCGAGTTGGCGCAGGTCGAGCGCGACCTCCACGTCCACCGTGGTGCCGGCGGACACCTCCGCCCGGGCGAACCCGATGAGTCGGCGTTCCGGCCGGTCGACCGTGCTGGCGGGCAGACCGCCGTACACCTGCACCACGGTGGCCCCGTCGCGTATGCCCGTGTTGGCAACGGCCACCCGGGCGGTCGCACCGCCGAAGCCGTTCGCCTCGCGCTCGACCAACCGCACGTCGAGCCCCCGGACGGCGAACGTGGTGTACGACAGGCCGAATCCGAACGGGTACGCAGGTGCGTTGCCGTCGCGGGCGAGCAGCCAGTGCCCGTGCCACACGTCGTAGGTCTCGGTGTCGGCGTCGGGTGCCCAGCGCGGCAGGTGGGCCTCGTCGGTGGGCACGACGAACGGCAGGCGGCCGCTGGGGTTCACCGCGCCCAGCAGCACATCGGCCAGGGCATGGCCGCCCTCGATGCCCGGGTACCACAGCACGACGATGCCCGGCACCCGTTCGCGCCAGGCCTCCATCACCACGGCGCTGCCTGCCATCACCACCACGATCGTGCGCGGGTGACGGGCTGCGGCCGACAGCACCAGGGCCTCGTCGTCGCTGCTGAGGCGGAGGTGTCGGCGATCGCCACCCACACCGCCCGCCATCGGGTCGGTGGGGGAGGCCAGCGACAGGTCGGCCTGCTCGGCCTCGTCGATCGGCGGGAAGAGCAGTTCGGTGAGGTGGTTCGTGGCGGCGGGGTTGATGTACTCGCCCTCGTCGCGGTGGGTGTAGCCCACCACGATCACGACGGCGTCGGCACCGTCGGCCAGCGTGACGTCGCGGTCGTCGTGCACCACCTCGGTGCCGGGCAGGGCGGCCCGCAACCCGTCGAGGGGGGTGACGCAGTCGGGCACGATCACATCGCTCGACCCGCGGTCGCCCAGGTTGCGCACGCGGGCAAGGCGGCCGAGCACGGCGAGGCGGCTCAGGCGCGCCGGGTCGAGCGGCAGCACGCCGCCCTCGTTGCGCAGCAGCACGATGCTCTTCGCCGCAGCCTCGCGGGCCAGCGCCCGGTGCTCGCCCGACAGCACCACCGACGGATCGGCGGGCTGCGAGGTGACTGCATGGAAACGCAGCAGTGTGGCCACCGTACGGGCCACCGAGGCGTCGATGGTGGCGTCGCCGAGGCGGCCGCGTTCGATGGCCTCGGGGAGGCGCCAGCGGCGCAACTGGCGGAACGGCATCTCGATGTCGAGACCGGCTTCCACCGACTGCACCGCATCGCGCAGACCGTGGATGAAGTCGGAGATGACGAAGCCGTCGAAGCCCCACTCGTCGCGCAGGATGCCGGTGAGCAACTCGTGGTTCTCGCCGCAGAACGAGCCGTTCAGCGAGTTGTAGGCACTCATCACGCTGGCCACGCCGCTCTCGACGATGCGTCGGAAGTGCGGCAGGTACACCTCGTGCAGGGCCCGTTCGTCGGCGTGGACGTCGACCTTGAAGCGGGCGTTCTCCATCGAGTTCACGGCGAAGTGCTTCACACAGGCCATCACGTGCTGCTGCGCGCCCATCATGAGGGCGCGGCCCATCTCGCCGACGTGGAACGGTTCTTCCCCGTAGGTTTCCTGTGCGCGCCCCCAGCCGGGGTGGCGCAGCAGGTTCACGCACACCCCGCCGTAGTAGGTGGCGCCCTCGGTGCGCAGTTCGGCGCCGATGGCCGCGCCGATGCGCTGTTCGAGGTCGACGTCCCACGCCGCGCCCCGCGCCATGCTGACGGGGAACGCGGTCTTGCGGCCGATCACACAGCCGCGCGGCCCATCGCTGAACTGCAGGCCGGGGATGCCGAGGCGGTCGACGACGGCGGCGGGGAACGTGCGCTGGTGGTAGCTGCCGCGCATCAGGCCCGCCATGCCCGCCCAGCAGTCGACGTCGCCGTCGAGGCACTCGAGCTTCTCGTCGAGGGTCATCTGGGCCACCAGCGAGCGGGCCTCGTCGTGGGCCGTCGAGTCGCCGGCCGCAACCCGGGCTGCTGCCAGTTCGAACGCAGTGCTCATGGGGCGACCGTACCCGGCGCATGCCGTGGCCACGGCCTCGCTGCCTCGTAGCGGGCAGCGGCGGCGAGCAGCAGGTCTTCCCGGTGGCGGGGCCCGATGATCTGCAGCCCCACCGGCATGCCGTCGGCGGCCAGGCCGGCGGGCAGGCTGATGGCGGGCAGGTTGGCCAGGTTCGCGAGCATCCCGTGGATCACCGCCATGCCGCCGTGCCCGGCCACGCCCGCCACCTCGGTGGGCATCGGCCCCTCGGCCGCGAAGGCACTGCGGCACACCATCGGGGTGACCAGCAGATCGACCCGGTCGAACACGTCGGCCATGGTGGCCACGATCTCGTCGCGGTGCCGTTCGGTGCGGGCGATGTCGGGAGCGGTGACGGCCGGCGCATGTCGCCACCCGCCCGCACTACGCGGGTCGAGTTCGTCGAGACGTTCCTGCCACAGGTGAGGTTCGTGGCCGACGAACATGTCGACCACCTCGAAGCGCACGTAGGTGCCGATGTAGTCGCGCATGGTGAGTGCCGGGTCGACGGAGCGGGCGCCGAGTGCCGCGACCAACGCGTGGTAGGCCGACTCGCACACGGCCGCCACCGAGGCCTCGACGACGGCGAAGCCGAGGTCGAGCGACCAGCCGATGCGCAGCCCGTCGAGCGGGAGGCCGTGCAGCGCGTCGACATAGCTGCCCGCAGGAGGCGGCAGGCAGGTGCGGTCGCGGGGGTCGGGGCCGGCGCAGACGTCGAGCAGCAGTGCCGTGTCGGCCACGGTGGTGGCCAGCGCGAAGTTCACCGCGTTCTGGGCGATGTGGGTGACGCCGAACGTGGGTACCCGTCCGTAGGTGGGTTTCAACCCCGGCAGGCCGGTGAAGGCGGCGGGTGTGCGAATGGAACCGCCGCCGTCGCTGGCGGTGCAGAACGGCACCATGCCCGACGACACCGAGGCGCTCGACCCGCCGCTGGAACCGCCCGGGGTGCGCTCGGGGTTCCACGGGTTGCGCGTCACCCCGAGGGCAGGGCTCGCCGTGTAGGCCCAGGCGCCGAACTCGGGTGTGGTGGTCTTGCCGAGGGGGATGGCCCCGGCCGCGCGTAGGCGGGCGACGTGCAGGTCGTCGTGCTCCACGGGCGGGTCGCCCTGGTACCAGCGCGAGCCGCGTGTGGTGGGCATGCCGGCGCAGTCCTCGAGGTCTTTCACGCCGAACGGCACCCCGGCCAGCGGCCCGAGCTCGGCGGTCCGCCCGGTCGCCACCATGTGGTCGACGTCGGCCGCCGCCCGACGGGCACCCTCGACGTCGAGGTGTACCCAGGCGTTGAGAGCCGGGTTGTGGCGGTCGATGGCGGCGATGCACTGCTCGAGCAACTCGCGAGCCGACAGCTCGCCGGTGCGCACGAGCCGCGCAGACTCGGTGACGGAGAACATCGCGGCAGAGTAGTGCCACCCCGAACCAGCGAATACGGCGAACGTGCGACGGAACGCGTCGAATGCGACGCGAATCGTCGCAAGGTCGTGTCAGGCGGTGGGCCCCGGTTGGGCCTGGACGGTGCGGTGGAACTTGTTCATCAGGTGCGGCCCGGCTTCCACCGGCGCGTGACGGGGCGCCTCACCTGGCACCACGCAGGTGGGCAGGCACTCGACCACGGCGTGGTAGTTGGCGTTGTGGAAGAAGGCGATGCTCTGCCGGCGGGTGGAACCGGCGTGGTCGCGGGGCGGGTTCACCACTCGGTGCAGGGTCGAGCGCCAACGGTCGTTGGTCCAGCGGGCCATCAGATCACCCAGGTTCACCACGAACGCACCGGGCACGGCGGGCACCGCCGTCCACTGCTCGGAGCGCGGGTCGAGCACCTCGAGGCCGCCGGGCGCATCGTCCTGCAGCAGCAGGGTGAGCGTGCCGTAGTCGGTGTGTGCACCGGCCCGCAGTTGGCCGGGCAGCGGAGATCGAGCGCGGTGTGGGTAGTCGATCACCCGCAGCGCGCTGGGCGACTCGTCGATGAGTGCGGCGAAGTAGTCGCGGGGCAGGCCGAGGGCCACGGCGAACCAGCCCATCATCCGGGCCGAGAGGTCGAGCAGCGCGGTGAAGTACGCAGCCAGCGCCGGTTCGAGTTCGGGCAGTGCGGGCGGGAACGGGGTGGGGGCGAAGGCCCACCGCTCGCCGTCGTCGACCAGCGCGCGCCTCGGTGGCTGCGGCGGCCCCATGTTGAAGGTCTCCTTCAGGTCGGCCGGTGCGGCGGAATCGTCGAGCGAGCGGTTCAACGACTCGACCTCGAGGGGGATGTAGCCGTAGGCGTCGGCCGGGGCGCGCCGGGAAGCGGCGTGCTTGTCGGCAGTGGGCAGGTCGAAGAAGGCACGCGCTGCCTGCCAGGCCCGGTCGACGACCACTTGGTCGACCCCGTGGCCGGTCACCTGCAGGAAGCCCACCTCGGCGCAGGCAGTGCGTACTGCAGCGGCCACGGCACCGGGTTCGCCGCCCAGATCGATCACCGGGATGCCAGGCGCCGCGAGACCTGTCATGGCCGCTTCATCCGGTGCGGCCGGG
>JBEIIG010000075.1:0-16715 GCA_040380855.1 Acidimicrobiaceae bacterium | reverse complement strand
GTGAGCTCGGTCGCCGTTGGTCCGTTCAGGTCGCTGTCGGTCCAAGGTCGAACGATCCTGCGCGGCCCGATCCCGCGTGGAAGCGTGCGGCGCCGGCCTCGGTCTCGCCCGAGCGGATGGTGCGGAGGCCGAGGACGGTCTCGTCGAGCAGAGCCTGGTTCTCGTGCTTTCCCCACTGGGAGGTCGCGGATTTCCGGTCGTTGCGCATGCAGATCTGTGGGAACGATACGAGAGACGCTGCCAGCTCGAGCGCCGAGCCGAGTGCCTCTCCGTCGGGTGCGATTCGATTCACGAGCCCGAACGTGAGCGCTTCGTCGGCCCTGACACCCCTTCCAGTGAGGATCATGTCCATGGCTCTCGAGTGACCGATGAGTCTCGGGAGTCGGACTGTCCCGCCGTCGACGAGCGGGACACCCCATCGACGGCAGAAGACGCCGAGCACGGCTGACTCGGCGGCGACACGGAGGTCACACCACAACGCGAGTTCTAGTCCGCCGGCCACTGCGTACCCTTCGATGGCGGCGATCACGGGCTTGCCGAGCTGAAGTCGGGTGACCCCTTCGGGTCCGGGTTCGGCGATGTCTGCCACCACCTTGTTGCCGTTTCCTGCAGCGACGGCGTGCAGGTCGGCTCCGGAGCAGAAGACGCCGTCGCTTCCGGTGAGGATGGCGACGTCGAGATCGTCGTCACGGTCGAACTCGACGAACACGTCGTGCAGGAGCGCGGCGGTGGGCCGATCGATCGCGTTGCGGACATGTGGTCGGTCGATCGTGACGACGAGGATCCGATCGGCACGTTCCACGCGAATCGGTCGTCGGGATTGAGGATCCGGCGTGACGGGTGCGGTCATCGGTCGGCCTCGATCAGGCTGAACGCAGGCGGGCGACGTTCGATGAAGGCCGCGACGGCTTCGTTGAAGTCGCCACCCAGGATGGCAGCGACTTGAGTTCGGTTCTCCAGTTGCTGCGCGCTGTTCAGGTCGGGGGCCCCGAGGTTGGCGTCGAGCACGCGTTTGGTCTGCTGGACGCCGAGCGGCGACTTCGACGCGATGGAACGTGCGACGTCGAGCGCCTCGTCGATGAGGCTCTCGAGCGGCACAACTCGACTGACCAGTCCGAGTTCGGCCGCGCGTTCGGCCGTCAATCGTTCGGCAGTCAGCATGATCTCGGCCGCTGCGGCCGAACCGACCAGGCGCGGAAGGAGATAGGACACTCCGAAGTCACAGCCAGACAGCCCGACGTCCAAGAACGCGTTCTGGAGCATCGCGTCATCGGCTGCGATCCTGATGTCGGATGCCAGCGCGAGCGCGAAGCCAGCTCCAACAGCAGCACCGTTGATTGCTGCAACGATCGGCTGACGGACTCGACGCATCACGGGAACGACACGCACCACGGCCTCCTGCGTGAGCAACATCCGATGTGCAGGCGTGAGGCCCGCGAGGCCGCTCAACGCGCCGGGATCGCTGAGGTCCAGCCCGGAGCAGAAACCCTTTCCGTTCCCCGTCAGCACGATTGCGCGAACTGCGGAGTCGCGGTCGATCTGCTCGAACGCATCGCAGAGCACCTCGAATGTGTCGAGACGCAAGGCGTTGCGTCGTTCCGGACGGTCGAGTCGAACGATGGCGATCGACCCCCGATCCACATGGTCGATCTGCACCCCTGATCCCATCAGAATCCTCCTCTGCCGAAATACTCGTACGACCGTCATACTATATGTCTGTCGTGGTACCTTCAACCTCGGATGCAGAAGATGACGACTGACGAACGAACTTCCACGACCGATCGCCGTCGGAACGACCGGCGAGCCAAGATCGTCCGCTGCGCCATCGATGCGATGCGACACCGAGGAGCCACCGCCTCCACCACCGGCTTGGTCTGCACCTGCGCCGGCGTGACCAAAGGGGTCTTCGCCCACCACTTCCCTGGCGGAAAGGACGAGTTGCTCGCTGCCGCGGTCGAGACTGCGAGCGCCGACATCGGCAACCTCATCAACCACGCCCTCCAGCGGCACGGCACCGCAGGCGCGATCTCGGCGTTCTTCGACTTCTACGCCGACATGGTCGACGACGACCCGTCATTCGGCTGTCCGATCGCCGGCGTCATCGTCGACCATGTCGACGGCGAAGTCGACGACAGCCTCCGCACAGGCACCGCGGACGCCTTGATGTCCTGGGCCAGACTCGTGACCGATGCACTCCGTGCCGACGGCCTCGCACCCGATGACGCCGAGCAACTGGCGATCGCCGTGATCTCGTCGATGGAAGGCGCCATCATCCTGTCCACGGCCCACGGCAACGGCCACGCTCTGCGAGCCACCGGCCGCGTCATGGCCGACATGGTGAGGTTGCGCTCCGGCTTCTAGGTGACCGACGAGCGGCCAACGATGGCACAGTCGGGGACAGTGCGGGAGTGGACGAGATCGAGCGAGAGGCCGTGTGAACCGGCCGGACTTCTGCATCAGGTCCGGTGGGGGTCGTGGGTTGCCGACGGTGCCTTGGCGAGCGACGCGATCAACCTCGGGGTAGGGACGAAAACTGCACAGAAGTGGGGACGAAACTGTCAACGTGAACGTCCGATAGGCTCGGGCCATAGCAGTGGAACGAATGATCGTGCCGCAGGTTCACGCAGCACTTGCCGACACTCCGGTCGTGGTGGTGAACGGCGCACGCCAGGTCGGCAAGTCGACGTTGGTGACGAAACTGCTCGATCTGCCAGGGCGGGTGGAGGTGATGACGCTCGATCACGAGCCGACGCTGCGGGCAGCCTCTGTCGACCCGCGAAGTTTCGTCGAGCGTTCGATCGACACCCTCGTGATCGACGAAGCCCAGCTGGAGCCGCGGCTGTTTCGTGCGGTGAAGGCGGCTGTCGACAGTGATCGTCGTCCTGGGCGGTTTGTGTTGACCGGCTCGGCCCGTCTGCTCTCGCTACCGGAGATGGCCGATGCGCTGGTCGGGCGGGTCGATGTCGTAGAGCTGTGGCCGTTCAGCGAGGTAGAGCTCGCCGGCGGTGGCACCAGCATCGTCGATGTGATCGACCAGTCGCCGAGCAACATCGTCGAGAGCCGCGCCGTGTCGCGAACCGAACTCGCCGACCTGCTGGTGCGGGGCAGTTTTCCGGAGGTGATCGGGCGAACTGCCGGTCGTCGACGCGCCTGGTTCGACGCCTATGCGAGCACCAGCGTGATGCGGGTCGTCAACCAGATCGCGCACCTCGAACGCCTCGCCGAGTTGCCACGTCTGCTCCGCTTGCTCGCTACGCGCAGCGCCGAGGAGCTCAACGTCGCCAAGCTCGCATCCGAGTTCGGTTGGTCGGCTCGCACGATCGACTCATACCTTGCCCAGCTCACCAACGCGTTCATCCTGCAACTCCTCCCCGCGTGGTCCACGAACCTCAGCAGCAAAGTGGTCCACCGCCCGAAGATCCACTTGATCGACTCGGGTCTGTCGGCGGCGCTGTGCGGCCTCACGACGGAACGGCTGCTTGCATCGCCGGAGCGGTTCGGGGCGCTCCTCGAGACGTTCGTGGTGATGGAGATTCGCAAGCAGTCGACCTGGTCGGCGTCGCAGCCATCGCTGTGGCACTTCCGTGATCGTGGGGGCGCGGAAGTCGACGTGGTGATCGAGTACCCCGACGGTCGCGTCGTAGGGATCGAGGTGAGGAGCGGTGCCACCCCGTCGCATGCCGATGCTCGCGGCCTACGCCTGCTGCGTGATCGGCTCGGTGACCGGTTCCACCACGGCTATCTGGCCACCACCGCTCCCGAAGCCCACCCACTCGAAGACCGACTCTCCGCTATCCCGGTGTCGGCGCTGTGGGGCGGCACGCACTGAACCACCGACTCGGCGTCGGCGCGGCGGGTCAGCCTGCCCAGGTGGCGTGGCCGAGCGAGGCAGAGCCCAGCGAAACCGTGGTGGATTACGCACTGGTTGGGGCTGGCGTTGATCCGACGGCCATGTAGGAGGCGAGGTCGATGATCGACGCGGCCGTCGCTGGTTTCGGTGCGAGTCCCTAGCCTCATCGGTGGTGTTCGATCGATTGGCTGCTGTGGAGGACGAGTACGTCCTGCTCGAGACGAGCCTTGGCGACCCCGAACTGCTCGCCGATCAGGCGGCGCTGCGGGCGGCAACAAAGCGCTACAAAGACCTCACCCCGTTGGTGGAGGCGCTGCGCCTGCACCGGGCACGCGTTGCCGACGCCGAGACTGCTCGTGAGTTGATGAACGCCTCGGCCGGCGACGAACGCGAACTGTGGCGGGCCGAGGCCGCTGCGGCCGCTACCCAGGTGGCCGACCTCGAAGAGCAGATCCGCACCCTGATGCTGCCCAAGGACCCCAACGACGGCAAGGGCGTGATCATCGAGATCCGCGGTGCTGAGGGCGGCGAAGAGGCCAACCTGTTCGCCCGCGACCTGTACGAGATGTACCGCTCCTACGCCGCGTTGCAGGGTTGGAAGGCCGAGGTGCTGGCGAGCGACAGCAGCAGCCTCGGGGGCCTGAACGAGGTGATCTTCGTGGTGCGCGGCGACACGGCCTGGAGCCATCTGCGTTTCGAGGGTGGCCCGCACCGCGTGCAGCGGGTGCCCGTGACCGAGAGCCAGGGCCGCATCCACACCTCATCGGCCACAGTGCTGGTGCTGCCCGAAGCCGACGAGGTCGACTTCCAGATCGACGACCGCGATCTCGACATCGACGTCTACCGAGCCAGTAGCGCGGGCGGACAGAGCGTGAACACCACCGACTCGGCGGTGCGCATCACCCACCGACCCACCGGGGTGGTGGTCACCATGCAGGACGAGCGCAGCCAGTTGCAGAACAAGGCCAAGGCGATGCAGGTGCTGCGGTCGCGGTTGTTGAAGTTGGCGCAGGACGAACACGATGCGGCCATGTCGGTCGAGCGCCGGGCGCAGGTGGGCGGTGGTGGGCGCAGCGAGAAGATCCGCACCTACAACTTCAAAGAGAACCGGGTCACCGATCACCGCATCGGCTTCACCACCTACCGACTGGCCGATGTGCTGGCCGGCCACCTCGACGAGATCGTCAACGCCTTGATCGCCGACGACCGGGCACGCCGGCTCGCCGACGGCTGACATGGACCCGGCTGACATGGACCCGGCTGACATGACGGGCACCATCACCTGGCGCCACCTGTGGGCCGAGACGACGGCGCTGGTGGGCGACCGGGTGGTGGCGCGGTGGCTGTGCGAGGAGGCGAGCGGGGCCGAGCGCGACGACTTCGTCGACGAACTCGACCAGCCGGCCACCGAGCGCGCCGTGCACCACCTCGACTCGATGACGGCACGGGTGCGTGCCGGCGAGCCGGTGCAGTACGTGCTGGGGCACTGGTCGTTCCGTCGGCTCGACCTGCTGGTCGACCGGCGGGTGCTCATCCCGCGGCCCGAGACCGAACTGCTGGTCGACCATGCGGCGCGGGCGGCGGCCCACCGGGCACGGCCGCTGACGATCGCCGACCTGGGCACGGGCTCGGGGGCGGTCGGCCTGTCGCTCGCCGCCGAACTCTGGCACGACGCACTGGCGGTGTGGCTCACCGATGTGTCGGCCGATGCGGTGGCCGTCGCCCGGGCCAACCTGGCCGGTATCGGCCGGGCCGCCGCCAACGTGCGCATCGCTGAAGGGCCGTGGTTCGCTGCGTTGCCCGACGAACTACGCGGTCGGCTCGACCTGGTGGTCAGCAACCCGCCCTACATCGCGGTCGACGATCCGGCGGTGGAACCGATCGTGCGCGACTGGGAACCGGGCCTCGCCCTGTTCGCCGGTTCCGACGGCCTCGATCACCTGCGCACGATCGCCGACGACTCCCCGGCCTGGCTGGCGCCCGGCGGCACGCTGCTGCTCGAGATCGGCGCCGGGCAGGGCTTGGCCGTGGCCGCGCTGTTGGGCGACGCGGGCCTCGTCGACGTGCAGGTGTTGGCCGACCTCGCCGGCCGCGACCGCTTCGTTCAGGCGAAGCGCGCCGCCACCTGAACGAGGAGCGACTCCTCGTCGGCGTCGAGATCGTGGTCGGCGTTGGCGACATCGCGTGCCGCAGCGAACAACGAGTGGCGCAACACCGTGCTGGTGATCCGCCGATCGATGTCGTCGAGCAGTTCGTCGGCGCCACCGTTGGCGAGTGCCCGGTGCACCTTGGCGAGCGCCCAGGGCAGGTACTCCTCGAAGTTGAACGTGGCCGACTCGAACCCCTGCTCGTCGCTGATCGTGCGGATCTCGTCGAGCTCTTCGCCGTCGATACGGTGATCGGCCGCCATGACCAACAGCAGCAGCTCGACGGCTGCCTGGTGCTCGCGGTCGGCGGTGGCGTGCACCGACACGTTCGTATAGAGGTCCTTCAACACGGGGCTCATGCTTCGACCGTAGCGGAGCCGAGGGCACGCCGAAGGAAGTCGAGTTGGTGCAGCAACAGGTTCTCGGCCACCACCTCTTGCGGGGTCATGTGGCTCACCCCGACGAGGGCGAGGAACTCGTGCGGTTTGCCGGCGGCCAGCAGCGCCGAGCTGAGCTGCAGGCTGTGGGCGGCCACCACGTTGTCGTCGGCGAGGCCGTGCACCAGCAGCAGGGGCCGGCTCAACTCGTCGGCCAGCGGCAGCAGGCTGGTGGCGACGTACGGTTCGACATCGGCGGAGGGGTCGCCCAGATAGCGCTCGGTGTAGTGCGTGTCGTACAGCCGCCACTCGGTGACCGGTGCACCGGCCACGGCGGCGTGGAACACATCGGGACGGCGCAACACAGCGAGCGCAGCGAGGTAGCCGCCGAAGCTCCAGCCACGGATGGCGACGCGGGTGAGATCGAGCTCGGGGTACATCGCCGCAGCGGCGTGCAGTGCTTCGATCTGATCGGCGAGCGGTGCCGAGGCGAGATCGTGGTGCACGGAACGCTCCCAAGCGCTGCCCCGCCCGGGCGTGCCGCGCCCGTCGGCCACGACGACGGCGAACCCCTGGTCGGCGAACCACTGCGACGAGGCGAAGGCGTTGTGCGAGCGCAGTACCCGCTGCGCATGCGGGCCGCCATAGGGATCGAGCAGCACGGGCAGCGGGCTGCCGTCGTGGCCCTCGGGCAGCAGCACCGCGGTGGCGATGCGATGCTCGCCCAGATGGTGGATGGTGGGGCGGGGCCGCACCAGCAGCACCGCAGCGAACGAGGTGATGGTGGGGCCGCCCGGAACCGCGGTGACCGCCCCGGGCTCGTCGAGCACGGCCGAGCGCACCACCACCGGTCGGCCGCCCGACACGGTGTGGACACCGGGGGTGTCGACCAGACAGGTGGTGCCGCGGTCGGGGTGCCACTCGTACACGTACTGCACGGTGGCGTCGTCGAGCGGGTTGCCGAGGAACGTCACGCTGGTGCCGGCACACGCGATCGAGCGCACCTGCACATCGGCCGGAGTGCTGTCGACGCCGTCGATCAGCAGGCACCGGCGTCCGGCGCGATCGGCGGCCACCACGAGCCGACCGTCGGCCAACGTGGTGGGGCTACCGGGCACCAACTCCACCCAGGCATCGTCGTGATCGGTGAACAGCGGCCAGGTTCCGCCCGTCACCGGGTCGGCCTGCAGCACACAGAGCGTGCGCTGATCGCGCGACTGCACCGTGAGGATCAGTCGGTCGGGCTCGGTCCAGTTCACCGTGGCGAGATAGGGCAGCGCGTCGCGGTCCCAGTCAACCTCGACCGCCGAGCCGTCGAGCGCCAACACGTGCAGGCTCACCTCGGGGTTGGGGCTACCCGCGGCGGGATACCGCACGACATGGGGTGCTTCGCCGGGTTCGGCCGGGTTGGCGATGTGCCACTGCTGCACCGGTGCGTTGTCGACCCGGCAGGCGGCGATCGCCGTGCCGTCGGGGCTCCACCAGTACCCGCGGAAACGGTGCATCTCCTCGGCGGCCACGAAATCGGCGCTGCCCCACGTGACGTCGGGAGTGGCCTCGCCGGCGAGCTCCCAACTCGACCCGTCGAGTTCGGCGATGCGCAACGCTGCGCCGCTCACGTATGCGATGCGTTTGGCCAGCGGGTCGGGGCGGGCGTCGAACACGGGCCCCTGCACCTCCAGTTCGCGAGCGCGGGCACTGAGCAGACCGGCGGTGAACAGTCGCCCGGCCAGAGTGAAGGCGGCCACCGTGACGGCCTCGTCGGTGGCGTACCCGACGATGCCGCCGGCACCCTCACGCATGCGTTCGCGGCGGGCGCGCTCTTCGGCCGGCAGCTGGTCGTCATCGGTCGACGAACCGGCGAGCAGATCGAGCGGATCGGCCACCAGGCGCTCGGCACCGGTGGCCAGATCGGCGACCCACAGACACGTGATCGGGTCGTCGCCGTCACGGCTGCGCAGGAACACGACCCGTTGCTCGTCGGGCGACACCATCAGGTTGCGCGGATCACCGAGGGTGAAACGCTGGGTGCGGGCGTACTGACGCGGGAACGTCTCGGTCATGGCACCACGAGGATCTTGGCGTGGGCCTCGGGGTTGCCGAGATCGCGGAACGCCTGCGGCACACCGTCGACGTCGACCGTGCCGGTGAGCCACGGCGACAGGTCGACCTTGCCCTCGGCGATGGCGGTGAGCGATGCCCCGAACTCCTCGGGCGTGTAGCCGAGCGCGAACTGGATGCTCAACTCGCGGCCGATGCCCAGCATCGGGTGGATGCGGTCCTCCTGCATGCAGGCACCCACCACCAGGATGCGGGCGTCCTTCGGGGCCATGCGCATGGCCTGTTCGATCATTCCCGGCACACCGACGGCTTCGAAGATGACCAACGGCTTGCTGCCGTCGATGCGCCGCCAGGCGTCGATGGCGGGCGTGTCGCGCGGGTCGACCACCACGTCGGCACCGAGTTGCTCGGCGAGCTGGCGGCGCTTGGGGCTGAAGTCGGCGGCCACGATGGGGCCGATACCGCGCATGCGCAGCTCGGCGATACAGGCCAGGCCCACTGGGCCGCAGCCGAGCACCAACGCCGCATCACCCACCGCGATGCGGCTCTTCGCCACGGCGTGCACGCCGACGGCGAGCGGTTCGGTCATCGCCGCCAGGTGCGGCGGCAGGCCCGACAGCACCTTGATGCCCGTGAGTTCGTTCAACACCATCAACTCGGCGTACCCGCCGTTGTAGGTGTTCGAGAAGCCGATGCCGTGCAGGCCGGTGGCGTCGAACGCAACCGGCAGGCTGACCACGATGTCGCCCACCTTCAGGTTGCCCACCCCGGGGCCGAGGTCGACCACCTCGCAGCAGAACTCGTGGCCCATCACCGTGTCACGCGACGGATCGAACATCTGCATCGCCGTCGGGTCGGCGGGTCGGCCGGCGTTCAGTTCCTCGGTGAGGCGACGGCTCTCCTCTCCGTGCACCAGGAGGTGCAGGTCGCTGCCGCAGATACCGCAGGCGAGCACCTTGGTGAGCACCTGGCCGGGGCCGGGTGTGGGGTCGGGGAGGTCGTCGACTCGGAGTTGCCAGTCACGCATCACGGCTGCACGCATACCGCAACCGTACCCAGTGGGCCCGCGGCCGTCAGCAGCCGACGCGACCCGACTGCGCTGCCCATCGCAACGGGCCGCGCGACGGTCTGGCGCAACCGATCAGCGCGACCGATCAGCGCGAGTAGTGGGCGATGGCCTCGTTCACCAACGCGAACCCGGCATCGGCGTCGACAGTGGTGGTGAGCGCGCAGTTGGGTGGGAGGCGTTCGACGAGCCCGCGGTTGTCGATCACGGTCATGCCACGCGTGAGTTCGCCGTGGGTCTCCACCATCACATGGGCGTCACGCCAGCCGAACAGGTGCGGATGGGTGAGGCACATCACGGCCAGCGGGTCGTGCACCGCAGCGCCCTGCATGTTGTCGTGGCGGGTGGTGTAGGTGTGGCTGAAGAACACCAGCAGGTCGGCCAGCACGCCGGCGAAGCGGCCACCCAGACTGCGCACCGCGTCGATTCGCTCGGGTGTGGCCTGGAACTGGTGGGTGACGTCGAGGCCCGTCATGATCAACCGACCGCCGTAGCCGAAGACGGCAGCGGCAGCGTCGGGGTCGCACCAGATGTTGAACTCGGCGGCCGCGGTGCGGTTGCCGAAACTGCCGCCACCCATCAGCGAGACACCGGCGATGCGGTGCGCCAGGTCGGGTGCGGCACGCAGCGCGAGCGCGATGTTGGTGAGCGGTCCGGTGGGAACCAGCCACACGCCCTCGGTGGCCCGGCACGTCTCGATGATGAACCCCACCGCATCGGTGCTGTCGGCCGGTCGGGCGGGCTCGGGCAGGTCGGCGCCGTCCATCCCGCTCTCACCGTGCACGTAGTCGGCGTGCACGGGTTCGGCCACGAGCGGTCGCTCGGCCCCCGTGTGCACGGGTACGTCGATGCCCAGCAGGTCGCGCACGATCAGCGCGTTGCGGGTGGTGGCACTGAGCGGCGCGTTGCCCGCCACCGTGGTGATGCCCAGCAGGTTCGTGTGGCGCGCCGCCATGATGAGCGCGATGGCGTCGTCGTGACCGGGATCGCAGTCGACGATGATCGGCAGGGGAGCGGTGTCGGTGGTCACGGCTGCAGTGTGCCCGCTGCGTCGAGGGTGACCGAGCGGCCCACCCACTCGCCCTCACACAGTGCGGCCGCCACACCGGCGTCGTCGTTGGTGCCCCACGCCCGGCGGCCGTCGGCCAGCAAGCACGCGGCGATGGCCCGCTCGGGGTCGCCGTCGCGGCTGTGCATCACCGTGTAGGCCTCGATGGTGGCGGGGCCCGCCGCCTCGGCCGGTTCGGCCAGGTCGCGGCGCGGCATCGCGTCGATCTCGTCCTGCGGGTGGGCGTGCCGGAAACCGTTCGCCGGCGGGGTGGTGCTGTACACACCGAACGCGTGCTTGGTGGTGTAACCGCCGTTGGCCCACACCAGGCCGTTGCTACCCGGCTGCTGACGCACATCGGTCATCGTGGTGGCGATGGCGTGCATGACGTAGTTGTTCCACGGGCCGCCGGCGAACGACAGGCCACCGGTGCGGGTGAGCTGCCGGTCGAGCGACAGGCCCAGGCTCTGCGCGCCCAGCTGCACCGCAGCAGGGAAACACGAGTAGAGGTCGACGATGTCGATGTCGTCGATGGTGAGCCCGGCCAGTTCCAGCGCCCGGCGCCCGCCCAGCGCGACCGCGGGTGTCTCGTGGAACGCCCACCGGTTGGAGATGAACTGGTGCTCGTGGCAGTCGGAGCCGGCGTGGATGAACACCCACCGGTCGGACGGCACGCCCAACGCACGAGCCTTCTCGACCGAGCAGATGATGAGCGCCGCAGCCATGTCGACGTCGTTGTTCGAGTTCATGTACTTCGGATACGGCAGGCCCACCATGCGGTTACCCGGCCCGGGCGTGCGGATCTGCTCAGCCGTGAGCGCAGTGCGCAGCCAGGCGTTGGGGTTGCGGCTGGCCACCTCGCTGAAGCGCGCCCACAGTTCGCTGATGTGCACGAGATGGTCCTCGGGGCTGCGGCCCGCGGCCGACCGGATGGCGGTCTCGAACATCGGATACACCTGCACCGGCATCACGATCTTCTGGGCCAATTCGGCGGGGTGGTTCATCACCAGTTCCTCGCCCACCACGCGCGGCGTTGCGTCGTCGGGTGCCTTCGGCCACTCGAGTTCGACCCCGTTCTTGCGGGCCTTCATCCGGGTGCGGAACGCCTCGCCGCCGGTGAGGATTGCGATGTCGAGCGCGCCGCGCTGGATCTCGCCGGCCGTCAGGTTCACCAGGCTCTGCGGGCTGTTGCCGCCGTTGGTGGTGTACGCGGTCTCGCGGGGCGACAGCCCGAGGCGTTCGGCCAGCACCAGCGCGGGGTTGCCGTACCGCCAGCTCAGCAGGCTGACCACACGGATCGAGTCGACCGCCGGCACACCGTTCAGTCCGGCATCCTCCACGGCTCGCTCGAGCGCAGCAGCCATCAGGCTGACGGGCTCGAGCGCGTCGTCGATGCCCTCGGCGCGGTGCAGGAACTGGCCGGAGCCGATGAGAACAGGGGTGCGCGGATCGATGGTCACGGCCGCAGGCTACGGAATCGGCCGGACGTCACCCCAACCCTGGGTCAACCCGGGCCGACCCCGAGCACGGCGCGCTCGGCCTCGTAGACTCACCCTCTGTGTCACGTATCGCCATCGGTTCCGATCACGCCGGCTACGAACTGAAGCAGCACCTCATCGACCTGTTGCGACGCGACGGTCACGACGTGGCCGACCACGGCACCCACTCCACCGAGAGCTGCGACTATCCGCCCATCTGCGCCGCAGTGGGCCGGGCGGTGCGCGACGGCGCAGCCGACCTGGGCATCGTGCTCGGCGGCAGCGGCCAGGGCGAGCAACTGGCCGCCAACAAGGTGCGCGGCGTGCGCGCCGCACTGTGCAACGACCTCTACACCGCGCGTATGGCCCGCGCCCACAACGACGCGAACGTGCTCAGCATGGGCGCGCGGGTGGTGGGGGTCGGCCTCGCCGAAGAGATTCTCGCCACGTTCCTCGCCACCCCCTTCGAGGGTGGCCGTCACCAGCGCCGCGTCGACCAGCTCACGGCGCTCGAGCAGGAGTTCTGACCATGCCCTTCCCCAGCGACACCAATCCCGACACCGTCGTGTTCGACCTCATCGACCGCGAGGTCGAGCGGCAGACCACTGGCCTGCAGCTGATCGCCAGCGAGAACTTCACCTCGCCTGCCGTCATGCGAGCCGTGGGCAGTGCGCTCACCAACAAGTACGCCGAGGGCTATCCGGGCAAGCGCTACTACGGCGGCAACGCCATCATCGACGACATCGAGGCGCTGGCCATCGAGCGGGTGAAGCAGATCTTCGGTGCCGATCACGCCAACGTGCAGCCGCACAGTGGCGCCAACGCCAACATGTGCGTGTACCAGGCGCTGCTGAACCACGGCGACACCGTGCTCGGCCTCAGCCTCGACCATGGCGGTCACCTCACCCACGGCTCGCCGGTGAACGCCAGCGGTCTGCTGTACAACTTCGTCGCCTACAAAGTGAAGCCCGGCGACGAGCGCATCGACATGGACCAGGTGCGCGACCTGGCGCTGCAGCACCGGCCCAAGCTCATCGTCGCCGGCACCACCAGCTACCCGCGGCGGCTCGACCCCGAGCCGTTCAAGGCCATCGCCGACGAAGTGGGCGCGCTGCTCATGTTCGACGCCGCCCACATCGCCGGTCTCATCGCCGGCGGTGCCCACCCCAACCCGGTGCCGTACGCCGACGTCGTCACGTTCACCACGCACAAGACCCTGCGCGGACCTCGCGGTGGCTGCATCCTGTCGAAGGCCCAGCACGCCGCAGCGGTCGACAAGGCCGTGTTCCCCGGCTGGCAGGGTGGCCCGCTCGAGCACGTCATCGCCGGTAAGGCGGTGGCGTTCCACGAGGCACTGCAGCCCAGCTTCCGCGACTACGCCCATCAGATCGTGGCCAACGCGTCGGCTCTCGCCGAAGCACTGGTGCACCAGGGGTTCCGTCTCGTCAGCGGCGGCACCGACATCCACCTGATGGTCGTCGACCTGCGCCCGTTCGACGCCGACCTGACCGGCAAAGAGGCGCAGACCGTGCTCGACCAGGCAGGCATCACGCTGAACAAGAACAACGTGCCCGACGACCCGCGCAGCCCGTTCGTCACCAGCGGTGTGCGGGTGGGTACCCCGTCGGTCACCACCCAGGGCATGAAGGAGCCCGAGATGGCGCAGATCGCCGAACTCATGGCTCGCGCCCTGCGTCAGCGCACCGATGCGGCTGCTCTTGCCGCCGTGCGAGCCGAGGTCGCTGCACTCTGCGCCCGCTTCCCCGCCTACGCCTGACCGGCGCAGGCCCAGCGGCGTACCATTCCCCACCGTGCCATCACTGGGCGGCTATCTCATCGTCGGCGCGGTCGCCGCGCTGATCACGTTCGTCGCCACACCGCTCGTCGGTCGGTTCGCACGTCGCGTCGGCTGGATCTACGAGCCCAATGCCCGCACGGTGCACACCACGCCGGTGCCCGACGTCGGTGGCCTCGCCCTGTTCGTGGGCTTTCTGGGGGCGTTCGCCGTGGCGCGGCTGATGGACGGTTTCGACCCGCTGTTCGCCCGCAACTCCGAACCGCTCGGTGTGGTGCTGGCGGCCGTGGTGATCTTCGCCGTGGGCCTGCTCGACGACGTGCGCGACATCTCGGCACCCGCCAAAGTGGTCGGCACCGTGGCCGCGGCGATGGTGCTGGTGTGGTTCGGCGTGACGATGTACTACTTCCGCCTGCCGTTCCTGGAAGTGACGATCCTGTCCGACGACCTCATCCCGCTCGTCACCGTGCTGTGGCTGCTGGGCATGTGCACTGCGATCAACCTCATCGACGGCCTCGACGGTCTCGCCGCGGGCATCGTCGCCATCGGCGCGTTCAGCTTCTTCCTCTACAGCCAGAAGCTCGCCGACCTCGACCGGCTCACCCAGCCCAACATCGGCCCACTGGTGGCCATCATCGCCGTCGGGGTGTGCCTCGGGTTCCTGCCGCACAACTTCAACCCGGCGCGCATCTTCATGGGCGACAGCGGGGCCCTGCTGCTGGGCCTGCTGATGGCCGTCAGCACCAGCGTCGTGGGTGGCCGCGCCGAAGAGACCCAGCGCACACCCGGCCAGACCTACTTCTTCCTCGCCCCGCTGTTCATCCCGCTGTTCATCCTCGGTGTGCCCATCCTCGACACGCTGTGGGCCATCATCCGCCGGGCGCGGCAGGGCCAAGGTGTGGCCACGGCCGACAAGGGGCACCTGCACCACCGGTTGATGGAGATGGGCCACGGCCAACGCCGCAGCGTGCTCATCCTGTGGGGCTGGACCGCGCTGCTGAGCGCGTTCGTGCTGTACCCGGTGCTCACCGACGGTGACGTGGCCTACATCCCGATCGGTGCAGCGATGTTGGTGCTGGTGCTCTACACCGTGTTGCACCCGCAGATACGCGCGCAACGCAACGGCGACACCTGACGTCACCGCGTCGCGTGAGAATCGGCACCTCCGGTTTGGTGGCACCGTGCCGGTTTGTCTAGATTGTGTGCGCGTTCACAAACTCCCACAACGGTGTGGTGAGTGCTCGCCCCCCAGGACCCCCGTGAAGCTGATCCGCCGACCGAACTTCAACCCTGACGACCAGCTCGGTCGGGGCATGGACCTGGCTTTGGTCACCCTGGTGTTCACCGCCATCGGCTACGGGATCGACCGCTGGCTCGACACCCAGCCGGTGTTCACCATCTCGCTGCTCGTGCTGGCCGTGATCGGTCAGTTCATCAGCATGCGCTACCGCTACGAGGCGGCGATGCAGCAGCACGAGGCAGCTCGACGCGAGGCAGCCGCTGCTGCGCCCCGCCGCGCTGCCGACCGGAGCCCCGTATGAGCGAGTCGGCTGCAGCGTTCACGACCCGTCTCGAGGGTCCGGCGCCCGAGGTGAGCGTCAGCCGCGACATCGTGCGGCGCGGCCTCATCGTCGCCCCCGTGCTCGTGGCCGTGTGCGGTGTCATCTGGGGCGTCGACGGGGCCTGGTCGAGTGCCTACGCCATCGCCCTCGTACTGCTCAACTTCGGTCTCGCCGCTGTGCTCATCGCCGTCACGGCCCGCATCAGCCTCACGCTCATGATGGCCGCCATCTTGTTCGGCTACCTGATCCGCCTCGGATTGATCTTTCTTGCAGTGTTTCTCGTCCGCGACGCCGGCTGGATTTCACTTCCGGCGCTCGGAACGAGCATCATCGTCACGCACCTCGGGCTCCTGATCTGGGAGATGAAGTACGTGGCCATCTCCCTTGCCCACCCCGGCCTCAAGCCCGCCCGCCCGTAACGACCCACAGGAACGGTTCCCCGTGATCGCTTTCGAGTTCCCGCCCATCAACGCCATCTTGCGCTGGGACGATTTCTTCCCGTCGTTCAACAAGATCGCCCTCATCACGGTGCTGTCGGTGGTCATCGCATCGGTGCTGTTCCTCATCGCCGGTCGCCGCGATGCGATGAAGGCACCCAAGGGTGTGCGCAACGTGGCCGAGACCTCGGTCGAGTTCATCGAGAACGGCATCGTCATGCAGACCATGGGTCGCGACGGCCTCGGCTGGACGCCGTTCCTGCTCACGCTGTTCGTCTTCATCTACCTCTGCAACGTGCCGGGCATCATCCCGGTCCTGCAGATGCCTGCCACCGCCCGTATCGCCATCCCGCTGTTCTTGTCGCTCATCGTGTGGGTCACGTTCATCGCCACCGGCTTCAAGCACCAGGGCATCGGCTACCTGAAGAGCACCCTGTTCCCCCCGGGTGTGCCGAAGGCGCTCTACATCCTGGTCACCCCGATCGAGTTCATCTCGACGTTCCTGGTGCGCCCCTTCTCGCTCACGGTGCGACTCTTCGCCAACATGCTGGCGGGTCACATCTTGTTGGTCACCTTCGCCCTGCTCTCCGAGGCACTGTTCCAGGCGAAGACCAACGTTCCGTTCCTCAACATCATGGGCGTCCTGCCCTTCTTCATGCTGTTGTTCCTCACCGCGTTCGAGGTGTTGGTGGCCTTCCTGCAGGCCTACATCTTCACCATCCTCACCGCGGTGTACATCGGTGGTGCAATGCACCCCGAGCACTGATCACGCAAGAGCCATCACGTATTTCCGATCACGTAATTCCGATCTCAAAATTCTCCACCTACCCAGAACACACACAGGAGACGTCAACCCATGGAAGCAATGAGCCGCCTGGTTCAGGAACTCACCGG
>JBEIIG010000074.1:0-17536 GCA_040380855.1 Acidimicrobiaceae bacterium | reverse complement strand
GGGGGTTATTGTGTGGTGGCCCGTGTCGCGGGCGCCCTGGCCTTTTTTGTTCTCCCACCGGGTGTCTTGGCTCATACCTGGGGGGGGGGGGGGGGTGCCACCCCCCCCACCTGACTGTTCGTCGGTCAGCGCCGACACGGACCCGACGAGGTGGCCACGTGTCGGCCGATCGAGATCAGACGCCCCACAGCGCCTTGAACTGGTCCTGGAAGCCCTCGACGCCGACCCACAGCGCCGACGGATCGGCGATCGAGCCCTTCTCGAGGATCTGCAGGGGCAGGCCGCCCGACAAGATGTCGGGGTGACCGTCGACCACGGCGTTGGCCGGGGTGTCGGCGCGGCCGGGGCCTTCACCGGCGAGCACGCGGGCAGCGGCGTCGATGGCCCGCCAGCCGAGCAGCTCGGAGGCCAGGGCCACTTCGGCGGCCTGGTGCTGGTCGTTGGCGATGAAGCCGAAGTTCAGCGGGCCGCCGGCCTGCGACACGGCCTTGGCCTGGTTCACCAGGCCAGCGGCGTCGAGGGCGTCGGGCACGCCGTACAGCATGCCGCCGAAGGCGTAGACGATCATGTCGAGATCGGGGTTCGCCTGCAGGGCCGAGGTGATCTGGCCGGGCAAGTTGGTGCCGATGTCGGTGACCGCCACTTCGCTGATCTCCACGGTGCAGGTGGGGCAGGCCTTGGCGATCTCGTCGGTGAAGCCCTGCTGCACGATCGACAGCACCGGGAAGGTGGGCAGACCCACGAAGTGGATGTTGCCGGTGACGGTGGTGGCGGCCGCGTAGTCGGCCATCAGCACGCCGTAGAAGTAGTAGTCGTCCTGCGTGAGCAGGTTGGCGGCGATGCCGTCGCCGGGCTCGTAGCCCTCGGGCAGCGACCAGGCGATGACCGGGATACCGCTGTCTTTCAGCGTGGCCAACTGCGAGGCGAACCATTCACGCGGGTTGCCGCTGGTGAGGATGACGTCGGCACCCGACGCGATGGCGGCGTCGAAGGCCGACGCAACGGTGTCGGGCGTGTCCTGGTGCGACGCGGTCTCGTAGGTCCAACCAGCAGCAGCGGTGGCGGCCTCGATACCGGTGGCGATCTCGGCGCACACGGCGACGCCGCACTGCACGTAGAACACCTTCTTGCCGGCTTCCACGGCGACCGGCGTGTTGAACGGCAACTCGGTGACGGGCTGGCGGAAGGTGTCGACGCGGGCGAGCGCCTCGGCGCTGGCAAGACCCTCGGCCGGGGCGGCCGTGGTCTCGGCGGCAGCAGTGGTCTCGACGGCAGCGGCCGTCGTCTCCGCCGCAGCGGTGGTCTCGGCGGCGGCCGTGGTCTCCACGGCGGCGGCGGTGGTGTCGGTGCTGCTGTCGTCGTCGCCACAGGCGGCGACGAGGAGTCCGGCGGCGACCAGACCGGCTGCGAACAGCCTGGCCGGTGCACGATGGCGTTGAGTCATGAATCCCCCTCTGGATCTGCAGGCTGATCCCTGCGGACGACGAGCGTAGCCCACCGGCCGATGCGTCGCTAGCCGACTGACGACGCATTCGTCTGGGCTACGGTCGCACCCATGCACCATGAGCAGGCCCTCGAACTGCTGCAGTCGGCCGGGATGTCGGGCTACGAGGCCAAGGCCTACCTGGCCCTGCTCGCCGCGGGAGCCGAACTGAACGGCTACGAGGTGGCCAAGGCCAGCGGCGTACCGCGCAGCACCGTGTACGAGACACTGTCGAAACTGGTGACCCGTGGTGCTGCGTTCGAGGTGAAGGGCGAAGGCGGCGCCGTCGGATACGTGGCGTTGCCCGGTGAGGCACTCGTCGGTCGCCTGCGCCGCGAGATGTCGGGCACGATCGACGGTCTGGCCGCCGTGCTGCCCGAACTGGGCACCCCACCACAGACCCGGGTGGTCAGCAACGTACGCGGCATCCAGCGCGTGCTCGAACGAGCGATCGACGTGATCGAGGGTGCCCGGTCGTCGCTGTTCGTCTCGCTGTGGCCCGACGAGGCGGCTGCCCTGCGCCCTGCGCTCGAGCGGGCCGACGCTCGCGGTGTCGACGTGTCGATCATCGTCTTCGGCCAGTTCGACCCGCCGGTCGGTCGGGTCTATCACCACCGCTACTCGTCGCCCGATGTGGTGCTCACCCGCCTGGGCCGCAAGATCTTCACCGTCGTCGCCGACCACGCCGCCGTGGTGATCGCCGGGATCGACGGTGGCGACGTGTGGGGCGTGTGGAGCGACGACTCGGCGGTGGCCCTCGTGGCGGCCGAATACGTGCGCCACGACATCGCTCTGCAGCTCATCGCCGAGCGCATCCACGACCACGGGATGGACGACTTCTGGCAGACCGATCCCGAGCTCGAGCGGCTGCGCACCGCATCGGGCGCCGCGCCCACGCCGCTCGTCTGACCGCAGACGCCGCGAACCGGCAACAATGGCGTCCAGCGACGATCGACACAGGAGGTCGACATGCAGGTGACAGCAGCGGTGTTGCGGGCGGGGAACGGCCCGTTCACGGTCGAGACGCTCGAACTGGCCGAGCCCCGCTCGAACGAAGTGCTCGTGCGGGTGGTGGCGGCCGGGATGTGCCACACCGATCTGCTGAGCCGCGAACTACCACCCGAGTTCTTCGGCGGGCCGCAGGTGTACGGCCACGAGGGCGCCGGTGTCGTCGAGGCCGTCGGCGCCGACGTCACCAGCGTGCAGCCGGGCGATCACGTCGTGCTGTCGTTCAACTCGTGCGGGGCCTGCCCGGCCTGCGCCAAGGGTCGCCTCCCCTACTGCTTCAACTTCAGCCTGCACAACATGTCGGGCGGCCGACCCGACGGCACCTCGGTGTTCACCGACGCAGCAGGCAACCGGGTGGGGTCGCACTACTTCGGCCAGTCGAGTTTCGCCTCGCACACCGTCGTCGCCCAGCAGTCGGTGGTGAAGGTCGACCCGTCGTTCGACCTCGCCTCGCTCGGGCCGCTCGGCTGCGGTATCCAGACCGGCGCCGGTGCGGTGATGAACACCCTTGCGGTCGAAGCCGGGGCGAGCCTCGTGGTCACCGGTGCCGGGGCGCTGGGGCTGAGCGCCGTGATGGCCGCCAAGGTCGTGGGGGCGGGCACGATCATCGCCGTCGACCGCCATGCCAACCGCCTCGAGTTGGCCCGCCACTTCGGCGCGACGCACGCCATCAGCGGCAGCCCGGCCGAGATCACCGCGCAGATCCAGGCGATCACGGGCGGGGGCGCCGACTACGCGTTCGACACCACCGGCAACGCCGCCGTCGTGCGGGCCAGCCACGACGCGCTGAACACCATCGGCACCCTGGCACTGGCCGGGGTGGGCTTCGGCGAGTTGAGCCTGAACTTCATCTCGATGATCAGCGGCCGCACCATCACCGGCGTGATGGAGGGCGACTCGACGCCGAGCGAGTTCATCCCCCACCTCGCCCGGCTGAACGCCGAGGGTCGGGTCCCGTTCGACGAGCTGATCACCCGCTTCCCCATCGAGCAGATCAACGAGGCCGAGGCGGCGAGCACCAGTGGCGTCGTCATCAAGCCCGTCCTCACCTTCGGCTAGCCTCCGGGAGCCCCGCTCATGATCGCTCGACTCGCCTTCGGCGCCACCGGCCACCGGTCGAGCCGGGTCGTCTTCGGTGCCGCGGCGCTCGGCGCGATGAGCCAGGAGCGGGCCGACGCCACGCTCGACCTGGCCTTCGGCCGAGGCATCAACCACATCGACACCGCTGCGTCGTACGGCGCCGCCGAGGACCGCCTGCGCCCGTTCCTCGCCCGCCATCGGGCCGACGTGTTCCTGGCCACCAAGACCGGCGAGCGCACCGGCGATGCGGCCCGACGCGAACTCGAGCGCTCGCTCGAACGCATGGAGGTCGACCGGATCGACCTCATCCAGTTACACAACCTCGTCGAACCCGACGAGTGGGAGGTGGCGCACGCCCCGGGCGGTGCCCTCGAGGCACTGGTGCGCGCACGCGACGAGGGCCTGGTGCGCTTCATCGGCGTCACCGGCCACGGCACGCGCATCGCAGGCATGCACCTGCGCAGCCTCGACCGCTTCGCCTACGACTCGGTGCTCTGCCCCTGCAACCACCTCATGCTCGCCGACCCGGTGTACGGGCCCGACTTCACCCGCCTGGTCGAGGTGTGCGCCGAGCGTTCGGTGGCGGTACAGACCATCAAGTCGGTGGCGCGCCGTCGCTGGCCGACCGACAGCACCGAACCGCACTACGCCTGGTACGAGCCACTACCACCCGGCCCGGCGCTGCAGCACGCCGTCGCGCTCGTGCTGAGCCGGCCCACGTTGTTCCTCAACTCCTCCAGCGACGCCCGCCTGCTCGGCCCCATCCTCGACGCCGCCGAGGCAGCCCAGGGCGTGCCGTCGCCGGCCGAACTGCAGGCCGATGTGGCCGAGCACCAGATGTCGGCACTGTTCGACGGCGCCGCGCTCGAACGCATCTGAGCGACGACCCACCCTCGGGCGGAAACGCCCGGGCACCGGACCGTCACAACCATGTCGTCGATCGGTGCGAGCACCTCGGCGCTGCCGATCGTTCCCGCGATTGCCGCGCCTGCCCGCAGCGATCATCGCCCTGCCCCCGATGGAGTCCTGTCGCCGGTCGCGCAGCGGCTGGGGATGGGTCTCGACGACCTGAAGCGCGAACTCGAGCAGGGCACGAGTCTGTCGGCCGTCGCCGCCTCGCGAGGGGTCTCGCGCGACGAGCTGGTCGAGGCGGTCAAGCACGGACTGGCCGCCACAGAACCACTCCGTCCCGGCGGGCCGGCAGACCCCGATCGACAGGTGCGCCCGCCCATCGACCGCATCGCCGACGCGATCGCCCGCGGCGACATGCCGGCACTGCCCCCCGTCGGCCCACCGAGCCAGGCGGGCCTCGACACGTCCACCCGCCAGGGCACCCAGCATGGCGGCAACCGACACGGCGGCGGCACATCCGGCAGGGGCGACCGGGGTGCTGCCCCGCTCACGAGGGTCGCGTCGATGCTCGACATGCCCGAGGCCGCCGTGGCCGATGCCCTGCGGGGCGGCTCGACGCTCGGTCAACTCGCCGAGCGCGCCGACGTGAACTTCGCCGTCCTGCTGCGCTCGGTGAGCGACGGGATGCTCTACGACGCCCGACTCTGATACGACGACCCCAGCACACCGGCCGTGCCGAGTGCCTCGATCTCGTCGTCGCCCAGGCCCACCTCGTGCAGTACCTCGACGCAGTGTTCGCCGAGGCGCGGTGCCGGTCGGCGCACCGTGGCCGGTGTGGCCGAGAACCGCGCCGGCGGCGGGATGACGTGATAGCGGCCGCCGTGCGGATGCTCGGCCACGGGACGTTCGGCGACGAGTTCGTCGACGGTGCGCACCGCCGATGCAGGGATGTCGTGCCGCTTGCAGAACGCCACCCAGAACGCCGTGGTACGGGTGGCGACGATCTGTTCGACGATCGCGTACAGGGCACCGGCGTTCGCCATGCGCGACGCAGCGGTTGCCGCACGCGGGTCGCCCACCAGGTCGTCGCGGCCACCTTCGCGGAAGATCGCGTCGTAGTCCTTGGTCGAGTACGGCAGCACCGCCACCCACCCGTCGCTGGTGGCGAACGGACGTCGCTCCGGCACGGTGATGCGCGGGTAGCCGGCTGGGCCGAGGGCGGGCACGGGGATCGCCGCGCAGCCGTGCTCGACGAGGTTGAACGACGTGATGGCATCGATCATCGGCACCTCGACGAACTGGCCCTCACCCGAGCGTTGCCGATGGAAGAGCACCGCCAGCACGGCGTACACGAGCGTGAGCCCCGACACCTTGTCGGCGATCAGCGTGGGGGCGAGCGCCGGCGTGCCGGTCTGCAACTGGAACGTGTGGGCGATGCCCGAGCCCGCCTGGATGACATCGTCGTACGCGGGTTTGTCGGCATCGGGACCATCCGACGGCCAGCCGTGGGCCTGCACCATCACGATGTCGGGCCGCACGGCACTGATGGCCGCATAGTCGAGACCCAACCGGCCGAGCGGCGCGGGCCGCAGGTTGGTGACGAACACGTCGCACGTGGCAGCGATCCGCAGGAACGCGTCGCGGCCACCGGGGTGCTTCAGGTCGAGGCAGACGTTGCGCTTGTTGCGCAGCAGGTTCATCGCCACACCCGTGAGCCCGGGCTCGGGCCCGGGGCCCATGATGCGGTTGGTGTCGCCACCCGCCTCCTCGACGCTGATCACTTCAGCACCCAGATCGCCGAGGATCTGGGTGGCGTAGGGCCCCATCACCACCGAGGTGAGGTCGAGGACACGGATCCCGGAAAGCGCGCCGGGAGCGACAGGAGCGGCCATGCCCCGAGTCTGCCCGACCGGTCGGTGCGTCACTGCGTCGCAGCGGGTGGCCGGTCGAGGTATGCGTCGACCAGCTCGATCAGCCGGGCACGGCCGAAGCTCTCCTCGTGGCCGCAGTGGAACGTCTCGGCGGGCAGTTCGCGCACCCGGGCGAGTGTGTCGCGGTACTGCTCGCGGTCGGAGTGGTAGAGCCAGTCGTAGAGCTCGCCGTCGTAGATCACATCGCCGGTGAACAGCGTGCGCGTGGCCGCTTCGTACAGGCCGATCGAGCCGGGCGAATGGCCGGGCAGGTGCAGCACCTCCAGCACCCGGTCGCCCAGGTCGATCACATCGCCCTCGTCGACGAGCCGGGTGGCCGGGGCCGGACGCACGCACCACTGCCGTTGGTCGAAGCCGGGTTCGGGCTCGGCGAGCACCACCGACCGGGTCTCCCAGCCGCGCCACACGGTGTTGTCGGGGTCGGGTGCCACCAGGGTGTCGGCCTCGGCGGGATGCGCCAGTCGTTCATCGAACTGGTGGTGCCCGCCGACATGGTCGAAGTGGGTGTGCGACGCCACCGCCAGCACGGGCCGTTCGCGCAGCGCGGCGATCTCGTCGCGCAGGGGCCGCAATCCGAAGCCGGTGTCGATCAGCGCATCGCGGTCGCGGCCACGCACATGCCACATGTTGCACCGCACCTCACCGTCGACGAACCGCTCGCGGATGCGGGTGATGCCCCCGTCGTAGCTGCGGGTCTCGTACCAGTCGGTCGCCGGGTTCGCCATGGTCGACGATGTTGTCACACGATCATCCGGCCGCCACGCAGCTCGACCTGCCGGTCGGCTCGCGCCGCAACTGCAGCATCGTGGGTGACCATCACCACGGTCATGCCCCGGTTGCGCCGCTCGCAGTCGAACAGGCCCAGCACCATCTCGGCGGCGGCGTGGTCGAGGTGGGCGGTCGGTTCGTCGGCCAGCAGCAGCATCGGCTCGTCGACGAGCGCGCGGGCGATGGCCACCCGCTGGCGCTCGCCGCCCGACAACCGGGTGGGCGACCGCTCGGCCGCTCCGCCCAGGCCGAGCCGATCGAGCAGTGCGAGCGCCGAGTCGCGCCGCTCGGCCCCCGAACGATGGGTGCCGAACAGGGCCAACTCGACGTTCTCGACGGCCGCGAGGTGTGGCAGCAGGTTGTGCAACTGGAACACCAGGCCGATACCGCGCCGGTACCGGTTCAGGTCGTGCCGGTGCGACAGATCGCGCCCATCGACGCGAATGGTGCCCGAGGTGGGCCGGTCGAGCGCGGCAAGCAGGTGCAGCAGGGTCGACTTGCCGCACCCCGACTGCCCCGTCACCGCCACGAACGAACCGCTGTCGACGGTGAGGTCGACCCCGTGCAGCACCGGCACCCGGCCGCGGTCGAACGACTTGCAGAGCCCGATCAGCTCCACCGCCGGCGCAACTGCCGTCTCATTCACGGCGCAGCGCCTCCAGGGGCACCAGGAACGCAGCACGGAGTGCCGGGTACAGCGCGCCCAGCAGGCCGATCCCGGTGGCGGTGGTGAGCGCGCGCGTGAACACCTTCGGGCGGTACTCGGGGTGCAGCACACCCTGCAGGCTGGCGAGCCGCTCGACCACCTGGATCGCCAGCGACGACAGGCCCACGCCCACCGCAGCACCGACCAGGCTGACGATCAGCGTCTCGCCGAGCACGAGTGCCATCACCCGGCGGCGCGACCACCCGATGGCGCGCAGCACGCCGAACTCGCGGGTGCGTTCCAGACAGGTGAGCAACATGGTGTTGGCGACGACGATCACCCCCACCGCCAGGGCCAGCACGGTGGCACCGTCGTCGGCTGCCGACAGCAGTTGCAGGTTGCGGTCGGCGCGCCCGAACTCGCTGGCGGCGCGCACCGTGACGAGTTGAGGGTGCTGGTCCTCGATCCGCGAGCGCAGTGCTTCGATGTCGACGCCCGGCCGGACGCGGACGAACGCGATCGTCACGTCGCCGGGTTTGCGCTCGCCCGCCTGCAGATGCACGAGGGGCAGCATCGACGCCGAGTCGCCGAACTCCTGGTCGGTGGCGTAGATACCCACCACCGTGTACTCGTCGTTGCCGAGCCGCAGCGTGTCGCCCACCTGTTTGCCGAGGTTGCGGGCAGCGCGGTAGCCGAGCATCACCTCGGCGTCGGCGTCGGCCGCATAGGCCCGGCCGGCGACGATGCGCACGCCGAACTCCTCGAGTGCGTCGGGGGGCACACCGATCTCGAGGAACATCGGGTTGTCGGCGCCCAGGTCGTCGAGCGCCACCAGCACACCCACGGTGCTCAGCACCTCGCGATCGGCAGCGATCGCAGCGAGGTCGCCCTCGTCCATCACGCTGTTCAGCACGTCGCTCACCCCGCGCTGGGTGATCGAGAAATCGGCCCTGCCCACCTGCAGGATCTGCACGGCCGTCTCGCGCAGGCTCGAGGTGACGATGCCGATCGTGATGCCGGCGGCCACGCCCACCGCCACCGCCACTGCGAGCAGCGCCGAACGCACCGGCTTCACCCGCAGGTTGCGCACCATCAGCCCGACGAAGGTCATCGTCGGCGCCGGTGGGTCACGGGCACTGCTCGCCCCCGAGGTCCACCACTGCGCACCAGGCCGAGGCGGCCACGTGCCACTCGCCGTCGATCTCGACGGCCATGCTCTCGTGGGCCACCAGCGCGGGCGCCGGGCCGACCAGCACGTCGTGGACGACGAACGCACACGGGCTCACCTCGCCGCGCGCCGAGCACGCGGTCGCGTCGAGCAGTTGCACCTCGCGGATGTCGGTGCTCATCGCCTGGAACTGCTCGTTCGCACTCGCGTCGACGAGCATCGACCGGTAGCGCTGGCCGTCTTCCAGCGCGGCGACCTTGGCATCGACGTCGCTGCCGGCACCGCCGAAGAACAGCCGAAATACCTCTCCGATCTGCTCGATCGCCACCGCGGTATCGAGCGTCGTGGTGGCTGCAATCGTCGTCGTGGTGGTGGCGATCGCCGTCGTGCTGGTGGCGAGCACGGTGCTCGTGGTGTCGCTCGTGGATTCGTGCGTGGCGCGGCGGAACACCACACAACCACCCAGCACCGGGCCGAGGCCGAGCACCGCGAGCGCAACGAGCGCGGGAAGCCGGAACCGGGGGCGCATGGGCCCACCGTCACCCATCGACCGGCGCCTCGCCAGCGCCGAACGTCGCCCTCCGGGCGGTCTCTCGACTACCGCTGCCGGGCGCCGGGGAACGGCATCTCGACGACGGCGGCGGTGTGTTCGCCCTCGGGTCCGCGCACCACGACGGCAGTGCCGGGCTGGGCGACATCGCTGGCCAGCATGCCGATGGCGACGCTGTACCCGAGCCGCGGCGACCAGGCTGCCGAGGTGACCTGGCCGACCCGCCGGGTGCCGACGACCACCTCCCAGTGGTCGCGAGGGTTCGGCAACGGTGCCCCCTGAACGGCCAGGCCGCACACCCGGCGCGGCACGCCTGCCGCTGCCTGTGCCCGCAGGGCCTCGAGACCGATCGCCTCGATGGGTGCGTCGAGCGCGCAGTACACGCCGAGGCCGGCTTCGAGGGCGGTGTGCTCGCGCGAGATGTCGGTGCCGTACGTGGTGAACCCGCCCTCGATGCGTTCGATCAGGTTCGGGCAGCCGGGCCTGGCGCCCAGCGGCTCGCCGGCCACGATCAGCGCGTCGTACAGAGCGACACCCACCTCGGCGTCGTCGACGTACACCTCGAATCCGCCCTGGGCGCTCCAGCCGCTACGGGCCACCCTCAGCGGGTGACCGTGGAAGTCGAACGTCTCGAAGCGGAAGAACCGCAGCGCGCGCACGCCCTCGCCGAACACGGCGGCCACCAGCGCCTCGGCCTGCGGTCCCTGCACGGCGAGCGGCCACACCTCGGGTTCGCGCACCTCCACGTCGAGCCCCATGCCCAGCGCCAGCGCGCCCGCCCACAGCACGACATCGGAGTCGGACACCGAGAACCAGTAGCGGTCGGCGTCGATGCGCAACGCGATGGGGTCGTTGATCAGGTGCCCGTCGCGATCGCACACCGGGGCGAACGCGCACCGGCCGACATCGAGCGCGCGCAGGTCGCGCACGGTGATCAACTGCGCCAGCCGAGTCGCGTCGGGCCCCACCAGCTCGACCTGGCGTTCGCAGCCGACGTCCCACACCTGCACCGCCGACCGCAGGTGCCAGTAGTCGTCCTCCACGCCACGGAAGCGGGTGGGCAGCAGCATGTGGTTGTAGACGGTGTACGCCTGCACCCCGAATGCCTCGATGCGGCTCGACCAGGGCGTGCTGCGCAGGCGTTTGGTGAGTGCGATCTCGGGTGCCTTCACGGCCCTTCCCACCGGATCGAGCAGATCTCGGCGCTGCGGCCCTCGAAGTTCCACACCCGGCCGAACGCCCGCACTCGACCCTGGGTGGCCTCGGCCACAGTGACCTCGGGGCCCATCCAGTACTGGGTGTTGACGATGCTCACGTCCTCGCCGCTGCGCGCTCCGGCGATGGGTGTGACCGACCCCTGGATGTACTTCCCCACCGACAACGAACGCGTGTCGCCGTCGGTGGTGAACGCCACCGGGGCACGCTCGGCGCCGAGGTAGGTACCGACGAGCAGCTTGAACAGCCCGGTGGTGCCACGGCCCCGACCGCTCATGATCGTCTCGATCCGTTCGAACTGCTCGTCGCTGGCCCGTTCGTCGATCCACAACGCGAGCGTCCAGTTGCCCCGCTCCATCTTGCCGGGGATGTCGAGCAGCATGGCGATGTTCAGCCCACCGAGGTCGACACCCCCCGAACGACCACGGTCGATGCGGATACCGGCCCACGCCTGGCAGTAGCCCTCGGTGGGCGGGTGCTTGCCGAGCGACACCACGCACGGGCAGAACACCGTGCAGTTGCAGTTGAGGATGAGTTCACCCTCGATCGACCAGGGCTCCATGGTGTTCCTCTCTGTAGTTCGACGACGACGTGTCGCCTGCGGCGACGGCGGCGACCGCCATCAACGCTCCGCTCACCAGCAGCGCCGCACCGAGGGGCACGGCGACGCGACGACCGAGGGTCGGCACCTTCTCGGCTGCCATCACCACGGTGCACAGCACCATGAACCAGATGTTGGCGGCGCCCGCCACGAAGGCGAGCAGCATCAGCATCCAGCAGCAACCCACGCACACCGCCCCGTGCCGCACACCCATCCGCAGGGCGCCGATGGTGCCGCTGCGCCAGTGACGCCAGAAGAAGGTCATCGGGCGTTCGCACTCGGTCTGGCAGCGGTGCTTCAACGTCGAGAACTGATAGACACCGGCCGCCAGCAGCAAGCCCGCCGTCAACCACCGCGACGTGCTGGCACCGGTCGGATCGAGCATGCCGATGTCGGCCAACCACCACTGCCCCGCTGCCATCATCGTCGCCACGCCCGACCAGACGACGAGGTATCCGGCGAGGAAGCTCCACCACGGCACGAGCGAGTCGTGCCGCACGATGTCGCGGAGCGAGGCGAGCACCGGTACCGCCGTGGGCGCCATCATCGCCAGCACCATCAGCAACCACATGGCCAGCACCGTGCCTGCACCGGCGTGCTGATGGCTGTGCCCGGCGCGCAGATGGTGGGCGATCAACAGCGCCCAGGCCGCGGCGACGGCGAGACCGAACCACCGCCACGGTCGGCCGAGTCGTGCATCGGTGCGCACACCGATGCGCTCGTCGGTGCCGTTGGTGGCCATCACGCCGATCACTATAGTGATCGCATCAGCACCGACCGAATCCCCGACACGCCCACTCGCCGAGGCCTCGACGGGCACGGTCCGTTCGAGTTCGACCCGTACGCGTTCGCCTCGCTGCTCGTGCAGCACCGGCGGCGGCACCAGTGGTCGACCCGCGAGCTCGCCCGCCGCGCCGACATCTCGCAGCCCTATGTCGTGGCACTCGAGCGCGCCGTCACCGATCCGCGCCGACCGGGGCCCACGCCAACGATCGACGTGACGGCACGACTCGCCCACGCACTCGGCCTCGAACCCACGGCCCTGTTCGCCGGGGCGCTGCGACGCGTCGGACGGCATGTGTTGCTGGTCACCGACGGCGGGGCCGACCGCGTGCTGCGGCACGTGCGCCGGGCCGCCGCATCGTCGGTCGACACCTGGGCGGTCGCACGGTCGCGACCCGCCACCAGCGCCCGAGACGACGCTCCGACCCGCGAGGCACTGGCGATCGACCTGCGCCGCGGGGCCGGTGGGCGCTATCGGCCCGAGGCGATCGCCACAGCACTCGGTGCCGAGCTGGCTCGACTGGCCGACGAGGTGGCCGGGCGGCAGATCGGCCTGGTGTTCGCCGAGACCTCCGAGGTGATGCTGGGCCTCGACGACCCGGCGACGATCCTCGACTTCGAGCACCGTTGGGCCGATGTCGTCACCACCGCTGCCCGTTCGGCCGGGGCGCACGCGGCATACAACGTGTGTGTCTACGACAGTGCAGCACTCGCCACGCTCGCCGATCCAGTCGCTGCCACGATCGACCTGCTGCACAGCCACGACGAGGTCTGGTCGACCCGGCACGGACGCGTCACTTCAGGCGCCAGCGCCGCACGGCAGGTCCTCGGCCGACTGCGACCCGCTCACCACGATGCGTCAGCATGGCGGCACGCCGTCGACGGCATCATCCACGATCTCGGCCTCACGGCCTGACCCACGAAGGGACCCTCACCATGGACAGCGTGCGCGCCTACACCGTCGGCAAGAACGACGACGGCACCTGGACCCGTTCGATCACCACCATCGCCCCCGATGCGTTGGGTACAGGCGACGTGCTCATCGCCGTCGAGTTCTCGGGCATCAACTACAAAGACGGCCTCGCCAGCACCGAATCGGGCAAGATCGCCCGGATCGACCCGCTGGTGCCGGGCATCGACCTGGCGGGGCGTGTGGTCGAGTCGGCCGACCCCTCCCTGCCAGTGGGGTCGTCGGTCATCGCCCACGGGTACGACATCGGCGTCGCCCACCACGGCGGCTACGCAACACACGCGCGGGTGCCGGCCGGGTGGGTGGTGCCCATGCCGAGCGGGCTCGACGCCCGCGCGGCGATGCTGGTGGGCACCGCCGGGTACACGGCGGCGCTGTCGGTCGATGCCCTCGAACGGGCCGGCCTGCAGCCCGGCACCGGCCCGGTGCTGGTGACCGGCGCCACCGGTGGTGTGGGGTCGATGGCGGTGGGCATGCTGGCCGCTCGCGGCTACGAGGTGGTGGCCAGCAGCGGCAAGGCCTCGGCCGCCGACTGGCTGCGCTCGATCGGCGCCACCGACGTCATCGACCGCAGCGAGACCTCGGCCGACTCGGGCCGTCCGCTCGAACGCGAACGCTGGGCCGGCGCCGTCGACTGCGTGGGCGGCAGCACGCTCGCCTACGTCGTGCGCACCCTGCGCTACGGCGCATCGGTGGCAGCCAGCGGGCTCACCGGCGGCACCGACCTGCCCACCACGGTGTTCCCCTTCATCCTGCGCGGCGTCAACCTGCTGGGCATCGACAGCGTGCAGACCCCCATCGGGCCGCGCCGGGCGATGTGGCAACGCATCGCCACCGACCTGCGCCCTGCGTGGCTCGACTCCGAGCAGGTCGAGATGGTGGGGCTCGAGGCACTCGGTGCCCAACTCGACCGCATCCTCGCCGGCGAGATGCGCGGCCGCGTGCTGGTCGATCCGAACGCCTGACGCGACACACCGCCCGGGGTCACCGGGCGGTGTGCGCATCACAGCGTGATGTCGTCGGCCGGGTCAGGCCAGATCTGGGTCGATCCAGAGCGTGCCCACACCGAAGAAGCCGCCCGAGTCCTCGAACGCCTTGCCGTCGGGCAGCACACCCACGCCCACGTCCTGCACCTTCGGTGCATGCGGGATACCCCAGATGGTCCACGAACCCGGGAAGTTGAAGCACTCCTCGGCCATGCGACGGTTGATGTTCTGGGCGTACTCGTTGCGCTTGGCCGAGTCGGGCTCGCCGCGGGCTGCGTCGAGGTTCTCGTCGACCACCGGGTCGCGCAGACGGGCGAAGTTCAGCGACAGTTCGCCGTCGGGCTTGGCCGTCGACGAGTGCCACCACAGGTACTGGCCGTCGACCGAGGTGCCGCCGTGCTGGCGCCAGCCGAACATCACATAGTCGGGATCGCCGAACAGGGCCTTGGTGATGTACTGGTCCTGCGGGATCTGGACGATCTCGATGTCGACACCGATCTCACCCCAGTAGCCCTGCAGCAACTCGGCGATCTGGGCGTTGATGTTGCTGACGGTGGTGCCGTACTTCAGCTGGATCGGGCCGGGGTTCTCGGCGAGGTACTCGTCGATCAGCGCCTGGGCACCTGCGAGGTCTTGTTCGGTCGACACGCCGTTGTCCTCCAGGTAGCCCTCCTGGCCGGGCGAGAACGGACCGTTGGCCACCTGCGAGATGCCACCGCCGGTGAGTTCGATCAACTCCTGGGCGTTCACGGCCTTGCGCAGTGCGCAGCGCACCCGCTTGTCCTGCAGCGGACCGGGCTTGTCGAGGTCGAGCATCGTGTAGCCCGTCTCGCCGTACTTCTGCTGCTCAGGCATCGGGAACTCGTCGGGCGTCTCGCGGAAGTCGGCGATGACGGCCGTGGCCGAGGTGGCGAAGATGTCGACGTCGCCGTTGCGCAGTGCCTCGGCGGCCGTCTCGCTGTCCTGGATGACGCGGAACTCGACCTCGTCGAGGTACGGCAACGGGTTGCCGTTCGCGTCCTTGCGCCAGTAGTCGGGGTTCTTCGTCACGACGAGCTTGTCCTGCGGGGCGTAGCTCTGCACGATGAACGGGCCGGTGCCGATGGCCTTCACCGGGTCGGCGGTGCCGGCCTTCACGGCCTCGAGCCAGGTGGGCGAGGCCATGAAGCCGAGCTGACCGGCGAGGTACGACGGCAGCGTGGCCCACGGACGGGGCTGCGAGAGGTCGCCGCCCTTGCCGGTCTTGATGACGAACGTCATGTCGTCGATCTTCTCGATGGCGAACGAGCCATCGGGGTTGCGGCCGAAGTCGGCGATGGCCGACGCAGTGAGCAGGCTGGTGGCGTGCTGCTGGATGTTGTAGATGGCGGCGTCGGCGTCGAGGGCCGTGCCGTCCTGGAAGGTGATGCCGGAACGGAGCGTGAACGTCCACTCGGTGAAGTCGGCGTTGGGCTCGAAGCTCTCGGCCAACACACCCGAGTAGGTGCCGTCGGCATTGCGCGCCGTGAGGGTCTCGTAGAAGCTGCCCGCACGCACATAGCAGTACTGGTCGCACTGGATGGCGGCCGGGGTCCAGGCGTTCGACACCTCGGCCTCACCGCTCACCACCAGCTTGCCGCCGTAGACGGGCTCCTTGGCTGCCGGTGCCGAGGTCTCGGGTGCGGCGGTCGTGTCGACGGCCGGTGCCGAGGTCTCGACGGGTGCCCCCGAGTCGACCGGGGCGGCGGTCTCGGTCGGCTTGGTGTCGCCGGTCGAGCCTCCCTCGTCTTTCTTGCTGCAGGCACCCACGATCAGGCCCAGGGCTGCGACAGATGCCAGCAGCACACGACCCCTGCGACGGGCACCGGAACGGTGCGAACTCATGTGATCCCCTTCTGCCCCCGCGTCCCCAGGTCTGCGAACGGTCGCAGACAACCGCGGTGGCGAGCGGATTGTGGCAGACGCGCTGCCTCGCGACAAGGACGTCCGGTCGACTGACGAGCGCACAGTGACCCACCGATACCATCGGCGCAACCGGCCGCCCGACGCGGCGCACGACAGGGGGAATCACGTGAAGACCGCCATCACCGAGATGTTCGGGATCGATGTCCCGATCGTCGCCTTCACCCACTGCCGCGATGTGGTGGCGGCCGTGTGCAAGGCGGGCGGGATGGGGGTGCTCGGTGCGGTGGCCCACACCGACGAGCAACTCGAGATCGACCTGGCCTGGATCGAGGCCGAGGTGGGCGACCGCCCCTACGGCGTCGACATGATCGTGCCGGCCAAGTACGCGGGCTCCGACCAGGGCGGGGTGAGCATGGGCGACATCCGGGCCCTCATCCCCGCCGAGCACATCGCCTTCGTCGACGACCTGCTGCGCCGATACGACGTTCCACCCCTGCCCGACGAGTCGCGCCGCCGCGACAGCAGCCTGTCGGGCAGCGGCGCCGACACGGCACCGGTGCCCTTCTCGGCAAACCAGGCCGATTCGCAACTCGAGATCGCACTCGCCCACCGCACGGCCATCGTCGTGAACGCGCTCGGCCCGCCCCCGGCGCACATGATCGAGCGCGCCAAGCAGGAGGGGCGCCGAGTGGGTGCACTCGCAGGGAAGGCACAACACGCCGAGCGGCACGTGAACGCGGGCGTCGACGTGATCATCGCCCAGGGCGCCGAGGCGGGCGGGCACACGGGCGAGGTGGGCACGATGGTGCTCATCCCCGAGATCGTCGACGCCGTGGGCCCGGTGCCCGTGCTCGGTGCCGGTGGCATCGGCCGCGGCCGCCAGATGGCCGCGGCGATGGCGCTGGGTGCACAGGGCGTATGGTGCGGTTCGGTGTGGCTCACCACCGAGGAGGCCGAGACGCATCCGGTGGTGAAGCAGAAGTTCCTCGCCGCCACGTCGTCCGACACGCTGCGCTCTCGCTCGCGCACCGGCAAACCGGCACGCCAACTGCGCACCGCCTGGACCGACGAATGGGACAACCCGGCCAACCCGGCACCGTTGGGCATGCCGATGCAGCCCATCCTCGTGGGTGAGGCGCTGGCGCGCATCGACCGCGCCGCACACCGGCCCGGCTCGGGCGCCGAGCAGCTCACCAACTACTTCGTCGGCCAGATCGTCGGCACGATGAACACGGTGAAGCCCGCCGCCCAGGTGGTGTTCGACATGATCGACGAGTTCATCGAGGCCGTGCAGGGCCTCGCCGCACAGCTCGAGGGCTGAGTACCGGCGCCGGTCAGGCCGGGCCGGTGAACATCGAGCCGCGGGTCATGTGCTGCGCCGCGTTGTTGCGGTCGCTCTCGCGGTTCTTGGCCTCGGCGCGGCCCACCACCTGGTGGTGCACCTCGTCGGGTCCGTCGGCCAGCCGCAGGGTGCGCTGGCTGTGGTACATGTCGGCCAGCGGGAACCACTGCGAGATACCGGCGGCGCCGTGCATCTGGATGGCCTCGTCGATGATCTGGCAGCACTTCTCGGGCACCATCGCCTTCACCGCGCTCACCCACACCCGCGCC
>JBEIIG010000073.1:0-17703 GCA_040380855.1 Acidimicrobiaceae bacterium | reverse complement strand
GGCTCACAAACGCAACGGGGTCAGTGGAGGGAGACGGGAGTCGCCGTGCCGCCGCCCTGGTAGGGCTTGTTCACCAGGTCGAAGAAGTCGTTGCCCTTGTCGTCGACCACGATGAAGGCCGGGAAGTTCTCGACCTCGATCTTCCACACCGCCTCCATGCCCAGTTCGGCGTATTCGAGCACGTCGACCTTGGTGATGCAGTCCTGGGCCAGCCGGGCGGCGGGGCCACCGATGGAACCGAGGTAGAACCCGCCATAGGTCTTGCAGGCATCGGTGACCTGCTTCGAGCGGTTGCCCTTGGCCAGCATCACGAAACTGCCCCCGGCGGCCTGGAACTCGGCGACGTAGCTGTCCATGCGGCCGGCCGTGGTGGGGCCGAACGAACCGCTGGCCATGCCCTCGGGGGTCTTGGCCGGACCGGCGTAGTAGACGCAGTAGTCCTTCATGTACTGCGGCAGCCCGTCGCCTGCGTCGAGGCGCTCTTTGATCTTGGCGTGAGCGATGTCGCGGGCCACCACCATCGGGCCCGTGAGCATGACGCGGGTCTTCACCGGGTACTGGCTCAGCACGCGGCGGATCTCGTCCATCGGCTGGTTGAGGTCGACGTGCACCACGGCGGCGCCGGCCTCGTCGAGGTGCTGGTGCTCGACATCGGGCAGGAACCGGGCGGGGTCGGTCTCGAGCTGCTCGAGGAAGATGCCCTCGCGAGTGATCTTGCCGAGGGCCTGGCGGTCGGCGCTGCAACTGACGGCCATGGCCACCGGGCAGCTGGCCCCGTGGCGGGGCAGGCGGATGACGCGCACGTCGTGGCAGAAGTACTTGCCGCCGAACTGAGCGCCGATGCCCGTCTGCTGCGACAGCGCCAGCACCTTGGCCTCGAGTTCGACGTCGCGGAATCCGTGGCCGAGGATGCTGCCCTCGGTGGGCAGACTGTCGAGGTAGCGGGCGCTCGCCAGCTTCGCGGTCTCGACCGCCATCTCGGCCGACGTGCCGCCGATGACCACGGCGAGGTGGTACGGCGGGCAGGCTGCCGTGCCGAGGGTCTTCATCTTCTCGAACAGCCACGGCAGCAGCGTCTTGTCGTTCAGCAGCGCCTTGGTCTCCTGGAACAGGTAGCTCTTGTTGGCGCTACCGCCGCCTTTGGCCATGAACAAGAACTTGTAGACGTCGCCGTCGATGGCGCTGATCTTGATCTCGGCCGGCAGGTTGTTGCCGGTGTTCTTCTCGTCGTACATCGTGAGCGGCGCCATCTGGCTGTAGCGCAGGTTCGACGTGAGGTAGGTGTTGTAGACACCGCGGGCGATGGCCTCTTCGTCGCCGCCGACGCGATCGGCCGAGGCGGTGAACACGAACTGGCCCTTCTTCGCCTTCACGATGGCGGTGCCGGTGTCTTGACACATCGGCAGCACACCACCGGCCGAGATGTTGGCGTTCTGCAGCAGGTCGAGGGCGACGAACCGGTCGTTGTCGCTGGCCTCGGGGTCGTCGAGCACATTGCGCAACTGCTGCAGGTGGCCGGGCCGCAGCAGGTGGGCGATGTCGCGCATCGCCTCCTGGGTGATCAGGGTGAGGGCCTCGGGTTCGACGCGCAGGAACGAACCGAGCGGGGTGTCGACAGTGGACACGTGCTCGGTGGTGATGAGGCGGTACGGCGTGGTGTCGGGGCCGAGGGGGAGCAGTTCGCTGAAGCTGAACTCGGGCATGCGGCCAATCTACGGCAGGCCGAGCGCGCGACGGACTTCGGCGATCTCGTCGGGGGTCGACGGCGGCCGTGGGGTGATGGCCCCCTCGTCGACGAGGGTGGTGAGGCTGGCGACGGTGACGTCGGGGTTGTACTCGTCGAGTCGCCGCGCCGGGTCGGCCTGATCGGTGAGGCCCGAACCCGCCACCAGCTCGAACAGCCGTTTCGCCCCGGCGGCGCGATCGGCCCACTCGGCCGACGAGGTCTGCAACCAGCCGGCGTTCAGCACCACGGCGGCGAGCAGCACCACCCGCGCCGCACGGTGCACGCCGGTCGACCAGCGCGCCAACTGATCGACCGCCAGGCCGAGTACCGGCACCAGCAGCATTCCGGCCATGTAGACGTAGCGCGACTCGCCGGCGCTCAACACGCCGAAGCCGATGCGCTGCACCCCGACACCGAGGAACATCAGCGTGACGGTGCACCACAGCGCCAGCACACCGGTGCGGGCCCGAGGTGCGATGTGTGGGCTGAGGGCAACCGCTGCGGCTCCCATGATGGCGATGCCGGCGAGCGAGGCGATCCCGGTGAGTGCCTCGAAGGTGGCGGTGATCCCGCGCACGGCGAATGCGGGTACCTGCGAGCGAGGGCCGGGGAAGGCGTCGGACGCCAGGTCTTCCTGCCAGGTGAGGTACCACCACCCGTAGGCGAGCGCCTGGGGCACCACTGCGATGGCGAGCGCGCGCCAGCGACGCCGCAGTGCCAGCAGCGCGGTGATGCCGACGATGGTGAACGGTCCGAAGCCCGACGACATCACGCCCACCACGCCGAGGGCGGCCCCCAGCCAGTCGCGCCGATCGGGCGCACCGTCGTGGTCGGCGAGCAACACCTGGGCGAGGAAGCAGACGAGCGTGAGGTTGTAGGTGATCTGCACTGCGAAGACGATGTTCTGCCAGCCGCCACCGAACACGAGCAGGGTCGAGCACAGCAGCGTGGTGGTCCACGGCGAGACCGTCCAGCGCAGGCACACCTGGCGCACCAACACGACAGCAGCCACGTGGAGCGCCAGGTTGACGGTGAGGTACGGCCAGTACGAGGTGATCCCGACCACGTTCTGCAGCAGGCGGTAGACGAGCAGCGGCGGCGTCATCCAGTGACCGTCCTGCGCGGTGAGCAGCCAGTCGTCGATCCCCTCGGTGGCCCGCAGGATCGGGCGACTGAGGAGGAACGCCCAGTCGTCGCGGATGAACCACTGCCGTCGACCGACGATCCAGTACACACCGAGCGACGCCACCAGCGCGGCGCGGAACGCCCAGGTGGCGCCCCGCTCGCTGGCAGCCCAACGCAACGCGATGCGGCCCCGCACCTCGAGCGGGTGGGCCTCGACGGCCCCCTCGATGCTCGCCGCAGTCACGTCATCCTTGGCGGCGCACCATGATCCGCCACCAGAGTCGGAGGAGTTGCCGCGCGCTGCGAGCGATGGCCGGCAGTCGGAAGAACTGCGACTTGCCCGAGGGCCGGAAGTAGTGGTGAACCGGTGTCTCGACGAATCGAGCGCCGCGTTCGTGGAAACTGCGCATCATCTCGACGCAGATCACGCCGCTCGTCGACGTGAGCGGCCGGTCGACGATCAACTGCCGCCGGAACAGGCGGAAGTCGCAGTCGGTGTCGCGCACCGGCAACCGGAACAGGAACTTCACGGTGTGGTGATAGCACCTGCCGATCACCTTGCGGTACCACGAGTCGCCGCGGCCCAACTTGTAGCCCTGCACCACATCGATGTCGTCGGTGGCCAGCGGCACGAGCAGGCGGGCTTCGGCAGCGTCGTACTGCGCATCGCCGTCGGTGTAGAAGATCCAGTCGTAACGGGCTGCGGTGAAGCCGGTGATCAGCGCGCCGCCGTAGCCACGGTTCACCTCGTGGTGGATCGGTCGGAACCACGGCCGGTCGACCGCAAGAGCATCGAGCAACGCCCGCGAACCGTCGGGCGAACCGTCGTTGACGACGATCACCTCCAGTTCGTCGGTGAGCGGTGCGAGGGCTGCGTACACGTCGTCGACCAGTCCGGCGATGGTTGCCTCGTCGTTGTAGCAGGGGAACATCGCCGAGATCGACGGCCGGGTGGGGGGTGAGGTGGTCATGAGCGATCGGCCTCGGGTGCCAGGGTGGCGAGCGCCGCCGCGACGGTGTCGACCTCGGCGTCGGTCATCTGGGCGAAGCACGGCAGCGACACGCACTGCGCCGCCCATGCCTCGGCGTGCGGGTAGGCGGTGCGGCTGAGGCACCGGTACGCCGGCTGCTGGCTCACGGCGAGCGGATAGTGCACTGCAGTACCCACGCCGAGTTCGGCGAGCCGGGCGCGCGCAGCGTCGCGCTCGGGGAACCGGGCGACGCAGAGGTGGTAGGCATGGCGCGAGTGCGGGGCCTGCCACAAGAGGTGGGGTGCTGCCTCGCGGTAGTGGGCAGCGATGGCCCGGCGCCGCTCGTTCCAGGTGGCCAGGTGCGGCAGGCCGAGGCGCAACCAGGCGGCTTCGATCTCGCTGAGGCGGAAGTTCTGCGACACCTCTTCGTGCACGTACTGCGCTGCCATCCCGTGCGTGCGGAGGCGGGTGACGCGGTCGATCAGGTCGCGATCGTTCGACACCACGGCACCGCCGTCGCCGATCCCGCCCAGGTTCTTGGTGGGGTAGAAGCTGTACGCCACGGCCGCCGACCGGCCATCGTGGTCGAGTGCCCCTTGGGCCTGGGCGGCGTCTTCGACGATGGGCAGGTCGGTGACGGGCAACGTGGCCGGCCGACCGTAGAGGTGGACCACCACCACGGCGCGGGTGCGGTGGGTCCGCGCTGCTTCCACCAGGAACGGATCGAGGTTCGCCGTGTCGGCCTCGACGTCGACGAGCACCGGGGTGGCCCCGAGCGCAGCGACGGCCGAGGCCGTGGGCACCGCGGTGAAGGCCGGCACGATCACCTCGTCGCCGGGCCCCACCCCGAGCCCGCGCAGGGTGAGCTGCAGAGCCGTGGCCCCCGATGCGACGGCTACCGCGTGTACCGGTTGCTCGTTGCCGTTGGCCGCCCAGGAGGCGAGGTCGGCTTCCAGTCCGCGGGTCTCGTCGCCGAGGAGGTACACGCCACGCCGCGCCACGTCGGCGACACGGGCAGCGAAGGTGTCGGCCACCTCCGCGCCCCAACGGCTCAAGTCGACGACAGGTACCACAGATGCCTCCGGTAGAAATCGAGGGTGCGTTGCAGCCCGGTCTCGATGTCGACCGAGGCGTTCCATCCGACTGTCCGCTCGATGGCGCTGCTGTCAGTCTGGAACGAACCGATGTCGATGCGTTGGTGGTCGTCGGGCCATGGTGTGGTGGTGACGGCGGTGCCCGGTTCGCCGATGCGGGCGAGGATGTCGGCGATCTCGGCCAGGGTGTGGCTGCGGTGGTGGCCCACGTTGTAGACCTCGCCGCAGCCGTCGGGGCCGCTGGCGCGGCCCAGTGCGTCGAGCACATCGTCGATGTACAGGCAGTCGCGGCGCTGGCTGCCGTCGCCGAACAGGCGGATGGTGCCGCCCTGCAGTGCAGTGCGCACGAACACCGGCAAGAACCCCAGTTCGTTGCTCGTGAGCCGCTGACGAGGGCCGAACGTGTTGGTGAGCCGCAGCGACGTGATGGGCATGTCGTAGACGTGTGCGTACACGAGGTGGAGTTGCTCGCCCGCCAACTTCGCCACCCCGTTCACGTCGAGTGGGCGAGTGGGATGCTGCTCGTCGACCGGCACCCGGATCGGGCGGCCGTACACCTGGCGGGTCGAGGCGTGGACGATGCGCGCGGTGCGGTTCTCGCGGCGCATGGTCTCGAGGAAGCGGCCGTGGGTGATGGTGTTGCGGAACAGGTCGCCCTCGGGGTCGGTCATCGAGTCGAGGTGGCTCACCTGCCCAGCGAGGTTGAACACGGTGTCGGCGTCGCGCACCACGGCGCCCACGCGTTCGTCGCCGATGTCGGCTTGGAGCACGTCGACGCTGCCTTCGACACCGTCGAGATTGCGCGGGTTGCCACCATGGGTGGGAACCAGCGCATCGACCACCCGAACCTTCGCGCCCGCCGAGGCGAGCAGATGGACGAGGTTCGAGCCGATGAAGCCCAACCCGCCCGTCACCACGCAGGTGGTGCCGCCAACGCGGTCACGCCACAAAGCGCTTTCCGTGGGAGCCCCGTCGATCCGCACGGGCAACAGGCTACGAGGAGAGGGCGTCGTCCGCGCCGCGGGCTGGCAGAATCTCCCGGTGGATTCAGCCGAGTATCGACGGATGGCAGAGGCCGGCGCCAGCCACTGGTGGTACCGGGCGACGCGGCGGCTGTTGGCGCAACTGCTCGGCCCCCACCTGCGCTCGGTCGGCGCGGCCCGGCCGTTGGTGCTCGACGCCGGCGGTGGCAGCGGCGCAACCGGATCGTGGATGACGGCGATGGCCGATGTGGTGCTGGCCGATATGGAACCGATGGCGCTCGACGTGGCACGCAGCGACCACCCGCGCATCCGGCCGGCCGTGGCCGACCTCAACCGGTTGCCCTTCGCCGAGGGGTCGTTCGATGCCGTGCTGTGCGTGACGGTGCTGTACCACCGGCTGGTGCCCGACCCGGCCGACGTGGTGCGCGAGTTCGCCCGGCTGGTGCGGCCCGGCGGGGTGGTGTGCCTGATGGAGCCGGGTGGGCAGCGTCTGCGCCGTGGGCACGACGAGGTCACCCACGGGGCGCGCCGGTTCAGCCGCCGCGAGCTGCGGCACCTGTGCGCCGAGGCCGGTCTGGTGGTCGAACGCAGCACCGGGGCCTACACGTTCCTGCTTCCGCCGGCGATGGTGCTGGCCTGGATCGAACGCCTGCGGGCCGGGCGTGGTGGTGGGTCGCCGCGCAGCGATGTCGACCGCAGCCCGTCGGGCCTCGGCGGTGTGCTGGGTGGCCTGGCGTCGATCGAACGCCGGGTGCTGGGGCGTACCGACCTGCCCGGTGGCCTGTCGGTGATCGCCATCGCCCGACGTCCCGACTCGTCGGGCTGACGGTCAGCGGTCCTTCAACCGTTTCGGCGGTGCTGCCGCGGGGTCGGTGGGCCACTGGTGCTTCGGATAGCGGCCCGCCATCTCCTTGCGGACCTCGGCCCACGACCCGGCCCAGAACGAGGGGAGGTCGGCGGTGATCTGGATCGGCCGGTCGGCGGGCGACAGCAGTTCGAGGGTGATCGGCACCTGGCCGCGGCACACGGTCGGGTGTTCGCGGGTGCCGAACAGGTCTTGCACACGCACCGACGCCGTGGGGTGGGGTCGGGTGTAGTCGATCGCCGAGCTGCGGCCCGACGGCGTGTCGAGTGTGGCCGGCACCAGGTCGGCCAGCGCCATCTGCTGGTCCCAGCCGAGTTGGTTGGCCAGCAGCATGTTCACGTCGAGCCGTTCCAGGTCGGCGCGGCCGGTGGCGTGCAGCAGGTAGGGCACCAGCCAGTCGTCGAGTGTGACGAGCAGTGCTGTGTCGCTGGTGTCGGGCCACCCGTCGTCGGGGAACAGTCGGGTGAGCAGGGCGAGGCGGGCCCGCAGGTTGGCTGCAGCGGCCATGTCGAGTGGGGCGAGGCGGGTGACGCGCAACCGCTCGACGAGCGCAGCGACGGTGGCCGGTCCGGGCGCCGGGGTGCGGGCGATGTCGCTGATCACCATGTTGCCGAGCCGTGTCTCGATGCGCTCGACCAGGTCGTTGCGCTGTTTGTCCCACACGAGCGATTCGCGCCGCTCCACCTCGTGGGCCAGCGATGCCTCCAACTCGGCGGCGTCGAGGCCCGCACCCAGGCGGATGCGGGCGCTGGTGCGGTTGCCGTCGAGGTCGGCGGCCACGATGAAGGGTTCGTGCGCGAGTGCATCGTCTTTCGCCACCCACGCACCGCTGCCGGTGCGCAGCTGGAACTGGCCGGGCTGGCTGCGGCGCACTCCCACTCGGTCGGGGTAGGCGAGCGCCAGCACAGCGCCGGCGCGACCACTGTCGACACGGTCGAGGTCGAGATCGGTGCGGGCGCGTCGGGCGAGGTCGTGCGCACGGTCGCGCACCTGCCCCAGCGCCCTCCGGTCGGCGCGTTCGTCGCCCCGTCGCCGCACACCAGGCGCACCCGCAGCGACAGATCGGCGGGGAGCTCGTCGTATCGGCCGCGCAGCACGTCGCGTTCATCGACCACGGCGGCGATCACACACGCCAGTCCGCGGTCGGCCGGTGGGGCATCGACGATCATGCGGGCCAGGCGTGGGTGCACGGGAAGGGCCAGCATCGCCCGGCCGGTGGCGGTGGGTAGCCCGTCGTGGTCGAGTGCGCCGAGGTCGGTCAGCAGTTGTCGGGCGGTGTGCAGCGCCTTCGACGGGGGAGGGTCGATGAACGACAGTGCCTCGGGTGGCGTGTTCCAGACGGCGAGTTCGAGCGCCAGTCCGCTGAGGTCGACCTGGGTGATCTCGGCGGGCAGGTGGGCGAGGCGGGTCGACTGCTCGAGCTTGCTCCACAGCCGGTAGCACACGCCCGGTTCGGTGCGTCCCGCACGGCCGGCACGCTGGTCGGCCGACGCCCGGCTGGTGGCCACCGTGGTGAGCCGGGTCATGCCCGTGCGTGCGTCGAAGCGCGGCACGCGGGCCAGGCCTGCATCGACCACCACCCGCACACCGGCCACGGTGAGCGACGACTCGGCGATGTCGGTGCTCAGCACCACCCGCCGCCGCCCCGCCGGCGACGGTGTGAGGGCGAGGTCCTGGTCGGCCAGCGACAGCGCCCCGGCCAGCGGGTACACGTCGACCGTCGACGGCACCCGATCGCGCAGCAGGCCCTCCACCCGGCGGATCTCGCCGATCCCGGGCAGGAACACCAGCACATCGCCCGGCTCGTCGCGCAATGCGGTCAGCACTGCGTCGGCCGTCGCCTGCTCGATCCGTACCCCTTTGCCTGACGGCAGCGACCGGATGTCGACCGGGTACTCCCGACCCTCGCTGGCCACCACCGGCGCCGGTGCGGCGTCGCCCAGCAGCGCCGCGATGCGGCGGGTGTCGGGCGTGGCCGACATCGCCAGCAGCCGCAGGTCGGAGCGCAGGTGGCGTCGCACGTCGAGCGCCAACGCCAGGCCCAGGTCGGTGGGCAGGTTGCGTTCGTGCACCTCGTCGAAGATCACCACGGCCACACCGGGTAGGTCGGGGTCGTGCTGCAGGCGGCGGGTGAGCACCCCTTCGGTGACCACCTCGATACGGGTCGACGGGCCGATACGCCGCTCGTCGCGGGTCTGGTAGCCGACGGTGCCGCCCACCTCCTCGCCCAGCAGCGTCGCCATGCGGCGGGCAGCGGCGCGGGTGGCCAGGCGGCGGGGTTCGAGCATCACGATGCGGCCGTCGCCGAGCCATGGTTGGTCGAGCAGCCACAACGGCACGACGGTGGTCTTGCCGGCACCCGGGGCGGCCACGACGACAGCCTCGCGGTGGTCGGTGAGGGCGCGGCCGATGGCGTCGAGCACGCCCACGACGGGCAGATCGGCGACCGACGGCGGAACCGGCATCAGCGGGGTCGCCGGTGGGGCAGGGCCGCGGTCAGCTGGCCAGCGCGGGCGTGCCGTGGAACGGGCCCGGGTCGCCGGCGACCGGCATCACGGGGCGGATCCACCCGCAGGTGCTGGCGATCACGTCGGCGACGGCCCGCCACTCGGTGGCGTTCCAGCCCTCGGCTGCTGCGGGCACGGTGCCGTCGGTCTGCAGGAACACGAACGCCGGCAGCGTGCCGAGGCCGAGGGCCTTCACGAACACCCGGTCGGGGTCGCAGTACACCAGGAACTGATCGGCGAGCGGGCCGAGGAAGCTGCGCGCTTCGGCGGTGCTGCAGGTGAGCACGAAGTTGCACCGGGCGTCGCTGCCGCTGAAACCGGCCAGGATGCGCGATGCGGTCTTCAGGATCCAGGCGCTCTCGTTGGTGTACGGGTCGAGCACGACGCTGGCGAGGTGGAAGGTGGTGAGCCATTCCTCGAGCGGGCGGGTGTCGCCGTCGAGCGAGGTGAGCGGCGTATCGGGCGAAGGGTTCGTGGCCACGGTCGGCCAGGTTAGCGACCCGGTGGCGGATAGGTTCGACCCGTGCATCCCATCGAGCGTCTGCGCTACATCGCCCGTGCGTCGACCGACGACCAGCGGTTGCTCGTGCGCGAGACCGCCGATGCGCTGCGGGGCCTGCACATCGAACCGGCCGGGCTGGTGGTGGCGTGTCGGCGCATCGTCGAACGCCATCCCACGTCGGGGCCGCTGTGGTGGCTCAGTGCATCGATGCTGGCCTCACCCGAACCGTTCGCGGTGGCGCGCGACCTGGCCGCCGAGATCGAGTACGACATCACGCCCGATCATCTGTACGACGCGCTGCCCGACGAGGCCACGGTGTGTGTGGTGGGCTGGCCCGACCTGGTGGGCGATGCGGTGATGCGGCGTGGCGACGTGCGTGTGCTGGCGGTCGATGCCAACGACGAGGGGTCGTCGTTCGTGCGGCGTCTGCAGCGGGCCGATGTCGATGCCGACGTGGTGCCCGTCGCCGGCATGAGCGCGGCGGTGCTGGCGGCCGACGTGGTGCTGGTCGAGGCGTTGGCATGCGGCCCGTCCGAGGTGCTGGCGGCCACCGGCTCGCGGGCGTTGGCGTCGGTGGCCTACTGCAGCGAGGTGCCCACGTGGCTGGTGGCCGGCCGTGGCCGTCGGCTGCCCGAGGCGTTGTTCGCCGCCTTGCTCGATCGCGTCGCCGATGTGCGCGCGCCGTGGGACGCCGTGGCCGAACCAATGCCGCTCGCCCTGTTCACCGCCGTCGTCGGGCCGTCCGGCGTCGTCTCGTTCGACGATCCGGCCGGGTCGGATGCCCAGCGTGCCGCCCTACGTGCGGCCGCGTTCGCCGCCGAGTGCCCCGTCGCCCACGAACTCACCCGCCCCAGCCCCCTCTAGCCCGCCCGGCCGCCGTCCCACCCCGCTCCCGCCCCGCTCCCGTCCCGCCCCGCTCCCGTCCCGCCCCGCTCCCGTCCCGCCCCGCTCCCGTCCCGCCCCGCTCCCGCTCCTGGGGCTCCGTGAGCGTGGGCCACGGTGGACGTGGTCACGGCTCACGGATGGCCGGGCTCGGTGAGCCTGAACCACCGGGTGCGTGGTCACGGCTCACGGACGAGGATCGACCGGGGCCGTGGCGCTGGACGCGTAGGGTTCGGGTGACATGCTTGTGAAACCAGTAGCACAAGAACCGGGTTCATGATGCATGTTGCTGACGACATGTGGTTTGGGGCATTGACGGAACACACACACACACACTTCCGGGCATCGGTTTCGAGCATGGAGGTGAGTCTGATGGTGGGTGGTTCTCTTCGTCGGCGCGCAGTGCTGGCGGTTGTAGGTCTGGTAGCGGCCTCGGTGGGGGTGGCCGTGGCGCCGGTTGCTGCGGCTGATGCCGTAGTGGCGACCGAGACGGGTGATGCGTTGGAGGTCGCCGGGTCGTTGGTGGCTGATGCGGCGCCTGTGGCCGATGTAGGTGACAGCTTCGTTGCGTCGGTGGCGGGCAGTGAGGTGGAGTTGCCTGCTGATCCTGCCGAGCCGTTGGTGCTCGATGGTCCCGGCGGTGAGATCTCGGTGGATCTCCCGGTGGTTCCTGGCGCCGGTGATGGTGTGGTGGATGACTCGGGTGCGGTGGTGTACGAGTCGGATGTGTCGCCGGTGTCGTTCGCTGCGCAGGCCACCGCCGATGGTGGGCTGCAGGTGCTGGCTGTGATCGAGGGGCCGGACGCGCCAACGGAGTACTGGTTCGACATGACGCTGCCGGCCGGTGCGACCCTGCGCTCGGGGTCCGACGGTGGTGTCGACATCGTTGGGCCCGATGGACTGGTGGCCGCAACTGTCGCTCCGGCATGGGCGGTCGACTCGGCGGGTCAATTCGTACCGACGACCTACCGAATCGACGGAGGCACGCTTGTCCAGTTCGTCGGTCATGCCGATGCCGACTACCCGGTGATCGCAGATCCGAGGATCTTCTGGGTCGGAGCCGCACTGGTAGCCATTGAGTTCACGCGCGGGGAGACGAAGGCCATCGCCGACAGGCTGCCCTACTTCGCATCCGTGTGCGCTGCAGTTGCCGCACTGCCTGTAGTCGGAGCCGCCGCGAGCGCTGTGTGCACTGAACGGACGGCGGCAACGCATCTGGTGGCACTCCAGGCGTGGAACGCTGGAGGGTGTCTGGTGGCAGAGGTCGGGTTGAACCCCCGTCTCCCTGCCACGAGCGGCGTCACCTGGAGCCCCTTCGCACGGGCGTGTTGTTCGACGACGAGCACGATGTCGGTCACGCGCCTCGCTGACATGCTGACGTCCAGCGTGCTCGGCACGGTTCGATCCAGGTGCCGGGCGGTCCTCGATACAGCAAAGGCTGCGAACCTCTGCCTCTCGATCTTCTGTAGTTTCAGGTTCTGATGTGGGGACGATCGAAGACGCTGGTACTCGGGCTCGCATTCGTCTATGTCATCGGGTTCGTGATCGAACAATGGCTGAATCTGAGCCTTGCGGTCTTTGTCGTGGTCGCTCTGCGCGGAGGGCTGCATGCCCTGAACTCGTCACGTCAGGCAGACCGGTTCTTGCCGGTGGCCGCCGAGGAGACCGGCCTTCGGTCGCAGGATGGTGGGGAGGTGCACCTAGCTGCATCCCCGTCCGAGCGGCTCGGGTGGGACGCTGTGAACTCTGCACTCTGGCGTGAACGCCGCCGCTTCTGGTGGTTCTACGCCGGCTTGCTTCCCTGTGTTGCCCTGGCGACGATGATCGGGCTCTCGGTCCATTCGGCGGTGCTTGGGTTGGTCGTCGTCGAGATCTGGACGATGGTCGGGCACTTCCTGGGTGTGCGCGAGTTGAGGCGAGTCAGCGTTGGCCGGCGGGGGTTGGGGTGAGGGCGGCGGCGTCGGCGAGTTGGGCTGCGAGGCGGTCGGCGCCGTCGCCCACCAGGCCGACGGTGACGCGCAGGTGCGGGCGATCGGGTCGCACCAGGAACGGCTCGCCCGGCGCGGCGCCGATGCCCTGAGCGGCCAGGGTGAGCAGGGCCGACCGCTCGTCGCTCGCTTCCATCCAGAGGTTGATGCCGTCGGTACCGGTGACCGGCACCCTGCGCTCGGCCAGCACACCGGCCACGGCGGCGCGGCGCCGGGCGTACTCGGTGCGGGCCGCGGCAACGCTGGCCAGCGTGGGTTCGTGGTCGAGCATCTCGAGCAGTACGGCCTGCAGGATGCGGCTGCTCCAACCCGGCCCGAGCAGGCGCCGGTTCGCCACCGCCCGCACCACCTCGCCGGCGCCACCCACGGCGGCCAGGCGCAGGTCGGGGCCGTGGCTCTTGGAGTAGCTGCGGATGTGCACCGTGCGATCGGGCAGCCAACGGCCGAGACTGACCAACGGCCCGCTGGCGATGTCGCCCGAGTGGTCGTCCTCGACGACGATGGCCCGGCTGTCGGCCAGCACCTCGGCGATCGCCTCGGCGCGCCGCACGGTCATCGTCACCCCGGTGGGGTTGTGGGCACGCGGCTGCAGGAACACCGCCACCGGGTCGCCGGCGACAGCAGCGCGCAACTGGTCGACCACCATGCCCTCGTCGTCGAGGTCGATGCCCACCACCTCGGCACCGAGTTGCTCGAGCAGGTCGAGCAGCGGTGGGAACATCGGGTGCTCGACCACCACGCGGTCGCCGAGGTGCACCACCACTTCGGCGATGCGGTCGAGCGCGTCCATCGCCCCGTCGACCACGGTGAGGTCGTCGAGGGGGAACGGCCAACTGGCGCGCAGGCGTTCGTCGAGCGCGGGCAGCACCGGCCGGTCGAGGTAACTCGACGTGAGCGACTGACGGCTGACGCGGGCGATGACGGGCCCGAGGTCGGGCAGCAGCGCCGGGTCGGGCGTGCCCGTCGACAGGTCGAGGGCGAAGTGGCCGGGGCCCTCGGTGATGCGGCGGTAACGGCGCGGCGAGCCCGGCCCGGTGGGCTGGCGGACGAACGTGCCCTGGCGGCCGCGGGCGTCGATGGCGCCCACCTTGGCGAGCGACTGCCATGCCTCGCTCACCGTCGTCGGCGACACACCGAGCGAACGCGACAGTTCGCGCACGGTGGGCAGGCGGTGCCCGGGGGCGAGGTCGCCGGCCGAGATGAGCCTGCCGATGGCGGCCGCGATGCCCTTCGCGCTCCGGTCGTCGATGATCGCTTCGAGGTCCATGGTGTGCCCGATCCGGCCTGCGGCGTCACCGGGGTGTTCCCGATCGGTGAACGGCGCGTGTCAGTTTGTACGGGCACAATACAAACATTGTCAGCAAGAGCGTGTCACATTACGATCCGCGACATGACCGACTCGTCGAACGCCGACATCGTCCGCGCCGCCCTCGTCCAGACCGACTGGCCCGGTTCGAAAGAGGCGATGCTCGACAAGCACGAGCAGTACGCCCACCAGGCCAAGGCTCAGGGCGCGCAGGTGATCTGCTTCCAGGAGCTGTTCTACGGCCCGTACTTCTGTCAGGTGCAGGAGGTCGAGTACTACGGCTACACCGAGTACATCCCCGACGGCCCCACCACCCAGCGCTTCCAGTCGATCGCGAAGGAACTGGGCATGGTGATGGTGCTGCCGATGTACGAGATCGTGCAGCCCGGCCTGTACTACAACACCGCCGCCGTCATCGACGCCGACGGCACCTACCTGGGCAAGTACCGCAAGCAGCACATCCCCCAGACGAAGGGGTTCTGGGAGAAGTTCTATTTCAAGCCCGGCAACGGCGGCTACCCGGTGTTCGACACCGCCGTCGGCAAGGTGGGCGTGTACATCTGCTACGACCGCCACTTCCCCGAGGGCTGGCGCATCCTCGGCCTGAACGGTGCCGAGATCGTGTTCAACCCGTCGGCCACCCACCGCGGCCTCAGCGAGTACCTGTGGCGCCTCGAGCAGCCGGCCGCCGCCGTGGCCAACATCTACTACGTGGGCGCCATCAACCGGGTGGGCATCGAGCCGCTCGGCGAGAACGACTTCTACGGCCAGAGCTATTTCGTCGACCCCGAGGGCAAGTTCGTGGGCGATGTGGGTGACCCGTACCAGAGCGAGCTGATCGTGCGCGATCTCGACATGGCCAAGCTGCGCAGCATCCGCGACCGCTGGGCGTTCTACCGCGACCGTCGTCCGGACGCCTACGGTGAGATCGTCGAAGGCTGACCCGCCCGGGCGGTCTCCGAGCGCCCATTTCCCAGTGCCCATTTCCCAGGGGAGGAATCCATGGCAAAGATCCTGATCAAGAACGGCAAGGTCATCTCCACCACCGGTGTGGTGGCGCAGGACGTGCTCATCGACGGCGAGACCGTCTCGGCGCTCGGTACGCCCGGCTTCTTCACCGACGAGGGCATGGACCGCGTCATCGACGCCGCGGGCAAGTACGTCATCCCCGGCGGCGTCGACGTGCACACGCACATGGAGCTGCCCTTCGGCGGCACGTTCGCGAGCGACACGTTCGAGACCGGCAGCCGCGCCGCGGCGTGGGGTGGCGTCACCACCATCGTCGACATGGCCGTGCAGCGCTACGGCGAGAACGTGTTCGACGGCCTGGCCGAGTGGCACCGCAAGGCCTCGGGCGAGTGCGCCATCGACTACGCCTTCCACCAGATCATCGGCGGTGTCGACGACGACTCGCTGAAGGCGATGAAGTACCTCACCGAGCACGAGGGCATCAGCAGCTTCAAGTTCTTCATGGCCTACCCGGGCGTGTTCTACAGCGACGACGGCCAGATCCTGAAGGCCATGCAGACCGCCGCCGAGTGCGGGGCGATGGTGATGATGCACGCCGAGAACGGCATCGCCATCGACGTGCTGGTGCAGCAGGCCCTCGCCCGAGGCGAGACCGACCCCAGGTACCACAGCTACACCCGCCCGTCGCCGCTCGAGGCCGAGGCCACGCACCGCGCCATCGTGCTCAGCCACGTGGCCGGCAACGTGCCGCTGTACATCGTGCACATGAGCGCCGGCGATGCGCTGAACGAGGTGGCCGCAGCCCGCCACAACGGCCGCAACGTGTTCGCCGAGACCTGCCCGCAGTACCTGTGGCTCACCCTCGAAGAGACCCTCGGCCAGCCCGGTTTCGAAGGCGCCAAGTGGGTGTGCAGCACCCCCATCCGCTCGCGCCAGAACGACCCCGACTACATCGGCATCATGGGCCACGGCCACCAGGCCGACCTGTGGAAGGGCCTGCGCATGAACGAGCTCGCCGTGGTGAGCACCGACCACTGCCCGTTCTGCTTCAAGGACCAGAAGGAACTCGGCCTCGGCAACTTCGCCGCCATCCCGAACGGCATCGGTGGTGTCGAGCACCGCATGGAGCTGATCTACCAGGGTGTCGTCGCCGGCGAACTGAGCCTCGAGCGCTGGGTCGAGACCTGCTGCACCACCCCGGCGCGCATGTTCGGCATGTACCCGAAGAAGGGTGTCATCGCTCCGGGCGCCGATGCCGACATCGTGGTGTGGGACCCCAACCAGAAGACCAAGATCGGCATCAACGACAAGCACCACATGAACATGGACCACTCGGCCTGGGAGGGCTGGGTGATCGACGGCAAGGTCGACACGGTGATGTCGCGCGGTCTCGTCGTCGTCGAGAACGACACCTACACCGGCCACAAGGGCCACGGGCAGTTCGTCAAGCGCGGCCTGTCGCAGTATCTCGTCTGATCCCCCTGCCGGGCCACCCCTGTCCGGCGACGAACGAAGAGGAACCTCACATGAATCGGATCTCGCACTGGGTCGACGGCAAGGTGCTCGAAGGAGCATCGGGCCGCTCGGGAGTCGTGTACAACCCCGCCACCGGCGACCAGAGCGCATCGGTCGACTTCGCCTCGGTGGCCGAGGTCGACCACGCCATCGCCGTGGCGAAGGCGGCCTTCCCGGCGTGGCGGGCCACCAACCTGTCGCGTCGCGCCGAGGTGATGTTCAACATGCGCGAACTGATCTCGGCGAACCGCAAGGAGATCGCCTCGATCCTGTCGGCCGAGCACGGCAAGGTGCTGAGCGACGCGTTGGGCGAGGTGGCCCGCGGCCTCGAGAACGTCGAGTTCGCGTGCGGTATCCCGAACCTGCTGAAGGGTGGCTACAGCGAGCAGGCCTCGACCGGCGTGAACGTGTACTCCATCAAGCAGCCGCTCGGTGTGGTGGCGGGCATCACCCCGTTCAACTTCCCGGCGATGGTGCCCATGTGGATGTTCGCCAACGCCCTCGCCTGCGGCAACACGTTCGTGCTGAAGCCCAGCGAGAAGGATCCGTCGGCCAGCATGTTCCTGGCCGAATTGTTGAAGCAGGCCGGTCTGCCCGACGGCTGCTTCAACGTGGTGCACGGCGACAAAGAGGCCGTCGACCGGTTGCTGGTGCACCCCGACATCGCTGCGGTCAGCTTCGTCGGCTCCACCCCCATCGCGAAGTACATCTACGAGACGGGCACCAGGAACGGCAAGCGGGTGCAGGCCCTCGGTGGTGCGAAGAACCACATGCTGGTGCTGCCCGACGCCGACCTCGACATGGCCGCCGATGCTGCCGTCAGCGCCGCCTACGGTTCGGCCGGCGAGCGGTGCATGGCCATCAGCGTCGTGCTGGCGGCCGATTCGGTGGCCGACGCGCTGATCGAACGCATCCAGGCCCGTATCCCCGACATCAAGGTGGGCCCGGCCAGCGAGGCCGGCAACGAGATGGGCCCGCTCATCACCCGCGAGCACCGCGACAAGGTGGCCGGCTACGTGGCCGGCGCCGCCGAGGAAGGTGCCACCGTGGTGGTCGACGGCCGCGACGGTGCCCCTGAGGGCGGCTTCTTCCTGAAGCCGAGCCTCATCGACAAGGTCACCCCCGGCATGCGCTGCTACGACGACGAGATCTTCGGGCCGGTGCTCGGTGTCACCCGCGTGTCGGGCTACGAGGAAGGCCTCGAGCTCATCAACGCCAACCAGTTCGGCAACGGCACGGCCATCTTCACCCGCGACGGTGGCGTGGCCCG
>JBEIIG010000072.1:0-18048 GCA_040380855.1 Acidimicrobiaceae bacterium | reverse complement strand
CGACACCTTCGCCTCGATGCACGAGGCCGAGCTCGGCACGTTCTTCCTCACCGACTTCCTCGCCAAGCACTTCGACGCGCTGGTGTGGGAGGGCCTCGGCCTCGACCGCCACCCGCAACTGCGCGACGCGTACTTCGGGCACTACACCCGCGTGCTCCTGCTCACCCAGCGCGCCGACCACACGGTGCTCGCCGCCGGCCGTGCCGCAGCCGAGCGACTGGGTCTGCGCTTCGAGCACCACGACACCGGCCTCGAGCCGTTCGCCCACTCCGTCGCGGTCGCGCTGCGATCGCACTCAGCCGAGGAGGCTGCCTGACATGCCCCGCAACGTGAACGAACTCGTCATCATCATGTGGCGCGACATCCCCGCCCAGGTGAACGGTCGCCTCGGCGCCGAGCGCAACCAGATCATCCTGCCCCACCGCTTCCAGAAGGCCATCGACCGCGCTGCCATGGTGGCCGGCAAGAAGACCGCCCAGGAGTACGTGGGCGAATGGCGGCGCGTGTCGCACACCATCGTCGGCGATATGGCCGAATGTGTCGCCACCACCGCCGAGAACATCGAGCGCGAGTTCACCAACGAGCGCCTCAACACCCTCGTCACCAACGGTGGCTGGGATCCACTCACCCCCTCGAACGACCAGACAGAGGACGTCACGTCATGACCGACACCATCATCAGCAGCGCCACGAAAGAGGTCGTCATCGGGCACGACCGCCCGTTCGTGATGATCGGCGAGCGCATCAACCCGACCGGGCGCAAGCTGCTGGCCGAGGAGATGAAGAACGGCGACTTCAGCCGGGTCGAGGCCGACGCACTCGCACAGGTGGAAGCCGGCGCGCAGATGCTCGACGTGAACGCCGGTATCCCGCTGGCCGACGAGCCGGCGCTGCTGGCCCGCGCCGTGCAACTGGTCCAGTCGGTCACCGACGTGCCGCTGTCGATCGACTCATCGATCATCGAGGCGCTCGAGGCCGGACTGGCCGTGTACCAGGGCAAGCCGCTCGTCAACTCCGTCACCGGCGAGGCCGAGGTGATGGACCGTGTGCTGCCGCTCGTCGCCAAGTACGGCGCAGCCGTCGTGGCCATCAGCAACGACGAGACCGGTATCAGCGAAGACCCGAACGTGCGCTTCGAAGTGGCCAAGCGCATCGTGCAGCGCGCTGCCGACTACGGCATCCCCGCCCACGACGTGGTGGTCGACCCGCTGGTGATGCCCATCGGTGCCATGGGCACCGCCGGCCGTCAGGTGTTCGCCCTGCTGCGCCGCCTGGTCGAGGAACTCGGCGTGAACACCACCTGTGGCGCCTCGAACGTGAGCTTCGGCCTGCCCAACCGCAACGCCATCACGGGCACGTTCCTGTCGATGGCGATGTCGAACGGTATGTCGTCGGCGATCATGAACCCGATGCACCCCGAGGTGAAGTCGGCGATCATGGCCGCCGACGTGCTGATGGGCAACGACCGCGACTGCTTCGCCTGGATCAAGGCCAACCGCGACCCCAACGCCGCCGGTGGCGCTCGCGAGGGCCGGGCCGAGGGCGGCCGCCGCCGCAACCGCGGCTGAGGATGCACTGATGCCGCGGATCGTCTTCACACCCTCTGGATTGGTCGGCCAGGCCGAGCAGGGCACCACCCTGCTCGCCGCCGCGCGCGAGATGGGCGTCGATCTCGATTCGGTGTGCGGTGGGCGCGGTATCTGCGGCCGCTGCCAGGTGACGGTGGAGGAGGGCAACTTCGCCAAGTGGGCCATCGATGTCGATGCCACCTCGGTGAGCCCGTTCACCGAGACCGAGGCGCGCTACCGCGAACGACGTGGCCTGGCCGACGACCGGCGGCTCGGCTGCTGTGCGCTGGTGATGAGCGATGTGGTGATCGACGTGCCACCCGAGAGCCAGGTGCACCGGCCCGTGGTGCGCAAGGCATTGGCGCTCGACGACGTGGTGCTCGATCCGGCCGTGTCGCTGGCCTACATCGAACTGCCGCCCAGTGTGCTCGGCGACGCCGAGAGCATGAGCGACCTCGTCATCGAACAGCTCGCCACCGTCTACCAGCGCACCGTCGACCGTCTGTCGCCCGCAGCGTTGCGTCAGGTGCATCGCGCCTTCGCCGGCCAGGACCGTGCGGCCACCGTCGCCGTACGCCGCAGCGACGACGATGGGCCCGGCGAGGTGGTGGCCGTGTGGCCCGGGTTCGTCGACCGCGTCGGTGGCATCGCTGTCGACATCGGCTCCACCACCATCGCCGGCCACCTGTGCGACCTCGCCAGCGGTGAAGTGCTGGCATCGGCTGGGCGGATGAACCCGCAGATCCGCTTCGGCGAAGACCTGATGAGCCGGGTGTCGTACGTGATGATGAACCCGGGCGGCGACGAGCAACTCACCCAAGCGGTGCGGGGCGCGCTGGTCGACCTCATCGCCGAACTCGTCGACGCGTCGGGCGTCGACCACGGCCATGTGCTCGAAGTGGTGCTGGTGGGCAATCCGATCATGCACCACCTGCTGCTGGGCATCGACCCCACACCGCTCGGCCAGGCGCCGTTCACCCTGGCCACCGCCGAGGCCGTGCAACTGCCGGCGCTCGAACTCGACCTGCCGCTCCCCCACGCCCGCGTGTACGTGGGCCCCTGCATCGCCGGGCACGTCGGTGCCGACACCGCCGCCGTGGTGCTGGCCGAGGGGCCGCACCGTTCGGCCACCACCCAACTGGTGGTCGACGTGGGCACCAACGCCGAGATCGTGCTGGGCGACAGCGTCCGGCAGTTCGCCGCGTCCAGCCCCACCGGCCCGGCGTTCGAGGGAGCACAACTGAGCTGCGGCCAACGAGCCACCGCAGGTGCCATCGAACGGGTGCGCATCGACCGTGTCACGCTCGAGCCACGCTTCAAGGTGATCGGCAGCGACCTCTGGAGCGACGACCCCGACTTCGCCGAATCGGTCGCCCACCTCGACATCTCGGGGATCTGCGGGTCGGGCATCATCGAGGTGATCGCCGAGATGTACCTGGCCGGCGTCATCGACACCGATGGTGTGGTGCAGGGCTCGCTCGCCGAGCGCACACCGCGGGTGGTGGCCGACGGCCGCACGTTCCGCTACATCGTCCACCACACCGACGCCATCACGCTCAGCATCACGCAGAACGACGTGCGCGCCATCCAGCTGGCCAAGGCGGCGCTGCGCGCCGGTATCGACCTGCTGGTCGGCCACGCCGGCCTCACCGAGGTGCACGACATCCGCCTGGCCGGTGCGTTCGGCGCACACATCGACCCGCTGTACGCGCTGGTGCTGGGCCTCGTGCCCGACTGCCCCGTCGAGTCGGTGCGCTCCGTCGGCAACGCCGCCGGTGTGGGCGCCGCCCGAGCGCTGCTGTCGCTCGCTGCCCGGCGCGAGATGGAGACCGCTGTGCGCGGTGTGGTGAAGATCGAGACCGCCACCGAACCTCAGTTCCAGCAGCTGTTCGTCGAGGCGATGGCCTTCCCCCACAAGACCGCCCCCACCACGCACCTCGGGGCCGCCATCACCCTGCCCGAGCGCATCGAATCGGCAGGCGGCGAGCAGGCCGAGCGTGGCCGACGCCGGCGTCGTGCGGCCGGCACCACCGCGGCCGACGACGTCGGCACCACCGTCGACGACACCGGCGACTCGGTCGCCGTAGGAGGTCAGTCATGAGCGAGCCCACCACGTCGCGACGCGGCGGTGGCCGTGCGGCACGGCAAGCCATGCGTGCCGCCCAGTCCGTCGAACGGGTCACCTACCTCACCCGCACGATGGAGCCCTACGAGATCGTCAGCGAGGAGGGGTTGTCGATCATCGAGGACAACGCCGAGACGATCCTGGCCGAGATCGGTGTCGAGATCCGCGACTATCCGTCGGCGCTGCCGGTGTTCGCCGCGGCTGGTGCCGAGGTGAACGGCACCCGGGTGCGGTTCCCCCGCGGGCTGTGCCGCAGCATCGTGCAGGCATCGGCCCCGGCGCAGTACACCCAGCACGCCCGCAACCCCGAGAACAACGTCGAGATCGGCGGCAAGCACACCGTGTTCGCCCCGAACTACGGCTCGCCGTTCGTGCACGACCTCGACAAGGGCCGCCGCTACGCCACACTCACCGACTTCCAGAACTTCGTGAAGCTCGCCTACGTGTCGCCGTTCCTGCACCACAGTGGCGGCACCGTGTGCGAACCCGTCGACGTGCCCGTCAGCAAGCGCCACCTCGACATGGTGTACGCACACATCCGGTACAGCGACAAGCCGTTCATGGGCTCGGTCACCGCCGGCGAGCGGGCCCAGGACAGCGTCGACCTGGCCCGCATCGCGTTCGGTGGCGACCTGCACGACCGCACGGTGATGACCAGCCTCATCAACGCGTCGTCGCCGCTGGTGTGGGACGGCACGATGCTCGCCGCCGCCGAGTGCTACGCCCGCAACAACCAGGCCACCATCATCACCCCGTTCATCCTGGCCGGGGCGATGGCACCCAGCACATCAGCCGGTGTGTGCGCCCAGACCCTGGCCGAGGCACTGGCCGGTATGGCGTTCACCCAACTCATCCGGCCCGGCGCGCCCGTCATCATGGGCTCGTTCGCCAGCTCGATGAGCATGCAGACCGGGGCACCCACGTTCGGCACCCCCGAGCCCGCCATCGTGCTGTACACCATGGCCGCGCTGGCCCGCCGCCTGGGGGTTCCGTTCCGCTCGGGCGGTTCGCTCACGGCGTCGAAACTGCCCGACGCGCAGGCCGCCTACGAGAGCGCCGCAACGCTGCTGCCCACGGTGACGGGCGGGGTGAACTTCGTGCTCCATGCTGCCGGCTGGCTCGAGGGTGGCCTGGCCATCGGCTACGAGAAGTTCATCCTCGACCACGACCAGCTGGGCATGATGACCACGTTCGTGCGCGGCCTCGACATCAGCGAGAACGCCCAGGCCATGTCGGCGTTCCGCGAGAACGAACCCGGGCAGCACTTTCTCGGCACCAACCACACGCTGCAGAACTTCGAGACCGCCTTCTACCGCAGCGACACGGCCGACAACGCCAGCTACGAGCAGTGGATCGAAGAGGGTGGCCTCGACGCCGCACAGCGGGCCAATGCGCTGTGGAAGCGGCGCCTCGCCGACTACGAGGCACCGCCCATCGACGACGCCATCGACGCCGAACTGCTCGACTTCATCGCCCGGCGCAAGGCCGAGCTCCCCGACGAATTCGCCTGACCAGCCCTCACCCGACGACCGCATCCCCGAACGCATCGACCCTCACGGAACAGGAACACCCATGTCGACCGCACCGCTCCCCCAGTCGCCCTCGAGCCTCCAGCGCCACCTCGTCGCCGAGGCGCGCTACGAGGTGATCCCCATGAAGAACCTCGAGGCACAGATCGACTTCCTGCCCGCGGGCTGCTCGGTGTCGGTCACCTGTTCGCCCGCCAAGGGCATCGCCGCCACACAGGAGCTCACCCTGCGGCTGCAGGCCAAGGGCCACCTGGCCGTGCCGCACTTCTCGGCCCGCCTCACCACGGGCCCCGACCACGTGGCCGAACTGGCGGCGTGGTGCAAGGCCAACGGCCTCACCGAGATCTTCCTCGTGGCCGGCGACGCCCCCGAGGCAGCAGGGCCCTACGAAGGCGCCGTCGACTGGCTGCGCGACTTCTTGGGCACCGACTCAGGCGTCACCCGCATCGGCATCACCTCGTACCCCGACGGCCACGCGATGATCGACCCGGCCGTGGTGCACGAAGCACTGCACGCCAAGCAGGCGCTGCTCGCCGAAGCCGGTGTGGAGGGCTTCGCCAGCACCCAGATGTGCTTCGACGCCGAGCAGATCAAGCGGTGGCTCGCTGCCGAACGCAAGGCCGGGTTCACCCTGCCGGTGCACATCGGCGTGCCGGGTGTGATCGATCGCACCAAGCTCATCACCATGAGCGTGCGGCTGGGCATCGGCTCGTCGGTGCGCTACGTGAAGAAGAACAAGGGCATCATGGGCCGCTTCTTCACCCCCGGCGGCTACGACCCCACCAAGCTCATCGCCCCGCTCAGCAAGGCGGGCGTCGACCTGGGCATCGAGGGTCTGCACGTGTTCACCTTCAACAACGTCGACGCCACCGCCCAGTGGCAGCAAGCCCAACTCGCCCGCCTCGGCTGACCCACTCCCCTCCTCCCCACCGCCCCCTCCTCCCTCTGCGTTTGTGAGCAGAACCCGGTCCAACACCGGGCAGCTCACAAACGCCGCGTGGGTGCAGGCGCCACCCGCCTGCGATTGTGAGCGGAACCCGGTCCAACACCGGGCAGCTCACAAACGCCGCGAGGGGCGGGGTCGGGCGGGGTCGGGTGGGGTCGGGTGGGGTGGGGCTAGGGGTGGGGGCGGCGACGGCGACGGTGGATGCCCATCGACACGATGTTGGCGGGCACGAAGAACGCCCGCGCCGGCACCGAGGCCTCGCTCCACGGACGCGACGTGAGTGGCGCGTGCCAGGCACGGATGCGATAGGCGAGGAACAGGGCGATCACGCCGTGCAGCACGATGATGGACCACAGATAGCCCTGGGTACCGAGCACGTCGATGAACGCCGCACCGACGAACGGGCCGATCATGGCGCCGATGCCGTACAGCGTGACGAGTTGACTCGCCGCAGCGCTGAGCTGTTCGGGGTCGAGCCAGTCGTTGGTGTAGGCCGAGGCGATCGAATAGAGCGGATAGCTGAAGCCACCGACGACGATCATGAGCACGACGGCCATCGGGCTCGATGCCGGGCCGAGCAGCAGCAACCCACCGGCGGTCATCGCCCCCAGGCAGGCGACGACACCCACCACGCGGCGGTCGATCTCGTCGGATGCAGCCGACACCGGGAACGTCATCACCATGCCGCCCAACTGCAGCGCAGCCAGCAACAGACCGGTGCGGCCGACGCTGAGCCCCTCGCGGGTGGCGTAGACGGCGGCCATACCCATCATCGAGCCGTGTGCTAGGCCGACGAGCAGGTTGGTGGCCATACCGGTGGGCACGATGCGGGCGAGTTCGCGCATCGACAACCGGGCGTGCTCTTGCGCCTCGGGCACTGTGGCCTGCTCCGACATCGCCACCGGCACGACGGCCAGCGCAGCGATGATTGCGGCGATGGCGTAGCCGGTGACGGCCCGGGCGTCGAAGTCGAACACCGCCAACTGGCCTGCGCCGTAGGTCGCCGCGACGATGACCGCATAGGTGGCCAGCAGGCGACCGCGGAACTCGTTGCTCGCCAGCCCGTTCAGCCACGACTCGGCCACCACGTACACGCCTGCGAAGCACAGGCCGGTGACCGCGCGCAGCAGGAGCCACAGCACCGGTAGGCCGAGCAGGCCGATACCCAGCACGGCTGCCGACAACATGGCCGTGAGCGCGGCGAACACTCTGATGTGGCCCACCTTGCCCAGCGCCCGCAACGCGAACCTCGACCCCACCAGGAAGCCTGCGTAGTAGGCGCCGCTGATGGCGCCGCTGAGCACCGTAGGCAGACCCTCCAACTCGGCGCGCACACCGAGCAGGGTGCTGAACATGCCGCCCGACAGCAGCACCATGCCCACCGCGGCCATGAGGCCCCAGGTGGCGAGCATCAACGAGTGGCGCGGCGACTGGGGCGCGACCGATTCGGCGACGGGTGCGGAACTCACCCGATCAGTCAACCACCGTCAGCCGCGGCGACGACGGATCTCGGCGCTGATGGCCGGGATGACCTGATGGAGATCGCCGATGACCGCATAGTCGGCCTTGGTGACCATGTTCGCCTCGGGATCGGTGTTGATGGCGAGGATCTTCTTCGACGCCATCGCGCCCACCCAGTGCTGGATGGCGCCCGAGATACCGCAGGCGAAATAGAGGTCGGGGGCGATGCGGGTGCCCGTCTGGCCCACCTGGTCGGTGTGGTTGCGCCAGCCGTTGTTGGTGACCGCACGCGAGCAGCCCACCACCCCGCCCAGCAGACCGGCGAGTTCTTCGAGCGGGGCGAACCCCTCGGGCGAACCGACACCACGGCCACCACCCACCACGACGGGCGAGGTGGCCAAGGTGACACCGGCGGCACGCTCGACGCGCTCGGCCACCACGGTGCGGGCAACCGACGCGTCGAGCTCGGGGGTGAACACCGACGTCGTTGCCGACACCGGCGCCTCGGCTGCCTCGAATGCGTGGTGCGCCACCGACACCAGCTTGCGACCCGCGCTGAGGTCGCACTGCTCGAGCAACGACCCACCCCAGCGCACTCGGGTGATCGACCAGGTGGCATCACCCGGGCGCACCTCGAGGCAGTTGGCCACGAACGGCAGATCGGTGATGGCGGCCAGGTGCGCCATCACCTCGTTGCCCCGGTCGGTGCCGCACGCCAGCACCACCTCGGGGTCCAGCGACCAGACGAGCTGGGCAACGGCGTCGCCCCACGCCTCGGGGCCGTAGTCGCTCAACAACGCATGGTGCACCTGGTGCACCATGGCGGCGCCGTGCGCGGCCAGCACCTCGGCCAGGCCGTCGGCTACCTCGCCCAGTGTGGCCACGTGCACCGTACCCAGCGGACGGGCCGCGGCGAGCGCCTCGAGCGTGGCCGGGGCGAGCGTGCCCCGGTCGTGTTCGGCGATGACGAGCACGTTCACTTCAGCAACCCCAGTTCTTCCAGCACGTCGACCACAGCAGCAGCGGCATCGGGGCCTTTGCCGAGGATGACCGTGTTGCTCACCTGCTCGGCCGCCTGGGCGAGCGTGACGAGGCGCTGCCCGCCGGGTTCGCCGGCCGGTGCCACCTGTGCCACGTCGACCTTCTTCGACGCCAGACGGCCCTTCAGCGTGGGATAGCGGGGCAGGTTGATGCCCTCCTTCACGCCGAGCACCACCGGCATCGGCAGGGCGTACACCTCCACGCCCGCCTCGGCTTCGCGCCGGGCACGCACGGCACCGTCGCCCACCTCGATGCCCTTGATGCCGTTCACCATCGCACGGCCGAGCGCACGAGCCACCCGCACGCCCACCTGGAAGCCACCCGAGTCGGCCGACTCGTTGCCGAACAGGATGATGTCGAACGGGCCCTCGGCGGCTTCGATGCCGAGGATGGCCTCGGTGATGGCCTTCGCGGTGCGCTGCGGGTCCCAGTCGCTGCCGTCGGTGGGCAGCAACACAGCCTTCTGCACACCGAGGCTGGCGGCGTAGCGCAACTGCTCGTCGGCCTCGGCGGGGCCGAGGGTGAGCACCGTGGCCTCGCCACCGTGACGCTCGACGAGCTGCACGGCCTCTTCCACGGCGCACTCCTCGTGCGGGCTCGTGGTGAACCCGAGGAATGCCGTGTCGACCGCCATGCCGTCGGCGGTGATGTTGATCTTTGCGCCCGGTGCGGGCACCCGCTTCACGCAGACGAGCACACGCATGTCAGCTCTTCATCCGGCTGTCGTCGGGATCGAACAGCGGCGTGGCGCTGGCGCGCTCGACCGTGACCGGATACAGCTCGTTCATGTACATCACCTGCAGCTTGGTGCCCTCGACGGCGTGCTCGGGCGGCAGGTAGGCCAGCAGCAGGTACTTGCCCACCGACGGCCCGGCGCCCGCGGTGGTGACACGCGAGACGCGACCCTTGGCGTCGACGATGCGCTCGCCCGACAGGGTGAGGATGGGCTCGTTGCCGCCCGTGGGGAACCGGTCGTAGCCGTCGGCGCAGCGCTGGCTGTCCATGCTGAGCGTGCACATGATGGAGGCCGGGCCTTCTTCACGAGCCTTCAGGTAGGCGTCCTTGCCCATGAAGTCGGCGCTCTTCACCTTCGGACGGGCGAGGCCGGCCTCGACCGGGTTGTACTCGCTCTCGAGCTCGGCGCCCATGAGGCGGTAGCCCTTCTCGATGCGGCCGGTGACCGCATACACACCGATGCCCACCGGGATGATGCCGAACTCCTGGCCGGCGGCCGCAATGGCGTCCCACACCTTCAGGCCGTGCTCCATGCGGGTGTAGATCTCCCAGCCCGCTTCGCCGACGTAGCTGATGCGGAACATCGTGCACGGCACACCGTCGATGAGCACGTCCTTCACGGCGCCGTAGGGGAAGCCGTTCTGGCTGAGGTCGAACGGGGCGGTGGTGTGATCGGTGACGACCTTGCTCATCGTCGCCACGGCGTTGGGGCCCCACACGCCCACGGTGCAGATGCCCTGCGAACGGTCAGTGAAGGTGACCGAGCCGTCGGTGGGCATGTACTTGCGGAACCAGTAGTTGTCGCGGCCACCGTCGAACGCACCGGTGATGACGCGGAAGTGGTCGGTGCCGAGGCGCTGGATGGTGAGGTCGCCGCGGAAGCCGCCGTGCGGGGTGAGCAGCGGGGTGTACACGCTGCGGCCCACGGGGACGTCGACGTTGTTCACGCACATGTACTGCAGGAAGTCGCAGGCGCCGGGGCCCTCGAAGTCGAACTCGTTGAACGCCGTGAGGTCGACCATGCCCACGCTCTCGCGCATCTGCAGGTGCTCGGCGTTGATGATCGGGCTCCACCAGCGGCCGTCCCATTCGTGGGTGCGCGGTGCGCAGGCCTCGGGGAACTTCTCCATCAGCCCGGCGTTGCTCTCGTACCACTGCGGGCGCTCCCAGCCGCGGGCGTCGAAGAACACCGCGCCGAGGGCTTCCTCACGGGCGTAGAACGGGCTGCGGCGCATGCCGCGCTGGCTGGCCCACTGTTCGCGCGGGTGCACGATGCCGTAGGTCTTGTTGAAGTGCTCGTTGCAGCGGGCGTTGATGTGCCACTCGGTCTTCTCGTGGGGGTAGAAGCGGCTGATGTCGCTGCCGTGCGGGTCGCACATGTGCGGGTAGCCGTAGGTCATCCACTCGGCGACGAGCTGGGCGATACCGGGGCCTTCCTTGATCCACACCGCGGCGGCGCTCCAGAGGTTGCGCACCTCGACGGTCTCGCCGAGCACCGGGTTGGCGTCGGGGGTGAGGCTGAGCAGGCCGTTGATGGCGTAGCGGATCTCGGCGTCGCCGAGCATCTCCATCAGGTCGATTGCCTGCTCGAGCTGCGGGTCGAAGTCGTCGTAGGTGAGGGGCAGCTCGGTGGGGCTGAGGGCCGACTCCTCGTTCGACGGGATGTCGTCGGGGCGCATCAGGATGGCGCGGTGGGCGTAGCTGCCCACCTCCATCGAGCCTGCCGACTGGCGCTCGTAGCAGAACGTGTCCATGTCGCGGACGATGGGGAACGCCACCTCGGCGTTGGTCTCCTGCAGGATGTCGATTGGGCCGACGTCGGCCATCTGGTGCACGGCCGGGGTGAGCGGGATGGTGGCGCCGGCCATGGCGGCGATGCGGGGGCTCCACACACCGCAGGCGATGACGACGTGCTCGGCCTCGATGCGGCCCTTGTCGGTGACGACGGCCTTGATCTTCGGCAGGCCGTTGGGCACCTCGTCGGTCTCGAGCGAGAACACCTCGGTGTTGGCGAACACCTTCAGCGCGCCCTTCTGCTGGGCCTCTTCGCGCATGCGGGTGCCGGTGGCCAGCGAGTCGACCACCGACACGCTGGGCGTGTAGTAGCCACCGAGGAGGATGTCTTCGTTGATGAACGGCACCATCTCCTTGATCTCGGCGGGCGTGACGAGCCGGGCGTCGATACCCCACGCCTTGGCCGACGTCATACGGCGCTTGAACTCCTCCATGCGCTGCGGTTCGCGGGCCACCTCGATACCGCCGCACGTGTTGTTCAACCCGTGGTCGATGTACTGGTTCTGGCTGTCGACCGTGAGGAACGCCATCTCCTTGTTGTGGTCGGTGGGGAAGATGAAGTTCGACGCGTGACCGGTGGAGCCACCGGGGTTCGGCAGCGGGCCCTTGTCGATGAGCACCATGTCGGTCCAGCCGAGTCGGCTCAGGTGGCCGACCAGGCAGTTGCCGACGATGCCGGCACCGATGACGACCACCTTGGCGTGGGTGGGGACGACTTGACCGCTGACTTCGCTCATCACTGCTCCCGGCGTGACCGGTGCGGCGGGTTGCCACCACACCTCGACTGATATATCTTCACCATATCACAGCGTCGACATCGCTCAGCCAACGTGCGTACACCGAGATCCGCAACATGATCGTGCGGCTCGATCTCGCGCCCGGCGCCGTGATCCGCGAAGACGATCTGCAACGCCGACTGGGCATGGGCCGCACCCCCATCCGCGAGGCCCTGCAGCGCCTCGTGCGCGATCAGTTCGTCACTGTCATCCCCCGGCGCGGCATGTACGTGTCGGGCATCGATGTGGCCGAGCTGGCGCTGCTCTACGAGACGCGCGCCACGCTCGAACCCTTCGCCACACGGCTCGCCTGTGCCCGAGCCAAACCCGACCTGTGGGATCGCATGGCCGACGCGCTCGAACGAGCGCAGCGACCAGGGGTGCCCGCCGCCGAGCTGATCGAGATCGACCGCGAGTGCCACGAGATCGTGTGGGAGGCCGCCGACAACCGCTTCCTCACCGACACGCTCGACATGCTCTACGCCCAGAGCGACCGCCTCTGGCACATGTACCTCGCCGACGTGAACGACATGGCCGACGCCGTGGCCGAGCACACCGAGATGCTGGTCGCGCTGCGCGCCGGCGACGCCGACCGCGCCGCCGAACTGGTGGAGGCGCACGTGCGCAGCTTCGACGAGCAGATCCGTGCCGCGGTCACCCGTCGCCTCGGCTCGCCCCTCGCCGAACGCTGACCGCACCTGCCGAGGGTTGCGTCGGGCCGCAGGTCCCTGGCCGAGTCCGGCACACTGCGCTAGCGTGCCGGGTGCGCCAGTCGTCCGACCGGGAGAGCCACCCACGCAGCCAGCATGGGGGCGCCGAAGGAGCAACCTCCCCGGAATCTCTCAGGCCACCGAACCGATCGGGCCGTGCGCCGCTGGAAAGCAGACCACCTCGGGCGTCGACGCCGTCGCCGTCCGGTGCGGTCTCGCCGACGGGGAAAGGTCGGGCATCGAGCCCAGCCGAAGCTCTCAGGCACCGATGACAGCGGGGGAACCCACCACCCGCCCACGTCCGTGGGCAGGCCCTCAGGAGGTTCCGTGTCCGCAGACCGTGCCCAGCCCCGTCCGTCGCTCGCCGACCTGCTCGACGACCGCGACTTCATCACCCGACACATCGGGCCCGCGCCCCTCGAAGGCGACATCATGCTGGCCGCGCTCGGCGTCGAGTCGGCCGAACAGTTGATCGCCGAGACCGTGCCCGAGTCGATCCTGCTCGACGCCCCGCTCCCCCTGGGCCCGCCCCGCACGGTCGACGACGTCACCCGCGAACTGAAGGCGCTTGCGGCGAAGAACCGGCCGCGGCGCAGCCTGATCGGCCTCGGCTACTACGGCACCGTCACCCCGCCGGTGGTGCAGCGCAATGTGCTCGAGAATCCGGCGTGGTACACGGCCTACACCCCCTATCAGCCCGAGATCAGCCAGGGCCGGCTCGAGGCACTGCTGACGTTCCAGACGATGGTGGCCGACCTCACCGGACTGGACCTGGCGAATGCGTCGCTGCTCGACGAGGCAACGGCGGCGGCCGAGGCGATGACCATGGCGCGCCGGTTGTCGAACAACGACGGCCACACGTTCTTCGTGCACCGCGACACGCACCCGCAGACCCTGGCCGTGCTCGCCACCCGCGCCGAACCGGTGGGCATCGACCTCGTCGTGGGCGACCTCGACGACCTGAACGGCGTCGCTGCCGGCGACTGCTTCGGGGCGCTGTTCAGCCTGCCCACGTCGAGCGGCGCGGTGCCCGACTGGCGCGAGCCACTGGCGAGTGCTCGGGCCGCAGGCATCGTCACCGTGGTGGCCACCGATCTGCTGGCCTGCGTGCTCATGCCGTCGCCGGGCGAACTCGGCGCCGACATCGCCATCGGTTCGGCCCAGCGCTTCGGCGTACCGATGGGTTTCGGCGGGCCGCACGCAGCGTTCATCGCCGCCCACGAACGCGCAGCCCGCGCCCTGCCCGGCCGCCTGGTGGGCGTGAGCACCGACACGGCCGGCCGTCCTGCGTTGCGGCTGGCACTGCAGACGCGCGAGCAGCACATCCGCCGCGAGAAGGCCACCTCGAACATCTGCACCGCGCAGGTGCTGCTGGCCAACATCGCCGCGTTCTATGCGTGCTGGCACGGCCCCGAAGGGCTGCGGCGCATCGCCGAGCGCACCCATCGGCTCACCTCGCTGCTCGCCGATGCCCTGCGCCGCGGTGGGCTCGACCTGGTGAACGACACCTGGTTCGACACGCTGCGTGTGCGTGTTCCCGATGCTGCGTCGGCGCACGCACAGGCCCGCCAGGCGGGGTACGACCTGCTCGAGGTCGATGCCACCACGGTCGGTATCTCACTCGACGAGACCTGCACCCTCGACACCCTGGCCGACGTGCTCGCCATCGTGGGCGTCGACGCAGCAGTCGTCGACGATGCACCCGACGGACTGCCGCAGCGACGCACCGGAGTGCTGCTCGACCACGAGGTGTTCCGCCGCTACCGCACCGAGCACGAGATGCTCCGGTTCCTGCGCCGTCTGGCCGACAGCGACCTGGCGCTCGATCGCACGATGATCCCCCTCGGGTCGTGCACGATGAAGCTGAACGCCACGGTCGAGATGGCGCCGATCACCTGGCCCGAGTTCGCCCAGGCGCACCCGTACGCGCCCGACGACGAGACCGAGGGCTACCGCGAGATGATCGCCGGGCTCGAACGAGCCCTGGTGGCCATCACCGGCTACGACGCCGTGAGCCTGCAACCCAACGCAGGGAGCCAGGGCGAGTTCGCCGGCCTGCTGGCCATCCGCGCCTATCACCGCAGCCGCGGCGACCACCAGCGCACGGTGTGCCTCATCCCGTCGAGCGCCCACGGCACCAACGCGGCGAGCGCCGTGATGGCCGGCCTCGACGTGGTGGTGGTCGCGTGCGACGCGCACGGCAACGTCGATGTCGACGACCTGCGCGCCAAGATCGCTGCGGCGGGCGACCGGCTGGCGGCGATCATGATCACCTACCCGAGCACCCACGGGGTGTTCGAGACGGCTGTCGGCGAGATCTGCGATCTCGTGCACGCGGCCGGCGGGCAGGTGTACGTCGACGGCGCCAACCTGAACGCGCTCGTCGGTGTGGCCAAGCCCGGTTCGTTCGGCGCCGATGTGAGCCATCTCAACCTGCACAAGACGTTCTGCATCCCGCACGGCGGCGGCGGACCCGGGGTGGGCCCGGTGGCCGTACGCGGTCATCTGGCCGAGTTCCTGCCCGGTCACCCGCTGGCAGCACGTCGCGGCGAACAGCCGGCGGTGGGTGCGGTGAGCGCCGCCCCGTTCGGGTCGGCGGGCATCTTGCCGATCTCGTGGGTGTACATCGCGCTCATGGGCGCCGAAGGTCTGCGCGAGGCCACGGTGCAGGCCATCGTCAGTGCCAACTACGTGGCCGCGCGCCTGCACGATGCGTTCCCCGTGCTGTACGCCAACGACCACGGGCGCGTGGCGCACGAGTGCATCCTCGACATCCGGCCGCTCACCAAAGCAACGGGCGTCACGGTCGACGACATCGCCAAGCGATTGATCGACCACGGCTTCCATGCCCCCACGATCAGCTTCCCAGTTGCGGGAACGCTGATGGTCGAGCCGACCGAGAGCGAGACCCTCGCCGAACTCGACCGCTTCTGCACCGCGATGCTGGCCATCCGAGCCGAGATCGACCAGGTCGCCGACGGCACCTGGAGCATCGACGACAGCCCGCTGCGCCATGCCCCGCACACTGCAGAGGATCTGCTCGGCCAGTGGGACCGGCCGTACTCGCGTCACCTGGGCGCATATCCCACGAACGCGGCACGTCAGCACAAGTACTTCCCGCCGGTGTCGCGTATCGATGCGGCCGCGGGCGACCGTCACCTGGTGTGCAGCTGCGAACCGCTCGAGGCCTTCGCCCGGTCGCTCGCCGAGCCGGTCGCATCGCAGCCGTCGCCCTGACGGCTACGGTGGCCGCCATGTCGGCATCTGCCTCCTCTGGTTCTGCGGCCGGCGGCCTGGGCGACCTGCTCGGGTTGCTCGGCCCGTCCAACCCGCTAGCTCAGGCCGCGAAGTCGCTCGGTCAGTTCCAAAAGGGTGTCGACGACCTGCTGACACTCGTCGAGCAGTTCGGCGCCACGATGGAGCAGATGAACCGCATCGCCACGCGGGTGAACAACCTCCTCGACGACGTCGAGCCGCCCATCCGGGCGCTCATGCCGCAGGTCACCCGCACCCTGAAAGCGGGCGACGCCATCGTCGAGCGCATGGGCTCGGCCGTCGACCTGTTGGGCGAGGTAGGTCGGTCGCTCCAGCCCCTCGCGCAGTTCGCCGAGTCGGCGGGCATGTTCGGCCTGAAGCCGCTGACCACCTTGCGCGACAACGCGTCGGGAGCCGCCGACCTGGTGCGCCGGGTCACCCAGTTCGCCACCGGCGACGTCGACGCCAAGGCCCAGCCAGCACCTGAGCAACCCGCGGCAACACAGGCGGCACCGAAGCAGGCCGCACCGAAGCAGGCCGCCTCGAAGAAGGCCACACCGAAGAAGGCTGCGCCGGCGAAGAGGAAGGCGACGCCGAAGCAGTCGAAGGCGACGAGCCGCTAGCGCTTGGCGACGAACGGCGTGGCCACCACGCGGCCCGCCAGCGCGGAACCGCGCACGTCGACCACCACGTCGGTGCCGATCTCGACCGTCGGTGGCAGGAACGCCAGCGCGATGCCATGCTCGAGCACGGGCGAGTAGTTCCCGCTGGTCACCACGCCCACTGCCTCGCCGCCCACCAGTACCGCGCAGTCGGCCCGTGGCGGACGGCGGCCCTCGGTGGCGATCCCGCGCAGCACCCGGCGCGGCCCGTGCTCGCGCTCGGCTGCCAGCGCCGAACGGCCCCGGAACTCGCCCTTGTCCCACGCCACCACCCAGCCGAGGCCGGCCTGCAGGCTGGTGATACCCGGACCGAGTTCGTGACCGTGCAGCGGCAGCGCGGCCTCGAGCCGCAGCGTGTCGCGCGCACCGAGCCCGGCGGGAACGATGCCCGCGCCGGTGACGGCCGCCCACAGATCGGCAGCATGTTCCGCGCCCACGGCGATCTCGACCCCTGCCTCACCGGTGTAGCCGGTGCCTGCCACCGTGCAGTCGATCCCGTTCCAGTGCACCTGTTGCACACGGAACCGCCCCACCGCGGCAGCAGCGGGGAACACCGTGGCCAGCCGTTCGCGTGCCTGCGGCCCCTGCACGGCCAGCACCGCCCGCGTCGCCGTGGTGTCGTCGCCGCCGATCGCGGCACGTACCCGATCGGTGTTCGACGCGTTGGGCATCACGTCGAACTCGGTGTCGCTCACCCACCACACGATGATGTCGTCGAGCACCGACGCATCGTCGGCGTCGAGCAGGTGGGTGTACTGCGCTCGCCCCGGCCCCACCTTGCCGAGATCGTTGGTGAACGCGGCCTGCAGCAGGCCGAATGCGTCGGAGCCAGATACGCGCACCGTGCCGAGGTGCGACACGTCGAACACCACGGCGTCGCGCCGGCACGCCAGATGTTCGTCGATGGTGCCGGATGGATACGCGAGCGGCATCTCCCACCCGCCGAACGGCACCATCTTGGCGCCGAGGTGGCGGTGGACCAGGTCGAGCGGACTCCGACCCGACACCGCGGTCGAACTCATCCGTTGGCGACCAGCGCCGTGGGTGCCGCGGCCTGGGCCGCCTCGGGCGCGGCGAGCGCCACCAGTTCGGCGTCGAGGCCGTCTTTCACGCTGCCGAGCGGCAGCACGTTCAGCACGCCCTGGCCGGCGCGGCGCACCACATCGATCAGCATGTCGCCGTCACACAGCACCACATCGTTCCCGCTGATCACCAGTGTGGCCGCAGCGATGTCGGTGTCGACGTGTTCGCGCAGGTATCGAAATGCCTGGCGCACCGATTCGAGTTTGATACCGGCTTCGAGCAAGCTCTTGATGACACGCAGCTCGAGCAGGTCGCGGTACGAGTAGAGCCGCCGCGAGCCGCTGCCACGAGCGTCGCTGAGCGATGGCCGCACCAGATCGGTGCGCGCCCAGTAGTCGAGCTGACGGTACGAGATGCCGACGAT
>JBEIIG010000071.1:0-18711 GCA_040380855.1 Acidimicrobiaceae bacterium | reverse complement strand
CGTCCGCGGCACCGTCGTACTCGTCGTCGTGGTCGTCCGCGGCACCGTCGTACTCGTCGTCGTGGTCGTCCGCGGCACCGTCGTACTCGTCGTCGTGGTGGCGGGCGGGGTGACTCCCTTGGTGAGCGTGTACCGGTCGATCAGCACACCCGAGACGGTGATGAACTCGGCCACCAGCGAGGTACTGGTGACGGTGAGCCGCAGGGCTCCCTCGTCGCCGTTGAACCGCACCTCACTTCCCACCTCGGGCGGGTCGAACGGGAAGCGGCTCGCCCCGCCCAGGCCCACCACGTAGTAGGTGGTGTCGCTGCGCACGATGCGCTCGAACGAGTGGTGGTGGCCGCTCAGCACCAGGTCGGCACCCCAGGCCCCGAACGGCCACTGCATCGCCGGGGTACTGCCGTACGTGGTGCCGCTCGAGTACGCGGGGTGATGGAACAGCACCAACTTCCACGGCGCCGCCGATGCGGCCATCGAGCGCTGCAACCATCGCTGCTGCTCGGCGAAGGTGGGGGCCGCCGGAAAGGCACCCTCGGTGAGTTGGGAGTCGATGAAGAACAGGTGCACCGGGCCGAGCGCCACGTCGTAGTACTGCTCGGAACCCGTCGGGAACGCACTGGTCACGCCCTTGCCCGGAAGATCGAAGTAGGCGAGGTAGTTGGCGATCGGCCCGTCGGTGTAGTCGTGGTTGCCGGTGGCGGGGAAGAACCGGTTCACGGCACTGCGCTTTCCGTTGCAGTTCGGCCCCGATGGCACGCCCGCCAGAAAGGCGCAGAAGTACTTTCCCACCACGAGGTCGTACTTGTCGGTTCCGGTGACGGTGGGGGCCGTCGGATACAGGTTGTCGCCCACGGTGGCGACGGCGTCGGGTTTCCACCCGGCCACGAGAGCGGCGAGGCGGTACTCGCCGCCGTTGTCGCCCCCGTAGTCGCCGATCACCGCGAGCGTCAGCGGTGTCTCGCTCGCTGCGGCATCGGCCGGGCGCAACCCGGGCCGACCACCCACGATGCCCGATAACCCCGCCAGTGCCAGACCGGCGACGAGCAGCAGTCTCGCTCGCGATCGGCGACGCCGTTGCGAGTTCGGCCGTTGCGAGTTCGTTCGGGTCGATGTCGTCGGCGTCACGGCCGGACGGTACCGACGCGGTCATCGCCCCGAACCGTGCCGGTCGACGTCGATGTGCAGTGTCGATCGGCAGACGCGAACGCGACTCGTGTCGGGTTCGGTACCCCGAAGGGCCCGAACCCGACACGAGATCAGCGCACCGGTTCCCGCGATCTCAGATCAGCGCTGCCACACCCGCACGTAGTCGACGAGCATGTCGGCCGGCACCGTGGGGGTCCACTGCGCAGGCACCGCATTGTCGAGCGCCAGGTACATCGGGGTGCTCACCACGCCGGTGGTGTGGGTGGCCACGAGCACACCGTCGTAGTAGTAGCGCAGCACGCCGGGCTCCCACGCCACACCGTAGGTGTGCCAACCGGCCGGGTTCTTCAGCGACGGCACCAGGGTGGTGGAGGGGCAACCACCGGCCGACTGGGCGTTCGACGGGGAACCCCAGTGGTAGTGCCAGCAGTTGATGTGATCGGACAGGCCTTCGACCACGTCGATCTCACCGCCGTTCGGCCAGCCGTTGGTGTCGTTCACCGAACCGTTCAGCCACCAGGCCGGGAAGTTGGCGATCTTGCCGTTGGCATCGGCCGGCAGGAACAGGCGCGCCTCGGCGTAGCCGTAGGTGAAGTTCCACGAACCCGTGGTGGCACCACCCGTGGCGTAGCTGTAGGTCCTTCCGAAGGCGTCGGTGCAGCTGCGCCGCTCGGCCCGCATCACGAGGTTGCCGTTCGAGACGAAGGTGTTCTTCGGATCCCAGCAGGCGGCCTCGTAGCTCTTGTTGGCGGGCGGACTGATGCTGGTGTCGTTGCCCATCCGCCAGTTGCGCTGCCACTTGGCCGTGGTGCCCGAGAACTCGTCCTGGAAGATGAGCCTGCTCCAGCGTCCGTCATTGGCGGCACCGGTGGGTGCGACACCCGTGGGCGGCGCCGTCGTGGTGGGCGCCGCCGTCGTGGTGGGCGCCGCCGTCGTGGTGGGTGCCGCCGTCGTGGTGGGTGCCGCCGTGGTGGTGGGTGCCGTGTCCGACACCGTCGCTGTCAGCGATGCATCCCACGACAGGTCCGACGAGTCGAGCGTGCGCTGGTGCACCTCGACGGCGATCACGTTGGTGCCGACCCGCAGCACCGACGTCGGCACTGCGAGGGTGATCACCTGGTTCTCGGCCCAGTCGGACGCGAGCGTGCGGTACGTCACCGTGGTCGAGGGCATCTTCACCCGGGCCACCTGGGTGCCGTTCACGTAGGCGATGAAGCCGTCGTCGAACACGCCGGTGAGGCTGAGCGCTGTCACGGCGGCCGGATCGGCCACCGTGAACGAGGTGCGGAAGTAGGCGGTGGGATAGCGGTTCGAGGTGTTCGATCCGTAGGGCAGCGTGGTGCGCTCGTCACCGTCGCCGTAGCCGAGCTGGCCGGCACCGGTCCGCCAGGTCGAGTCGCTGTAGGTGGGCGACCGCCACGCGGTCCCCAGGTCGGTGCCCGTCGACCAGCGCCAGGTGGCGCCGCGGGCGATGAGGGTGGTGGTGGCCGCCTCGGCCGTGCCGGTGGCGATAGCCGATCCGGCGGCAAGGGCAGCCAGTGAGAGGGCAGCGGCCACGAGCCGCTTCGACGAGCGTGGGGACGACCGTCGAGGGGTTCGTCGAGTTGTGTGTCGGATGGTCATGGTTGTCTCCGTTCGGGTGGCGCCGATCGTCGGCATCGGGAGGGACTCATGGCCTGCCATCCCCGGCCGAACGGATGCTGCCGTAGGACCTGTGGCCCCCGGCAGTGTCCGATCAGCCCGTCCGCCCGAGTCGATCGGCCCGCTGCAGCAGAGCCGAATGGGGGGTGACGAGGTCATGGAGGCACCGTACGGAGGGCCGAACGGCTTGTCACGGCAGGGCCGGAAGGTCAGTACAAGTGACTACCACGGAGCGCGCGAACCCCCAGTTGGCCTCGCGAACCGGCCATTCGGACACGACCGGCCGGCCGCTCCTACACTCGGTCGCCATGAGCCTCGACGCACCGCCTGCACCGAGCAGTCAGCACTTCACGAGCATCCCCACGGTGTCGCTCGCCGGATGGCGGCAGGCCGGTGCCGACCGTGCTGCGTTCGCCGCCGAGCTGCGCCGCATCTGCCACGAGGTGGGCTTCTTCACCCTGGTCGACCACGGTGTCGACGCCGACTACATCGACCGCTACTTCACGGCGCTGCTCGCGTTCTTCGCACTGCCCGATGCCACCAAGGAGCAGATCGACAAGCGACGTTCGCGCCACTTCCGCGGCTGGGAGCGTGTGGGCTCGGAGCTCACCGACAACCGGGTCGACCACCGCGAACAGCTCGACGTGTCGAGCGAGCACTCGCCCTACGCCGCCGATGTCGAGCCGGCCTACCTGCGCCTCGACGGACCCAACCAGTGGTTGCCCGAAGCGGTGCTGCCCGGCTTCCACGGCCTGGTCGACGAGTTCTTCGTGCGGATGGGGGCACTCGCCGACGAGCTGATGGGCATCTTGGCCGTGGGCCTCGGCCTACCCGAGCACACGTTCCGCACGCTGTTCGGCGAGCGGCCGCTCAGCTTCGCCAAGCTGATCAGCTACCCGCCCACACCACCGGGCGAGGCCGGGGTGAACGCGCACCACGACGCCGGGTTCCTCACGATCTTGCTGCAGCACGGCGTGGGCGGCCTGCAGGCACAGAACCCGGCCGGCGAGTGGATCGACGTTCCGCCCACACCCGGGGCGTTCGTGATCAACCTCGGCGAGATGCTGCAGTCGATGACCGGCAACTACTTCGTGGCCACCACACATCGCGTCATCGCCACCGAGGCACGGTTCTCGTCGGCCTACTTCCACGGCCCCGACCTGCGCACCGGCCTGGCGCCACTGCAACTCGACCCCTCGTTCGCCGAGGCCGTGGCAGCCAGCCCGCGCCATCGCGGGGCCGGGTTCATGGCCAAGCGCGACGAACTGTTGGCCGGTGCGTCGGGCACCATCAGCGAGTCGGCACCGGTGTTCGGCGAGCAGCTCTGGAACTACTACGTGCGCAGTTATCCCGACAACGTGCGGCTGCACTACCCCACCGCGCTGTGAGCGACTGGCGGTTCTGCCCCGCAGCCGCGCACCGACGGATGCCGTGGGCGAACGGTGGCGGCACCACCGCCGAGGTGGCCGTGCACCCGGCCGGGCGCGACGACTGGGACTGGCGACTCAGCATCGCTGCCGTCGAGACCGACGGACCTTTCTCGTCGCTGCCGGGAGTCGACCGACACATCCTCGTGGCGGCGGGTGCCGGGATGGCACTCACGGTCGACGCCACCACCCACGACCTGCGCACCGACAGCACGCCGTTCGCGTTCGCCGGTGAGGCCGTCACCACCTGCCGGTTGTTCGACGGTCCGATCAGCGATCTGAACCTGATGGTGCGCCGCGACCGGGCGGAAGGCGCGCTGCGTCGGGTGCACCTGCAACCCGGCCAGGCTGTTCCACTCGGCGAGGGCGACGTCGCCGTCGTGCTGCTCGCTGGTGCAGCCACCGTCGGCGGCCAGACGGTGCAGCCGTTCGACGCCCTGCTGGCCGAGTTGCCCGGCGCACCGCTGGCGCTCGTGGCCACCGCACCCACCGTGGTGGCGGTGGCCTGCGTCTACAGTCGCGCAGCGGGAACCCCATGACGAACGCAACGACCTCCACCACCGCGCCCTCTCGCTCGGCACAACTGCGCCCGGTCCTGCTCGGCGCACTGCTCGGCATCCCCGTCTCACTCGCCGCCTTCGCCTTCTCGGTGGCCGCGGCGAAGCTGGGCACCTGGCTGTGGGAGACGCTGCCCGAGCACTTCGGGCACGACGAGATCCCACTCTGGTGGCCGTTCCTGGTGCTGCCCGTGGCAGGCCTGGTGGTGGGCCTCGTGGTGCGCTCGATGCCGGGCCACGGCGGCCATCTCCCCGCCGACGGCATGGGGATCGCCCCCACCGAACCGTCGCACGTTCCCGGCGTCGCGCTGGCCGCGCTGGCCAGCCTGGCCGCAGCCGCTGTCGTCGGCCCCGAAGGACCGTTGCTGGCGATCGGATCGGGCATCGGCGTGCTCGCCCACCGCCGCTTCGGCAACTCGACCGACCCCACCACGGTGGCCGTCGTGTCGATCGCCGCGCAGACCGCGGCGGTGGCCGCCATCTTCGGCAGTCCCGTGGTGGCGCTCATCCTGGTGGTCGAGATGGTGGCCCTCACCGGGGTGGTGCCGATGACCGCCGTGCTGCTGCCGGCGATGGCCTCGGGTGGTACCGCGGCGCTGAGGTTCTCGGGCCTCGGCCGGATCGACGGCATCGACATGGGCGGCCTCGCCGTCGGCGACATCGCCGGCGCCGCTCGGCCCGATGTGGCCGATCTGCTGTGGTGCCTGCCGGTCGCCGTGCTCGTCGCCGCGCTGATGGCCCAGATCCGCCCGATCGGCAAGCGCATCGCGCCACGGGTGACCGCGAACGTCGTACCGATGTCGGTCGTCGCAGGTGCCCTCGTCGCCGCCTCGGCAACGCTCTACGCAGCGCTCACCGACCGCAGCCTCTACGAGGTGCTCTCGTCGGGTCACGAACTGCTCGGCGAGGTGATCACCGAGCCCACGTCGTTCGCCACCGGCGCACTCATCGCGCTGATCCTGTTGAAGGCTGCCGCCTACATCGTGTCGATGACCGCCTTCCGCGGCGGCCTCATCTTCCCGGCGTTGTTGCTCGGTGCTGCACTCGGTGTGGTGCTCGGACACCTGCCCGGCCTCGGTGCCCTGCCGGCCATCGCCATCGCCATGACCGCCGCGACGGTGGTGTCGTGCTCGTTGCCCATCACCAGCGTGGTGCTGGTGGCGCTCATCCTCGGCACCTCGTTCGAGGGCATGGCGCCGCTCATCCTGCTGTCGGCTGTGGTGGCGATGATCGCCAGCCGCATCGTGCCCACGCTCGCCACGCCTGCCACCGCCGACGCCCACGCATGACGCTGCTCGCCGAACTCCGCGCACGGCTCGCAGCCGAGTGCATCGAGGCCGATGCCGACGTGGTGGCCGCGTACTCGCACGACCGCGCAATCTTCGAGCGGCCGGGCACCGCAGCGGTGCTGGTGATGCCGCGCTCGACCGACGAGGTGGTGGCGGCCCTTGCCGCGGCCCGGGCGGTGGGCGCACCCGTGGTCACCCGCGGTGCCGGCAGCGGCCTGACCGGCGGGGCGAATGCCGTCGACGAATGCCTGGTGCTGTCGATGCACCGCATGAACCGCATCGTCGGCATCGACACGGCCAACCGCATGGCCCGTGTGCAGCCGGGCGTGCTGAACGGCGACCTCAAACGCGCCGTCGCCGAGCACGGGTTGTTCTACCCGCCCGATCCGGCGAGCTACGAGATCTCGTCGATCGGTGGCAACGTGGCCACCAACGCAGGCGGGCTGTGCTGTGTGCGCTACGGCGTCACCCGCGACTACGTGATCGGCCTCGAGGTGGTGCTGGCCGACGGCGATGTCATCCGCACCGGTCGGCACACCCTGAAGAACGCGGCCGGCCTCGATCTCACCGGGCTGTTCGTGGGTTCGGAGGGCATCCTCGGGGTGATCACCGAGGTGACGGTGAAGCTCATCCCCACGCCCCCGCCGCCGTGCACGGCGATCGCCTACTTCGGCGAACTGCCGCACGCCGGCACGGCGATCCTCGAGATCTTCCGTGGCGGCTACGAGCCGTCGTTGATGGAGATCGTCGACCAGGCGTCGCTGCGCCAGGTCGACGCGGTGTTCAACATGGGCCTCGACACCGATGCCGCCTGCCTGCTGCTCATCCAGACCGCGGGCGATCGTGCCGAACAGGCCATCGCCGAGATGGCCCAGCTGTGCCGCGCTGCCGGGGCCGGCGAGGTGTACCACGTCGTCGATCCGGCCGAGGGCGACATGTTCATCGAGGTGCGCCGCAGGGTGTGGTCGGCCTGGGAACGGCTGGGCAAGGCGATGCTGCCCGAAGACGTGGCGGTGCCGCGCGAGCGCCTGCCCGACCTGCTGGCCGGCATCATCGCGATCGGCGAGCGGCACGGTGTCGACCTGCCCACCATCGGGCACGCGGGCGACGGCAACATGCACCCGATGCTCGTCTTCGACGGCAACGACCCCGATGAGGAGACACGGGCGCGAGCCGCCTTCGCCGACATCGTCGACCTCGCCCTCGACCTCGGTGGCACGCTGGCCGCCGAGCACGGAGTGGGCACGCTGAAGCGGGCGTTCATCGCCAAGGAGATCGACCCGGTGCACCTCGCGGTACAGCACCGGATGAAGGCCACGCTCGACCCCACCGGCCTGCTGAACCCCGGCAAGAAGCTCTGACGGAGCATCGCCGCTGCCCGGAACCGGTGATCGGCCGATAGCGTCGCCGTCTGGCGGTGTTGCGATGTACGCAGCCCGCGGTCGAGTGCAGCGGTAGTCCGTGCATCATCCGGCCACCGAACACGAAAGACCCCCATGCCTCCCACCCTCTTGTCGGGCGCCTCGCGCCCCGCGCCGTCTGCCGGCGCGTCCACCGATTTCCGCGCGCTCGGCGTGCCGGCCGCACTGGTCGACAGCCTCGCCCGCGACGGTGTCACCACTGCGTTCCCCATCCAGTCGGCCACCCTGCCCGATTCACTCGCCGGCCGCGACGTGCTGGGCCGCGGTAAGACCGGCAGCGGCAAGACGATCGCCTTCGCCCTGCCCACCGTCGCTGCGCTCGCCGCGTCGGGCCGTCGTCGCCAGGCCGGCCGACCCCGCGCCCTGGTGCTCGTGCCCACCCGCGAACTCGCCAATCAGGTGGCCGCCACCATCGCGCCGCTCGCTGCGGCCATGTCGCTGCGGGTCACCACCGTCTACGGCGGTGTGGGCCAGACACCCCAGGTGAACGCCCTGCGTCAAGGCGTCGACATCGTCGTCGCCTGCCCCGGCCGCCTCGAAGACCTGATCGGCCAGCGCCACTGCCGCCTCGACCAGGTGGAGGTGACGGTGCTCGACGAGGCCGATCACATGGCCGACCTCGGCTTCCTGCCCGCCGTGAAGCGGCTGCTCGACGCCACACCCACCGGCACTCAGCGCCTGCTGTTCTCGGCCACGCTCGACAACGGCATCGACGGCCTGGTGCGCCGCTATCTGGTCGACCCGGTGGTGCACTCGGTCGATCCCGAGGTGTCGCCCGTCGGCACGATGACCCACCACGTGCTCGCCACCGAGGCCGGCGACAAGCTGTCGGTCGTCACCGCACTCGCGTCGGGCCGCGACCGCTCGCTGCTGTTCACCCGCACCAAGCACGGCGCGAAGAAGCTCGCCAAGCAGCTCACCACTGCGGGTATCCCGGCGGTGGAGCTGCACGGCAACCTGTCGCAGGCCGCACGCGAGCGCAGCCTGTCGGCGTTCGCTGCCGGTTCGACACGCGTGCTCGTCGCCACCGACATCGCGGCGCGCGGTATCCACGTCGACGAGATCGCCCTCGTGGTGCACGTCGATCCGCCGGCCGAGCACAAGGCGTATCTGCACCGCTCGGGCCGCACGGCACGGGCCGGTGCCAGCGGTGTGGTGATCACGATCATGACCCCCGATCAGCGCAAGGACGTGCGCTCGCTCACCCGTGCCGCGGCGATCGAGCCCACCATCACCCAGGTCACCGCAGCACACCCGCTCATCGCCGAGCTCGTCGGTCCCGCCGCCGCCAAGGTGAAGCCCAGCCTGCAGGCCGCAGCACCCGAGCCGGCGGCGCAGCCGTCGCGCCACCGTGCCCCCAGCCGTGGCGCGGCACGGCCGTCGGCGAGCGCTCCCCGCCGTGGCGGCACCGCCTCGTCGGGCCGCCGTCGCTCGGGGCGCTGACACCCGCAGCGCACTCGGCACCCGCCGCACGTCGACGCTGCGTCGGCGCTTTGACGAACTCTTGAGACACCTGCCGGCACGTCTCACCTGGAACACATGGTCCTCTTACCTTGCGCGTCCATCGTGGTGGCTCCACCACGTCCGTCCGTAGGAGCACGATGAACCGCCGTATGACCTTCGCCCTCTTGAGCCTGGCCGGTGCCATCGCCGTGGCAGCCCCCGCTACCGCGGCCGGCCTGGTCGCCAAGCCCAAGCCCACGCCGCCGCCCAGCGACACGGCGACCGATCTGGCCAACACCGGCAACGAACCGCGCGGTGGCCGGTTCGTCGTGCGCTGCGGGTTCTCGCACACGGCGATGGACGACCCGATCGTGAAGCCCGGCCAGGCCGGCGCGTCGCACGACCACACGTTCTTCGGGGCCACCACCACCAATGCCGACACCACATTCGAGTCGCTGATGGCCAGCCCCACCACCTGCACCGAGAAGGCCGACCATTCGGCGTACTGGGTACCCACCCTGCAGCGCAACGGTGTGGCGGTACAGCCGATCCGCTCGAGCGTGTACTACCTCGTCGGCAACCGCCCGGCAGCGAGCATCGTCGCCCCGCCGAACGGGTTGAAGATGGTGGCCGGCGATGCCACCCACATCCGCTTCGCCTGCACCGGCCCGAGCGAACAGGGCAAGGGTGCAGCAACCATGCCCACGTCGTGCCCGAGGGGCACCAACCTCGTCACCCGGGTGGTCTTCCCCGGCTGCTGGGACGGCCTGAACCTCGACTCGCCCGATCATCGCTCGCACATGGCGTACGCCACCGCGGGCGCCTGCCCGTCGACCCATCCCGTCGCTGTGCCGCAGATCGTGCTGAACGTGCGCTGGGCCACCGGTGGCGACCTGACGGGCGTGGCGTTCTCGAGCGGGGCCGCGAGCACCCTGCACGCCGATGCCTTCGTGGCGTGGGACACGGCCCGACTGAACGAGCTGGTGACGAGCTGCTTGAACGCCGGCACCGTCTGCACGGCGACGCCGGGCCGCTGATCGGCGTCAACGACTCGAGTCGGGCTGATGGTGTCGATAGCCCGACTCGAGTTCGTGACGCAGGAAGGCACCGAACTCGATCGGCTCGAACCGGGCCGGACGGTCGGCGTCGATGCAGCACGCCAGCGGTTCGATCACCGTGGTGACATCGGGGTCGTAGAAGAACGGCACCGAGTAGCGCTCGGCGCCCGAGGTGTTGGTCACCCGGTGCGGTGTGGCGAGCAGCCGCCCGTTGCTCCAACGGTGCAGCATCGTGCCGACGTTCACGACGAACGAACCGGCCAGAGGCGGCGCGTCGACCCATCGCCCGTCGGGTGTCGCCACCTGCAGGCCGCCGCGGGTGTCTTGCGCCAGCACCGTGATGCAACCGAAGTCGATGTGCGGCGCCGAGCCGTACAGGTCGTCGGCGGCGTCGGCAGGCCGGGGCGGGTAGCGCAGCAGGCGCAGCCACGTGGTGGGTGGACGGAACGAACGGGCGATCACCCCGGCGGTGTCGCCGAGCGCGTCGGCCAGGCAGACGACGAGCCGCTGCGACAGGGCAGCCAACGCCTCGTGATACGCCTCGAGCACCTTGCGGAAACCGTCGAGGGCAGGCCACTGGTTGGGCCCGGCCAGGTAGTGCCCGGCCAGCACCGACGCGTCGGTCGAGCCGGCCTCACGCATCATCATGAAGCTCTCGCTCTGATTCGGTTTGGTGACGGTGGCGAGCGGTGAGGTGACGTCGGTCGAGGTGTCGATCGGGATGAAGCCACGGTGCCGGGCGTCGAGCTCGATCGCCATCTTCGTCGCCATCGGCAGGGCATGGAACCGACGCGACTGTTCGAACACCGCAGCCACCAACTCGTCGGCGACGCCGTGCCCGACGATGTAGCCGAACCCGACCGTCGAGTAGACGTCGAGCAGGCGCGCGCCGAGGCGGGCACCCTCGGCTGCACCGAGGTCGACGACGGGGATGTGGTCGAACACGAGCGCAGGTTACGCGTGTCTGCCCGTTCGGCCCTACGCATCGGCGCCGCAGACGAGTGTGATGGGACGCATGAGAGTCGCCCTCGCCGGAGACACGATGCTCGGCCGCAACGTCGCCGAACGCCTACGCACCGAGCCCTGGAAACCGCTGTTCAGCGACGGCGTGGTGGCAGTGCTCGCCGACGCCGATCTGGTGATCGCCAACCTCGAGTGCGCCATCAGCGATCGCGGCCAGCGCTGGCCGAACGCCGCGAAACCGTTCTTCTTCCGGGCGCCACCGGCAGCGGCCGAACATCTCGCCCATCTGGGGATCGACTGCGTCACGCTGGCCAACAACCATGCGCTCGACTACGGCCCGGTGGCGTTGCTCGACACGATCGAACATCTCGAGCGGGCCGGCATCACCTGTGTGGGCGCCGGGCCCGATGTGCACGCGGCGCGGCAGCCCGCCGTGTTCGAGCGCGCCAGCACCTCGGTGGCCGTCGTCGGCGTGACCGACCACCCGGCCGAGTTCGCAGCCGGCGACGCCGAGCCCGGGGTGGCCTACGCCGACCTGCGCCACGGCACCCCCGACTGGTTGCACCGGACGATCGCCGCCTCCCCGGCAGACATCGTGATCGTCAGCCCGCACTGGGGCCCCAACCTGGTGCCCGAACCGGTCGACCACGTACGTCGCGCCGCGGCGGAGTTGCGGGCGGCCGGGGCGACGCTCGTGGCCGGCCACTCTGCCCACGTGGTGCACGGGGTGACCGACCGCATCCTGTTCGACATCGGCGGGTTCATCGACGACTACGCCGTCGACCCGCGCCTGCGCAACGACCTCGGCCTGCTGTTCACCGTCACCTTCGACGGGGCCACGCCCGTGCAGCTCGATGCCACACCCATCGCGCTCGATCACTGCATGACCCGCCTGGCCGACAGCGGCGAGGCCCGCGTGGTGGGCAACCGGTTCCGCGCCGCGTGCGCTGCGTTCGACACCCCGGTGCGCCAGGTGGGCGAGCACCTGGTGATCGACTGGACCGGTCAGCTCGTGGCGTAGCGCCGCAGCACATTGCTGGTCACCTGCGCCACCGCCGGGTCGGTAGCCAACCCGAACACCCAGTCGGTGGTACCGATGGTGACGACCTCACCGTGACGCTCGCCAGCGGCGCGACCGAACGGACGGCCCACCACCATCACCGCGTTGCCGTGCCTGCACCGGGCGAGCGAGTCGGCGTCGACCCGACCGAAGAGCCGTTCGGCCACGAACTCGAGGTCGCCCTGGTCGTCGAGCGCGGCGATCGAGGCCGGGTACTCGCCCATCGCCAGGTTCGACGACGGCGAGAACGCCACCACCTCCAGATCGGCCGGCGTGCCGTCGCCGCCGGCCGCCACCGGCAACTGGTAGTCGTCGAACGTGAGGCGGCACCCGACGGTTTCGTAGCCCACGACACCGTCGCGTGCACCGAGCAGATCGCCGTACCGCAACCCGGTGCCGTCGAACAGCCAGTGCGTGTCGCGGTACACGGTGAACGCTCCCGCGGCGCGGGCTGTCGCCTGGCCGAACCGGTGGTACAGACCCCACGCCGATCCGGCGCCCAGGAAGGCCGTCTCGGGCCGCCCCACCAGCGGGTCGCTCCACATCCCGCTCATCGAGGCCTGCTCGGCCGTACCGAGTACCGGGTCGTCGCGGTGCGCGGCGTACTTGTGGCACACCATGTGGTCGCCGTCGTCGACCGGCCGCACCTGCCAGAACATCGTGTTCCCCGAGAAGCTGGCAGAGTTGCCGCCGTTGCGCACAAAGGCCTCGAGGCCGTCGCGCTGCGCGGCCGACCAGTACTCGTCGTGGCCCACGCCGAGCACCAGGTCGTAGCCGTCGGTGAGGCCCGGCACATCGGCCAGATCGCTCGACACCGCGTAGTCGAGGTGGTGGCCCTGCGCCTCGGCCCACTCCACGAACCGCCGCTCGTAGGTGAACCACCCGGTGGAGCCGGCAAACCCCGGATAGCCGTTGGCGAAGCGCCACCGCTGGTAGATCTCGCCGTCGACATCGGGCTGCTCACCCCACCGCACCGGGCGGGCCTTGCGGTCGTCGCGTTCTTCGTGCGCCCGGGTGATGAGCCCGCGCCCGAGCGGCCTGCGGAACGACACCTGCCGCCCACCGGTGTACAGGCTGCGGCCACCCCAGGTGTTGTAGGCGTTGTAGGTGTTGGTGGCCAGCACGAGCAGGATGCGGGCCCGCCGAACACCGGCACGCACCACGAACAACGCATGACCCGTGTCGCGGCCGGGTGCTGCGCCGTGGGCCCTCAGCGTGACGTGGTAGAAGCCGCTGCGCCAGTCGTCGGGCACCCGGAACGACACCGCCGTCGGCCAACGGCAGCCGTGCGAATCGGCGTCGGCCGGAACCGGGTGGTCGATACCGGGCAGGCCCTCGGCCCGCCACACCTGCTCGCGTGCCGCACCCCAGCGGTGCACCTCGACGTCGAAACGTTCCGTCGCACACGCGACATGCAGCGTCACCTCGTCGCCCGAGGTGTAGCTGAGCCTGCCGCAGTACCCCTCGACTGCGTCGTACCGGGTGATGTCGTCGGTCATGACGAGCACCGTAGCCACGCGCTGCGGCGGCTCGAACGATCCGCGGGATTGCACAGCGGTCGAGCGAAACCAAGTATTGTCTTGACGATCCCGAGATCGCACTGATGCGGCTCGCCACACCCAGGAGTACCCATGCTTGCTACGTCGTTCGGCGACATCCTCTGGCTGATCATCATCAGCTTCTTCTTCATCACCTACCTGATGATGCTGTTCAGCGTCATCGGCGACATCTTCCGCAACCACGAGATGAGCGGCATCATGAAGGCCGTCTGGCTCGTGCTGCTGTTCGCGCTGCCGTTGCTCACCCTGCTCATCTATGTCATCGTCAACGGCGCCGGCATGGCCAAGCGCTCGATGAAGGAGCAGCAGGACGCCAAGGCTGCATTCGACGACTACGTGCGTCAGGCTGCCGGCACCGGTGGCGCCGCCAGCGAACTGGCCAACGCCAAGTCGCTGCTCGACTCGGGCGCCATCACCGCCGACGAGTACGCCACGCTGAAGGCCAAGATCCTCGGCTGATCACGCCCTACCTGTCGATTCCGACAACGACGAGGGCCGCACCCCACAGGGTGCGGCCCTCGTCGCGTCACGGGATGACGTCACAACCCGAGCAGCTTGGCCTTCGCAGCCGAGAACTCGGCGTCGGTGAGCAACCCCTGCGACTTCATCGCCGCCAGTTGCTGGAGTTGCGCCATCGTGTCGTCGCCAGCGGGCACTGCAGGAGCGGCCGCCGGAGGCGGAGGCGGCGGGGTGGACTGCATCATCTGCTGCTGCGCCTGCATCTCGGCCATCGCCTGTGCACGCACCTGCTCGTCGTGCGCCTGTGCCGCGGCCTGGGCCTGCATCGCGTGCTGCTGCTGGTTCGCCGCGACTCGACCCGACACCGCGGTTGCGGTGCCCGCCACGACGGCCGTTCGGGCGGCCATGCCCAGCAACCCGGGGCCTCCTCGTCTGATCATTGCTGTGCCTCCTGTGCATCGCGCAGCGCGTCGAGCGCTGCCACCACCACGTCGCGCGGAATGCGTACCTGGTCGATCACCTGTCCGCCTGCGCTGCGCACCGCGGCCCCGAGCCGAGCGGCCCAGGTGTTCTCCCACACGGCCACCAGCGCAGCCGTTCCCGGTTCGAGCCGGTCGCCGATCTCGAGCAGGTCGTCGTCGTTCAGCAGGTCGAGGTCGGCGTCGAGTCGCGCCAGCGCGTCGGCCAACGCCGAGTCGACCACCTCGACGACGTCGATCGCGCCGTCGTGGTCCTTGGCCACGTAGGCGAGGTCGATCACCCGGACGATGCCGGCGTCGACCAGTTCGAGGATGGCCTCGGCGACCTGGCCGTGTCGGGCATCGCCGGTGAACCCCAGCACTGCCACGTCGACCGGCCCGATTGCATCGGTGTCGATCATGTCGTCTCCCATCATGAGCGGACGCACGGTGCGCCCACTCATCACTGTGGGCCGACCAGCCCGAGGCGGCACCACACGAAACGGGTGATCGGCCCCGATGTCCGACCGATTCGGGACGGTGCGTCAGTCGCCGCCGACAGTGACCGTGAGCAGATCGACGCCCACCGAGATGCGGCCCGCGTAACCGCCCTCGCGCAGATCGTCTTCGAACGCCTGCACCTGCCGCGGGGTGCCGGGCTGCGGAATGAGATGGGTGAGCACCACGTGAGGCACCCCGGCCCGTTCGGCCATGGCACCGAGCGGCACGGTGTCGGCGTGGTAGTCGAAGATCGTGGCGAACACGGTGCCGGCCACAGCGGCCGACATCGGCGTCGCCCGGCAGGCCTCGTGCACCAGTACGTCGGCACCGCGGCTCAGCTCCTCCACCTCGGCGCACACGCGTGTGTCGCCGCTGATCACCACTGCGCCGTCGGGCGTGTCGACCCGGTAGGCAACGGCCTCGGGCACCGGTTCGTGGCGTACCGGCATGGCCGTGACCGTCACGCTGCCGTCGGCGCTGGTCCACACGACGGTCGGGCCACTGGGCACGGCGAACGCGTGCAGGTCGACCTCGACCGGCCCGGCACCCACGTGCTCGCGGCGCACTGCGATGTCGTCGTCGTACGGTTCGAGCATCCGGCGCACGAATCGAGCCGCCACCCCCTCGACGGCGAACACCGCGAGCGGCCCGGAGGGGTGCATCGGCTGTTCGACCCAGCGGGTCATGGCCAGGTCGGCCAGGTCGACCAGGTGGTCGCTGTGGACGTGGGTGATGAACACCGCAGTGAGCGCATGCGGCCGCACCCCGGCCTCGGCGAGGCGCAGCGTGGTGGCTCGGCCGGCGTCGAACTGCAGGGCGACGTCGCCGTGACGCACCAGGGTGCCCGCCCCGGCTCGACCGGGGGCGACGTGGGGCACTCCGGTGCCGGTGAGTGTGACGGTGGTGGTCATGAGCGGATCTTCGCGTCCATCGTGTCGTGGTAGTGGGCGATCTTGCATTCGCGCTCGGACAGCACGTTGCGCGTGTAGCCGCTGCTCTGCTTGGTGCGGGCGAGTTGGGCATAGATCGACAGGTCTTCGCCCACCACCCGCTGCAGGCCGTCCCACAGGCGCAGGGTGCGCTCGTGGTAGTCGGCGTACTCGGGGTCGGCCATGTCGCCGCGGTACAGGATCTCCCAGCAGCGGAACCGGGTGCGGTCGACGCCCACGGGCACCGGGTTGAACACCTGGATGTGTTCGGGGTTGCAGTTGAACACCGTGTTCGGGAACACCACGTAGTGGCAGATGGCGTAGCGGTGGTGATCGGGGTCGGCCACCAGGTCGTCGAGGTGCTGCGGCTTGGGCACGAAGCACATCGAGTTGTCGCCCACGATGAAGAAGCTGGTACCGCGCACCGACTTGGTGAACGCAGGCGGCACATGGTGCAGCTCGGTGACGTGGTACACCTCGTTGAAACCGTCGACGATGGCCTTGTAACTGACGGGCACGTCGAACTCGAGCACCTCGTGCAGCACCATGTCGTCCATGCGGTAGCGCCCGAGGTCGGCCATGATCTCGGGTCCGATGCCGTCGGCCAGCGACGGTGCCGCCTCGGGGCCGAGCAGGTTGATCCAGATCCAGCCGCCCCAGGTGTCGACGGCCACGGCCGGGGCGCGCAGGCCGTCGAGGTGCGCCGGGTCGAAGTCGTCGCGTTCGGGCACACCCACCAGCACCCCGGCGGTGTCGTACACCCAGCCGTGGTACGGGCAGGTGAACCGGCGGGCACCGCAGCCCTGCAGCGCGCCGACGATGGCCGGGCCGCGGTGCTGGCACACGTTGTGGAACGCGGCCAGCGAGCCGTCGGGCTGGCAGGCCACCACCACGGTCTCGCCGTGGCCTTCGTAGGTGATCCAGTCGCCCGGTTCGGGCACTTGTTCGACACGACCGGCGAGCAGCCAGTGGCGGGCGAGCACCCGCTCGCGTTCGAGTTCGTAGCGCACCGGGTCGGCGTACACGTCGGCCGACATGGTGCTGGGGCCGTGGTCGGGAAGCTGGCGCACCCCGGGGCCCAGCCGCACCGGCACATCGCCCCTCGTCGGTTCGTGGATCATCGCACCCCCCTGTACGTCGCCCTCACCCGGAGGCTTCGGTGCATTGTGTCATCCGCAGCAGCGATACGGTCACGTCAGCCATGGACCTCGAGCGCCTCACCTTCCTCGACCCCGATGTGTCCGACTGCCCCTACGCGGCCTACGACGCGCTGCGCGAGCAGGCACCGGTGTACCGCGACCCGGTCAGCCGCATGTACGTCATCACCCGCTACGACGACGTGCGCACCGTACTGCTCGACACCGAACGGTTCACCAGCGCACGCCACCGCGGCCGCGTCGATCCGCGCTCGGCGATGCTGAAGCAGTTGTACGCAGAAAAGGGCTGGGTGCCGGCCGCCACCCTGGCCAGTCGCGACGACCCCGAGCACCGCGAGATGCGCGGCCTGTTCAACCACGCGTTCCGGCCGGCGAAGATCAAAGAGCTCGACCCGTTCATCGAGCAGCTGGCCCACCGGCTGATCGACGGCTTCATCGCCGAGGGGCGCTGCGACTGGGTGCGGGCGTTCGCCATCCCGCTGCCGCTCATCGTCATCGGCCGCCAGATGGGCGCGCCCGAGGACGACATCTGGCAGATCAAGGCCTGGACCGACGCCTGGGTGCAGCGGCTCGGCATGATGCAGACCGAGGAAGAGGCCATCTGGTCGACTGAGATGGAGATCGCGGCCCAGCACTACTTCCAGCCCATCTTCGAGCGTCTGCGTGTGCAGCCCGACGACACGCTGCTGTCGGATCTGGTGAACACCGTCATCCCCGAGTGGGGCCGCACCCTCACCGACGAGGAACTGCACGCCGAGATGATGGCCGACACGTTCGTGGGCGGCAGCGAGACCACCACCAACGCGCTGGCCGAAGGTGTTCGCCTGCTCATCGCCAACCCGCACGTATGGGCCCAGGTGAAGGCCGACCCCGACGAGTACGTGCCGAAGTTGGCCGAGGAGGTGCTGCGCCTCGAAGGCCCGGTGCAGGGCCTGTTCCGCACCGCCGCGGTCGACATCGAGATGCACGGTGTCACCATCCCCGCCGGGTCGGTGATCAACGTTCGCTACGCGGCGGCCAACCGCGACGCCGAGCAGTTCGAGTGCCCGGCCGATATGGACCTCGACCGCGAGAACCTGCGCTCGCACCTCGCCTTCGGGTTCGGTACCCACCACTGCCTGGGTGCCCCGCTGGCCCGACGCGAGCTCACCATCGGGTTCCGGGCACTGGTCGACCGGGTCGACGAGATGTGGTTCGTCGACGACGCGAACGACTTCCGCCACCACCCCAACTTCTGCCTGCGCGCCCTGCGCGAACTGCACATCGGCTTCCGGCCGAAGGCCTGATCGTGGACCCCTCGCTGGTGGAACGCCTGCGTGCCGAGATGCACGCCGAGTTCGCCCGTACCGCCCCGCCGCAGGGGTTCCCGCGCTTCCCCGACATCCCGATGGGGCGCTACACCGACGATGCGTTCTACGAACTCGAACGCCGCCACCTGTGGCCGCACGCGTGGGTACTGGCCGGTCGGGCCGACGACCTGGCGAACCCGGGCGACTACCGCACGTTCGACGGTCTCGACGCCCCGGTGCTGTTGGTGCGCGGCGCCGACGGCGTGCTGCGCGCGTTCTACAACACCTGCCAGCACCGCGGTGCCCCGGTGGTGCGCGACCAGTGCGGTACGGCGCGCACCCTGCGCTGCCAGT
>JBEIIG010000070.1:0-19230 GCA_040380855.1 Acidimicrobiaceae bacterium | reverse complement strand
GCCCCAGGATGAGCATGGCGCTGTACGCCGGGGTGATGCGCAGTTCACCGATCGAGAACGTGGGCATCCACGGCGGCGACGGGTAGCCGAACCCCGACGTGGCCGACGGGTTGATGGCCGACGAGAACGACAACAGCAGCTGCCCGATGCCCAGCGTGGCGACGACGCTCATCAATGCCGGCGCACGCCGCAACCGGCGGATGGCCACCACTTCCGCTGCGCTGCCGATGCCGCCCGCGGCCACCAATGCGACCGGCAGCATCAACCAGTACGGCAGGCCCCAGCGCACCACCAGCAACGAGAACAGCGACGCGCCGAAGGCGCCCATCTCGCCGTGGGCGAAGTTCACCACCCGGTTCGACCGGTACACCAGCACCAACCCCACTGCCAGCAGGCCGTAGAGGATGCCTGTGAGCGCGCCGAGCACGATGACCGGCCCGTGCAGCGTCAAGCCGATCATCCGGTTGCCTCGCCGAGGAACACTGACCGCAAGAGGTCGTCGCGCTCCAGCAGCGCTGCGCCGGCCCCCTCGAACTGCACGCGCCCACGCTCCATGAAGTACGCCCGATCGGCCAGCGACAGCGCGACGTTGATGGACTGCTCGACCAGCAGCACCGCTGTGCCCTGCTGATTGATGGTGCGCACCGTGCCGAGCAGTTCGCCCACCACCGACGGTGCAAGTCCCAACGACAGCTCGTCGATCAGCAGCACCCGCGGCCGAACGATGAGCGCCTTCGCCAGGGCCAGCATCTGCTGTTCGCCGCCCGACAGCGTGGCCGCCGGCTGGTCGCGGCGCTCGGCCAGGCGGGGGAACACGTTCATCGCATCGTCGAGCCGCGACTCGACGAGTCGCCGGTCGGCCCCCAGCGTGTAGGCGTGAGCGCGCAGGTTGTCGATGACGGTGAGCGGCCCGAAGGTGGAGCGGCCACCCGGCACCTGGGCCAGGCCCAGCGCCAGGCGTCGCTCGGGGTCGAGCCAGGTGATGTCGCGGCCGTACAGCCGCACCGAGCCGCGCGTCGGCAGGTTCAGCCCGCACGCCGCGCGCAGCACGGTGGACTTGCCGGCTCCGTTCGTGCCCAGCAGCGCCACCATCTCGCCGTCGGCCACGCGCAGGCTCACGTCGAACAGCACCTGCACCTGCCCGTACCCCACATCGAGGCCCTGGCACACCAACGCGTCACTGCGCGTGCCGGCTCGTCGTTGCCGAGCCAACTCGGTCTCCTCGATCACCTCGTCGAGCATCTGGTCGAGGTCGTCGTTCACCGTGCGCGCACACCCGTACAGCAACCAGGCGCCCACCAGGCCGGGAACGACGATGGCCACCAGCGCACCGGCCGTACCGAAACGGCGATCGACCGTGCCCAACAGCAGTGCCCCGGCGAACCCGCCGACGCCCGCGCTGTACATGCCGGCCAGTGCTGCCAGGTGCGGGCGGAACTCCGCCGGCACCACACCCAACATGGTGACCACCAGCGACGGGCCCAGGGCCGCCGCCAGCGCGGACGAACCGATGAAGAAGAGCAGCATCGGCACCAGGAACGGCACCAGTGCACCGAACGCGATGGCCACCACGCTGGCCGCGAGCAGCACCGAGGCGAGTCGGATGAGCCGGGCCGGATCGTTCTGGAACAGCCGCTCGCCGGCCGGCCCGAACACGCGCAAGGCCAGCACCGCGCCCGCTGCCGACACGGCGAAGAACACCGACCGGGCGCCCGGCCCGAAGTTCCATCGCTCGTCGAGGAAGAACAGCAGGAACGCCGAATACGGCACGATGAGCACGCCGAACACGGCCTGCGCCACCAGCGCACGCCGCACCGTGGGGATGATCAACAGGCGGCGCACCACCTCCGAGAACCTCAGCGGGGGCACCACGATCTGATCGGGCGAGGCAGCATCGCCATCGGCCAGCAGCACGGCGCCCAGCGTGTCGCGCTCGGCGCGACCCACACCGGGGTCGCGCAACCGCACCGACACGACGGCCACCAGCAACGACACCACCGACACCACCAGGAACACACCCCGCCAGGTGAGGTCGGCACGGGTGGTGAGCAACCCGACCAGCAGTGGTGCGGCGATGCTGCCGATGCTGACCGCCGCCGAGTACGCGGTCTGGATGCGCACCCGTGCCGTCGCCGGGTACAAGTCCATCAGCAGCGGCTGGTGCAACACGCGCACGCTGCCACTCGACAACCCGTCGATCACCACCACCACCAGCAGTCCCCACGGACCGATCACGATGACCGCGAGCATCGATGCGGCGGTCCAGATGAAGGCGGTGACGATGGCGATCGACGCCCGCCACGGCCGACGCTGCACCAGCGCGGCCATGGGCAACGTGGCGACGGACACCGCCAGCAGCTTGGCCGACAGGATGGCCGCGAACGATCCCTTCGTGAGGCCGAGGGCCCGACTGATCTCGGGGCCCAGCACAGCGAGCGTGAAGCCGAACAGCTCGTCGACGACCACCAGCGCGCAGATGGCCAACAGCGGGTACCAGCCCGCGGGCGAGTTACGGACCACCGCGGCAAGCGCGACCCGCGGTTCGTGCGTGTCGGCACCGGTGACGCCGATGGCCCGCCGCGCCGCGTCGCGGATGGCTCGCCGGTCGTCGGTCGCCGTCACGGCGCGACCACCTTGAACTGCGTGGTGGCCGCCGTCTCACCGTCGCGACGACCGTCGGCGTCGAGGCGGACGATCGTCAGCTCGTGGAATGTCCCCTCCCGCGAGCCCGTCAACGGCGGCACGATGGCGATGTCGACCGAGGTACTCGCCACCACCGTCACACCTCGGCGAGCCAGGTACATCTCGTCGGGGCACGTGGGAGTGGTGGCACAGTCGGCGTCGCCTTTGGCGAACCAGCGAACTGTTTCGCCGGGAGGCATCGGCGACCGGTCGATGAGCACCAGATAGGAACCGCCCGGCCTGGGCGCAGTGTCGGTCCACTCGACGTGGAGTGGAATGGTCACCCGCGAACGACTCGCCGGCGCAGTGATGGAGAGCGAACGATCGGCACGCAATCCGAGGCCCTCGACCCCGAACTGCGAGCAGCCTGCGAGCACGACCAGCAGCACCGCCGACAGTCGCGCCGCACGGCGCAGGCGGTCAGCCGATCGGGGTCGGGTCGCCGGCTCGGTACTTGTTGCAGCCACAGCCGCTGTCGTAGTCGGTGATGTAGTACTCGGCCACACCATCGTGCCGGCCGGGCCCGAAGACCGACTTCAGCGCGGCGGGCGACTGGTAGGTGTCGCCGAGACCCTCGATCGCTGCAGCCAGATCGGTGGCTGCCACCGGGGCTCCGGCAGCGGTGACGCCGGCTTCGAGCAACCACGTGGAGTCGCAGAAGCGCAGCGCCTCGCTGGAGGCGTTGGGCGAGGTGAACACGGCGCGGGTGGAGTCGACGAGGTCGAGGCACTTGGTTGCCGCAGCCGACTCGGGGAGCTGTGCCGCGTCGGGCACCTCGCCGATGGGCGACCAGGCGACGTTGGTGCCGCCGGTCTGGATGTTCTGCACCAGCGTCTGACCACCCGACAGCGAACTGAAACCGAGCTTCGGCGTGAACCCCTGGCTGGCGGCGTTCTGCAGGAAGAAGAACGGTGCCGCGCCACCCGACTCGAAGAACACCAGATGGGTGACCCCCGCTTCCTTCATCTCCAGCACCGCCGCTGCTGCCTCGGAGGAGAAGCGGCCGATGTCGTCGGTGGTCTTGATGGAAGCGAGCGCGGCGGTGACGACCGGGGTGACACCAGCTGCGGCGAGCGCCGGCTCGAGGCTGTTCGTGGTCGCCGCGTCGAACTCGGGGCTGGTGAGGCGGATGAGCCCCACCGTCGCGTCGGGGGTGAAGAAGCCGGCGGTGCTCAAGCCTTCGACGAGCGCCGTCGCAGCGCGGTCGAGGTTGATGCCCGACGGGTTGAAGTAGAGCGGGTTGGCGTCGTACACGCCCTGGTCGGCGAAGGAGAACGTGGCACCGCTGGAGGCGATGAGCGGTACCCCTGACTCGTTCAGGCACGCCAAGACCTCGGGACCGGGGTCGTTGATGCTCAGCACCGCGTAGACCTCGTTGTCCTCGGTGAACGTGGCGCAGGTGGCGCTGGCGATGGCGGCAGGATCGGTGTCGGTGAGTTGGTCGATCACGCGCAGCACCGGCACGAGTTGCTTGCCACCCAACCCGCCGCGACCGTTGATGTCGTCGACCAGCGTGGTCACCACCGCCTCATGATCGACGAACGTGATACCCGTCGTACCCAACTTCGCCTGCGCCTCGGCCTGGTTCTTGGCGATGATGAAGCCGACCTTCACCGTGTCGCCGTCGACGCCGCGCACGGGCTCGGGGGCGGCGGTGGTGGCGGCTGCGGTGTCGGGCACGGTGGTGTCGGCGCCGGCCGATGTGCCGGGCGCAGCCGTGGTGCTGGCGGCCGTGCTGCTGGCGGCCGTGGACGCGGTCGAGTCCTCGGCCGTCGAGCCGCAGGCCGAGACCAGCAGCACACAGGCCATACCGGCGATGAGTCGAGTACGAATGATCACGTCAGATCCTCCCCAGGCGATCGTTCGACCCAGTGTGACCCGCCGACGATGGTGTGAACCACCGACGAGTGTTGGTGAGCATTGTGCGATCCCACAACTCACACCGCGATCTGCACGCCCACGACGATCAAGGCCAGACCCACCACGATGTATGTGCGGACATCGCGCTTGGTGCGGTTCCACATGGAGGCGCTGAGCGCCTTCGACCACACGTTGGTGCCGCCGTGGATCATCACCGCAGGCCACACGCTGCCCGTGTGGTGCCACGCCACGGTCATCAGCCCCGACAAGGCCACACACAGCAGCACGAACTGGGCCTGGGAGGTGATGAACCGCTTCCACTTCGGCTTGCGCAGCAGGGCCGGGATCTCGCGGGGAAGGTGCCATGCCCACCACGCCACCGCCAACAGCACGGTCGGCCACCACATCGAACCGGCGGCGGCCACCAGCACGGGCAGGGCGAACCCCCGCCAACCCAGTTCCTCGAGCGACCCACCCTCGTCGACGAACATGCCGCCGACGATGCGGAGCCAGCGCCGAACCGGGCGGGCCTCGCGCAACAGCGCCGGTGTCGGCTCGACCGGGTGCCGGGCCGCAACGCGCAGATACACCACCGACACCACCACGAACACCGCGACGATCACCGCGTAGGTGGTGAGCGCTGCAGCGGCGTCACGCTCGTGCCACGGCGCCAGTCGCTGCAACAACGACCCGAAGTCGGCGACACCGGACCCGAATGCGGCGGTGACGAGCGCAGCGACCGACGGGGCCGCGGCGAACACGATGATGACGGTCGCCAGGCGTTGCCGGCGGCAGAAGCGGGCGATCGACACTGCGTTCGGGTAGGCGTTCCGCTCGTCGAGCCACGAGAACATGTCGGCGAACATGCGACGCGTCTCGGGACGCGCTGTCTGCACGCGCGACGAGTACACCATCACGCCGCACACGATCGCCAGCGCGAGCGCATAGAAGGAACCGAGTGCTACCCAGCCGCTCACTTGTGCCCCGATGCGCCGAAGTGATGCGGTGCGGCATGCAGGGTGAACGGGTTGTCGTCCCACCCCGTGCCATCAACCAGGTCGGCCAGCCGTCGGCCGATCTCGGGCACGAACTTGAACCCGTGTCCGCTCAGTCCCACGCCCACCACGATGTCACCCACACGGTCGAGCACGAAGTCCTCGGCGGGCGTCGATGCGTACAGGCAGGTCGACGCGTCGACCGGTGTGGGGTCGACGCCCGGGAGGTGCTCGGCCACCCAGTCGATCAGCCGTCGCCAGGCGGCGGGCTCGACGTCGTAGGTGCGGTGGTCGGGGTCGACCTCCGGGCCCGTGTGGTGCTCGCCCACCTTCACCAGTCCTTCGGGTGTGGTCATGCCGTAGTGACGCAGCTCGGCACGGTCGATGAAGGTCGGCCAGGTGAACTGCTGGCGAGGTCTGAAGTAGCCGAGCTGCTCCTTGGTGACCCGGTAACCCGGCAGGTCGATCACACCGCTCAGCAGCGACGGCGCCCACGCCCCGGTGGTGACCACGGCGACGCCGGCCCGCACGCGATCGTCGCCAATGTGCACCACCACACTGCGCTCGACCTGTTCGACGCGAGTGACCTCGGTGACGGCTCGCAGGTGCGCGCCGGACTGCGCAGCGAGGCCGCGCATCACCGACGTCGCCCGATCGGCGTGCACGACCCCGCCGTCGGCGTGGAAGAGCACATCGCCCTCGAACCGCATACCCGGGTACCGGCGGCTCGCCTCGGCCGACGAGAGCCGCTCCATCGGTACGCCGCCCGCCTCGGTGCACGCCTGGATCTCGTCGAGTTCGGCGACCAGCCCCAGATCGATAGCGCCGGTGGGCGACAACAGGTCGACGCCGGCCGCCTGCTCGAGTTCGCGCCACCGCTCGAGCGCGTCGAGCGCGAACCGCACGTACGCCGGGTCGGTGTGACCCAGCCGGACGATGCGCTCGGTGCCGTGCGACGAGCCGCGCCGGTGCCCCGGTTCGAAACGATCGACGGCCAGCACCGACAGGCCCCTGCGGGCACACCACCAGGCGGTGGCGGCTCCGGCCGCGCCGCAGCCGACGACCACGACGTCGAGCCGGTCGCCGGTCACTGGTTCCACGCACCTGCTTCGAAGTCGGCCACCTCGACCGCCAGCCAGGCGCGGGCGAACGCGCTCGGCACGTCGGGTGCGGTGATCCGCACGGTGCGCACGTCGATGCGTTCGACGTCGATGAAGCGCTCGATGCGGTCGGCCTGCCGGTGCGACAGCGTGTCGATCTCGATGACGGTCGGCGCAGCGGTGGCGAGCGGGGCGATGGCGGCGCGGTTGCGCACGGCCGTCTCAGCGGCGGACCGGATCACGGCGGTGGTGGTAGCGAGGGGCAGGCAACGCGCGTTCTGCCGCCCGGTGGTGTGCTTCACGGTGACGGTGTGGATGCCCGGCACCACGCCGGCAGCCTCGTCGGCGACGTACTGATCGCCCGTCACCAAAACCACCGGCACACCGTGGTGGCCGGCGACCGCGGCAGTGATGGCCGACTCGCCGATGGGACGACCGTTCAGCCGGAACTGCCCCACCACACCGCCGTGCCACGTGTGCGACAGCAGCCCGTCGGTGCCGGCCATCGAGTGGTACCCGACCAGCAGCACGCACTCGAACGAGGCGTCGAGCCCCTCCACCTGGCACATCGTGCGCCCGGCGGCAGGACCACGGTGCGCGATCACACCGGCCGGCAGGTCGTCGTAGATGAGATTGCGCATGCCCGCGTGGCCGTCGACCACCAGCACTTCGGTGGCACCCGCAGCGAGTGCGCCCTCGGCTGCGGCGACCACATCGCCCGTCATCCAGCGGCGAGCGCGTTCCCACCCCGCCGTGCCCTGGGTGAGTTCCTCGGCGTGCACGACGCCGCTGATGCCTTCCATGTCGGCGGAGATGAACACCTTCACGGACGCACCCTCGGGTCGGGCTGCGCCCCACGCACCACTCGGCCGGGTGTGGCACCGGTCCACTCTCCGTCGACGAACGTGATGGCACCGGACTTCACGGTCCAACGGTAGCCATCGGCCGCCTGCAGCAACCGGGTGCCACCAGCGGGCAGGTCGGCCACCAAACGCGGCGGATGCAGTCGCAGCGCCGCCAGGTCGATCACGTTGAGGTCGGCGACGTAGCCCGGTGCGATCACACCGCGGTCGTTCCAGCCGACGTGCCATGCGGGTCGTTGCGTCTGGTGGTGAACCACGTGCTCCAGCGGCAGGCCGGGTCCACGAGTGCGATCGCGGCACCAGTGCGCGACCGCCGTGGTGGGGAACGTGGCGTCGCAGATGTAGTTGCAGTGCGCCCCGCCGTCGCTCAAGCCGAACACCACGTTGGGCGCTGTCATCATCTCGCGCACGTCGTCGAGGTTGCCGCTCGCGTAGTTGTTGAGCGGCATGTAGAACATGTCGCGCCCGTCGTTCGCCACCAGCAGGTCGTAGGCGAGGTCGATCGGCTCGCGTCCCGAACGGCCTGCCACGGCGGCGACGGAGGTGTCGGCCGTGGGCTCGTAGTCGGGCGGGTCGCCCAACGGGAACATCCGCTCGAACGCGCTCAGCACCATCGCCACCAACCCCTGCGGCATGTGGTGCGGGTGCTCCGCGATGATGCGGGCCTTCACCTCGGGGTCGCGTAGCGCTGCCAGCCGCTCGGCCAGCGACAGCTTGGCGATGCGCCGGTAGGTGGGCGTCGCCTGCAGCGGGTTCACCGAGCACGACAGCCCCAGCAGCAGCCCGATGGGTCGTGGCGCCACCTGACCCTTCACATCGAGCCCTTCGGCGCACAGGCCGTCGATCATGGCCAGCATGTCGCGCCAACGATCCGACACCGCGTCGACCTGCTCGACCGTGAACGACAACGGACGACGAACCTCGCGGGCGATGCGGCGGAGCAGCGCGATCTCGCGCTCGGCATGGTCGGGTCGGTCGGTGAGGTACAGGTCGCTCACCAGTTGCACCACACCGCGACCCCTGTCGGTGAGTGCGCCGGCGATGCCGATGAGTTCCTCGGCGCTGGCGGTCATCGTGCCCACGTACTCGCCCGAGCCGGTGCGGTGGATCATGGTGCGCGAGGTGGCGAAACCCAGTGCGCCCGCGTCGATCGCTTCACCCACGAGCCGGCGCATCGAAGCGATCTCGTCGGCTGTGGGCGCCACGGTGTGGTCGGCGCCCCGCTCGCCCATCACGTACGCGCGCAAGGCGGCGTGCGGCACGTGCGATCCGATGTCGACGGTGTGGGGCAACCGGTCGACGGCGTCGAGGTACTCGGGGAAGCTCTCCCAGTCCCACGGCAGGCCCTCGGCGAGCGCCGTTCCCGGGATGTCCTCCACACCCTCCAGCAGTCCGATCAGCCAGTCGTGGCGATCGGGTCGCGCCGGCGCGAAGCCGACGCCGCAGTTGCCCATGGCGATCGAGGTGACGCCGTTCACCGACGACGGCTCCACCACGGGATCCCAGGTGACCTGGCCGTCGTAGTGGGTGTGGATATCGACCCAGCCGGGCGCGACGACGAGGCCCGACGCGTCGATCTCGTGGTGGGCGGCACCGAGGTCGCGTCCCACGCCTACGATGCGGCCCTGGCTGATGGCCACATCGGCGACGGTGCCCGGGGTTCCGGTGCCGTCGACGACGAGGCCGTTGTGGATCACGAGGTCATGCACGTTCCCAGGTTGGCGTTCCCGTCGTATGGCAAGTCGACAACCGACCCTGCCACGCGCTGTGCGATCACCCAAACGACCGGGTCAGTCGAGCAGGCGCATTTCGACGATCTCGCCGTCGACCAGGTGATACGCCACGACGGCTTCGAACCGGCGGCCGCTGTCATCGACCACCACCTCGTGGTCGACCACCCACGCGCCCACGGCGATGCGGTTGGCGATGGATGCCCGCCGGCCGGCGATGGCGAACACCGGCACGTACGCCGACCGCAGTTGTTCGTACCCCTCGGCGCGCACTGTGCCGTCACCCGTGGTGAGGCGGATCGACGGCGCGAAGCAGGCGACGAAGTCGTCGAGACGGTGGGCGTTGTACGCCTCGAGTTGCCGGTTCACCGGATGGTCGGCCGAGAGGCCACCGAGCGCAGCGGTCGAAGCAGGGTCGTTCATCGCAGCCTCCATTGCAGTTCGAGCACGAAGCGGGTGACGGGGTCGGCCAGGTCGAGGCCGATGATCTCGTCGATGCGCTTCAGTCGGTAGCGCAGCGTGTTGGAGTGCACCTCGAGCCTCGCCGCGGCCGACGACACATCGCCGAACGAATCGAGATATGCGCCCAGGGTGGCGAGGTGGTCGGTGTGGTGCTCGGCGTCGTGGCGGGCCAGCAGATCGAGGTGCGGCGTGCGACAGCGCTGATCATCGCCCAGCAGTTCGCGCACCCGTCGCATCACCACGTCGGACTGCATCTCGGCGATGGTGGCCACCTGCGAGCGCGAGGTGGCACGGCGATCGTCGAGCAACGACGCCAGCGTCTCCTCGGCCTCCCAGCGCGACATCGCCAGGCCGCCGACGTCGACCACCGCGCTGCCGATACCGGCGTAGACGTCGCGCTTGAACGCGTGCGAGGCCCGCCGCACCACGTCGGCGACGACGTCGCGCACGCGGCGAGCGGTGACGCGCGCCGACTCGGGCACGATCACCAGCACCACCCCGTCGAGGTCGACCGCGGTGGAGCGGCCGTCGAGCATCTCGAACTGCAGCGACGCCACTTCGGCGAGTCGACGCAACCGCATCACGACCGACGCCGGATCGAGATCCGGACGTTCGTGCACTCGCAGCGCGACCACGCGCAGACGCTCGCCTACCGCCAGCGAGAACATCGACGAGGTGGATCCCTCCAGCGCCTCACGCACGCCTTCGGCGCGACGGCGGCGGACCAGGTCGCCGGCACGCTGGTGCTGCAGCAGCAACAGCGCTGCGTGGGCGGTGCTGCCCACCAGGGCGCGCTCGGCGACGTCGTCGAACGGAGCGTCGCCCTGCACCGCCCAGATGGTGCCGATCACCTCGTCGCCGGCGCGCACCGCGACCCCCATCCGAGCACGCACGGGTGGGTTCTGTTCGCCCGGCAGGTGCACCACCGGCCCATCGGCGAACATGCGGCGGTACAGCGCCACCATGTCGTCGCGCGCCATCACGTAGCGCGGCACGCCCCGACCGAGGATGGAGTCGCGGCGGACGTCGTCGATGGGCTGGTCGAGGTTCGAGTACGCCAGCACCCGCAGTTCGCGGTCTTCGATGGTGGTGGCACCACCCACGGCAGCGGCGATGGCGTTCGCCAGCGCGAACAGGTCGCTGGGGCCGCTGTCGCCGTCGCCCGGCAGCACCTGCGTCTCCACGAGCGTGCGGAGCAGCACGAACACCTGGCCCCAGTCGGAGGTGGCCGGCGGCACCGCGAGCGCAACACCGCTCGTCTCGGCGCGTGCCGCCGCCGCGGTCCATTGATCGGGGGCCAGCTTGGCCACGACCAGCGCCACACCGGCCTCGCCGGCGCGCGTCAACAGGTTCTCGAAGGCAGCGTCGGCGGCACTGGAACCGACCACCAGCGCGATGTCGCCGGCCTCGAGCGTCATGTCGTCGGAGGGGCTCAGGATCACCACGCGCCGAGCCTCGACGTCGACACCGTGGGGCGCCGCGACGAGCTCCAGCACCAGCGGCGACAGCCGTTCGAGCATCACACAGACGGTGAGCGGAGGCTGACCGGCATCGACGACGACCATGCGGCAACGGTAGCCGTGCCCTTGACAGCCGCCATACCGTGTCGTGCCATGCCGATGTTCCAGCCACTGCTCGACGACTTCCTCGCGGCCCACGACGACATGCCCGGTGTGCTGTTGCACGTCGAGGCGCCGGCGATCGGGTGCTCGTGGTCGGGCGCCGGTGGCGTGCTGGAGCGTGGCGGACGGGCACTGACGGGAAGCGAATGCTTCCGCACAGCCAGCATCACCAAGACCTTCGTCGCCGTCGCCGTGTTGCGACTGGTCGACGCCGGCGTCGTGGCGCTCGACGAGCCCGCGTTGCCGCACATTCCCGAACCGGCGGCATCGATGTTCCGCCGTGCGGTGCCCGACTCGGCCGTCATCACGGTGCGCCAACTGCTGCAGCACACCAGCGGCGTGTACGACTTCGGCAACGACGAGCACTATCGCCGAGCCATCGGAGCCGACCCCGCCCGCGAGTGGTCGGCCACCGATCTCATCGGCATCGCGTTCGAACACGGCAGCCCCTATGGCCCTCCCGGCACGGCGTTCCACTACAGCGACACCGGGTACGTGCTGCTGGCACTGCTGCTCGAGCAGCACACCGGCCTCCCGCTCGCCGCGGCTCTGCGCACCACGGCCGGTATCGAGCAACTGGGCCTGGCCGACACCTGGCTCGAGGGCAAGGCGCCTGCACCGGTCGGTGCGCCCCTGCGCGTGCACCAGTACCTCGGGCGGGCCGACACGTTCGGGTTCAACCCGTCGTTCGACGGCTACGGCGGCGGCGGACTGGTGTCGACCGGCCACGACCTCGCTCTCTACGTGCGTGCGGTCGCGCGAGGTGAACTGCTGTCACCCGAGTCCACCGCGGCGATGCTCGACTTCACCGCCGTCACCGATCTCGGCGACCTCGGCCAGCGATGCGGGCTGGGCATCTTCCACAGCACCATCGACGGCATCGAGCGCATCGGACACGAAGGCTTCTGGGGCACGTGGATGTACCACTTCCCGGAGCACGACATCACCGTTGCCGGAGCCCACACGTCGATCCCGTTCGACATGCCGGCCAAGCAGCGCTTGATCAACGGCGCAGTGCACACCCTCACCGGAGGGACGCGATGAGCACTCCCCGGCCGGCACCTCCTCTCGTCACCTCCATCGCCGACGTCATCGGCGGCACCCCTGCGGTCGAGCTCGTCCGCACCACCGCCGCGCTCGGCCTGGAGGGACGGATCATCTGCAAGCTCGAGTACCTCAACCCCGGCTTCTCCAAGAAGGATCGCCCCGCGCTGGAGATGGTGCGCGAGGCGCGTGCCGACGGATCGCTGCGGCCCGGGCAGCCGGTGGTGGAACTGACGAGCGGCAACACCGGTACCGGGCTGGCCATCGTCTGTCGGGCACTGGGCCATCCGTTCGTCGCCGTCATGTCCGCCGGCAACAGCGTGGAGCGGGCGCGGATGATGGCGGCGCTCGGGGCGAGGGTCGAGATCGTGGCCCAGGCCCCGGGGTCGCCGCACGGGCAGGTCTCCGGTGCCGACCTCGCGCTCGTCGAGCGACGTGCGGAGCAGATCGTCACCGAGGAGGGTGCGTTCCGGGCCGACCAGTTCCGGCTCGCCGCGAGCGCGCTCGCCCACGAGCGGACCACCGGACCCGAGCTGTGGGAACAGTCGGGTGGGACGATCGACGTGTTCGCCGATTTCGTCGGCTCGGCCGGATCGTTCGGCGGGGTCATGCGCGCCCTCCGGTCGTTCGAGCCCGGTGTGCGTGGATACGTGGTCGAGCCGGTGGGCGCTGCAGTGCTGGCCGGACGGGCAGTGACGGCGCCGAATCACCGGATCCAGGGCGGTGGCTACTCGATCGAGGGAGCCCAGTTGCCGTTGCTCGACGGGTGCGCGGTCGACGGATACGTGCAGGTGAGCGACGACGAGGCGATCGTCCATGCCCGTCACCTGGCCGAGGTGGAAGGCATCTTCGCCGGGTTCTCGGCCGGTGCGAACCTCGCTGCCGCGGTGCAGCTTCTCCGCGGCGCGGAGCGCGGCGCCACCATCGGCATCCTCGCCTGCGACAGCGGGTTGAAGTACCTCAGCACCGATCTGTACCGCTGAGGAGTCGCCGACGATGGACCCGCATGCAATCGCCCTCGCCGACCTGTGCGCGCAGTTCGACATCGTCGGTGCGGTTGCCGGGTGGAGCATCGCCGGGCAACGGTCGGTGGTCGTGCACGGGCTGGCCGACCAGGCGGCCGGCACCGTGCTCACCCGAGACACGCTGATGATGGCGTGGTCGGTCACCAAGGCGATGACCGCGAGCATCGCGGCGATGCTGGTCGACGAGGGAGCGTTGGATCTCGACCTGCCGGTGCGGACCTACCTTCCCGAGTTCCGTGTGGTCGACGATGACGCCACTCGCACGATCACCACCCGGCACCTGCTCACACACACCGCCGGCTTCGACGGCGACCTGTGGTTCGACGTCGGCGAGGGTGCCGATGCCATCGACCGATTCGTGGCCGAACTGGCCGGCTGCCGTCAGCTCTCACGCCCCGGCAGCGGCTTCTCGTACAACAACGCGGCCTACTCGGTGCTCGGACTGCTGATCCAGCGGGTGACGGGTTCGTCGTTCGAGGATGTACTGCAGTCGCGTGTCGCCGGCCCCGCCGGCGCATCGTTCACCACCGACCTCGCGAAGGCCGACGGTCGACCGGCCGCCATCGGCCACGTGCCCGACGCGAGCGGGCAGCAGGTGCCGATCGGCGCGGCATCCGGGCCGGCGTGCCTCGCTCCGGCCGGGTCGCGCACATGGGCCACGATCGACGACCTGCTGGCGTTCGGCGAACTCCACCTCGGCCGCCACGGAGGTGCCGCCGAGCACCGAGCGCTCACCGCCATGCGTGCACCGGAGGTGTTCGTGAACGATCCGAACAACGGCGGCACGATGGCACTCGGCATGTTCCTGGACAACCGATGGGGAACACCGCTGGTGTTCCACGACGGCGGAGTACAGGGTCAGTCGGCGTACCTGCGCATCCTGCCGGAACTCGACGCCGTGCTGGTGGTGATGAGCACCGGAGGTGTGCCGCAGGTGTTCCACCGTCACGTATTCGCCCGCATGGCCGAGATGTTCCCCGGCCTGCACGCCCCCCTGGGTGTCGAGCGACAGCCCGACTGTGCGATCGATCCGAGCCGATACGTCGGCCGGTTCGAGGCCGCATCTACCCGGATCGACGTCGAACACGATGGCGAGGGGCTCACTGCAGCCATCACATGGGGCTACGACACGTCTGATTCGGTGGCGACGGGCGCACTGCCGCTGACCCCGCACTCGCCCGAGGTGTTCCTCGCCCCACTGGGTGGACGCGACTACGTGCTCGTGTACCCCGACCTGCAGCGGCCGGCCGACCATCTGCTGGCCGGGCTCCGCCGGCTCAACCGGGTGCACTGACCGATCCCGTCACGACGCTCGGCGACATGTGGCACCGACGCCCGGCTGGTCCTCCGGGTTCGGTCAGGTCGTACGCTCGCAGCGCCATGGCCACCACACCCACCGCTGCTGCGTTCTCCATCACCCTCGACTGTCGACTCGACAACGTGCCCGGCACGCTCGGTCGGCTCGCCCTCGCCATCGGTGAGGCCGGTGGAAACATCGGCGCCCTCGACGGCTTCGACGTGCGCGGCCCCGAGTTGCGCCGCTGCATCGTGGTGCACTCCCGCGACGAAGCGCACAAGCAGAAAATCGTCGAGGCGGTGCGCGCGCTGAAGGGCATCACGCTCGTCGACTGGTGGGACCGCACGTTCCGGATGCACGAGTCGGGCAAGATCCACGTACTCACCAGCGCGCCGGTGAACGACCGCGACGACCTGTCGATGGCGTACACGCCGGGGGTCGCCCGGGTGTGCATGGCGATCCACCACGACCCGTCGCTCTCGCACCGGTACACGATCCGCAAGAACACCGTCGCGATCGTCAGCAACGGCACCGCCGTGCTCGGTCTGGGCGACATCGGCCCCGAGGCAGCCATGCCGGTGATGGAGGGCAAGGCCCTGCTGTTCAAGGAGTTCGGCGGCGTCGACGGCTTCCCCATCTGCATCAACGCCCGCACCGCCGACGAGGTCGTCGACTTCGTCGAGCGCCTCGCCCCCACGTTCGGCGGCATCAACCTCGAGGACATCAAGGCGCCCGAGTGCTTCGAGATCGAGGAGCGATTGAAGGCCAGCCTCGACATCCCCGTCTTCCACGACGACCAGCACGGCACCGCGGTCGTCACCCTGGCGGCACTGTGGAACTCGCTGAAGATCACCGGCAAGAAGATGGAGGACCTGTCGGTCGTCATCGCCGGCATGGGCGCGGCCGGCGTTGCGATCGGCAAGATCCTCATCAACGCCGGCGTCGGCGAGATCGTCGGCTGCGACCGCACCGGCGCCATTTACTCCGGTCGCAGCGACCTCAACGCCGCCAAGCAGTGGTTCGCCGAGAACACCAACCCGTCGCGCAAGATGGGCTCGATCAGCGACGTGATGCACGGTGCCGACGTGTTCGTGGGCGTCAGCGGGCCCGGCCTCATCACCGCCGCCGACCTGCGCAACATGGCCAAGGACCCGATCGTGTTCGCGATGGCGAACCCCGACCCCGAGATCCGACCCGAACAGGCAGACGGCCTCGCCGCCGTCATGGCCACCGGCCGCAGCGACTACCCGAACCAGATCAACAACGTGCTCGCGTTCCCTGGCCTGTTCCGCGGTGCGCTCGACGTGAACGCCACCGACATCACCGAGAACATGAAGCTCGCCGCCGCCATCGCGATCGCCGAGTCGGTCACCGATGCCGAACTGTCGCCCACCTTCGTCGTGCCGTCGGTGTTCGACCGCTCGGTCGTCCAGCGCGTGGCCCCGGCAGTATCGGCCGCCGCCATCGCCGACGGCGTCACCCGCATCAGCTGATCGGCGCGGACAGGCGGCGACACGTCTGGTTGCAGAAACGTCGGTTCTACGTTCGAATCTGCAACCAGCCTCGTTCGGGGCGCGTCAATCGGCGATGCCGTCGAGGATCTCGAGTGCCTCCGTCGCCCAGGCGATCTGCGCCCGGGCGGAATGCTCGCCGGCCGACACGGTGAGGAGCCAGAAGGGGGCGTTCGGATCGGTGTCGCTCTCGACGTCGGCGTGAACGGCGCTGAGCTCATCGAGTGACGCCTCGGCACGCGCGAGCGCATCGATCACGATCGAGCGACACTCGTCGACGCCGAGGAGTCGGCCGAAGAACAGACGGAGCAACGTGCCGTTGCGTGGGGGTGGCGTCGGCATCGGCTCTCGAAGCAGGTTGACGAGATGGCGCCGGCCTGTCGTCGTGAGGCAGAACGTGCTGCCTGAGGTCTGGCCGTCTCCGGCGCGGCGGATGAGGCCCTCTTCCTCGAGCCGAGCAAGGGCCGGGTAGATCTGCCCGAAGCTCTCCGACCAGAAGTGGCCGAGCGTTTCGGTGATCGCCTGGCGCACCGCATAGCCCGACATCGGCTCGACCGAGAGCGCACCCAGGACTGCCAGTTCCGTACGAGATCCTCTTGACATGGGCGGATCATATCTACTAGATATGTACCCATGTTGCGAAAAGATGCACTCGTCGTCATGCTCGTCGGCATCAGTGGGTTCCAGATTGCGCTCGCAGCGGGCGCACCCTGGGGCTCCGTGGCGTGGGGCGGTCAGCGCTCCGGCGTGCTTCCCACTGGTCTCCGCACGGCGAGCGGCATCACCGCGATCGTGCTCCTCGTCGTGGCGAGCATGCTGGCGGGTCGACTCGTTGGCCCGATCGGCCGGCGTCGAGTGCTGCTCGGCGTGGCGATCTACTTCACGCTTGGCATCATCGCCAACGCCGCCTCTCGATCACGCCTCGAAGCGGTGATCTGGGCTCCGGTCTGCGCGATTGGTGCTGCGCTGGCCTGGTCGGAGTTCCGGGCCGGACGACTGTCGACCGCCGTGGGGTGACGGCGACGTGGATGCCACGACCACGTCGGCGTGCGCGTACGCCATCTGAGTTCCAAGAATTGTCGAGTCAAGTGCTGGTCCCCATGAGATTGGCGACGACTATCAATTCATGGACTTTCAGATCTGCGACCTCGCACCGTCCGACCTCGGAGCCGCCGTGCGACTCCTCGAGGCGTTGCGGGTGGTCCCTGATAGCGCCCAAATGGAGATCGCCCAGTTCATCTCCGATGTGAACAGTGGTGCGGTTGCTGTCGTGGCGTTGGCCAACGGTGTACTCGTCGGTCTTGCAAGTGCTCGCGTGGCCGGCGATCGCGCGTGGACTCAACTGGTGGCGATCTCTCCCGAATGGCGCCACCGAGGAATCGGTTCAGCGCTCGCCCGAGGTCTCGAGGATCGATTGCTGCATGCGGGCGTGCGCAAGATCTCCGCGCTGCTCGGCCCTGGCGAGGTCGGTGAACAAGCACTCTTGAATCGGGGGTTCACCGCCACCCACGGCATGGTGTTGTAGGAGAAGTTCCTGTCGCTGGAACCGGGCGACGTACGCCTCATCGACAAGTGGGGTGACCAAATCCTCGACGGCGACCTGTGGGACCGCGCCGCCGGCATGGAACGCGAAAAGGCGCTGATCGATCACCGGATCGTGGCACCGCTGGCGGATCCGGCGCTCGCGGCGCAGATCGGTCTGCGTCCACCTGCCACCGCGCTCATGTTCGGTCCACCCGGCACCGGCAAGACCACCTTTGCCAAAGCGACAGCAGGTCGGCTCGGATGGCCCTTCGTCGAGCTGCTGCCCTCCAAGTTGTCGAGTGGTGAGGGGACGCTCGCCAACGAGCTCCGTGAGGCCTTCCTCGAGCTCGGCCGACTCGATCACGTGGTGATCTTCATCGACGAGTTCGACGAGATTGCACCGGCCCGTGAGAGTCGTCCCGCATCCGCAGGCGTGGTCAACGAGTTGCTGAAATCCATTCCAGAGCTTCGGCGTCGGCCCGGAAAGCTGTTGATCTGTGCGACGAACTTCGTCGAAACCATCGACCCCGCCGTGTTGCGTCCGGGACGGTTCGACCTGCTGATCGGCATCGGCCCGCCAGACATGACCGCCCTGACCATGCTGTGGACTCAGGCACTGGCCAGCATGACCCTGGCGACCGGCGTCGACCCATCCGTTCTCGCGGATCAGTGCCCGGGCTTCACCCCGGGCGACGTGGATCTTGCTGCGCAGCGGGCCGCTGCCGAGGCGTTCGCCCGCGCACGGTCCACGACGCAACCCGCAATGGTGACGAGCGCCGATCTCACCGCCGCGATCGGCAGGACCAGGCCCTCGATCACACCGCAGATGCTCGATGCCTTCAACGCCGAAGTGTCGATGTTCGAACGCGTCTGAGGGACAGACGCGTCGCCTTGGTCTGTGGTGCTGATTGCGTTCCAGAACGGGCAGACCGTCGGACTCGGTTCGCCCGGCGACCGGGCCACGACCACGTCGCCACCCGTAGCCTCACTCCCATGAGCACTCGTGTGGGCCAGGCTGCGAACAAGGCGCTTCGATCGGCGCTGGGCTTCGCTGCGGCCCGGGTGGCGTCGAGCGATCGGTTGATGAGCGTCGTCTACGACCTCATGAATGAGACCAACTTCGCCGGCCTGGCCGAACACGAGGAGATGCTCAGCGACTCCGTCCGCGTGCAGGCGTACCACCGTGGCATCCGGCGCAACGTGCAGCCGGGTGATGTCGTGGTCGACCTCGGCACCGGCACTGGCCTGCTCGCCTTCATGGCCAGCCGCGCCGGGGCGAAGAAGGTGTACGCGGTCGAGCACTCCGACTTCATCGAGGTCGCTCGCGAGATCGGCCGTCACAACGGCTTCACCAACATCGAGTTCGTGCAGGCCAACAGCCGCGAGTTCACCCCGCCGGAACGGGTCGATGTCGTCCTCCACGAGCAGATGGGCGACGAGCTGTTCAACGAGAACATGCTCGAGAACCTGCTCGACGTGCGCGACCGGTTCCTGCGGCCGCACGGTCGCATCCTG
>JBEIIG010000069.1:0-19259 GCA_040380855.1 Acidimicrobiaceae bacterium | reverse complement strand
GCGGCCGGTTCACCAACCGGCGACCTGGCCGAACTCGACTGGTCGCCCACCGAGTCGGCTGCGCGTGCCGTGACCGTGAGCGGCGACGAGTGCCCGGGCCGCACCCGCTGCCCCATGGGCGAGGTGTGTTTCGCCGAACAGGCGCGGACCCGCGCAGCGGCAGCCGATGTGATCGTCGTCAACCTGCACCTCTACGGGCTGCACGTGGCGAGCGGCGGCACGCTCCTACCCGAGCACGACGTGGTGATCGTCGACGAGGCCCACCAACTCGAAGACGTGATGAGCGACACCGTCGGGGTGCAGATCGGCCCCAGCCGCTTCACCACCGTCGGGTCTGCACTGCGCCGCATCCTCGACGACCCCAAGGTGCTCGCCGGGGTGGCCGACTCGGCGAGCGCCGTGCGCGACGTACTCGCCGTGCACGTCGGCGAACGGTTGCCCGACCCGCTGCCCGACTCCCTCCAGGTGGCCCTCGTCGACGGGCGCCTGCGACTCGATGCCGCCCTGTCGGCGCTGCGAAGCATCTCCACCGACGTCGAGGACGCGAAGCAACGCACCCTGCGCGCCACCACGCTCACGTCGCGGCTGATCGATCACATCGATGCCGCCATCAGAGGCCGCGACGACGATGTCGCGTTCGTGTCGGGTTCGCCCGAGCACCCCCGTCTCGAGATCGCCCCGCTCGATGTGGGGCCGGTCCTGGCCGAGGCCGTGTGGTCGCAACGCACGGCCGTGCTGGCGAGCGCCACCATTCCCTCGTCGCTCGCGGCGCGAGTGGGCATGAAGGCCGACGCCGTCGATGTGCTCGACGTCGGCAGCCCGTTCGACTACGCCGAACACGGCCTGCTGTACTGCCCGGTCGATCTCCCCGACCCGCGGTCGCCCCAGCGCGAGGCCAAGGCCCACGACGAGATCGCTGCGCTCATCACCGCGGCGGGCGGCCGCACGTTGGCGCTGTTCACCAGCTGGAAGGCGATGGACGCAGCGGCAGCGGCCGTGCGCGACCGGGTGCCGGTGCCGATCATCACCCAACGCGACCTACCCAAGAACGCACTGGTGAAAGCGTTCTCGGCCGACGAGGCCACCTGCCTGTTCGCCACCGCCGGGTTCTTCCAGGGTGTCGACATCCCGGGCCGCACGCTCAGCCTGGTGATCATCGACAAGATCCCCTTCCCTCGCCCCGACGACCCGCTGCTGTCGGCGCGGCGCGAACTGCTGGGCAGTCGTGCGTTCGCGGAGATCGACGTGCCGCGGGCCTCGATGCTGCTCGCCCAGGCGACCGGTCGGCTCATCCGCACCGCCACCGACCGCGGCGTGGTGGCAGTGCTCGACCCGCGCCTCGGCAAGGCGAGCTATCGGTGGGACATCGTGAAGGCGTTGCCGCCGATGAAGCGCACCCGCCACCGTACCGAGGCCGAGGCGTTCCTGCGCGAGATCACGACCTAGTCGACACCCGGTCGTCGGCCCAGCGGGCGACGTTGGCCAGCAGCAGTTCAGGGCGCTGGAGGTTCTTGGTGAGCAGGTGGTGGTTGAGCGCCTCCTCGTCGGAGCGGAGGTACTCGGTGGCCCGGGCACGGTGCGCAGCCGGGTCGAACCCGTCGGCCTGCGCCGCGTCGGCCAACAGGTCGCCGATGCAGTTCTGCACCAGGTCGGCGATACCACTGCCCTCGTCGAACTGCTCCTTCACCCGCCACACCAGGTCGTCGGGCAACAGGTCTTCGCACGCCTTGCGCAGCACCCACTTCTCGATGCGCCGGCCCGAATCGTCGTACGGCAGCTTCAGGTCGGCCGGTACGCGCAGCGCGAGGTCGATGAAGTCGGTGTCGAGGAACGGCACCCGGCCCTCCACCCCGTGACGCATCGTCAGTCGGTCGGCGCGCTGCAGGTTGATGTTGTGCAGGGTGTTCATCGAACGGCACAACTCGCGGTGCAGCAGGTCGAAGTCGTCGAACTCCTTGTGGAACCGGTAGCCGGCGAACAGCTCGTCGGCCCCTTCGCCCGTGAGGATCACCTTCACGTGCTGTGCCGCCAGGCGGGCACAGAAGTGGGTGGGGATGGCGCTGCGCACCACGTCGATGTCGAACGACTCGAGATGGGCGACGATGTCGGGCAACGCCTGGCGCACGTCGTCGAGCGTGATGACGTACTCGTGATGGATCGAGCCGATGTGCGCGGCCACTCGTCGCGCGGCACGGAGGTCGCTCGAGTCGGCCGTACCGACGCTGAAGGTGTGCAGTTCGTCGACGTGCTTGCGGGCGATGGCCGCCACCACGCTCGAGTCGAGGCCGCCCGACAGGAAGGCACCCACCGGCACATCGCTCATCAGGTGCGACACCACCGCCCGTTCGAGTGCCTCGCGCACCGCAGCGATGTGGTCGGCCACGGGTGCGCGCTCGGGCTCGGGCGCCGGGATCGACGCGAAACGGTGGAACCCGGTACGGCTGTCGTAGAGGAACCCGGGCGGGAAGGTCTTCACCTCGTCGGCCCAGGCGCACAGCCCGGTGAGTTCCGACGAGAACGCCATCACCGGTTGCCCGTCGGTGCCCGGCCCGGTGCCGATGTAGAGCGGCTTGATGCCCACCGGATCGCGGGCCAGCACCAGGCGGTCGTCGCTCATCAACGCCACGGCGTACATGCCGCGCAACTGCGCCATCGCACCCAGGTCGTGGTCGTCGAACAGGTGCAGCACGGCCTCGCTGTCGCTGGCTGTGCGCCACTGGTGCCGGTCGGCGAGCGCCCGGCGAAGTTGGGGGAAGTTGTAGATCTCGCCATTGGCTGCGACCGACCACGACCGGTCCTCGTTGGCGATCGGCTGCACACCCCCGACCGGGTCCATGATCGCCAGCCGGCAGTGCCCGAGGGCACCGAGCGGGCGCAGTTCGCTGCCCATGCCGTCGGGTCCCCGATGGGCGATCGAGGCACGGATGCGCTCCATCACGTCTCGATCCGCCTTGCCCCACACCCCTGTGATCCCACACATCGCCGACATCGACCTCCTGTCCGGCGATCGTGGCCACCACCCGGGGGTGTGTCAACGACCGGTCATCGGTGGCGAAAGAATTGGAGTATGTGCACGCGTCAGGCAGACTTTGGCATGCCCGTTGCCGACAGCACCCTCCGTCGCGGTCTCGTCCTGCTCACCCAGCTCGCCGGTGTGGAGCACGGGCGCACCGTCTCGGAACTCGCGGCCCTCACCGGCTTCGAGCGCAGTCAGGTCTCGCGCACGATGGGCACGCTCACCGACCTCGGCGCCGTGGCACGCGATCCACGGAGCCGTGCCTACCGCCTCAGTTGGTCGATCTACGCGTTGGCCGCCGCTGCGGGCGACCAGGCACTGCTGGCCGCCGCCCGACCGGTGATCGACCGCCTTGCCGCCGTCACCGGGTCGCCCGCCCACCTCACCGTGCTCGACGGCACCGAGGTGATCACGGTGGCGAGCGGGTTCCCGCCGTTCTTCACCGAACGGCGCAATCCCATCGGCGAGCGCTCTCCGGCATGGTGCACGTCGTCGGGCCGCACGCTGTTGGCCGGCCTCGACGACGACACCCTGCGCAAGCGACTGGCCCGGGTGGAACTCGTCGCCAGCGGCCCGCATGCCCCCTGCACCGTCGACGAGGTGATCGAGCGCGCTGCGGCTACCCGCGGGATCGGAGCGGTGGTGGTGGTCGACGAGTTCGCGCCCGGCCTCATGGGGGTGGCGGCACCGGTGCACCGACCCGATGGCACGGTGATCGCCGCACTCAACATCAGCGGACCGACGTGGCGTCTGGCCGGCGCTGTCGACACGCTGCGCAGCGCGGTCGACGGCGCAGCCCGTGAACTCGATGCTGCGTTGGCGGCCTGACGGACGGAGCGAGGGGGCCCGGCCGTCAGGCCGCCAGACGAGGACGCACCTCGGTCTCGAGGAAGCCGATCATCCACTCGTGCTGCACCGGGTCGAAGCGGTGCATCAGCTCGTCCTGCTCCTCGCGAGGCTGCGCGCCGGGGCGGTGGTAGGGCGCCCAGTAGATCTCCTGCCAGCGGCGGAACCCGGTAGCCGTGATCTCCGGATGGAACTGGAACGCCCATACCGACTCGCCCTGCCGGAAGGCCTGGTTCGGGAAGGTCTCACTGCCCGCGAGCAACTCGGCACCGGCCGGGATGTCGAACTGGTGGAAATGCGACTGGCACACCACGAGCCCGTCGGGGATGACCGCGGCACCGGCCGGCGTGGTACGCAGCGGGTAGTAGCCGAACTCGCAGCGCCCGTCGTCGAACGGGCCCGAGGGCGCGCCGAACGCATAGGCGATGACCTGTGCACCCTGGCAGAAACCCATCACCGGCACATCGCGCCGGGCGCATTCGAGCACCCATGCCGCTTCCATCACCAGGTTCGGGTGCTGCGGTGCGTCGGGGATGCTCTGCGGCCCGCCGTACAGCACGGTGGCCACCACATCACCGTCCACCTTGCCCAATCGGTCGCCCCGGTACGGGTAGCGCCAGTCGCACTCGTACCCGTTCGCCGCGAACCATGCCGACACCCGGTCGTCGCAGGGTTCATCGTCGTGCTTGATCAGAACCACCCGTGCCATTGCCATGACCTCCCCATCGGGAGTGTGGCACAGGCTCAGCTCACGATGCAGCGAGCATGCGCCCGAGCGAGGTGCGCGGCACCCGCCAGCGTGCACATACTCCACCTTCAGGCCGTCCGACCAACGAGAACGCCCCGCCCAGCAGCGCCGCACGCTTGGCGAGGTTCGACAGGCCGTACCCCTTCGTGGTCGAGTCGTCGATGCCGACGCCGTCGTCGGTCACCACCACCTCCACCGCCGTCGGCGAAGCGATCACCGCCACCTCCACCGAGTTGGCATGGGCATGGCGTGCCACGTTCGACAACATCTCGCGCAGCGACACCAGCAGGTGCTCGACCAGCAACGGGTCGGTGAGCGACTCGAGGTCACCCTCGAGGCGCAGGTCGGGGACGAACCCGAGACTCCTCTCGGCCTCCGAGATCGTGCGGGCCATCAGCGAGGTGACGTTGCTCTCCGACAGGTCGGGCCGCGTGAGGCCGAGCACGGTCGCCCGAAGGTGGCGGATGATCGCGTCCTGCGCCTCGATGACGGGCTCGAGCCGAGCACGCACGTCCGGCGGCGAGTCGGCTGCGATCACGTTCAGCGACATGGCCGTGCCGTACACCTCCTGAATGGCCCCGTCGTGCAGATCGCGCGCCACCCGGTCGCGTTCGTCGGCGAGTGCCTCGACCGACAGCACTGTCGCCCGTGCCCGATCGCGCTCGAGCCGCTCGGTCACGTCGCGCCAGGTGTACACCAGGCTGTCGTCGATACGCACTGCGCGGATGTCGTAGAGCCGCTCCTCGCCCCGGAACTCGCTGAGATACGGATAGTCGTCGAGCACCAGCGGCTCGCCGGTCTCGACGACCGCGATGTACCTGTCGAGCAGACCGGTGGCTGCATGGCCGGGGAAGAGGTCGAGCAGCGTCTCGCCGACCAGGGTCTCGTACGGCAGGTGGGTGTCGGTGCACGCCGCCGGGTTGGCATCGATACAGCGGAAGTCGACGATGGTGCCGCTCTTGTCGCGAACTGCAGAGAGGATGACCACCGGATCGATCAGGGCGTCGAAGACCGCGACGAGTTTCGACTGCGCATCGAGCTCGAGATGTCGGGTGGGGGGATCGGCTTGCTGTGTATCGACCACGTCGTCCTCCTGCAGCATCCCTGGTTTGCAGAAGCTGCCCCCTCATGGCTACCGACGTGGGCACGACCGCTCCACGGGCCATCTGGCTCTGGGGTGGTGGCCGGGTGTCCGTTACAGTCGGCCCCATGGGGGATCCGCCGGTCGACGAGACGGTGCGTTGCGAGGTGGTCGGTGGCGTGGCCACCATCACGCTCGACTCGCCGTCGAACCGCAATGCGTTGTCGCGCGAGTTGCTGACCGACCTGCACACCGCACTCGATCGGGCCGAGCAACCCGATGTGCGCGCGATCGTGCTCGCCCATACCCCGCCGGTGTTCTGCGCCGGCGCCGACCTGAAGCAGCGCAGCGAAGGCCCCACCGACTCGACCCCGATGGTGCGCGCGATGCAGCGCCTCAGCGAGGCCACGCAGCCCACCATCGCCGCAGTGCAGGGGCCGGTGCGCGCCGGCGGCATCGGCCTGATGGCGTCGTGCGATCTGGTGGTGGTGCAGTCCGATGTCACCTTCGCCTTCACCGAGGTGCGCATCGGCGTCGCCCCGGCGATCATCAGCGTGCCGATCCTCGCCCGCGTGCCGTGGACGAAACTGGCCGCGCCGTTTCTCACCGGAGAAACGTTCGGCGCCGCCGCAGCGCTCGAGATGGGCCTCGTCACCCATGTGGCCGACGAGGTGCCAGCGGCGGTATCGGCGCTGGTGACAGGGGTTCTGGCAGGGGCGCCCGGGGCCGTCGCCGCGACGAAGCGGCTGCTGCGTGCGCACCACTCGTGGGCCGAGATGCAGGCGCTGAGCGAGGCGCTCTTCACCGGCCCCGAGGCCGCCGAAGGAATGCGGGCGTTCGCCGAACGCCGGGCACCGAACTGGGCACAAGGAGCATGACATGCCGGTCCTCGCGAACACGCTGAACACGGCTGCCGATGCCTACCGGGTGAACCGCGAGGCCATGCTCGCCCAACTGGCGCTGCACGACGGCGAACTCGCCAAGGCCAACGCAGGCGGCGGCCCGGCCTATGTCGAACGCCATCGCAAGCGCGGCAAGATGCTCGCCCGCGAACGCATCGAGGCCCTCCTCGACCACGGCAGCCCGTTCCTCGAACTCTCGCCGCTGGCCGCATGGGGCAGCTCGTTCCCGGTGGGTGCGGGCATCGTGTGCGGAATCGGCGTGGTGGAGGGCACCGAGTGCCTCGTCATCGCCAACGACCCGACGATGCGCGGCGGCGCCACCAACCCGTTCGGCATGCGCAAGAACCTGCGCGCCATGCAGATCGCCCGCGAGAACCGGCTGCCGATGATCAACCTGGTCGAGTCGGGTGGCGCCGACCTGCCGACCCAGAGCGAGATCTTCATCCCCGGCGGGCAGAGCTTCCACGACATCACCGAGATGTCGGCGATGGGCATTCCCACCGTGGCCGTGGTGTTCGGCAACTCCACTGCCGGCGGTGCGTACGTGCCCGGCATGAGCGACTACATCGTGATGATCAAGGAACGCTCGAAGGTGTTCCTCGGCGGGCCACCGTTGGTGAAGATGGCCACCGGGGAAGAGAGCGACGACGAGAGCCTGGGCGGCGCCGAGATGCACGCCCGGGTGAGCGGTCTGGCCGACTACTTCGCCGTCGACGAACTCGACGGCATCCGCCTCGGCCGCCAGGTGGTGCGCCGACTGAACCAGCGCAAGCGCGGCCCCGGCCCGCGGGGCGCCGGACGGCCACCGAAGTACGACCCCGACGAGCTGCTCGGCATCGCCTCAGCCGATCCGAAGGTGCCGTTCGACCCGCGCGACGTGATCGCCCGAGTGGTCGACGACAGCGACTTCGACGAGTTCAAACCGTTGTACGGCCCGTCACTCGTCACCGGTTTCGCCGAGATCCACGGCTACCCGGTGGGCATCCTGGCCAACCACCGCGGGGTGCTGTTCAGCGAGGAGGCCGAGAAGGCGGCACAGTTCATCCAACTCGCCAACCAGGTCGACACACCCCTCGTGTTCCTGCAGAACACCACCGGCTACATGGTGGGCAAGGAGTTCGAGCAGGGTGGAATCATCAAAGACGGGGCGAAGATGATCAACGCCGTCACCAACAGCAAGGTGCCCCACCTCACCATCCACATGGCGGCCAGTTACGGGGCGGGCAACTACGGCATGTGTGGCCGGGCGTTCGGGCCCCGCATGCTGTTCGCCTGGCCCAACGCGAAGACCGCGGTGATGGGGCCTCAGCAGTTGGCCGGGGTGATGAGCATCGTCGCCCGCCAATCGGTCGCGTCGATGGGCCGTCCGTTCGACGACGAGGCCGACGAGGCGATGCGCCGCCAGGTCGAGGAACAGATCGAGCGCGAGTCGTTGGCGCTGTTCATGACCGGCAAGGTGTACGACGACGGCATCATCGACCCGCGCGACACCCGCACGGTGCTGGGCATGTGCCTGTCGGTGATCGACAACCAACCGGTGCAGGGCACCCGCGGCTACGGCGTGTTCCGGATGTGATGACGATGACTACTGCACCGCTCTCCCCCACCATCCGACCCGTCACCCGCCTGCTCGTCGCCAACCGCGGCGAGATCGCCCGACGCGTCATCCGCACCTGTCGTCGCCTCGGCATCAGCACCGTGGCGGTGTACTCGCACGCCGACCGCCACGCGCCCTACGTCCGCGAGGCCGACCTCGCGACGCCGCTGCCCGGCAACACGGCAGCCGAGACCTACCTGCGCGCCGACCTGCTGGTGCAGGCTGCACTGGCCACCGGCTGCACGGCCGTGCACCCCGGCTACGGCTTCCTCAGCGAGAACGCCGCGTTCGCCCGCACCGTGCACGAGGCGGGCCTGGTGTTCGTCGGCCCACCCGCCGATGCCATCGAGGCGATGGGCTCGAAGATCGGCGCCAAGCAGATGATGCGCACCGCCGGCGTCCCCGTGCTGCCCGACAACACCGTCGAGTCGCTTGCCGAGATCGGCCTGCCCGCCCTGGTGAAGGCATCGGCCGGTGGCGGCGGGCGAGGCATGCGCCTGGTGCGCACCGCCGACGAACTCGACGACGCCATCGCCGCAGCGCAGCGCGAAGCGGCCTCGGCGTTCGGCGACGGCACGGTGTTCGTCGAACGCTACGTGGAGGGCGGTCGCCACGTCGAGATCCAGGTGTTCGCCGACCACCACGGCAACACCGTCGCGCTGTTCGAACGCGACTGCACGGTGCAGCGCCGCCACCAGAAGATCGTCGAAGAGGCCCCGTCGCCCGCCGTCGGCCCGCAGCTGCGCGAGCGGATGAGTGCCGCTGCCGTCGCTGCCGCCGAGGCGGTGGGCTATGTGGGTGCCGGCACGGTGGAGTTCCTGCTCGACCGCGACGGCGGCTTCTTCTTCCTCGAGATGAACACCCGCCTCCAGGTGGAGCATCCGGTCACCGAGATGATCACCGGCCTCGACCTGGTCGAGCTGCAGCTCGCGGTGGCCGGTGGCGAGCCACTGCCGCCCGCCGCGCTCGCGCCCACCATCACCGGCCACGCCGTCGAGGTGCGCCTGTGCGCCGAAGACCCGTACCACGGCTACCGCTCCAGCTCGGGCACGTTCACCCGCATCGAGTTCCCCGCCATCGACGGGGTGCGCATCGACACGGGTGTCGAGACCGGCTCGACCATCAGCCCCTACTACGACTCGATGATCGCCAAGGTGATCGCCCACGCCCCCACCCGGGCCGGCGCCATCCAGAAACTGCAGCGGGCGCTCGGCACGGCGCATTTCATCGGTCCGGTCACCAACCACACCCAACTGCTCGACCTGCTGCCCCGTGTCGACAGCGACTGGCAGCAACTGCACACCGGCTGGCTCGACGCCCAGGGCGCGCTCGAGGCGCCCCCGGTCGAACCCGCCTTCGTGGCCGCGGCCGGCCTGGCTGTGGTGCGTGCCGATGCAGCGGCGCGCCGGGTGCTGCCGCACGTGCCCATCGGCTGGCGCAGCAATCCGAGCGATGCGCAGTCGGTGCAGGTGGGCGACCACACGGTGCACTACCGCTTCGACCGCACCGGCACCGTCAGCCATCTCACCGTCGACGGCGAACCCGTGGCCGAGCAGTGGCTGCCTGCCATCGACTTCATCGAGACCGAGATCGTCGACGACACCGTGTTCGTCAGCCGTGGTCTGTACCGCTTCGCCATCCCGCCGCGTTTCCCACTGCCCGACGAAGCCGGCCGGGCAGGCTCGCTGGTGGCGCCGATGCCCGGTTCGGTGCTGCGCCTGCTGGTCGCCGTCGGCGACAGCGTCGCAGCCGGTCAACCGCTGCTGGCGATGGAGGCGATGAAGATGGAGCACCAGGTGGTGGCACCGGCCGCGGGTACCGTCGCCGAGATCTTCGTGCAGGTTGGCCAGCAGTTGGCGCACGGCCAACGGCTCGTGCAGCTCGACACCGCGGCAGGCGACGCGTGACGGATCGCGGCACCCGCCCGGTGCGCATCGCCAACTGCTCGGGCTTCTTCGGCGACCGCATCTCGGCCGCCAGGGAGATGGTGGAGGGCGGCCCCATCGACGTGCTCACCGGCGACTGGCTGGCGGAGTTGACGATGCTCATCCTGCACAAGCAGCGGGCCCGCAACGCCGAGCTCGGCTACGCGGGCACGTTCCTCACGCAGATGGAACAGGTGCTCGGCACCTGCATCGAGCGCGGCATCAAGGTGGTCACCAACGCCGGCGGCCTGAACCCGGCAGGCTGTGCCGAACGGGTACGCCAGATCGGCGAGCGACTCGGCCTCAGCGTGCGTGTCGCGCATGTGGAGGGCGACGACCTGCTGCCCCGCATCGACGGGCTGCGGCCGCAACTGAACCACCTCGACACCGGCGCGCCGCTCACCGGCCAGCCCGTCAGCGCCAACGCCTACCTCGGCGGCTGGGGCGTGGCCCGCGCGCTGCACGCCGGCGCCGACGTGGTGGTGTGCCCGCGCATCACCGATGCCGCTCTGGTGGTGGGCCCGGCCGCGTGGTGGTGGGCGTGGTCGGTCGACGACTGCGACCGGCTCGCCGGCGCGGTGGTGGCCGGGCACGTCATCGAATGCGGCGCCCAGGCCACTGGTGGCAACTACAGCTGGTTCGCCGACATCCCCGACCGATCGACGCCGCCCGGGTTCCCCATCGCCGAGGTCGACGCCGACGGCAGTTGCGTCATCACCAAGCATGCGGGCACCGGTGGCCTGGTGGATGTGGGAACCGTCACCGCACAACTGCTGTACGAGATCGGTGCGCCGCAGTACGCCAACCCCGATGTGGTGAGCCATTTCGACACGATCCGGCTCGAGCAGCAGGGCCCCGACAGGGTGCGCATCAGCGGTACCCGCGGCACCCCCGGGCCCGCTACCACCAAGGTGTGCATCAACCTCGAGGGCGGCTACCGCAACCGGGTCACGTTCGTGCTCACCGGCCTCGATCAGCAGGCCAAGGCCACCTGGGCCGCCGATGCACTGTTCACCCGGCTCGGCGGGCGCGACCGGTTCGACTCGGTCGAGGAGCGCTTCGTCGCGGCCGACCCGTTCGCACCGGGCCAGGAGGCCAGCTCGGGTCGACTGCACGTGCACGTGAAGAGCACCGACGAACGTCTCGTGGGGCGCGCCTTCTCGTCGGCCGCCGTGGAGTTGGCGCTGGCCAACTACCCCGGGTTCTTCGTGTCGTCGCCACCCACCGAGGCACAGCCGTTCGGCGTGTACTGGCCCGCGCTCGTGAGCAACGACGAGGTGGCCCAGGTGGTGGTGCACCACGACGGCTCACGCGAGAACCTGCCCGCTGCTGCCACCACCGGCGGCCTCGAACCCCTGGGCCCGGTGCAGGTGCCCGAGGTGGTGCCCGTCGGTCCGCGGCCGGGCGAGCCACTCGGCGCCTGCTTCGCCGCCCGCTCGGGCGACAAGGGCGGGAACGCGAACGTGGGCATCTACGCCCGCGATGCAGCCGGCTACCGCTGGTTGCACGAGCACCTCACGGCTGAAGCGATCGCCCGGCTCATCCCCGAAGCAGCGGGTCTGGAAGTGCGCCGCTACGAACTACCCAACCTGCATGCGCTGAACTTCGTGATCGTCGGCTACCTGGGCGAGGGCGTGGCGTCGAGCACGGCCTTCGACCCGCAGGCGAAAGGCCTCGGCGAGTACCTCCGCGCCCGCATCTGGCAGGCGCAGGGTTCATAGTTCAGTTTCCGTCAAGACGTTCTGGCGGCCCTTCATTTCCTGGTGATGCGAGCGGTACTGTGCGCCAGGGACAACCAGATCGACGAGTCGCAACAGGGGGCTGCGATGAGACGGACGAGCAGGTCGGGCAGTGCCGTCTACCTGGGGTGGTGTGTCGCGCTCGCTGCCGGAGTGGCAGCCTGCAGCGGCGAGTCGAACCAGGTGGCACCGGTGAGTTTCGACTCGTCGCCACCACCACCGAGCGTCACCGTCGCCGACGCAGCGTCGACCACGCAGCCGCCTCCGAGTTCGGCTGCGACCACCACCACCTTGCCCGCCACCTCGACGACACCCCCACCGCCCAGCACGACGGATGGTCTGACGGGGCCGATGTTCAGCGATGCCCTCGGCGTGAAGGTCGATTCGGCGCCGGGCGTCCGCACTCGCGGCGACACCCGCCGCCTGCTCGACGAGGGCGTCTTCGTGCACATCGCTTGGGAACCCGACCCGAACGACGCCTCGGTGTTCACCGTGCAACCCGACGACATCGCCATCCTCGAGGCCTACGCCATGGCCCAGGCCACCTACTACCGCGCCGCCATGGGCCAGATCACCACCGACCACCCCGACTTCGACCGGTACTACATCGGCGGCGGAAAGCGATTCGCTCGGGCGATGAGCCGCCGTTCAGCGGATGGAGTCGTTCTCTCTCCTGGGTCAGGTGTCACGCTCAGGCCTTACGTGATCGCCGATCGGCGCACATCTGCTAGCGCAATCGTCCTGGACTGCCTCCTTGAGGACGAGCAGGAGATTCCGATCGGTGGCACCAGCAATCCAGGGACTCAGAAGCCGTTCAACTTGCTCGTCACGATGCGACTCGTGGAGGGTAATTGGAAGGTCGAAGGCACGGATGAGCAGGCAGGTGTGTGCCTATGAAGACCCGGCTTTGGACACCGCTTGGCTTCGCACTGCTCTTATTGCCCACGGTCGTTACAGGCGATGACGATGCGCCGCCGCCGCCGGTGGAGTTGCGGGGGGCGAGGTCGGTGTTGATCCGCGACACCGACGGGGGATTGCAGCGCTACACGTCGATCCCCAGCAACTCGGTGTTCGTCAGCTATCGCAGTGGGCCCGCCGACACCTGCAGCTTCACCGCCTCGCGCGACGACTTCCTGCTCTCCAACGGCGAGCGCGTGCCGAAGGGCACCGTGGTCACCAGCACCTACCTGTTCGTCGAGACCATCGCCGTTCCGTTCGACCTGCCGCCCGCCGTACTGCCCACCGATGTGCTCGGCGTGCCCTCGAACGGCCCCATCAGCGCCGGCACGCGCACCTTCAGCGTGTTCTGCGACCGCACCTACTACGACGTCAACTTCATCACCATCATCTCGGTGCCGTTCACCGACACGCTGTTCGATCCGCGCTCGCAGGTCGACCGGCTCTACCAGCACCTCCAGCTCCAACGCCCCACGGTGTTCACCAATCCGGTGGTCGACACCTACGGCGGCCTCGTCACCCGCTACCCGGCGTGGCTCGCCATCGGGCCCGACGCCTGGCGCACCCAGCAGTCGGCACCGATCGGGTATCGGGGCCTCACGTTGCTGCTCATCGCCCAGCCGCGGCGACTCGACTTCGAGGTCACCTTCACTCCCAATCCGAACAAGCCGTCACCTCCGTACCGCGGCATCATCAGTTGCGTACCGGCCGTGGCAGCGACGGTCAACCAATCGCTGCCGGCGTTCCCGGTGCTCGCCGACCAGACCGAACCAGGGCCCAACGGACCCTGCCAGTGGACACCTCCCGGACCGGGCACTGTCACCATCACCGCTCGTATCACGTACTCGATCACGTTCTGGGCGAGTGGCTACACCGAATCCGAACCCGACTACACGTGGTCCTCGAACCCCACCACCTACCTCACCGGCGACCTGACGGCCGTGAACACCAACCCCGTTCCGGCAGCCGGTGGGTGACGGCTGCACAGCCGTCACCCGGGCTCAGGCCAGCAGGCGATACCCCACACCGCGAGCGGTGACGATCAGCTTCGGATCGTCGGGATGATCTTCGATCTTCACCCGCAGGCGTCGCACATGTGCATCGACGAGTCGCGAGTCGCCCAGGTACTCGTAGCCCCACACCCGCTCGAGCAACTGGTCGCGCGACAGCACCACGCCCACATGGTCGGCGAACTCGCACAACAGTCGGAACTCGGTCTTGGTGAGGCTCAACTCGACGCCACCTTTCAGCGCCACACCCTGCTCGCGTCGGAGCTCCACATCACCGAACCGGCTCTGCGGAGGAGTTGTCGCCGTCTCGTGCAACTGCACCCGACGAAGCGCAGCACGGATACGCGCCGCCAACTCCTTCGGCACGACGGGCTTGGTGACGTAGTCGTCGGCACCCGCTTCGAGCCCGGCCACCAGGTCGTAGGTGTCGGCCTGGGCCGTGACGATGATGATGGGCACGATGCTGCTGGACCGCATCGCCCGGCACACGTCGAAACCGCTCATATCGGGCAGGCGCAGGTCGAGCAGCACCAGATCGGGTTCGGCCCGCTGGAACGCCTCGAGCCCGCTGCGGCCGTCGCTCGCCTCACGCACGTCGTAGCCCTCGTCCTCGAGCGCCAGGCGCAGCGCGAGGCGGATCGAGTCGTCATCTTCGACGAACAGCAGCGAGGTCACATGACTCCTGGCGAACGAGCAGTGTTGAAACTGTTACAGAAAACGCACACGGAGCGCGTCGTGCTGTCACAGACCGCTGACAGGATAACGACCGTTCACGCTGCTTCGGTGGGGTACCAACCTCCCCCTGGTACCTCACCGGCAGCGGAACCGAGCGGTCGGGTCCGCCGTACCGCCGGAGCGCCCCCACTGGGCCCGGTGCGAACACCCAGGAGGCTTTCATGCGCCCACCGGCTCTGAGTCATGCCGGCCGCGCCTCCACGGCACACCCGTCGGTCGGCAACACTAGGACCATGGCAGGTGCCGAGAACCGACCCCGTCGCGCGCTGCGCATGCGCGCCAGGGTGACGCTGTTCTTCACGCTCACCGCGCTCGCCGCCAGCCTGGGCCTTGCGGTGGTCACCTACGCCGTGGCCCGCAACTACCTGCTCGACCAACGTGTGTCGACCGCACAGAGCCAGGCGTACAACAACGCGAAGGCGGTGCGCGACGAACTGCGCGCCCCCACCGGCAACGTGCGCGAACTGTTGCTGCAGTTGCGTACCGAGGGGTCGGGGTTCGCCATCTTGCTGCTGCCACCCGACCAGCCCTACTACTCGAACATCCGGTTCCAGGAGGAGGTGCTGCCGGCAGCCCTCGTGGCCAACGTCGACCGGGGTATCAACGGCTACCAGCGCTTCGACGTGAGCAGCGACCCCTACCTGGGCGTCGGCATCCGTATCGCCGAGTTCGACGGCACCTACTTCGAGGCCTTCCCGCTCGAGGCCACCGAACGCAGCGTGCAGTCGATCGCCACCGCCCTCGGTATCGGTGCAGCAGTCACTGCACTGCTGGCGGCGAGTGTGGGCTGGTGGACCAACCGGCGCTTGCTGCAGCCGCTCAGCCGTGTGGCCAAGGCCGCGGAAGACATCGCCGCCGGTGGCCTCGACACCCGCATGCCGCCCGAGACCGACCCCGACCTCGCCCGGCTCGCCACCTCGTTCAACGACATGGCCGACGCCGTGCAGACCCGTATCGAACGTGAAGCTCGCTTCGCGTCCGACGTGAGCCACGAGTTGCGTACCCCCATCACCGCGCTGTCGGCGGCGGTCGAGGTGCTCGATGCCCGACGCGCCGACCTGCCCGAACGAACCCAGCAGGCGCTCGACGTGGTGGTCACCCAGGTACGCCGGTTCGACCAGATGGTGATCGACCTGCTCGAGCTGTCGCGCATCGACGCCGGCTCGACCGAGCTGCACCGGGAATCGGTGCACATCGCCGACCTCGTCGGCCGGATCGCGCAGCGCTACGGCTTCGCCGGAGTGCCGATCGACGTGGCCCCCGATCTGCCGTCGGTGGCCCAACTCGACAAGCTCCGCTTCGAGCGGGTGCTGGCCAACCTGCTCGACAACGCCAACCAGCACGGCGGCGGGCCGATCCGCATCGCGCTCTCCCGCTCGGGCGCACGAGCACTGGCACTCGCGGTCGATGATGCAGGGCCCGGTGTCGCCCGGGGCGAGCGGTCGCGGATCTTCGAGCGCTTCGCCCGTGGCAGCGCCGCCCGCCACAAGATCGGCACCGGCTTGGGCCTGGCCCTGGTGGCCGAGCACTCGCAGGCCCACGGCGGTGAGGCGTGGGTGGAAGATCGTCCGGGCGGCGGCGCCCGCTTCGTCGCAACCTTCGACGAGGCCGTGTGATGCGTCACCGACTCCTGCTCGCCTCCGGCCTCACCGCACTCGCCGTGCTCGGCGCGTGCGGGCTGCCCGCCGACGACCGCTTCGAGCCCATCGGCGCAGGCGATGATCGTTTCGGCCTCGCCCAGACCACGGTGCCCACCACCACGCTGGCTCCCACCACCACCATCGACGCCACGACGACGACGGCCCTCGCCACCACCTCGACCATCGCCACCGAATTGGTGCAGCTGTACTTCATCACCGGCCGCCAACTCACCAGCATCGCCACACCGCTGCCCGCCGAACCGGCCCTCGCGCAGGTGATGGCCGCACTGCTCGAAGGACCACCGGCAGGTGGCCTCGGCACCGGGCTGCGCACGACGCTTCCCAATGGCGCCGACATCTTCGTGTCGAGCAGCGCCGGTATCGCCACGGTCGACCTGCCCTCGGGCATCTTCGATTCGCTCGAACCGAGCGATCAGCGGCTGGTCTTCGGCCAGATCGTGCTCACGCTCACCGATCGGCCGGGCGTCGGCCCGGTGGTGTTCACCCTCGACGGACAACCGATGCGCGTCTTCCGCGGCGACGCCAGCCTCACCGAACAGGGCGAGTCGGTATCGCGCGACGACTACGTGGTGCTGTTGTCGAGCGCCCCGACGGCCGCCACCACCTCGACGAGCACCCCACCGAGCGGTACCGAAGCGAGCGAGACGACCGGGGGGTAGCCTCGCTGCATCGTGCGCAGCGGATTCGTCACCCTCGTCGGCCGACCCAACGTCGGCAAGTCCACGTTGCTGAACGCCGTGTGCGGCCAGAAGGTGAGCATCGTCAGCGACAAACCGCAGACCACACGCACCCGAGTACGCGGCATCCTCACCCGCCCCGACGCCCAACTCGTGTTCGTCGACACACCGGGGCTGCACAAACCGGTCACCGCACTCGGCGAACGGGTGAACGCCACGGCGCTCGACAGCATGGCCGACGTCGACGTGGTGTGCCTGGTGATCGACGGCACGCAGGGGTTCGGCAAGGGCGACCAGTGGGTGGCCGAGCGGTTCGATGTCACCAAGGCCGTCGTGCTGGTGAACAAGGTCGACGCCATGAGCAACAAGCAGGTCGTCGAACAGCTCGCCAAGGTGAGCGCGCTCGATGCCGAGGCCTACTTCCCGGTGTCGGCACGCACTGGTCAGGGCCTCGGCCCGCTGATCGAGTACCTCGTCGCCCGCCTGCCCGAGGGGCCGCTCTACTTCCCCGACGACACCGTGCGCGACCTTCCCGACGAGGAATGGGTGGCCGAACTCGTGCGCGAGCAGCTGCTGGCCGTCACCCGCGACGAACTGCCCTACAGCATCGCCACCCGGGTGACCGAGTGGGAGTGGCCGCGGGTGCGGTGCGAGATCATCGTCGAACGCGAGAGCCAGAAGGGCATGGTCATCGGCAAGGGCGGCGCTGTGCTGAAAGAGGTGGGCAAGCGCGTGCGGGCCCAGATGCCCGAGGGTGCCTTCATCGAGTTGTTCGTGAAGGTCGACAAGGACTGGCAGCGACGGCCCGACCGCGTCGAGCGCCTCGGCTACTGACGCCGCTGGCCGGCTCAGCAGGTGTCGTACAGCGTGAGGGCGTAGCCGAGGTACTGGTTCGTCTCCACCGGGGTGCTGGCGAAGATCGGCTGGTCGCGAGCCCAGGTGTCGCCGTCGCCACGCGTGTTGCCGACCAGCCAAACCCGACACCGGCCGTCGAGCGACGGCAGCCCGATCGCCACCGGCGGCCCGCCGACCTTCCGCCAGTAGTACTCGAACGAGTACGACACCCACTGCGGGTCGAACACCACGACATCGCCGTCCCGCACGCGCTCGCGTACGTGCTCGGCCACACTGCGCATGTCTTCGATGCGCCGCTCGTCGCGCATCACCGAACCCGGGAAGCCCACCAGGCACAACACCACCAGCGCGGCAGACGCCATCGGGGCCAGGCGAGGCCTGACGGCCCGGACGACCCCGACGTAGCCCGTCATCGCAGCGACGAGCGCGAACGGCAACATCGGGGTGAGATAGCGGGTGAGGAACAGTGGTTGGAGCGCACACAGCGCAAGCAACACCACCGGCACGGCGGCAGCCTGCGCGCAGCACAGCGCGAGGCCGCCGCCGTCGCGGACCGAACTCCCGCGCCGCACACGGGGCACGAACAGCATCGCCATCCCGACGACGACACCCACCGCCCACCAGCCACCACCGAGCGCATCCATCGTGCGGCGCACCACCAACCCGACGGTGGCAGGCGTGATCCAATCGAGTTGATTGCTCGCCAACAGAGCCGGCAACGCAGGGACGAAGCACACCGCACCGACGGCGGCAGCGAGGACCACCCGCTGCCGGTTCACACGCGCCAGCATCCAGCGCCACGACACGGCCACCTGCGCCAGCACGACGCTCACGGTGAACACGAGCAGGCCCAGCATCACCCCGACCGACGCACCCCAGAGCGCTGCGCTGCGGTACGACGGCCGGTCGCGGAACCTGAGGACGGCGAGCGTTGCCAGCACCGCCAGGCACATCGTCCACGAATAGGCCCTGAGTTCGGTGAGGTTGCGCAGGAAGAACGGGTTGCACCACAGCGCGATCACCGCCAGCGCCGCAACCGAGCGGTTGGCGATGCGCACGGCGAGGAACAACACCGCGGCCACACCGACCGCTGCTCCGGTGACCGAGAACATCCGCAGCCACCACTCGGCATCACCGAGTTGCCCCCACACCCACAGGCCGAGGTAGTAGCCGAACATGCCCGCCTCGGTGCGCGGTTGCCGGAGCAGACCGCCGAGCGGCTGATCGACGGCGATCGCCGTGAACACCTCGTCGTACCAGAAGCCTTGATCACCGACCCGCACCGCGCCGAGCAGCATCGTGATCGCTCCTGCGGCGACAGCAGCGAACCGGTCGACACGCGTCGCAGCCCTGTCGCGACCGTCGCCCACCATGGGCCGGATGGTACCAACCCGACCGTTCGGAGAACTCACACCTTGCTGTCGCGACCGGCCCAGAACGGGGCGCGCAGTTCACGCTTGAGGATCTTGCCGCTGCCCGTCTTGGGCAGTTCGTCGAGCCAACTGATCGT
>JBEIIG010000068.1:0-19995 GCA_040380855.1 Acidimicrobiaceae bacterium | reverse complement strand
ACTCTCACCGGAACGCCGCGCTGGTGAGCCGCGCCAGAGCGATTGTGAGCCGCTCCCCGTGGAACACGGGTGCGCTCACAATCGCTCGTCCGGGGGCGGAGGGTCAGGGGGCGGAGGGTCAGGGGCGGAGGGTCCGGGGCGGAGGGTCAGGGGGCGGAGGGTCAGGGGGCGGTGAGGAGGCGGGTGGCGACGCGTTCGCCGCTCTCGACGGCGCCCTCGAGGTAACCGGTCCAGGTGGCGACGTGCTCGCCCGCCAGGTGCACCGGGCCGCAGGGTTCGCGCAGCGCCTGCCAGAAGGCCGTCACCTGGCCGGGGCGATAGGCCGCGTAGGCGCCGCCGAAGCGGGCCTCGTTGCTCCAGGCCCGCGAGAAACCCCCCAGCGGCGCGGTGGGCGGCTGGTACATCGTGTCGATGTCGGCGGCGACGATGCGCATCCGCTCGGCTTCGTCGTGCTCGGCCAGCCGGCGGCCGCCATCGCCACCGGTGTACGCCATCAAGATGCCCTCGTCGCCGGGCTGGTCGATCGCCGGCTCGTACACCCGCTGCGAGGCGAGTGTGGAGCTGGCGTAGCCCTTCGGCCACGTGCGAGCCGGATACTGCAGCGCGGTCTTGGTGACCGTGCCGTAGCCCAGTTCCGCAATGGCCCGGGCCAGTGTCGACGGCAGCGGCGGATCGAACGCCACGGCCCGCAGCGGCACCAGCGAGCAGGCCAGCACGATGTGGTCGGCCGCGATGACCCGGCGCGTGGTGCGGGCCTCGACACCACCGGCACCCCACGACACCGCGGTGAGCAGTTCGTCGTAGGCGATCGTTCCCGGCAGTGCCGCATCGACGGCCGCAGCCAACGGACCGACGATGGCCGCCATGCCGCCGCGCACTCGATGTGCCTTCGACACGCCCTGCACATCGCACTCGCGCATCTGTGCGCGCTGCTGGCCGACGAACAACGACGACACCCCGCCCGGCTCCTCCGCGAACTCGCCCTGCGCATTGCGCAGCGCCAGCAGCGCCGACAGCCCGGACAGGCCCAGCTCGTCTGCCACGGTCTGCATCGAACGACTGTCGTGGAACACCGCCTCGGGATGCAGGTCCGGTCGCGCCGGATCGGCGATGCCCGCACCGATCCGCTCGAACGCCTCGTCGTACGCGTCGAGCTCGTCCTGCAGCGTGGGCTGCATCGCCATGGCCGTCTCGGCGTCGAGCAGGCGGCCGTCGTGGAACAGCATCCGGCGGATGTGCGTCCACTCCTGGCCCTCACCCAGGGTCTCCACGCCGAAGCGTTGCATCAGGGCGAGCATCCGGTGATGGTCGGTGTCGATCCATTCGGCACCGCTCTCGGCGTACTGGCCGCCCACGAACCGGTCGTGCACCGTGCGCGCCCGTCCGCCCGCACGCGGACCGCCCTCGACCAACTCCACGTGCACACCGGCACCGAGCAGTTGCTCCGCGACCGTGAGCCCGGCCATGCCCGCGCCGACGACCAGTACCCGCATGATCGAACTGGTCTGCTCAGCTACCCGTGAGGGTGGCTGCGATCTGCGACGACGAATCGCCCGACTTGCGCAACACGTTGGCCAGGAAGGCCAGCATCGCCAGCGTGACAGCGAACAACAGCAAGGCGCCGACCGCCCAGAACGGTTTGATCTCGCTCTTGGTGGCACTGACCAGGGCCACCGGGAACGTGGACGATGCACCGCTGATCTGGGTGGAGATGATGGTGTTGTCGAGACACAGTGTGAACGACAACAGGCCGCCGGCGATGAGCGCCGACGAGATGAGCGGCAGCGTGATCTGACGGAACGCTCGCCTCGGTGGAGCGCCGAGGTCGCCCGCGGCCTCCTCGAGCGACTCGTCGATGCCGGCCAGCCGGGCCCGCACGATGAGCGTCACGACCGCGCTCGCATACAGCGACTGGCCCACCCAGAGGCGAAGCATCTCGAACGGCACGAAACCGAGGAAGTCGGTCTCGAACGGGCCACCGATCCGCTTGAACCAGCCTGCGAGCGCGATGGCGTCCATGATCTCGGGGGTGACGAGGATGAGGAACAGCAGCCCCATCATCACCTTGCTCCAGGTGCCCGGGTGGCGGGCCAGGGCGACACCGCAGAGACCACCGAGCGTCACCGCCACCACGGTGGCGCCGAAGGCAGCGATGAAGGAACCCCGGATGCTGTCGCCGACGCCGGCGTTCATGAAGATCGACCGATACCAGTCGGTGGTCAGACCGTTCACGACGACGGCGACCACGAAGGCGACGGGGAACGACCAACGCGAGAGCGCTGGGCTGCGTCGGCCACGGACGGCAGCCACCACGCGGGGCAGGAGCACGCCGATGGCGATGATGCCGGCGAACCACAGCAGCATCGGGCCGATCTCGCCGAACTCGAACAGGCCTGTCATCGGCTGGCCCGACTGGGTGCGACCGGGTTCGCCGCCGTACCAGACCGTGCTGTAACTGCCGCTCCACACCGGGAACGAGGGGGCGTTGTTGAACGAGTGCCGGATCATGAGCAGGATCGGCACGAACAGGAAGATCAGCACGAGGGCGGTCCAGACGGCGAGTATCCAGTGCACGCCGTCGCGCTTGCGCACCTTCGGCTGGACAGGCTCACTCTGTGCGCGGTGCTCGCGGTGAGCGGCGAGCGCCTCGGCCCGGTTCTGTCGCCACGAATCGACCAACGGGCGAGCCAACACCAGCGCCTTGCGGAGCAACCAGATGATGGCCGCGAACACCACGAGCGACAGCAACACCATGCCGATCATCAGCACGGCCATCGCCGAGCCCTGGGGCCAGTTCTGCGAACCACGGAACTGACTGTCGATGAGCGAGCCGACCATGAAGCCGTCGGCCCCACCGAGCACAGTGGCGGTGATGTAGTCGCCGCACATCGGGATGAAGGTGAGCAGGACACCGGCCACCACGCCGGGGCCGGCCAGCGGCACGGTGACCGACGCGAACGTGGACCACCGGGTAGCGCCGAGATCTTTCGACGCTTCCCGCAATGACGGCTCGATGCGGTCGAGCGCGACGAACATCGGCAACACCATGAAGCCGATGTAGTTGTAGACGATCGCCAGGAACACGGCCGTACGGGTGCCGAGCACGTTGAGTGGCTGGTCGATGAGCCAGGTCTGCAGCCACCGCGAGAACTCGCCATTGGCCGACAACGGAATCCGCCACGCCACGGTTCGCATCAGGAAACTGGCGAAGCTAGGCACGATGACGAGGCCCAGCAGGATCGCTCGCCACCGCTCGCTCACCTTGAACGCCAGGAAGTACGACACCGGGAAACCGATCAGCAGGCACAGTGCCGTCGCCGTGACCGCGATCTCGAGGGTGCCCCTGAACACCTTGAAGAAGGTCTCGGAGAACACGTTGCCGTAGTTGTCGAACGACAGCGACGACAGGTCGACCGGCACCAACTTGCTCGAATCCTTGGCCCCGAACGAGTACACCACGATGACGGCGATGGGCGCGACGAAGAACGTCGCGTACCAGAGGAACGAGGGGACGGCGCGGCCCCACGTGGGGCCGCGCCGCCCGCGTTTGGTCGGTGCCTGTGCTGCGGCGGTCATGGCGGTGGGATTGCTCAGCCGGCGGCCTTGGCCTTGACCTTGTCGTAGATCTCGATCAGGCGGTCCTGCGCCGAGTTCACCGCGCCGGTCTGCATCGTCTTCACCTGCTCGTCGGTGAAGAAGATCATGTCGGCCCTGAGCAGGTCGGGCAGCAGCTCAGCGATGAGCTTGTCGATCTGCTTCATGCCGCTGTGGTAGCCGTGGTAGTTGAGGTCCTTGATCGAGATCTCGGGCGTGAGCAGCCAGTTGATCCAGGCGTGGGCGCCCTCGACGTTCGGCGCGCCCGCGGGGATGCAGTAGTTGTCCATCCAGATCTCGGTGGCGGGTGCACCCAGACCCCACACCCAGTTGTCGGGGTTGCCGCCGGCGTCGGCGATGCGGAAGTAGGCCTGGCGGGCATCACCGTTCCACGCCATCGACAAGTCGTAGGCGCCTTCGGCGAGCGCCGACGACGGGTAGCTGTCGAACGCCTTGATGTGCTGGGCGATGGTGCCGACGAGATACTCCTCGCAGGCATCGAGATCTTCTGCCTTCTCGGTGGTCCAGTTGATGCCGTTGGCCCAGAAGTAGGGGCCGCACACGTTCGGGCCGGCGTCGAGCCACGAGCAGCGTCCGCTGCCCTCGCCGGCGCAGGCGTCCATGAACTCCTGCCAGGTGGTGATGGGCTTGGTGATCTTCGTCTTGTCGTACAACCAGCCGGTGGAGCCCCAGTCCTTGCACACGCTGTAGTCGTTGCCCGGGTCCCAGTCGCGGCCCATGTAGAAGGGGTCGACGTTCACCATGTTCGGCAGCAGGTCCTTGTTGAACTTCTGCAACAAGCCCTTCTCGACCATCTGCGGGATGTACGGGCCGGTGGGCACGACGATGTCGAACCCGCTGGCACCGCCCGAACTGGAGAGCTTGGTGATGAGGTCTTCGTTGCTGGGGTAGTAGTCGACCTTCATGGTGACACCCAGGGTCGACTCGGCCAGCGCACCGATGAGATCGGGGTCGTTGTAGTCGCCCCAGGTGAACATCGCCAGGTTGCCGCTCGACTTGTTGATGACGTTGCTGTACTGGCTGAGCAGGTCGCCGCCACCGCCACCACCACCGGCAGCCGTGGTGTCGGTGCCGCCCGCGGCCGTGGTGCTGGCGCTCTTGTCGTCGCTGCCGCAGGCAGCCGAGATGATGGCCAAGCCGGCGGCGGCGCCACCGATCTGGAACAGTGCCCGGCGCGACAGCGCCTGGCGGAAGCTCGACGGAGCGAGCATGCGCATCGGTTCGTTCGGAGTGGTCATCGGGTCTCCCCCTTGCTGGTAGTGGTCACTACTGGTTGGTTCACGGGTACTGGACTGAGTGCTCAGGATCCTGCCGCAGCAGGCTCTTCGAGCACGAGATCGGCCTGGTCGGCCGAGAACATGTACACATCGTCGGCACTCCAGGTGGCCCACACAGGGTCGCCCGCGTGCAGGCGCACGGCGTTGGCGCGCGGCGTGAGCACGAGAATGGTGCGGCTGGGCGTTCGCACGACGTATTGCAGCGTGTCGCCGAAGTGCGACACACCGGCGATCTCGCCCGCCACCGTGTTGGCCGACGAGCCGGGGTCGGCGGCGTGCAGCACGACGCTCTCGGGTCGCACCGCAGCCAGCGCCGGCTGGCCGGCAGGCACCTTCTCCTCGGGCTTCGACACGACGAAGTCGGTGCCGTCGTCGGCCTTCACACCCCCAGCGGTGGCGGTGCCCTTCCAGAAGTTGTTGCGGCCGATGAAGCCCGCCACGAACGCCGACGCCGGCCGTTCGTACACGGTCTCGGGGTCGGCGAGCTGCTCGACATGGCCCTCGAGCATGATGGCGATTCGATCGCTCATGCTCATGGCCTCTTCCTGGTCGTGGGTGACGAAGATGAACGTGATGCCGAGACGGCTCTGCAGCAGCTTCAGCTCGATCTGCATCTCTTCGCGCAGCTTGCGGTCGAGCGCGCCGAGCGGCTCGTCGAGCAGCAGCACGCTGGGCCGGTTCACCAGGGCACGAGCCACGGCCACGCGCTGCTGCTGGCCGCCCGACATCTGCCGCGGCTTGCGCTCGGCCAACTTGCTCATCTTCACCATGTCGAGCGCCTCGGCCACGCGGGCGGCGATCTCGGCCTTCGACACGCCCTTCTGGCGCAGGCCGTAGGCCACGTTCTCGGCCACCGTCATGTGCGGGAACAGGGCGTAGGCCTGGAACACGGTGTTCACATCGCGCTTGTAGGGCGGCACACCCTGCACGTACTCGCCGCTGATGCGGATGAAGCCCTCGTCGGGCTGCTCGAACCCCGCCAGCATGCGCAGCGTGGTGGTCTTGCCGCAGCCACTGGGGCCGAGCAGCGACAGGAACTCGCCGGGCTGCACGACGAGGTCGAGGTGGTCGACGGCGACCATGGTGCCGAAGCGCTTGGTGACGCCCACCAGTTCGACGCTGCCGCGCTCGCTCATCCCCGGTGCACCACTCGGCACTGGCTGGCTCACGTCGATCACTCCCCCGAGTTCATCCCACCGTCGGCCGGCGGGCGTTGGCATCGATGCAGGTGCGGCCGCTGAGATGCCCGTACCTCGGCCCATGGTCTAGCACATCGGGACACAACCGGGCATCCAGCCACGCGAACCGCATGTGAACATCGAGCGCGCGACGGATTCCCTTGCAGACCTGGCGAAGGACCGCCATCATTCGCAGCGCATGAATCGAGCCGGCAGCCACCTCGACCCCACCGACCAGGCGATCGTCGAGCACCTCCAACGCGACGGGCGGATGCCCTATACCCGCCTCGGCACGGCCGTGGGCCTCTCGGAGGCTGCCGTGCGGCAGCGGGTGCAGCGCCTCATCGACAGTGGCGTGATGCAGGTGGTCGCGGTCACCAACCCGTTGTCGATCGGCTACCGGCGCATGGCCATGATCGGCGTTCGCACCGAAGGTCCCAGCGACACCGTGGCGACGGCCCTGCAGGCGATGAACGACATCGACTACCTGGTGGTGACCGCCGGTTCGGTCGACCTGCTCTGCGAGGTGGTGGTCAGCGACGACCGCGATCTGCTCGAGCTCACCAACCGGATCCGGCGCGTGCCGGGCGTGGTGTCGACCGAGACGTTCATCTACCTCGACCTGGTGAAGCAGACCTTCACCTGGGGCGCCCACTAGCGGTCGAGCCGTACCGGCTGTCGGGGCCCGTCAGCTGTTGAGGTTGGCCATCACGTGCTTGATGCGTGTGTAGTCCTCGAAGCCGTAGCTCGACAGGTCTTTGCCGTAGCCCGACTTCTTGTAACCGCCGTGCGGCATCTCGGCCACCAGCGGGATGTGGGTGTTGATCCACACGCAGCCGAAGTCGAGCGCCTTCGACAGACGCATGGCGCGGCCGAAGTCCTTCGTCCACACCGACGAGGCCAGGCCGTACTCGACGCCGTTGGCGTAGCGGATGGCTTCGTCTTCGTCGGCGAACTGCTGCACGGTGATGACCGGGCCGAAGATCTCGCGCTGGATCATCTCGTCGTCCTGGCGCAGGTCGGCGATGACGGTGGGCTCGAAGAAGTACCCGGCGCCGCCCACCGGGTTGCCACCGGCGACCACGATGGCGTGGGCGGGCGCCCGACTGACCAGACCGCTCACGTGCGCCAACTGGTTGGGGTTGTTCACCGGCCCGAACAGCACCTCTTCATCGTACGGCTGCCCGGTCTTCAGGCTCCGAGCCTGCTCGGCCAGGGCATCGACCAGGTCGCGGTAGGCGCCGGGCGACGCGATCACACGGGTTGCGGCCGTGCAGTCCTGGCCGGCGTTGAAGTAGCCGGCGATGGCGATGGCCTCTGCAGCAGCGGCGATGTCGGCATCGTCGAACACCACGACCGGCGCCTTGCCACCCAGCTCGAGGTGCACGCGCTTCAGGCTGGCGGCGGCAGCGCCCGCCACCTCCATACCGGCGCGCACCGAACCGGTGATGCTGGCCATGGCCGGCGTGGGGTGCTCGATCATGGAGCGGCCGGTGTCGCGGTCGCCGCAGATGACGTTGAACACGCCCGGCGGCAGGAACTCGGCGGCCACCTCGGCCAGCAGCGCCGTGGTGGCGGGCGTGGTGTCGCTGGGCTTGAGCACCACGGCGTTGCCGGCGGCGATGGCCGGGGCGAACTTCCACACCGCCATCATCATCGGGTAGTTCCACGGCGCCACCTGGGCGCACACACCCACCGGCTCGCGACGGATGATCGAGGTCATGCCACGCATGTACTCGCCCGCGCTCTTGCCCTCGAGGTGGCGGGCCGCACCGGCGAAGAACCGGATCTGGTCGACCATCGGCGGGATCTCTTCACTACGCACCAGGTGAGCGGGCTTGCCGCAGTTCTCGACCTCGAGGGCGATGAACTCGTCGGCCCGGGCCTCGATGGCGTCGGCGATGCGGATGAGGGCGAGCGAGCGCTCGCTCGGCGTGGCGTCGCGCCACCCGTCGAACGCTGCCGCGGCGGCTGCCATGGCCGCGTCGACGTCGGCCTGCGAACTGAGGGGCGCGGTGGCGAACTGCTGGCCGGTGGCCGGGTTGATGACGGCGGTGGTGCGGCCATCGGCCGCGTCGACATGCTGTCCGTTGACGAAGTTGCGGATCTGCTTCATGGCGGCGATGGTAGTCAGCCGACGACGGAACGCAGAACGAACTTGCTCTCGGTGCGTGCGGCACCCGCTTCGGCTTTCAACCACCGGATGAATGCATCGAGTCCGGCGGCGCCCTCGCAGTCGACGATGACCGTGTAGTCGGCGGGCCCGGTGACGTACACGGCCAGGGCCACCTCGTCGCGTTCGGCGAGTCGGACCTCGAAGTCGGCCGGGTCGAGACCGGGCGGCAACTCGATGTCGATGACCGCCCGGACCGACCGGCCGAACGCCGCCGGGTCGACGTGCGCCGCATAGCCACGGACGATGCCCCGTTCCTCGAGGCGGCGCACCCGGTCGGCTGCCGAGCTCGGGGCCAGGTGCACGCGGTCGGCCAGTTCACGCCAGCTGATCCGCCCATCGCGGCGCAGTTCTTCGACGATTCGTCGGTCGAGTGCGTCGATCACCGTTGATTCATCGTTCATCACCGCAGTCTGCACGACGAACTCCGCAGGATCAACGGTGCCGACCGGTGGAGCATGAGACTCATGAGCACCACTGCACCTGCACTCACCACCGTCGGCGTGCCCAAGGAGATCAAGACCGCCGAGCACCGCGTGGCGATGACGCCCGACGGTGTACGCGAGTTCGAACGGCTGGGCATCGACGTGTTCGTCGAGACCGGGGCGGGCGAAGGTGCGGGCTTCCGCGACGACGACTACCGCGCCGCAGGCGCCGACATCGTGCCCACCGCCGCCGATGCGTGGGCGCAGCAGATGGTCGTGAAGGTGAAAGAGCCCAAGGCCGAGGAGTTCGGCTTCCTGCGGCCCGACCTCACCCTGTTCACCTATCTGCACCTGGCCGCCTACCCGGCGGTGGCCGAAGCACTGGTGGCCTCGGGCTGCACCTCGTTCGCCTACGAGACCGTGCAGCTGCCGGGTGGTGCGCTGCCGCTGCTGGCACCGATGAGCGAGGTGGCCGGACGCCTCGCCCCGCAGATGGGCGCCCACTACCTCGAGCGGCACAATGGTGGCCGCGGCGTGCTGATGGGCGGCGCGCCCGGCGTGCAGCCCGCCAAGGTGGTGGTGCTGGGCGCCGGCAACGTGGGCTGGAACGCAGCGTGGATCGCGGCGGGCATGGAGGCCGAGGTGGTGCTGTTCGACAAGAACCTCGATCGCCTTCGTTGGGTCGACCAGATCCACCGCGGTCGCATCGTCACGATCGCGTCGAACCGGGGTGCCATCGAGCGCTACATCGCCAACGCCGACCTGGTCATCGGCGCCGTGCTGGTGGCGGGCGGTCGGGCACCCGTGGTGGTGAGCGACGACATGGTGCGCTCGATGAAGCGCGGCGCCGTCATCGTCGACGTGGCGGTCGACCAGGGTGGCTGCATCGAGACCATCCACGAGACCAACCACAACGAGCCGGTGTACGAGATGCACGGGGTGCTCCACTATGCCGTGGGCAACATGCCCGGTGCCGTGCCCCACACCAGCACCTATGCACTCACCAACGCCACCCTCCCCTACCAGCTCGACCTGGCGCTGCACGGCCCGGCGGGGGCGGTGGCCCGCGACGAGGCAATGGCCCACGGGCTGAACACCGCGGGCGGGCACGTCACCAACGCGCCCGTCGCCGAGTTCCTCGGTGTGCCGTTCGTCGACCCCCGTACCGCGCAGCGCTCCTGACCACGGCCCGCGCGGCGAGCACCGGTACGGTGGGGCCATGGCCACGCTCGCGTCCGAACTCGACCTCACGATGCTGCCCTTCTCGGAGGACGGCGACGAGTACCGCCGCATCGTCCGCGAGGGCCGCGCCCAGGGGCAGTGGCTGTTCCGCTCGCTGCTGGGCTACGGCGTGGCCAGTTATGAAGACGCGCTCGGCATCCTGCGCGACAAGCGCTGGCACAGCGCGTCGGGCCGTATCCCCGAGATGATGGGCATCACCCGCACCGACTTCCTCGAGCGCCAGGGCCAGAGCATCTTGTCGTCGGAGGGCGATGTGCACACCCGGCTGCGTCGTCTGGTGGCGCCGGCGTTCTCGCCCCGCTCGGCCGACCGGCTGCGGCCGTTCATGCGCGAGGTGATGAACGGGCTGGTCGATGCGGTGGCCGCCAACGGCAGGGCCGACTTCGTGGCCGACATCACCGAGCCCTACCCCATTCCCATCATCTGCGAGCTGCTGGGTGCGCCGAAGAGCGACTGGCAGCTGTTCAGCCGACTCGCCTCCGACGTGCTCGAGATCTTCTCGTTCGACCTGGCCGACAAGATCGACCTCGTCATCGCCGCCCAGGACGAACTGAACGCCTACACCCGCGGGCTGATCGCCGAGCGCCGCGTGAAGCCCGCCGACGACCTGCTCACCGACCTCATCGCCGCCGAGGAGGCCGGCGACCGGCTGAGCACCGACGAACTGGTGATGATGGTGAACGCCGTCATCGTGGGCGGCACCGACACCACCCGCAACCAGTTGGGTTGCGCCGTGTCGCTGTTCGCCGAGCACCCCGACCAGTGGGCGCTGCTCGCCGAACGCCCCGAGCTGGCGGGCCGCGCCGTGGAGGAATCGATGCGGTTCTTCGGCGCCGTGCGCGGCACGATGCGCTTCGCCAGCTGCGACATCGAGTACCGCGACGTGCTGTTCCCCGCCGGCACGTTCATCGGCATCGGCCTGGCCGAGGCCAACCACCAGGCCGACGTGTTCCCCAACCCCGACTCGTTCGACATCACGGCCCCGGCGCCCGATCAGCCGCAGCTCACCTTCGGCGCCGGCATCCACTACTGCCTGGGCGCTGCACTGGCCCGCGCCGAGTTGCAGGAAGCGCTGCCGCTGCTGGCCCAGCGCATGCCCGATCTGCGCGTCGACGGCGCCATCACCTGGAAGCCCGACGGCGTGGGCATCTTCGGCCCCGCCCACATGCCCATCACCTTCGTCGCCGGCCACTGACGCCGAAGGTGCTGGGGTCGACACGGCGCGACGGTGCGTCGTACGGTGCGGTCATGGCGAAGGAACTGAAACTCGGCTACAACACCGGCTACTGGGGCAGCGGGCCGCCCGCCGGCGCTCTCGAGGCCATCCAGGAGGCCGAGCGCCTCGGCTACACCTCGGTGTGGACCGCCGAGGCCTACGGCAGCGACGCCATCACTCCCCTCGCGTGGTGGGGTGCGCACACCACGAAGGTGCAGTTGGGCACGGGCATCATCCAGATGAGCGCCCGCACCCCTGCCGCCACCGCCATGGCAGCGATGACGCTCGACCACCTGTCGGGTGGCCGCTTCATCCTCGGCCTCGGCGCCTCGGGCCCACAGGTGGTGGAGGGCTGGTACGGCCAGCCCTACCCGAAGCCGCTGGCACGCACCCGCGAATACGTCGACATCGTGCGCAGCATCATCCGCCGCGACCAGCCGATCAACCACCAGGGCGAGTTCTACACGATGCCGTATCCGGGTGGGGCCGGTCTCGGCAAGCCGCTGAAGAGCACCATCCACCCGTTCCGCACCGAGATCCCCATCTACCTCGGCGCCGAGGGACCGAAGAACGTGGCGCTGTCGGCCGAGATCTGCGACGGCTGGCTCCCGCTGTTCTTCAGCCCGAAAGAGGACGGCTTCTACCGCCAGTGCTTGGCCGAGGGCTTCGCCAAGGCGGGCGACCCCGGCAAGGCCGACCGCTTCGACGTGGCCTGCGGCGTGATGATCATCCCCGGCGACGACGTCGAGAAGTGCGCCGACTTTGTGCGCCCGTTCCTGGCGCTGTACGCCGGCGGCATGGGTGCCCGCGGTGCCAACTTCCACTTCGAGGTGTTCGCCCGCATGGGCTACGAGGACGTGGCCCTGAAGGTGCAAGACCTCTACCTCGCCGGCAAGAAGGCCGAGGCAGCCGCCTCCATCCCGCTGCAGATGGTGGAAGACGTGGCCCTCGTCGGCCCGGCCGACAAGATCCGCGGCGAACTCGACCGCTGGCGCGAGACCTGCATCACGACGTTCCTGCTGAGCGGACCCAAGCAGATGCTGCCCGTGTACGCCGACCTGCTACTGGGCTGAGTTCAGCAGCACGAGTTCAGTCGCAGCAGCTGTCGCGCCAGCCACAGGCACGGCACTTGAAGTGCGCGTGCTCGGGGTGCAGCGCACCGCCGCACAACGGGCACTCGGGGAACACCCCGAACCGGGTGGCGCAGGTGGGCGACGGGACCGTTGCAGGAACTGCTGTGGGCGATGAGACGTCGGGCACGGCGCAGAAGGCTGCCAGACGGTGCGCCGACGCGCGCGGATCCGGACTCACCGGCACCGCAGCGGTAGGGTTGGCGAGCCGTCCCCCACGGCATCAGCACCCATGACCTCTGCGATCACCGCCCCCGAGGGGTCGCGACGCCCGGCTCACGGCACCGCCGCCGCCGCACTGCGTCACCGCGACTTCCGCACCCTCTGGCTCGGCTTGTTCGCGTCGAACATCGGCACCTGGATGCAGACCCTGGTGCTGCCCGCCTACATCGCCGATCGCACCAACTCGGCGCTCTGGGTGGGCTTGTTCGCCTTCGCCCAGATGGGGCCCCTGCTGCTGCTGTCGATCCCTGGCGGCATGTTGGCCGAGCGGTTCCCGCGCAAGACGTGGATGATCATCCTGCAGGCCGAGCAACTGCTGCTCGCCATCGCCGTAGCTGCGCTGGTGGCTGCCGACTCGGCGCTCGTGTGGCTGTTCCTCACCCAGTTGCTCATCGGCATCGGCAATGCGCTGAACGCCCCGGTGCTGCAGAGCACACTGCCGAACCTGGTGGATGTGCGCGACCTGCCCGGCGCCATCAGCCTCAACTCGGTCATGATCAACGGCTCGCGCGTCATCGGCCCGGCCATCGCTGCGGTGCTGATGACCCGGGGCGTCACGGCACCGCAGATCTTCGTCCTGAACGCCGTCACCTACCTGTTCGTCATCGTGGCGCTCGTCATCATCACCGTGCCGGTGCTGGGCAAGGCCACCGATGCCCAGGGCTGGGCCAACGTGCTGCACGGGGTGCGCATCGCCCACCGCCGCACCATCGTCGGCCGCCTGCTGGTGGGCATGGCCCTGTTCTCGTTCCTGTGCCTGCCGTATGTGGGCCTGTTCCCCATCATGGTGAAGCAGGCCTTCGACGTGTCCTCGGTCAGCTCCACCTACAAGTGGCTGTACGCAGTGTGGGGTCTCGGCGCGTGCATGGGCGCGCTGTCCATCGGCACGTTCCTGGCGCACACCGACAAGCGCCGGCTGATCGCCCCGTTCTTCGTCGGGTTCGCCGTCAGCCTCACCGCGTTCGCGTTGCTGCGCTCGGCCGGCCCGGCGTTTCCCGTGGGGTTCCTACTCGGCTTCTGCTACTTCGGGCTCGCCACCTCGATGCTCACCGTGGTGCAGCAGAACCTGCGCAGCACCGAGCGTGCCCGGGTGATGTCGCTGTGGTTCATGGCGTTCGGTGGCATGGTGTCGATCGGCGCACTCGTGTTCGGACCCATCGTCGACGCCATCGGTGCCCGCTGGGTGATGCTGCTCGGCGCAGCGTCGGCACTGGGCCTGGCCTGGTGGTGCGACGTATTCCGTCGGCGGGTGTCAACCCTCGACGACGAGACCGCCGCCGAGGGCGACCAGGTCGCGGGCAACACGCTCGAGGCCCGCCGCACGGCTGGCCTTGACGAGCACGGCGTCTCCGCCGGCGAGTGATCCCAGCGCCGCCGACGGGTCGTCGAGCGGGGCATGTCCGTACAGGTCGGTGCCCACGACGATCACCTCCACGCCACGCTCGGCGGCATACCGGGCGATCGCTGCATGCTCGGCGGCGGGTTCGCTGATCTCGGCCATCACACCGATCACCGCCACCCGACGCCGAGCGGGTAGCGCCACCAACGCGTCGATGGCGGCACGCATCGAGGTGGGGTTGGCGTTGTAGCAGTCGTTCAGCACCAGCGCACCCGATGCGGTGCGCACGATCTCCATGCGCATCGCAGTGAGGTGCACGCCCTCCAACGCAGCAGCACCTGCGGCCACATCGCCGCCGACGGCACCCACGCACGCCAGCGCCGCAGCAGCGTTCATGGCCATGTGCCGCCCGCTCACACCCAGCCGCACCCGGTGCGTGCCCCACGGCGTGTGCGCCGTGAACGAGGCCCGCGCCAGGTCGTCGAGCTCGACGGCATCGATGCGCACGTGTGCGTCGGCGGCCTCGCCGAACAGCAGCACCGCACCGGCACACTGCGCTGCCATCGCGCGCACACGATGGTCGTCGGCGTTCAGCACGGCCGTGCCGGTGGCCGGCAGCGCCTCGACCAGTTCGGCCTTGGCCCGCGCCACCCCGTCGATACCGCCCACGCGGTCGCTGTGCGCCTCGGCCACACGGGTGACCACACCGATCGACGGTGAAGCGATACCGCACAGGCGACTGATCTCGCCGAAACCGCGCATGCCCATCTCGAGCACCAGCACCTCGGTGTCGTCGGGCGCGTTCAGCACCGTGGTGGGCAGGCCCTGGTCGTTGTTGAAGCTGCGTTCGTTGGCCCAGGTGCGTCGACTGGCGGCGAGCGCCGCCCAGGCGAGGTCTTTCGTGCTGGTCTTGCCCACCGAGCCGGTGACACCGATGACGGTGGCCGGGCTGCGCCGCACCCGATCGGCAGCGAGCGCCATCAGCGCCTGCAGGGTGTCGGCCACCTCGATCGCCGCGCCGGTACCGGGTTCGCCGCTCACCGGCCGTGAGGTGAGATACGCCGCAGCACCGCGCTCGAGCGCCATCGGGATGAAGTCGTGCCCGTCGCGTTCGGCAACCAGCGGCACGAACAGCTGACCGGGTTGCAGCGAGCGGCTGTCGAACGACACGCCGTCGATCGGCACATCGGGCCCGACGAGCCGGCCACCGATGGCCCGGGCTGCTTCGAGTGCTCCGAATCGCATCGCCCACACGGTACCGTCGAGCCGATGAGCGCCGACGACCGCATCAACCTGATCGTGCTCTACGGCGGTCAGTCGGCCGAACACGACGTCAGCTGCACCACGGCCGCGCACGTGCTGCGCGCAGCCAGCTCCAGCCGCTATCGCATCACGCCCATCGGCATCTCGCGCACCGGTGTGTGGTCGCTCGACACAGCGGCTCAGACAGCGCTCGGCTCGGGCCCCGATGCCCTGCCCGGGCGGCTCGAACCCACGGGCATCACCGTGTCGGCGAGCCCGTTCCTGGCGGGCGAGGTAGCCGCCGGCGGTACCACGGTGGTGATGCCGCTGCTGCACGGGCCGATGGGTGAAGACGGCACGGTGCAGGGCCTGCTCGAACTGCTCGACGTGCCCTATGTGGGCAGCGGTGTGCTCGGTTCGTCGCTGTGCATGGACAAGGCGATGGCCAAGCAGGTGGCCGGTGCGGCGGGTATCCCGCAGGCTCGCTACCGCGCCTTCCGCGAGAGCGATGTCACGCCGGCGCTGGTCGACGACATCATCGCCGACCTGGGCCTTCCCGTGTTCGTGAAGCCCGCCAACATGGGTTCGTCGATCGGCGTGTCGAAGGCGAAGACGGCTGAACAACTGCGCGCCGCCGTCGTCGTCGCCCTCGGTTACGACGAGTGGGTGGTGGTGGAGGAGTCGATCACCGGCCGCGAGATCGAGGTGGCGGTGCTGGGCAACCTGCAGCCCCGCGCCAGCCTGCCGGGTGAGGTGCAGCCGGGCGCCGAGTTCTACGACTACGCCGACAAGTACCTCGACGACGGGTCGCGCACGCTCATCCCCGCTCCCCTGCCCGACGTTGTCGCCGCCGAGGTGCAAGCACTGGCCGTGCGGGCCTTCCGGGCGCTGCGCTGCGACGGCCTCGCCCGCGTCGACTTCTTCTACGAGGAGGGCCCATCGGGCCGCGGCCTGCTGCTGAACGAGGTGAACACCATCCCCGGATTCACCCCCATCTCGATGTACCCGAAGATGTGGATCGCGAGCGGTCTGTCGTATGCGGCGCTCATCGACGAACTCGTCGACCTCGCCCTCGACCGCCACGCCCGCCGCCGCCGAAACACAGCCCGCTGAGCGGGCACCGGTCCCGGCGACCCGCATCGGGCACCACCATCGGCCCGCCGCCACAGGGCCCGTCTGTCGGTGTCATCCGACGTCTCCATCAGCAGAGGATGTGGTCGGCCGGGGTCCTCGTGATGGGGACAGCGGTTCCTCCCGACGGTGGAGCGTCGACCGACCACAGGCGGATGCGGCCACGGGCCCCGGTCGTTACCGTCGACCGCATGCTCCCCCTCCCGCGCACCACCCCGGCGGTGGCCACCGCTTTCGCGGTGATCGTGTCGTGCAGCCTGTTGGCCGGGGCATGTTCCGACGACGCAACGTCCTCGGCGATCGCAACGCCCGCGGCTCCCGTCACCACCACCCCGGCCACCACGACCCCGGCCACCACGGGTCCCGAGCGTGATGACGCCAGAGCGGTTGCCGCGACGCGCGCCATCTTCAGTTCGATCGCCGACGACGACCCTGGCTGCACCGTTGCAGTGGGCCGTGGTGGCGACGTGGTCTTCGCCGAGGCATACGGAGCGTCCCGGCTCGACCCGCTGGCACCGATGACATCGGAGACCGTGGTCGATATCGGATCGACCTCGAAGCAGTTCACCGCGACGGCGATCGCGCTGCTCGCCGAGGACGGTCGCGTCGATCTCGATGCGCCGCTGGCCACCTACGTGTCGGACCTACCGACATGGTCCGAGCAGGTCACCGTCCGACAGCTCATCCATCATCGGTCCGGTATCGAGGACTACATCGTGCTCCTGGTCCAATCCGGGGTGGCCCTGACCGATCCGGCCGACGATGCCGATGCGCTGCGTGTGCTGAACGAGGCCACCCGGCTCCGGTTCGAACCCGGCACCGGCTGGGAATACTCGAACTCCAACTACTTCCTCCTCGCGCAGGTGGTGCTGAACGTCACGGGCGACGACCTGGGCACCTACCTCGCCCGCACGGTGTTCGAGCCGCTCGGCCTTCGCGCGGTGATGGACCCGACCGCCGCGATCGCAGGGAAGGCGACGTCGTACGGTGATGCCAGCGGCACCTGGCAGGTTGCCGACAGCCCATGGACGCAGCTGGGTGACGGCGGCGTGCAGACCACGCCGAGCGAACTCGTGCGCTGGGCGTCGCAGTACTGGGCGCCGACGATCGGTGGCCCCGACATCAACACCATCCGTTTCGACGACGCCGTACTGGTCGACTCAGGAGATGCATCGGCACCGCGGTACGGGTTCGGGATGATCGAGTTCGACCTCGACGGTCGTCGCGTCCTGACGCACTCTGGCGGATGGGGCGGGTTCGTCACCACCTTCGTGGTCGTCCCCGACGAGCAACTGGTGGTGATGGGTACGTGCACGGCTCCGGAATCCGTTCCGGTCACCGACTCCGGCGACTTCGGCATCGACATCCTGCGCGCCTGGCTCGACGCCTGACGAGCGTCGCCCCCTTACCGACAACCCCACCGAGCGAGCGGGACCCGCAGTACCCCGAACCTGACCCACAGCTTCGAGGAACGCACGACCTCCGACACCACGGCCCGGGACGCAATCATGATGGTTCAGCGCTCGCGGTTTCTCCGCGGAGAAATGCGCCGGGCTGGCGGCGGTGCGAGGCGCACGCTGGGCCGACCGAAGGACCTCGCCAGCCTCAGGGCGCGAGAGTGGCGCGAGCGAGGCGAGCAGTTCAGTGTGCAGGTGACGCAGGCCGGTGGGCGGCGCTCGACAACCTGCAGTCCCGCGCCAGCCTGCTGCTGAACGAGGTGAACACCCTCCCCGGGCTCACCCCCTTCTCGGTGTATCCGAAGATGTGGATCACCAGGACGATGACAACGACGATGACGACGAGAAGTGCCGCCACACCTTCGACGCGCACGGAGCGCCCCAGACAAGCCAGAGGGGCGCCGCGTACGTCGTTTCTCAAAAGACCACCGACGGATGTCGAGCGGGTCTTCTGTCGCTGAGGATGGTCAGTGCTCGACGACCTTCTCCTTGACCTTGTCGACGACCTCGTCGGCCTTGTCCTTGACGTCCTCGACGAAGCCTTTGGCCCTTCCCGCCCGCTCGTCGGCCTTGCCGTGTTTCTTGAGGTCCTTGTTGCCGGTGAGGTCGCCGACCGCCTGCTCGACCTTGCCCTTGGCCTTGTCCAATTCCTTACCCATGATGTTCTCCGTTTTCTCAAGAGGAACCTTGCTCGTCAACACCCGGTCGGAGACCGAGAACGTGCGGCGGAGGTCGAGCACGCATCAACTGCGCTGACAGCGACGTCGCTGTCAGTGGTGAACCCGCCGGGTGCTCAGCGATGGCGCCGACGGCTGAGACCAAGGCCGCCGCCAGTGAGCAGCAGCACCAGGAGCACGATCAGAACAATGGTCCACATGATCCCTCCCTTCGTGGGGGACTCGATGACACAGTTCCTCCTTTCGGCGCGCCTCAACAAGAGCCGTTGGACCCCGCCGATGGCGTGGCACTGGACTTCGCCCGTCAGCCGAGCAGCCCGTCGGCCCGGAGTCCTGCGCGCTCGAGATGCTGTTGAACTCGATCGCATGCCGCAGAGCAGGCAGACGATCACGGCGACGTACGCGATGTTCGGGAGATCGGTGCCGACCTGGCTGTGGCCATGCGACGATGGCACCGTGGATGAGTACATCGACGTGAACCTCGCGAACTGGAACAGCCGGGTCGCGCATCACGAACACGGCTACGGCCTCGAGCAGTTCCGAACCGATCCCGCACATCTCTCGGACGTGGTGCGCTTCGATCGTCCGCGCCTCGGCAGCATCGAAGGTCTCGACGTGGTGCACCTGCAGTGTCACATCGGCACCGACACGCTGTCGCTCTCGCGGCTCGGCGCCCGCAGCGTCACGGGCGTCGACTTCTCCGCGCCGGCGCTGGCGGTTGCGACGCAACTCGCTGCCGATTGCGGGGCCCAGATCGAGTACGTCGAGAGCGAGCTCTACAGCGCGATCGACGCGCTCGGCGCCGGCCGCTTCGACCTCGTGTACACCGGCATCGGAGCACTCTGCTGGCTGCCCGATGTCCACCGATGGGCACAGGTCGTCGCCGCGCTCTTACGACCCGGTGGCCGACTGTTCATCAGGGAGGGCCACCCAATGCTCTGGTCGCTGGCCGACCCGCGGGCCGACGGTCTGTTGGTCGTCGAGTTCCCCTACTTCGAAACCGAAGGCGTGCACTTCTCCGAGCCGTTCAGCTACGTCGCGCACGACGAGCCATTGGGATCACCAGACATGATTCACTTCAACCACGGTCTCGGTGAAGTGATCACCGCACTCATGAATGCAGGCATGGCCCTCACGGCCATCGAGGAACACAACACCGTGCCGTGGAACCCGTTGGGCGACGCAATGGAAGAGGTCGAGGGCGGAGAGTACCGACTTCGTGACACCCCAGACCGACTGGCCGCTACGTACACCCTGCAGGCCGTCAGATCGCAGTGACACGACGCACCCGGAACGGGTTGACACTCGACACCAGTGCTGCCGCCACGAGGTTCTTCGAGTCTCTTTCCGACAGCGTGCAGCGCCATCACGTCGACAGCATCACCAGCGCCAAGGCACCGCCGGCGCCGAATCGATCATGCTGTCGGCCTCTTCCTCGCGGGAAAGGCACGGCAGCGGCCAGCGCAGCGGCCAGAACTGACCAACGCTGCGCTCGCAGTTTCTCCGCGGAGAAACCCGAAGGTCAGGCGGCGTCGGCGACCCAGCGGGTGCGGAACTCGTCGGCGGTCAACTCCGCGAACTCGCGTTCGGCAGCGCTCACATTGTCGAACACCGACCCGGGTGCATTCTTCACGGTGGCGACGACCTTGCCTGTCGACCGCCTGCGAATGT
>JBEIIG010000067.1:0-20116 GCA_040380855.1 Acidimicrobiaceae bacterium | reverse complement strand
GCCAGCCACACTCCGCTTCCCCGACGGACGCCTCGCCATCACCCCAAACTACCCGTTCGGCAGTAACCGCGGCAGTAACGCCCCGCGAACACCGGTGAACACCCACGAACACCGGCACCCTATTCACCCAGTTCAGAGGCTGTTTTCGGTTTCTCTGACTTGGACGAAAAACTCCATGAGCGGAACGGGAGGGATTCGAACCCCCGGGCCTTGTGAGCCGGCCGCTTTCAAGGCGGCTGCATTTGTCCGCTCTGCCACCGTTCCGCCCGCCACGCTACCGGGCGAAGTGCATCAGGCGCTGAGGGCGGTCTTCACCATGGCGGCGATGGCCGAGCCATCGGCCGTGGCACCGGCTCGGGCACGCACGGCGCTGACCACGCGGCCCATCGCCTTCATGCCTGCGGCTCCGTCGGCAGCCGCTGCCGCCACTTCCTCGGCGACGATGGCCTGCAGCTCGTCGGCGCCCAGGGCTGCGGGCAGATAGGCCTCGAGCACAGCGGCCTCGGCCCGCTCGCGCTCCACGCGCTCGGGCCGACCAGCAGTGGCGAACGCGTCGGCAGCCTCGTGGTGCTTGCGCACCTCTACGGCCAGCACGGCCAGCACGGCCTCGTCACTGAGCACCGCCACCTCGGCACCGGCGGTCTCGGCCACGGCCAGCGCCGACAGGGCCTGGCGCAGCGCGCTGAGCGCCACCTCGTCGCGCGCCTTCATCGCCGCGGTCAACGCCTGCTACATCTGCTCTTTCACGCTCATCGCACGTCCCTTCCGGAATGCTCGGGTTCAGTCGGTGATCTGGCTGCGCAGATCGGTGATCCAGTCGTCGGCCTCGCGCCAGCGGGCATCGGCATGCTCGCGGGCCTCGTGCGCGTGCTCGCCTGCGGCAGGGTACGAACCGAGGAACTTCACCTGGCCCTGCTTGCTGCGCAGCGACCGCATGGCATCGGCCAACAGCTCGTCGGCCACGTGCCCGTCGGCGTAGATGATGAAGCAGTAGTCGCCCAGGCCGCCGCCCTTGGTGGGCCGCGACTGCAGGTTCGACAGGTTGATGCGCCGCGCCGCGAACTCTTGCAGGATCGAGATGAGGCTGCCCGGCTCGTCGGCACGCTGATAGACGACCAGACCCGTGCGATCGTGACCCGTCGGGGCGGGAATGCCCGAGCGGGCGACCAGCACGAAGCGGGTCTGGTTGCCGGGATGATCGGCGATGTCGGCGGCGATGACGTCGAGGCCGTACACCCGCGCCGCCGCACGCGGCGCGACCGCGGCCACACCCGCGCCCATCTCGGCAACCAGGCGCGCGCCGTCGGCGGTGGAGTTGGTTGCACGCACCTCGGCCGAACCGACGTGTTCGCGCAGGTACGCGTGACACTGCGCCGTCGCCACCGGGATCGACAGCACCACCTTCACCTCGGCGAGCGTGGTGCCCGGCAACGCCAGCAGGCAGTGCTCGATATCGAGCACCACCTCGCGCTGGATGAGAAGCGAGTGGTTGAACACCAACTCGTCCTGGGTGAGGTTCACCATGCCCTCGATCGAGTTCTCGATGGCGACGAACCCATAGGCCACCTCGCCGGCCTCGACGGCGTCGAGTACATCGGGCATGGTGCGACACGGCACCAACTCGCACGCGGCGAGATCGGGCTGCGACATCAGGGCCTGTTCGGTGAAGGTGCCGAACGGGCCGAGGAAGCCGATGCGGGTACCGGGAGCGATCACGGGCCCAGGCTAGGGCGGCGGCCCTGTTTGCTGGCAGCATGTTTCCATGGACGAAGCCCACCTGCGCCGACTGATCGACGCCATCAAGGACGGGTCGACCTCCCCTGATGCTGCTGTCGCCGAACTACGACGACTGCCGTTCGTCGATGTCGGCGACGCCCTCGTCGACCATCACCGCCATCTGCGCCAAGGCGTGCCCGAGGCCATCTACGGACCCGGCAAGTCGCCCGAGCAGTGTGTACGCATCGTGGGCGAACTGTTGGCCCACGGTGACGGGCCGGTGCTGCTCACCCGAGTGACCACCGACCAGCGCGACGCAGTGCTGGCCGCCCACCCCGACGGCGAGGTCGTCGCCGGGTGCGCAGTGTGGCGACTGCCCCAGCCACGTCGCACCGAACGGGTGCTGGTGGTGGCAGCAGGCACGGCCGATGTTCCCGTGCTCGACGAAGCGGTGCTCACCCTACGCGCCTACGGCTTCGACCCCGACCGGCTGACCGATGTGGGCGTGGCCGGGCTGCACCGACTGCTCGCTCACATCGACCGCATCACCTCGGCGCAGGCCGTCGTGGTGGTTGCCGGGATGGAGGGGGCGTTGGCCAGCGTGGTGGGCGGCCTGACAGCGGTGCCCGTGGTGGCCGTTCCGACCAGCGTGGGCTACGGCGCCGGGCTCGACGGTGTGACGGCTCTGTTGGCCATGCACGCGTCGTGCGCCAGTGGTGTCACGGTGGTGGGCATCGACAACGGCTTCGGCGCCGCGGTGGCCATCGCCCGCATGATGTCGGTAGCGCGTTGAGCCGCACGGCCTGGTTCCACTGCTTCGCCGGCACGGCGGGCGACATGACGATGGGTGCTCTCGTTCATGCCGGTGCCGACCCGGTGGCCGTGATGGACATCATCGGAGCCCTCGGCGTCGACGGGTTCGCGCTCACCTTCGAACCGGTCCTTCGCTGCGGGATCGCGGCGACGCACGCCGTGGTGGTGACCGACGCCTTCGGCCACGAGACACCGCGTGACCCGATCGAGGGCGACCACGCACACGCGCACGATCACGTGCATGGCCACGGCGCATCCGATCCAGCCGAGCACGGCCACCGCCCCTACCGCACCATCCGCGATCTGATCGCGGCATCCGATCTGCCGCCGCGTGTACGCAACCGCGCGCTGCGCACCTTCCGCGCTCTGGCCGAGGCCGAGGCACGGATGCACCGCATGGATCCCGATGATGTCGAGTTCCACGAAGTGGGCGCCCTCGACGCCATCGTCGACATCGTCGGTGCCTGCGCCGCGCTGGAGGTGCTCGACATCGACCACATCGTCTGCAGCCCGATCACCATCGGCCAGGGCCAGGTGCGCGCCTCGCACGGAACGTTGCCCAACCCTGCGCCCGCCGCAGCCGAACTGCTGGCCATGTACGGCGCACCGAGCCGCGGTATCGACGACCGCCGCGAGTTGGCCACACCCACCGGGGTGGCGCTGATGGTGGCGCTGGCCGACGAGTTCGGCCCGCTCCCGGCGATGAGCGTGCAGTCGGTCGGCTACGGCGCCGGCACACGCGACATCGAGGGCCGCCCCAACGTCGTTCAGGTGGTGATCGGCGAACAGCGCACCGAGACGGCCGGCCCCGGCCAGCCCGTACAACTGCTCGAGTGCAACGTCGACGACGTGACCGGCGAAGTGCTGGCCCACACCATCAGCCGACTCCTCGACGCAGGCGCGCACGACGCCTGGGCTACGCCGATCGTGATGAAGAAGGGCCGGCCGGCGCACACGGTGCACGCCCTGTGCGACCCAGCCCGCAGCGAGGCCGTGCGGGCCGTGATGGTGGCTGAGACCGGCACCCTCGGTGTGCGGGGCAGCGTGATGCACCGCTGGCCCCAGCAACGCAGCGAAGGTGTGGTCGAGGTGGGTGGTCAACCCATCCGCGTGAAGCGCAGCGCGCAACGACTGAAGCTCGAGCACGACGACGCTGCCGCAGCTGCAGCGGTGCTCGGCCTGCCGTTGCGTACCGTGCTCGACCTTGCGGCTCAGGCAGCCGCAGCGAGTGCCGCGTCGACCGACTCCTGAACACCCTGCAGCCCGCGCTCGCCCGACCAGCGGCTGAGCACCGTGCCGTCGGTGTCGAGAATGACGACGAACGGGAAGCCGCTCACCCCGAACGCCATGGCTGCTTCGTTGTCGGCACTGTCGGCCAGCACCGGCCAGTCCCACTGCATCTCGTTGCGGATCCAACTCGACGGCGGATAGTGGTCGCGATCCTTTGCCGCGGCAGTGGTGACACCGATCACCTGCAGCCCCTCGGGCACGTCGCCGCTCGCCTTCCACGCCATCAGCTGCGGCGCCTCGCGGTTGCAGTGCGGGCACCAGTGCGCCAGGAACACGAGCATCACCGGCCCCTTCGACGGATCGACCGTGACCGGGGTGCCGTCGAAGTCGTAGCCCGACAACTCCGGGGCCTTGGTGCCCACCGTCGGATCGTCGCCCGAATCGGGCAGTGGCGCCAACGGTGCACCCGTGAGCGTGACCGGCTGCGACTCGGCCGGGCCGACACCGGGACCGGTCACCGGCACGGTCGTATCCGACGACGAGTCGTCGCCGCCGCTGGTGATGACCGCAATGGCAACGGCAGCCACCACGACGACGGCGCCGATCGCCGCCCAGATCCACGCCGCAGGCTTCTTCCGGGCCGGTTCAGCCTCCTGTGGCCGGGTTGTCGGCTGGGGCGGGGTGGGCTTCGATGCCATGGGTCGACTCCTGGGAGGGGATGGAGAGCAGCGCGAGGATCGCAGCAAAACCGCACATCGCCATGAAGGCGAGGCTGACGAACCCGAACTCGCGGAAATAGGGCACCGTGCACGGCACGGTGATGTCGCACGAACCCTCGCCGAACTGAGGGTTCCACTCGATGAAGTAGTGATAGGCGGAGATGACGAGGCCGATGCCTGCCAACGGGACGGCGTACCAGCGCACCCCGCGATCGCGACGGATGGCACCGATCAGCAGGATGATCGACAACGGGTACATGAAGATCCGCTGGAACCAGCACAACCGGCAGGGCAGCAGGTCGCGGACCTCGCTGAAGTAGAGGCTGCCGAGCGTTGCGGTGGCAGCGACGGCGAACGCCATCCACACGGCGACGTCGCGCATCGCCCCGAGCGCCGGACGCAATGGCGGCAGGAGCCGCATCACCACGACGACGACCGCACCGGCACCCGCGACGAGCGCGAGCAACGAGAAGAATCGGATCGCGGCCGCCGGGGACATCGCTTCCCATTCTGACCGAGCCGGACACCGAACGGGTAGCGACCACTGGCACAATGCAGTCGTGACCCCAGTCATCATCGAACAGGACCTCGTCCTCTCCCGGCTGACCGCAGGGCCCGACGCCGGCCACCCACCGATGGTGCTGGCCGACGTGCGGTGGTATCTCGACGGCCGCGACGGCAAGGCTGCCTACGAGGCCGGGCACCTGCCTGGCGCCATCTGGGTCGACCTCGACCACGACCTCGCCGGCCACGGGTTGCCCGCCACCGAGGGTCGCCATCCGTTTCCCACACCCGAAGCGTTCGCCGCGTCGATGAGTGCCCTCGGCATCGGCGACGACACCCTGGTGGTGGCCTACGACGACACCGGCGGCCTCACCGCCGGTCGCCTGGTGGTGATGCTGCGCATGCTCGGCCGGAACGCTGCGATGCTCGACGGTGGTCTGCGCGCCTGGACCGGGCCGATCGAGACCGGCTCCGTGCAGCCGGGTACCGCGACGTTCACCGCCCAGCCCTGGCCGGCCGACCGCTTGGTCGACGCCGACACCATCGCAGCAGCCGCAGCGGCGGGCACTGCCGTGATCGATGCTCGGGCATTGGAACGATTCACCGGTGAGGTGGCGATGGTCGACCCGCGCCCCGGGCACATCCCCGGTGCGCGCTGCGCGCCGTGGTCGGCGGTGCTGGGTCCCGACGGCCGCCTGTTGCCCGTCGAACGACTGCGCCAGCACTATGAGTCGCTCGGGGTGACCGAGCAGGGCGACACCATCGCCTACTGCGGATCGGGCGTGAGTGCGTGCATGAACGCCGTCGCCCTCGAGCACGCCGGGTTCGCACCGGCGCGGCTGTACGTCGCCAGCTGGTCGGGCTGGTCAGCCGACCCCGATCGGCCGGCAGCGCTCGGTGAGTGACCTGCTCGCCAGCAGCGACGTCGGCGACCGCCCGTCGCCGCCCAGCACGGGCGACGCTGCCCTGCGGGCGCTCCGCACCAAGCGCCAACGCAACCGACTCGGCGAGGTCGAGTGGTTCGACGCCGCCTACAAGGTGTACGTCGCCGCCCTGTTCGGCGGCATCGCGCTGCTGTGGCTGAGCGACCTCGTCGGCGACGAGCCCCTCTCTTCCGCCCAGGCCGACGACGTGCTGCGAGTCGGGCCGTCGTTGCTCGGAGTCGTCGTCGCCGTCGCTGTCGCGTTCGGATTGCGCAGCGGCAGCCAAGGTGGCCCGCTGGCACTCGAAGCTGCCGACGTGACCTACGTGATGCTGGCGCCGGTCGACCGACGCCGCGCCCTGCTGCGCCCCGCCGTGCAACGGCTGCGCGGCGCCGCCTTCGCCGGTGCCGTGTTCGGCGGCTCGTTCGGGCAGCTCGCCGGTCGCCGCCTGCCCGGCTCGGCCATCGCCTGGTTCGCCAGTGGCGCCGTGTTCGGCATCCTCGTGGGGCTGATCTGGGTGGGGGCTGCGCTGCTCACCCACACCACGCGCCTGCCGCTCACGGTCAGCACACTCATCGGCCTCGCGCTCATCGGCTGGCAGGTCGCTGCCGCCGCCACCGACATCCCCGGCCCAGCCGACCAATGGGGCAGCCTCGCCCTGTGGGGCTGGCGCCAGCACCCGGTCGATCTGCTCGCCGTCCTCGCCGTCGTGCTGATCGTCACCATCGGCCTGCTGCGTGTGGGTCGCACATCACTCGAGGCACTCGATCGCCGTGCCAGCCTCGTCGCCCAACTCCGCTTCGCCGTCACGATGCAAGACCTGCGCACCGTGGTGCTGCTGCGCCGTCAGCTCTCGCACGAGCACACCCGCTCGCGCCCGTGGCTGCGGCTGCCGGGCGGCGGTGGCGACCCGGTGCGCCGCCGTGGCTGGCACAGCCTGCTCCGCCTGCCGACCGGCCGCATCGTGCGCATGGTGGCACTCGCCGCAGCGATCGGTGTGTGCCAGGTGGCCGTGCTGCGCGGCACCACACCACTCGTCGTGGTGAGCGCATTGCTCAGTTTCGTGCTGGGTCTCGAAGTGCTCGAACCACTATCGCAGGAAGTCGACCAACCCGACCGGACCGACAGCTTCCCCATCGAGCGGGGCGAGTTGATGGTGCGCCATCTCGTGGCGCCGGCCGTTGCGCTGCTGCCGTTCGTTCTCGTCGGCATCGCCGTGGCCGAGGCGGTGCTGAGCCGTCTGGACAACTCGCCCGGTTTCGGCGGCAGCCTCGGGGTCGGCACGCTGGTGGGCCTCGCCACCGCCTACGGCGGCATGGCCGGTTCGGTGGTGAGCGTGGTGCGCGACGCCCCCGACCCGATGTCGACCAACAACCAAGAGATGTTCCTCCCACCCGAGATGGCAGGGCTCACCACCTCGCTGCGGATGCTGATCCCCCTCGTGGTGAGCGGAATCGGTGCGCTGTCAGTACTGCTCGTGCGGTCGACGCTGCGCGGGCCGAACACCTCGCTCGTGCTCGGCACGGCGATCCGCAGCACCGTGGCAGCAGTGCTGCTGTGCGCCGCTGTGGCGGTGTGGGTGCGCAAGCGCGACAACGTGCGACGCTGGTGGCGAGGGTTCGTCGCCGAGGGTCGCACGTACTCCAACCAGCAACGGAGCAGTTCATGAACACCCGCGACACACCGGCACTCACGCTGCGCGACCTCACCAAGACCTACGCCGCCGGGGGCAGCGGCGAGCGCCCGGCGCTGGCGCCGCTCACGCTCTCGGTGGCGCCCGGACAACTGGTGGCACTCGTCGGCCACAACGGCAGCGGCAAGACCACGATGTTGAAGATGGTGGCCGGCCTGCTCGACCCCTCGGGTGGCGAGATCCTCGTGCACGGTCATCACGCCGGTCATGGTGAGGCCCGTCGAGCCATCGCCTATCTCGCCGACCAGCCGACGTTCTACGACGACCTGTCACTCGCCGAGCACCTCGAGTACGTCGCCCGCCTCCATGGTGTGGTGGCCTGGAACGAGCGGGCGACCGACCTCGTCACCCGTCTCGGCCTGATCGATCGCTTCGACCAACTCCCGGGCACGTTCAGCCGCGGTCTGCGTCAGAAGGCGGCCATCGCGTTGGCGTTCGTGCGGCCGTTCTCGCTCCTGCTGGTCGACGAACCATTCGTCGGCCTCGACTCGGCCGGCAAGGACGCGTTGCTCGGCCTGTTCGCCGATGCCCACACCACCGGTGCCACCTTGGTGGTGGCCACCCACGAACTGAGCTTCGTCTCGCGCGCCGATCGGCTGATCGCGCTCGCCGACGGCGAGGTGCGCTACGACGGCGCGCCGGGCGACACCGACGTGCACTCGCTGGTGTTTCCCACCTGAGCCATCGTGCAGGCCTTGACCACACCGGTACCATCTCCCACATGCTCGAGTTCTCCACCGTCAGCGCATCGTCGTACGACCCGTCGGTGCTCGCCACCAAACTGAACGAGAAGTCGGCCGAGGGTTGGTCGATCGTCTCGATCGTCTCCACCGGTGGCGACATCACCGCCTTCCTCAGCCGCGAGGCAGCAACCGCCTCGTCCGACGATGCTCCCGCTCCCGCTGCCGAGCCGGTGGTCGCCATCGCCGAGGCCGTTGCCCCCGAGGCCGTTGCCCCCGAGGCCGTCACGCCCGAGCCGGCGGTTGCCGAACCGGCCGGATGGGCGCTGGCGCCCGAGCCCGCATCGCAGCCGCAGCCGGCCGCGCAGCCCGAACCCGAGCCGGCACCCGCCCCTGCCCCGCAGCCCGAGCCCGCACCCGTGCAGGCTCCCGCAACACCTGCGGTGCCCTCCGGCTGGTACGCCGACCCGTCGGGTCGCTTCGAGTTGCGCTACTGGGACGGCAACGCCTGGACCGAGCACGTGGCCCGCGCCGGCCAGCAGTTCACCGACCCGCCCGTCGCCTGACCCGCCAGGGTACGGCGACCGGTGTCGTGACCAACGGCCCGGTCGGCGACACACCGATCCAACTCGTCGCCCACTACCGTCAGGGGCGTGCGCGCCACCTCCGTCGGCCACGCCGGCATCTTCATCGAGACCGAGTTCGGGTCGATCCTCTGCGACCCGTGGTTCACTCCGGCGTTCTTCGGCTCGTGGTTCGTCTTCCCGCGTAACGACCAGTTGCCCGCCGATCTGCTCGAGCGCATCGAACACGCCGACTACCTGTACGTGTCGCACATCCACGCCGACCACCTCGACGAGGAATGGCTGGCGAACCACGTGCGCCGCGACACCACCGTGCTGGTGCCCGGGTTCCCGACCCGCGAACTCGAGCGGATCCTGCGCAGTTTCGGTTTCACGAACATCGTGCGCACGGTCGACGGTGAAGAGATCACGCTGACCGGCGACCTGCGGGTGGCCATCCACGTCGAGACCAGCATCACCGACGGGCCCGGTGGCGACTCGGCCCTCGTCGTCAGCGACGGCCGCAGCCGGCTGGTGAACCAGAACGACTGCCGCACCAACGACCTGAACGCACTCACTGCCCACGGCCCGGTCGACCTCCACTGGCTGCAGTACAGCGGCGCCATCTGGTACCCGATGGTGTACGACGAGCCACCTGAACGGATGCGCGAGCTGATCGATGCGAAGGTCGACAGCCAGCTCACCCGGGCGATGCGCTACGTGGAGGCGATCGACGCGCGCGCCGTGGTGCCGAGCGCCGGGCCGCCCGCCTTCCTCGATCCCGAGTTGTACGGCTTCAACATGATCACCGGCGACGAGCTGAGCATCTTCCCCGACCAGCAGGTGTTCATGCAGCGCCTGGCTGCGGTCGGCCGTCGCGGTGTGCTGGCCATCCCCGGTACCGCTGTCGACATCACGCCCGAGGCCGTCACCGTCATCCATCCGCTGCCCGAGGGCGAGGTGGAAGCCATCTTCGAGCACAAGGACGACTACCTGCGTCGCTACCAGGCCGACTGGCTGCCGTGGATCGAGGCGATGAAGCGCGACTGGGCCTCACCCACGCCCGATCTGCTCGACACGCTGCGGGCGTGGTGGGAGCCCCTGTTGGCGCTGGCACCGACGCTGCGCGGCAATGTGGGTGCCAACTGCCTGATGCGCCTCGGCGACCTGCAGGTGCTCATCGACTTCCCGGCGGGCCAGGTGCGCGCCTACGACGGCGAGCCCTACCGCTACCGCTTCGACATCCAGCGCGAACTGGTCGAGACCGTGGCCGCCGCGCGAGCGGTCGACTGGAGCAACGCGCTGTTCCTGTCGTGCCGGTTCAAGGCCTGGCGCGACGGACCGTTCAACGAGTACCTCTACAACTTCTTCAAGTCGCTGTCGGTCGAGCGCATGCGCCGAGCCGAGGCCGAGGCCATCCGCAAGACCGATCCCGACCGGGGCGGCATCGCCGGCCAGGAGATCCGCATCGGCGACCACATCTGCGAACGGACGTGCCCACATCGCCAGGCCGACCTCAGCGTGTTCGGCGAGATCGACGGCAACCACCTGGTGTGCACCCTGCACGGCTGGCGCTTCGATCTCGAGACCGGTGAATGCCTCACTGCCACCGACCGCAAGTTGCGCATCCGCCGCGCCACACCCGCCGACTGACCCCCACCCCCCGCTGCGTCTGTGAGCGGAACCCTGCCTAACCCGGCTGCGCTCACAAACGCCCGGGTCGTCCCGATGCGTCTGTGAGCGGAACCCTGCCTAACCCGGCTGCGCTCACAAACGCGGGGCGAGGGGCGGAGGGATCAGCGGCTGAGCAGGCGCAGGACGACCGCCGCGACGGCGACCAGGCCGAGGGCCAGGGCCGGGCCGATCTCGCTGTCGTCGACTCGGAGGTGTGCCACGACGGCACCGAGGAAGTAGAGCACCACGCCGACACCCGCCGCGACACCCAGGGCCGGCGCCCACAGCCCGACGACCAACCCGACCGCACCGGCGATCTCGAGCCCGGCGAGCACCGGCCAGCGCGACGGCGGCACCCCGACGACTTCGAGGGTGCCGGCCACCTTCGGGTGCTTGGTGAGCTTGGCTGCGGCCGAACCCAACAGCGCGAGTGACAACACGATGGCGACGATCGCATAGGCGATGAACATGGTTGCCCCCCGGCAAGACGAATGCTGCCCAATCCTGTCAGCAGCAGCGACCGACGATCAACCGCGAACTGCGTGGTGCACGGAGAGGCGGTACGCGAAGCGATAGCGACCCGACGGCAGGCGGTACTGCGGCAGCACGTCGGGGCCGCAACTGGCCGTGCCCAGCCCGCGATGGGCCGCATCGAGGTGCACGATCACCTCGGGGCGAGGCACCAGGTCGGTGTGGGTGGTGGCTGCGAACAGGTCGGCACTGCGGAGGTGCGTCGCCGAGCAGTGCATCACAGCCGGGTCGAGCACATCGACGCGCACCCGCTCGCCCGAAACCGGGTCGAGGAGTTCGAACCACCGGCAGTCGGTGCGCAGCCCGAACTCCTGCGGCACGAGGTACGGCGACTCGTCGGGCGTGGCCTCATAGATGCCGAGCGGAGCACCGCTGCGGCGATCGGGGTAGTTCTCGTGCGGGCCGCGGCCGAACCACCGCACCACCGTGAACCGAGCCGGCAGCGCGAACGACACACCCACCCGCGGCAGGTCGGCCAGCGCCTCGGGCACCTCCACCTGATGCCGGTACTCGACCGAACCGTCGGCAGCAGCAGCCCGCGACCAGGTGTGCTCGACGAGCTCGTCGGCCCGACGGCGGTCGAGGCCTGCCTCGGTCCAGCGTTGCCAACCGTCGCCACCGATCTTGTGCCGCAGCGACAACTCGGGCAGCAACTTGAACCCGTCGTTGTCGGTGGTGGCTCGGAACACTTCGAGCGTCACCGGCGCCACCAACACCTCGTCGACCGCTGCGGCGAGATGGTTGGGGCTGGGCCGGCCGGACCGCTTCGGCCGGGGGGCCCGCAACTCGACCTGGTCGATCGCCACGACATGGCCGGCCTGAGCGAACCAGGTGTCGCGGCGCAGGGCGAACTCGACCGTGAGGTGCACCTCGCCCGTACCGACAGGAATGGCGCACGGCAGCGGCACCTGCGCCGAGGTGTGCGGTGCCACCGGAGGCAGGGTGAGCGCGCCCCGGCGGACCACCTCGCCATCGACGAGCAGCGACCAGCGGGCCCGGTAGCCGTCGAGGCCGATGAACGACTGACGGTTGGTGATGCGCAGCGTGCCGGACCTGCGCCCGCGCTCGACAGTGACCGGTCGGTAGACCCACGCCACCTCGGCCATCGCCGGATGGGGTTCGAGATCGGCCGACACCAGGCCGTCGGCCACGAAGTTGCCGTCGTGCGGTGACTCGCCGAACTGCCCGCCGTAGGCGAGGCGCACCGTGCCGTCGGCCAGCCGTTGGCGCAGCCCATGGTCCTTCCACTCCCAGATGAACCCGCCCTGCAGGCCAGGGGTGGACGTGATGGCCGCCCAGTAGTCGGCGAGCGAACCGTTCGAGTTGCCCATGGCATGGCTGTACTCGCACAAGATGAGCGGCCGTGACCCGAGGCCCGACTCGCCGTAGGCCCGGATGGCATCGATCGGCGCGTACATCGGGCACACCAGGTCGCTAGATGCGAGGCCACCGTCGACCCACCCGTCGTGGAACACGGCACCCTCGTAGTGGAGCGGACGGCTGGGATCGTGCTTGCGGATCCAGCCGGCAAGGGCATCGTGGTTGGCGCCGTACCCGCTCTCGTTACCGAGGCTCCACACGATGATCGACGGATGGTTGCGGTCGCGGCGCACCATACGCGACCCACGCGCCACCCAGGTGGCCAGATAGCGCTGGTCGTGGCAGAGGCTGGTGTTGTACGCGTGGCTCTCGAGGTTGGCCTCGTCGATCACGTACATGCCCAGTTCGTCGCACAGGTCGTAGAACGCCGAATCGTTGGGATAGTGCGAGGTGCGCACCGCCGTGATGTTGTGGCGGCGCATCTGCACCAGGTCGGCGCGCATGTCGTCGGTCGTGACCGCCTTACCGCGGTCGGGGTGGTGATCGTGGCGGTTGACGCCGAAGATCCAGATCGGCTGGCCGTTCACCAGCAGTTGCCGGTCGCGCACCTCGACATGCCGGAAGCCGACGAGTTGTTCGGTGGCTTCGGCCACCTGGCCGTCGGGCCGCACCAGCTCGACGCGCACGCGATAGCGCGTGGGCGACTCGGCGCTCCACGGCGCCACTCTGGGAATCTCCCAGCGTGCCTCCACCTCGTGGCCGGCGAACACATACGGCTGCTCGAACCGATGCGGAACCACACCGCTCTGCACGGTGCCCACACGGCGGCCCGCCAACGTCTCGAGCCAGGTGCGGACTACGAACCCCTTGGCCGGCTTCGACGTGAACCCCACGGTGGTGCGCACGTGCAACAGACCTGCACCGTCGGTGAGGCGCAGATCGGCGGTGCAGGCCACATCGGCCACGTGCACGGGGCTGCGCGCCTCGATCCACACACTGCGGTGCAGGCCGGCCATCCACCACTGGTCCTGGTCTTCGACGTAGCTCTGGGCGCTGTAGCGCACCACGACGACGGCGAGATGATTGACGCCGGCCCGCAGATGTGGGGTGAGGTCGTACTCGCTGGGCAGGCGGCTGTCGGTGCCGTACCCGACGAACACGTCGTTGAGGTAGACCGCGTGCACGCTCTCGGCACCGCCCAGGTGCAGCACCACGCGGTGGCTGTGCCAGCCCTTGCCGAGGGTGAACGAGCGCCGGTACACGCCAGTGGGGTTGCGGTCGGGCAAGGCGGGCGGCGGCCCGGCGAAGGGCATCTGCACGTTGGTGTAGTGCGGCAGGTCGCCCACGTCCTGCAGAGTCCAGTTCCCGGGCACCGTCACCTGCCGACCGGTCCGCGGCGTGGGGCCACAGACCGCCTCGGCCGGTACCGCATCGGGGTGATCGAACAGTTCGAACCGCCACGGGCCGTCGAGCGACCGGCGAGCATCGGCGCCGAGCGGCAGCGGTACGTGCATCGGCAGCCGATGGAGTTCGAGCAGTCCCGGGTCGGCCCAGGGCCGCAGCGCACCGATGACGGGCAGCACGCTCAGCCGCCGTGCACCCAGACGGTGATCCCCATCGGCATCAGGTTCTGGTCCCAGATGAAGTCCATCGCCGGCACGCTCACCCGCACGCAGCCGTGCGATGCCGGATAGTTCGGGATGCTGTTCGAACCGTGCACGGCGACACCGCCCTTGAAGTACTTCGGGCGGTAGATCTCGCCCAGATCACCTTCCCACCAACCTTCGGGCCGCTCGCGATCGACGTTCCACAACCCGTCGGGCGTGATGGACACACCGGTCTGTATCTCGCCCGGGCTGTTCTTGTCTTCCTCTTCGTACGGCAGGCCGTTACCCGTCGACGTGTTGAGGGTCCACACCGTCTTGCCGTCCTGCACGATGAACAGCAACTGGCGCTGCTTGTCGACCTCGATCAGGGTGCCCGTGTCGGCGAGGCCTCGGGCCCGCTCGGAGATGTTGGTGAGGTATGCCGCGGTGGCCTCGTCGACCTTGCCCGTGGCCTCGAGACCGACGTACTTCTGGAAGGCCATCACGGCCTGCTTCGTGGTGAGGCCGTACTTGCCGTCGCCGCCTGCGTTCCAGAAGCCGAGTTGGAGCAGACGGTTCTGGACGATCACGGTGCCTTCGCCACTGGCGCCGCCCACCGCCGGCACGGGGACGGGCGACGCGCCCACCACCTCGACGTTGGGGGCGAGGGTGGTGGTGGGCGCCGCCGTGGTGGTGGGCGCTGCCGTCGTGGTGGGAGCTGCCGTCGTAGTGGGCGCTGCCGTGGTGGTGGGTACCTCGGTGGTAGCCGGGACCGACGTACTGCTGGGCAACGGCGACACCGGCACCGTGGCCGCGACAACCGTGGTCGGCTGGGCATCGGCGGCCTGCGCCGGGGGCCCGGCGGTGCATGCGCTGAGCGCCGGGGCAGCGAGGGCGAGCGCGACCAGGGCGACGAGCGGGCCGCGACGCGACAACGTGGCGGGCGGAGAGAGGGGGGAGTGCGGTGCAGACATGGGGGTGCAGCGGTGCGGACTGGGCCTCAGACTACCGCGGTGCTGTGGCACGGCGGGGGGCGGTCGACGACCTGTTGTCGTCAGATCGCCGGGAGTTCGAACCACACCGTCAAGGCGTACTTCACCCCGGCCCGCAACTGGTTCGTCTGGTGCGGATGGGTGACCAACGACGGCCAGGCGAGCAGTTCGCCCACCTGCTGATGGCTGTTGTCGAAGCCCTGCCGTGGGAACTCGAGCACACCACCGTCGTAGCCGTCGTTGAGCTTCACCGAGGCCGACACCTGGGCCACGTCGTGATGGATGCGCAGCGATTCCTGCTCGCCGAGCGCGTACCTGATGACGAACACGTCGCGCAGGCCGTAGTAGTCGATGAAGGGCCACGCCTGGCGCAACCGGGGCCAGATCCGCCGACCCAGGTCGTCCTGCACCGCTTCGAACAGCCGAGGGCTGATCACCGCGAGCGACACCTCGTGACCGGGGACCGGGTCGTCGGGCTGTGGTTCGAAGGCCCCGGTGGCCTCGGCGGCGCGGATGACCGTGGCACAGAACGACGGGGCCCAGAACGGCGTGACATACAGCTCGTCGCCCACGCATCGGAGTTCGTCGCGGTCGTCGTCGGGTTCGGCTCCGCAGTAGCCGAGGATCTGTTGGAGGTCGTCGAAGCCGCTCACATCGACCATCGTGGCAGACGACTCAGGTGAGCGTCGGCTGCCAGGGCTGCCGCGTCAGCCGGTGGAAGTCGAAGCGCGACAGCAGGTCGGCAGCCGCGACCCGCTCGTCGGCCGAGCACAAGCCGAGGCTTGCACCCAGTCGGGCCACCACCTGACCGGGCGTGACACCCAGCTCGGCGAGTCGGTCGAGGGTGACAGCGCCGTGGCGTTTGGCGAGACGTGTCCCGTCGGCGGCGAGCACGAGGGGGACATGGGCGTACTCGGGAACGGTGAAGCCGAGCAGGTGGTGCAGGTGGACCTGGCGGGGGGTCGACGACAGCAGGTCGTCGCCGCGCACCACCTGGGTGACGCCCTGGAGGTGGTCGTCGACCACGACAGCGATGTTGTAGGCCGGCACCCCGTCGGCGCGCTGCAGCACCACGTCGTCGACCGTGCCGGTGTACGCACCGGCGATGCGGTCGACCACCGTGTAGTGCTCGCCAGCGGTGCGCAGACGCAACGCGCTGCGGCGCCCGTCGCGCTCGAACTCGGCCCGCCGCGCCTCGGGGAGGTCGCGGCAGGTGCCCGGATAGGCGCCATCGGCCAGCGCGTCGCCGTGCGGCGCAGCGGCGGCCTCGCGGATCTCGCGCCTGGTGCAGTAGCAGCGGTAGACGAGGCCCGCCGCGTCGAGCCGGGCGATGGCATCGCGGTAGAGGTCGAACCGTGTCGACTGGAACACCACCTCGCCGTCGTGGTCGACACCGATGGCGGCGAGATCGGCCAACTGGCGGGCGGCATGGGCTGGCGAGGACGTGACCGGGTCGAGGTCTTCCATCCTGACGATGAAGCCCCCACCCACAGCCCGCGCCGCCAGCCAGGCAACCAGGGCGGTTCGCAGGTTGCCGAGATGCAACTCTCCGGTTGGCGACGGAGCGAAGCGGCCGCGCATAGTGTGCAGTGTGGCGCACCTCCGTGCCTCTCACCCGCTTTCTCCGGACAATCGCTCAGAGCAAGCCATGAGGCGCGGATTCGGCGACGGGCGACCACAGTCAGCACTACCAGCGGGGATCGGGGTGAGCGCAGCATGAACATCTCGAAAGAACACCCCGTGTTCCGCCTGAGCAGGGCGCTCCGAGTCGCCGACGACCACGAGCACGAGGCGGCTGCGATCCGCCGCGAGTTGCTCACCAACGCACTGAAGAACCTGTCACCGGTGCGCTACCTGCTGGTGCCGATGCTGCTGGCCACCATCCTCGTCGTGGGCGATCAGCTCTCGCGGCAGCGCAGCACGGTGCTGGGGGCCTGGTCGGTATTGGCATCGTTCGTCACCGTCGTCGCCGTCGAGATCCCCAAGCGCCGCCGGGGAGCGGGGCGCGGGACCCCCAGTGCGCTGATGACCTCTCTCGCGTATGCGGTGGTCGGGATGACCCCTGGCGCGCTGCCGTGGCTGGTGCTGCCGGGCCAGTCGGAGGTCGCGATCCTCGTGATCGTGATCCCCTGTATCAGCCTGTCGATCGGGGCGGTCGCCACCGCCGGCCGGTGGTCGCTGTACATCGCCCACAACCTGCCGCTCACGCTCGTGGCCACCGCTGGGATGTGGGCGAGCGATGTGCACCTGTCGCGTTCACTCATACCTCTGCTGTGGATGTTGATGTTCGCGATGGCCGCCTTGCACCACCAGGTGTCGGCCTCGCTGCTGTCGTCGTTGCGCCTTCAGCAGGCCAGTGTCCGCCTGAGCGACCAGCTGGCAGCCGAGCAGAGCGCTCTGTCGGATGCCTACGCCACCTTGCAGGCGGCGAACGAACAACTCGAGCACCTGGCGCGGCACGACCCACTGACCGGCCTGCTGAACCGCCGTGGGGCATTCGAGACCCTCGACACGTTGCTCGCCGGCGGACACACGCCGGTCGCTGTGCTCTTCATCGACCTCGACCACTTCAAGGCGGTCAACGATCTGCTCGGCCACCGCGGCGGCGACCAGTTCCTCATCGCGCTCGCCGACCGCCTCACCCGCGTGGTAGGGCCGGGGTCGCACGTGGGCCGCATCGGCGGCGACGAGTTCGTCGTGGTGCTGCCGGGTCACGACAGCAGCCGTGCCGGCGAGATGGCATCGCGGTTGGTCGACGTGCTCGCCCAGCCCGTGCACGCCGAAGGGCGCGCCATGCCGTCGTCGGTGAGCGCCGGCGTCGCTGTGGCACCCGCGCACGGCGACAACGCGAGCGACCTGCTGCGCAACGCCAACACGGCGCTGTTCCGCGCCAAGCGGGCAGGACGCAACCGGCTCGAACTGTTCGACGGCGACATGCAGGAGGAACTGCGGCGCACGTCGGCCGCCGAGCAGTCGTTGCGGCGGGCGATCGACAGCGGCGACATCCTGCCGTTCTTCCAGCCCGAGGTGGATGCCACGACCGGTCAGGTGGTGGGCGCCGAGTTGCTGGCCAGGTGGATCCACACCGACGGCACGATCGCCGATGCCATGGAGTTCATCGACGTGGCACGACGGGCCGGCCTCCTCGAACGGCTCACCGAGCAGGTGCTCAACCGGGCCCGGCCCGATATCCGCCGGCTGGCATCGATGGGCCTTCCCGACGGGTTCCGTTTCCGAGTCAACCTCGCCCCTGCCTCCACCGATCGGGCGTGGCGGTACAACCGGATCGAAGACCTGGTGCGCGGGATCGACCCCAACCTGGTGATCGTCGACGTGCGCGAGGCGGCTCTGCTGAACGACCTGCCCACTGCCGCCGCGACGTTGGCCAGTTTCCGTGCCCGAGGCGGCAAGGTGTGCCTCGAGGACTTCGTCCGCGGTGTGTCGTCGTTGTCGATGCTGCGCAAGTTGCCGATCGACGAGGTGCGCATCGACCGCACTGCGCTGCAGACGATCACCCCCGGCGACCGTGCCATCGTCCGCTCGATCATCGCGCTGGTACGCGAACTCGGGCTGTCGGTCACCGCTGAGGGCGTGGAAACCGGCGCCCAGGCCGACACGCTGATCGCACTCGGCTGTGTGCGCCAGCAGGGCTTCCTCTATGCGCCGGCGCTGTCGACCGAGCAGTTCGAGTCGTTCCTGCTGCGTTCGCAGGCGACGCCGTTGAACCGCCCGGTCGAGGTCGACACCTGGAGCATCGAGAACCTGGGCTGACGCTGCCCCGCCCGGTGGGTGGGGCCGGAGGGGCCGCTCAGGCCGGCGCCATCATGCGTTGGAAGGCAGCGAGGTCGAAGTAGTCGCGCCACAGGGCGATCTTGCCGTCGCGCAGCACGAACAGGCCGGCCACATCGAGTTGCACCCAGCGACCGCCCATCTCGAAGCGATCGGTGCGCTCGTTCATCACCACATCGCCGCTGGCGGCCTGGTGGTGCACCACCCACTCGATGGCACTGCAGGCGCCGAGGAACGGTGCGAGCGTGTTGCGCAGCGCCTCGGGGCCGTGCACCTTGGCCAGCGGCACGTTGTCGTACTCGATGTCGTCGGCGACATATGAGCACGCCTCGTCGAGATCGTTGCGACAGAGCGCACTGATGAAAGCGGAGACGGTCTGTTCGGGATTCATCGCCGTACGGTACCGTGCCCGCTGATGCTCACCGCCACAGCAGCCGTGGTCGCTGCCGCTGCGGCGACGGGCAACTGGTGGTCGCGCCTCACCGGCGACCGGCGGATCGAAGCGGTCACCAAGCCGGTCACCACCGTTGCCCTGGCCGTCGTCGGCATGTCGCTCGCCGACCATGCCCCAACGGCCGCCGTGGTGTTCGCTGCCGTGGGGTTCGCGTGCTGCCTGGTGGGCGATGTGGCGCTGCTTCCAGCGATCGACCGGTTCGTCGTGGGATTGGGCGCGTTCCTGGTGGGGCACCTCGCGTTCGTCGGCATGTTCGTGGCGCTCGGCCTCGACGATGGGTGGCTCGCCGTCGCAGCCATCGGGATGACGCTGGTGCTGGCGGCAACGGCGGGTCGGCGGATCGTGGCCGCCGCCGGGCGATCGAACGCTGCCTACGTGGTGCCCGTGAAGGCGTACCTGTCGGCGATCTCGGTGATGGCGGTGGCGGGCTGGGCCACGGGTGCTGCGGCGGCGATCGTCGGGACGACGCTGTTCGTCGTGAGCGACTCGGTGCTCGGGTGGCGCCAGTTCGTCGCCGAGCGCAAGTGGATGGCCCCGGTGGTGATGATGACCTACCACGGTGCCCTGCTCGGCCTGGCGCTGAGCCTCGCCGTGTCGCCCCCGTCGGCCCCCGTGCCGGATCCGTCGGCCGCTGCACCCACCTCGACCGCTGTCACCGTCGCCACGACCACCAGCACCCTCTCAGCCAGCACCAGCACCACCACGACCAGTTCCAGCACGACCAGCACCAGCACGACCAGCACCAGCACGACCAGCACCAGCACGACCAGCACCACCAGCACCACCGTTGCGCCCGCCGAACCGGCCACCACGGCCGCGCCGCCCGCCACGCCGCCCGCCACGCCACCCGCCACGCCGCCCACCGCGCCACCGGCCACGACACCCGCCGACCCCAGCCTGCCCTGGTCGGCTGCTGCGGCCGTCGGCCT
>JBEIIG010000066.1:0-20245 GCA_040380855.1 Acidimicrobiaceae bacterium | reverse complement strand
AACGGCACCGAGCGTGTCGTCGTGAGCCAGTTGGTGCGCAGCCCCGGCGTGATCTTCGAAGCCGGCGAGCGCTATCGCCTGCGCAACCTCAGCAAGCACCAGCTCGTCAAGGGCACCATCCACCCCTACCGCGGTGAATGGATGGAGTTCGACGTCGAGCACAAGCCCGGCAAGGACGTCACCGCCGGCACCCGTATCGCCCGCAAGCGCCGGATGAGCATCTTCATCCTGCTTCGCGCCCTCGGCTACGACGAAGAGCACGCACCGGGCTTCCTCGACCGGTTCGTCAGCCACTTCGACTTCCTCGAAGGCCAGTGGGAGAAGGAGCGTTCGGTCGCCCCCACCCAGACCGAGGCGCTGATCGAGATCTACAAGCGTGCCCGGCCGGGCGAACCGCCCACGGCCGAGTCGGCCCGCGCCTATTTCCGCAACGCCTTCTTCGAGAGCCGCCGCTACGACCTGTCGAAGGTCGGCCGCTACAAGCTCGACCGCAAGCTGGGCACCGAGGTCGACAAGCTCGACGAGTTGTTCGGCGCCGGTACCGTCGAGATGGGCCACACCTTCACGACCGACAACGACGACCCGAACAAGATGCCCGCCGCCAGCGACGAGGTGCTGCGGCCCAACGAGATCGTGGCCGCCGTCAGCTACATGCTGCACCTGGTGAAGCAGGAGCCCGGCTACAGCCTCGACGACCAGGATCACTTCGCCAACCGCCGCATCCGCAGCGTGGGTGAACTCATCCAGAACCAGGTGCGCATCGGGTTGTCTCGTATGGAGCGTGTCGTGCGCGAGCGCATGACCACCCAGGACGTCGAAGCCATCACCCCCACCACCTTGGTGAACATCCGCCCGGTCGTGGCGGCCATCAAGGAGTTCTTCGGCACCAGCCAGCTCAGCCAGTTCATGGACCAGGTGAACCCGCTGTCGGGCCTCACCCACCGCCGTCGCCTGTCGGCGCTCGGGCCCGGTGGTCTCAGCCGCGAGCGTGCCGGCTTCGAAGTGCGCGACGTGCACTTCAGCCACTACGGCCGCATGTGCCCGATCGAGACCCCCGAGGGTCCGAACATCGGCCTCATCGGTGCGCTCAGCACGTTCGCCCGGGTGAACGAGTTCGGCTTCATCGAAACGCCGTACCGCGTGGTCAAGAACGGCAAGGTCACCGGCGAGATCCGCTACATGGCGGCCGACGAAGAAGAGAAGTACGTCGTCGCGCAGGCCAACACGCCGCTCAAGCCCGACGGCACCTTCCAGACCGAGCGCGTGCTGTGCCGCCGCAGCCCGCAGGCTGCGAGCCTCGAAGACCTCAAGCGCATGCTCGAGGCCGAGAGCTTCTTCGGTGCCACCACCGACATCGCACTGGTCGACGCGAAGGAAGTCCAGTTGATGGACGTCAGCCCGCGACAGATCGTGTCGGTCGCCACTGCGCTCATCCCGTTCCTCGAGCACGACGACGCCAACCGCGCCCTCATGGGTGCGAACATGCAGCGTCAGGCCGTCCCGCTGCTGCGGGCCGAGGCGCCCTACATCGGCACCGGTATCGAAGACCGCGCCGCACGCGACGCCGCCGACCTCATCCAGGCCATCGGCGACGGCACCGTCACCGAGGTCACCGGCGAGATCATCACGGTGCAGTACGCCCAGCACGGCAAGCAGTCGTACCGCCTGTCGAAGTTCCGTCGCTCGAACCAGGACACGTGCATCAACCACCGTGCCCGGGTGAAGGAGGGCGACAAGGTCGCCAAGGGCACCATCCTCGCCGACGGCCCGTCGACCGATCACGGCGAACTGGCGCTCGGCAAGAACCTCCTCGTCGCACTGATGCCGTGGGAGGGCTACAACTTCGAGGACGCCATCATCCTGAGCGAGCGTCTGGTGAAAGACGATGTGCTCACCTCGATCCACATCCACGAGCACGAGGTCGACGCGCGCGACACCAAGCTCGGGCCCGAGGAGATCACCCGCGACATCCCGAACCTGTCCGACGACATCCTGAAAGACCTCGACGACCGCGGCATCATCCGCGTCGGCGCCGAGGTGGGCCCCGGCGACGTACTGGTGGGCAAGGTCACCCCGAAGGGCGAGACCGAACTCACCCCCGAAGAGCGCCTGCTGCGCGCCATCTTCGGTGAAAAGGCACGCGAGGTTCGCGACACCAGCCTGAAGGTGCCCCACGGCGAGAGCGGCAAGGTGATCGACGTCAAGGTGTTCAACCGCGACGAGGGCGACGAACTACCCCCGGGCGTGAACCAACTCGTGCGTGTGTACGTGGCGCAGAAGCGCAAGATCTCGGTGGGCGACAAGCTCGCCGGCCGCCACGGCAACAAGGGTGTCATCTCCAAGGTGCTGCCCCTCGAAGACATGCCCTACCTCGCCGACGGCACACCCGTCGACATCATCCTCAATCCGCTCGGTGTGCCCTCGCGTATGAACGTCGGCCAGGTGCTCGAAGCCCACCTCGGCTACGCCGCACGCTGGGGCTGGGACGACGTCAAGAACAAGACGCATCGTGGCGAGCCTCCCGTGCGCGGTACCGAGACCAAGACCCGACCGAACACGAAGCCTGCGGTGCACATCGCCACGCCGGTGTTCGACGGTGCTCACTGGGACGAGGACGAGACCGCGGGCAAGCACCCCACCATCCAGAGCATCCTCGAGAACCTCACCCCCGAGTCGGTCGACGGCATCCGCCTGATCGGCAAGGACGGCAAGACCACCCTGTACAACGGCCGCACCGGCGACCCGTACGACAACCCGGTCACCGTGGGCTACATGTACATCTTGAAGTTGGCGCACCTCGTCGACGACAAGATCCATGCCCGCTCCACCGGCCCGTACAGCATGATCACCCAGCAGCCGCTCGGTGGCAAGGCGCAGTTCGGTGGTCAGCGCTTCGGTGAGATGGAGGTGTGGGCCCTCGAGGCCTACGGCGCGGCGTACTGCTTGCAGGAGCTGCTCACCATCAAGTCCGACGACGTACTCGGCCGCGTGAAGGTGTACGAGAGCATCGTGAAGGGCGACAACGTGCCCGAGCCGGGTATCCCCGAGAGCTTCAAGGTGTTGATGAAAGAGATGCAGGCACTCTGTCTCAACGTCGAGGTCCTCCAGGCCGACGGCACCGAGATCGAGATGCGCGAGATCGACGAAGACGTCTTCCGCGCCGCCGAAGAACTCGGCATCGACATCAGCCGCCCCGAGCGCGGCACCGACGAAGACGACCGCGAACGCGCTGCTCGCCGCGAGCGCGCGTTCTGACCACCGACCGACGACGACAAAGGACACCCGAGATGCTCGACGTCAACATGTTCGACCAGCTGAAGATCGGTCTGGCCACGGCCGACCAGATCCGTATGTGGTCGCACGGCGAAGTGAAGAAGCCCGAGACGATCAACTACCGCACGCTGCGCCCCGAAAAGGACGGCCTGTTCTGCGAGAAGATCTTCGGGCCCACCCGCGACTGGGAGTGCTACTGCGGCAAGTACAAGCGCGTGCGCTTCAAGGGCATCGTGTGCGAACGCTGCGGTGTGGAAGTCACCCGCTCGAAGGTGCGTCGCGAGCGGATGGGTCACATCGAGCTCAGCGCGCCCGTCGTACACATCTGGTACCTCCGCGGTACGCGCAGCTGGCTGGCCTATCTGCTGGCCGGTATCGAGCCCAAGGAAGAGCTGAAGGCCAAGCAGCTCGAGAAGGTCATCTACTTCGCCGCCAATCTGGTCACCTGGGTCGACGAAGAGGGCCGCGACGCCAACCTGCCGTCGATCGAGGCCGAGTACCTCGAAGAGCGCGACGCCATCCGCAAAGAACTCGATCTCGAGATCGACCGCCGCTACAAGGAACTCGAGGACGAAGCCGCTCGCAGCGAGGCCGAAGGTGCCGACGCCCGCAAGTTGCGCAACGTCGCCGAGAAAGATGTGCAGAGCATCCGCGAGCGCTACGAGGCCGAGCTCGACCTGCTGCAGCGCACGTGGGACGAGTTCCGCAAGCTGCACGGCCGCATGATCATCGAAGACGAACTGCTGTGGCGCGAGCTGCGCGACCGCTACGGCGACTACTTCGAAGGCGGCACCGGTGCCGACTCGATCAAGGCGCTCATCGACCGCATCAACTTCGAAGACGAAGAGCGCAAGTTGCGCGAGGCGATCGACACCACGACCAGCGGCAAGAAGCCGCTCAGCGCCCAGCGCCGCCAGAAGGCCATCAAGCGACTGAAGATCGTCGCGTCGTTCAACAAGCGCGACGAGCACGGCCGCCTGGTGAACGATCCGAAGGCGATGATCCTCGACGTCGTGCCGGTCATCCCGCCCGAACTGCGCCCGATGGTGCAACTCGACGGTGGCCGCTTCGCCACCTCCGACCTGAACGACCTGTACCGCCGCGTCATCAACCGCAACAACCGCCTGAAGCGACTGCTCGACCTCGGTGCTCCCGAGATCATCGTGAACAACGAAAAGCGCATGCTGCAGGAAGCGGTCGACGCGTTGTTCGACAACGGCCGTCGTGGCCGTCCGGTCACCGGCCCGGGCAACCGCCCGCTCAAGTCGCTCAGCGACATGTTGAAGGGCAAGCAGGGTCGCTTCCGTCAGAACCTGCTCGGCAAGCGCGTCGACTACTCGGGACGTTCGGTCATCGTGGCGGGCCCGACGCTGAAGTTGCACCAGTGTGGTCTTCCGAAGCTGATGGCCCTCGAACTGTTCAAGCCGTTCGTGATGAAGCGCCTCGTCGACCTCGAACTGGCGCAGAACATCAAGAGCGCCAAGCGGATGGTCGAGCGTCGTCGCCCGCAGGTGTGGGACGTGCTCGAAGACGTCATCAAGGAGCACCCGGTCCTGCTGAACCGTGCACCCACGCTGCACCGCCTGGGCATCCAGGCGTTCGAGCCGGTGCTGGTGGAGGGCAAGGCCCTGCAGATCCACCCGCTGGTGTGCACTGCGTTCAACGCCGACTTCGACGGCGACCAGATGGCCATCCATGTGCCGCTCAGCGCCGAGGCCCAGGCCGAGGCCCGCGTGCTCATGCTCAGCGCCAACAACATCTTGTCGCCGGCATCGGGCCGCCCGATCGTCACCCCCAGCCAAGACCTCATCATCGGCGGCTACTACCTCACCGAACTGGTGGAGGGCGCTGCCGGTGAAGGCCGTGTGTTCCGTCACCTGTGGGAGGTGCTGCGCGCGCTCGACGAGGGCAGCGTGAACCTGCACGCCAAGATCACGATGCGTCGCCCTGGCGACACGTTCGACACCACGCCCGGGCGCCTGCTGTTCGAAGAGGCGCTGCCCGCCGACTACCCGGCGCGCTTCGGTCACATCGACGAACTGGTGAAGAAGAAGGAGATGGGCGTCATCGTCGAGCGTCTCTCCGACAACTACAAGAAGTCGGAAGTGGCGGCTGCCCTCGACGCCATCAAGAACGTCTGTTACCGCTACGCGGCCCAGAGCGGCCTCACCGTGTCGATCGACGACGTGAAGACGCCGAAGGCCAAGCGCGAGATCCTCGACCGGCACGAAGAGCAGGCCGACAAGGTCGAAAAGCAGTTCAAGCGCGGCATCATCACCGACGGCGAGCGGCGCCAGCAGGAAGTGCGCATCTGGACCGATGCCACCGCCGAGGTGCAGCGGGCGATGGAGGCCGAGTTCAAGGCCCAGCGCTTCAACCCGATCGACATGATGGTCGGCTCGGGTGCTCGCGGCAACATGACGCAGATGCGCCAGATCGCCGGTATGCGCGGTCTGGTGGCCAACCCTCGTGGCGACATGATTCCGCGGCCCATCAAGAAGAACTTCCGTGAGGGTCTCGAGACGCTCGAGTACTTCATCGCCACGCCCGGTGCCCGCAAGGGTCTGGTCGACACGGCGCTGCGTACCGCCGACTCGGGCTACCTCACCCGTCGCCTCGTCGACGTGGCTCAGGAACTCATCATCCGCGAGATCGACTGCGGCACCAACCTCGGTGTCTGGGTCGACAACGTCGGTGCCGACACCGCCAACAAGCGGGCCTACCTCGAGACCAAGCTGTTCGGCCGTGCCCTGCTGCAAGACATCACGCTCAGCGACGGCACCGTGCTCACGCGCAACACGCTGGTCGGCGATCCCGAGATGGCAGCGCTGCGCGACGACCCGAACGTGAACCGTATCCGTGTCCGCTCGGTGCTCACGTGCGATGCCGAACTCGGTGTCTGCGCGCTGTGCTACGGCCGTTCGCTCGCCACCGGCAAGGCCATCGAACTCGGTGAAGCGGTCGGTGTCATCGCCGCTCAGTCGATCGGTGAGCCCGGCACGCAGCTGACGATGCGTACCTTCCACACCGGTGGTGTGGCCGGCAAGGACATCGCCGGTGGTCTGCCTCGCGTGGTCGAGCTGTTCGAAGCCCGTACCCCCAAGGGTGCGGCGCGTCTGGCCCGTGCCTCCGGTGTGGTGCGGATCAACGACGACGACGGCAAGGGTTTGCCGGTCACCGTGGTCGACGACCAGGGCGAGGAGCACACCATTCTGCTCCCCTCGGGCAGCCGCCCCATCGTGGCCGACGGCCAGGAGGTGAAGGCCGGCGAGCCGGTCACCGACGGCCCGTTCGACCCGAAGGAACTGCTCGAGATCAAGGGCATCCGGGAGACGCAGCTGTACCTCGTCGAAGAGGTCCAGAAGGTGTACCGCGACCAGGGTGTGAGCATCCACGACAAGCACATCGAGTTGATCGTGCGGCAGATGACACGCCGCATCGGCGTGCAGGAGCCCGGCGACACCGGCTTCCTGCCCGGCGAGCGTGCCGACGCGAAGACCTTCCGCGACACCAACCGGCGGATGGTCGAGGAGGGCTCGAAGCCGGCCGAGGGCCGACCCGAGTTGATGGGTATCACCAAGGCGTCGTTGGCCACCGAGAGCTGGCTGTCGGCGGCGTCGTTCCAGGAGACCACCCGGGTGCTCACCGAAGCCGCGATCGACGGTCGCTCCGATGGCCTGCTCGGCCTGAAGGAGAACATCATCATCGGCAAGCTCATCCCGGCCGGTACCGGCATGGCCCGGTACCGCGAGTTCAGCGTCGATGCGCCCGACTACCAGCCGATGACCACCTACTCCAGCGATTTCGACGACGACCCGGCCGCCTGGTTGAGCAACATCCACGGCACCTACTCGTCCGACACTCCCGCAGTCGAAGGCTGATCCGAACGGCGAAGGCCGCTCTGCGCACGTCGCGCAGGGCGGCCTTTGTCGCGTGTTAGCGTCGGCGCCGTTCGACCGTTGCGGTCGGACGATCGGAACCGGGGGACGACATGGGACTGTTCGACAGCATCAAGGGCCTGATCAAGGGCAACAAGAAGACGATCGACCAGGGCATCGACAAGGCCGCCGAACTCGTGCAGCAGAAGACCCCCGACCAGATCGACGGCGCCGTGAAGCAGGCCGCCGACGCCGCCAAGGACGCGGTCGACAAGATCGACGACTGAGCGTCGGTCCCGCCGGGTGTTCCGACCCGGCGAGGTTGCCGCCCCTGCTGGCGAACCTCTAGCATTACCCGGTCCTGTCGCGCCGTCGTGGCGCGCGGGAAAGCACGTTCTCGTCAGCGAAAGGCACCACGTTGCCCACGATTCAGCAGTTGGTCCGCCAAGGGCGCTCCACGAAGTTCTCGAAGACCAAGACGCCGGCCCTGAAGGGGTCGCCGCAGCGTCGCGGCGTGTGCACTCGCGTGTACACCAACACCCCCAAGAAGCCGAACTCGGCGCTGCGCAAGGTGGCCCGTGTGCGTCTGTCGAGCGGTGTCGAGATCACGGCCTACATCCCTGGTGAAGGCCACAACCTGCAGGAGCACTCGATCGTGCTCGTGCGTGGTGGCCGTGTGCGCGACCTGCCGGGCGTGCGTTACAAGATCATCCGCGGCGCGCTCGACGCAGCCGGCGTGAAGAACCGCAAGCAGGCCCGCAGCCGGTACGGCGCCAAGAAGGCCAAGTAGTCAAGGAAGCATGATCCACGATGCCCCGTAAAGGTCCCGCCCAGCGCCGTGAGCTCAGCCCCGATCCGCTGTACCGCTCGCTCCTCGTCACCCAGCTCACCAACAAGGTGATGCTGCACGGCAAGCGCACCATTGCCGAAAAGATCGTCTACGACGCGATGAAGATCATCGAGGAGAAGACCGGCTCCGAGCCGCTCGCCACGGTGAAGCGTGCTATCGACAACGTGAAGCCGCCGCTCGAGGTGCGGAGCCGTCGCGTCGGTGGTGCCACCTACCAGGTGCCCGTCGAGGTGCGTCCCCGTCGTTCGAACACGCTGGCCATCCGTTGGCTCGTCGACTTCAGCCGCAAGCGCCGTGAGAAGACGATGGCGCAGTGCCTCGCCGGCGAACTGATGGACGCTGCCAACGGCTTGGGCGCGTCGATCAAGCGTCGCGACGACATGCAGAAGATGGCCGAGAGCAACAAGGCGTTTGCCCACTACCGTTGGTGAGCCGCCGCCGCTCGTCGGCTGCCGAGAACTTCTTTCACCGCCCCCGGGGAACCGGGGGCGGTGTCGCGTCGTCACACATCCATGCGACGTACTGCTGGGGTGTTCGTGCTCACCGTCTCACTGATCGGCCTGAGCGGCTGTATCGCCGACGATCCCGATGCTGCACCGCCCCCCTCGGCGTCCTCGAGCGGTGAGCAGCCGACCCCGGTCTCGTCCGACGGGCCTCGCTTCGGCGGGTTCGGATCGTCGCGGATCGGCTTCTTCTCCGACTGCCCGCAACTCCTCGGCTATCTGCGTGAGCACACGCTCGAGCGTGTGACCGAGTGGGGGCTCGGTTACGGCTACTACCCGTATGCACGTGGCGACGTGGCGGCCGGCGTGGAGACCAGCGCAGCGGCGAGCGACCTCGCGGGCGGTAAGGAGGCGGCACCCCCGTCGGTGGCCGGGCCGACCTACTCGGAGACCAACACCCAGGAGGCGGGCGTCGACGAGGGCGACATCGTCGAGACGAACGGCACGCACCTGTTCGTCTCCGGCCAGGACGGAGTGCGCATCGTCGAGGTGGCCTCGGCTCGGGTGGTGGCCACGCTCGACCTGCCCCAGGGTGGCCATCAACTCATCCTCGACGGTGCCCGTTTGATGGTGGCCACCCAACCCTGGAACTCGGGCCAGGAGATCGTCGTGTCGTTGTTCGACGTCGCCGACCCTGGCGCACCGGTGCTGCTCGAACGCCAGCACCTCGAGGGCTCGCTCGTCGCCGCACGGGCCTCGGGTGGCACGGCGCGGCTGGTGCTCACGTCGCAACTGGCCACCCGCCTGCCGTTCGTGAACCCGGGTATGTTCGGGTACACCACCGAGCGCGCCCTTGCCGAGAACCGCCGCATCGTCGAAGCCACCCCGATCGACGAGTGGATGCCGCGGATGTTCCGCGAGGGAGCCGATGGTGGGTACGGCGACGTGACCACGGCGCTCGACTGCAGTGCGGTCGCTGCGCCCAGCGAGTTCGCCGGCCTGGGCATCACCTGGGTGGCGTCGATCGACCTGGCTGGCACGAGCGAGGCGCCGGTGAAGGCGAGCGCCGGTGTGGTGTCGCAGGGCGGCACGGTGTACCAGAGCGCATCGAACCTCTACCTGGCCACGGTGCCGTGGGACATCTGGTACCCGATGGCATCCGATGCGTCGGCACCGACATCGCCACCGCCCACCTACATCCACCAGTTCGCACTCGGCGCCGACGGCAGCGTGCAGTACGTGGCCTCCGGTGAAGTGGCCGGCCAGTTGTTGAACCAGTTCGCGATGAGTGAACTCGGTGGCGATCTTCGTGTGGCCACCACTGTGAACGACTGGTCGGGCAGCGGTGCGAGCGAGTCGTTCGTGAACGTGCTGCGTCCCGACGGCGACGAGTTGGTGGAGATCGGGTCGGTGGGTGGTCTGGGCAAGGGCGAGCAGATCTATGCCGTCCGGTTCCTCGGCACCCAGGCCTACGTCGTGACGTTCAGACAGGTCGATCCGCTCTACGTGGTCGACCTCGCCGACCCGACAGCGCCCCGCCTCACCGGTGAACTGAAGATCCCCGGGTACTCGGCCTACCTCCACCCGGTGGGCGACGGCCTGCTGTTGGGTGTGGGCCAGAGCGTCACCCTCGACGGTGTGAGGCAGGGCACGCAGCTGAGCCTGTTCGACGTGCGCGACCCGGCGAACCCGGTGCAGGTGTCGACGCTGCTGCTCGGCGGTTCGAGCGAGGCCGAGTGGGACCACCACGCGTTCCTCTACTGGCCCGAGACCGATCCGGCCGCCGGTGAGACCGTGGGGACCATCGTCGTTCCCAGCAGTCCGATGTGGGGACCCTGTCCCATCGATGCCCGCTGTCTCGGCACCGACATCACCAGCCCGGCCGGAGGCGTGATCGTGGCCGAACTGCGCAGCGCCACCCTGTCGGCACGCGGCGTCATCCAGCACACGCCGGCCGACGGTGCGGGGCCGTGTTGGAACCCGTTGCAGCGGGCCGTCGTCATCGGCAGCGAGTTGGTGACGATCGGACACGACCAGGTGCAGTTCAGCGACCGGGCCACCTTGGCCGTGCGTGGTGCGGTGCGATGGGGTACCCCCGAGCAGTACGGGTGCATGTACGCCATCGACTGACGACCGGTACCTTCGCAGCGATGAACCGCCGGTTGGGTGCCCTCGTCGTGGTTGCCGCATGTGTCGTGGCGGGATGCGCTGCCGACGCCGACCGGGTATCGGAGGCCACGATCGCAGTGACGGTTCAGCCACCTTCCGTACCGGCCGACACGTCGCCCGGTGCCGTATCGACGACGGCCGCTGTGTCGACCACGCCGGCGCCGAGCACGGTCGCACCGGCCACGACCGCACCGGCCGCGCCGCCGTCGACGCTGTCGGCCCCCGTCGTCGAGCAACGGGTCGTCGGCACCTCGGCAGGTGGGCGGCCGATCGACGCTGTGCGCCGGGGTACGGCGGGTGGCCGCGTGGTGCTGGTGATCGGCGTGATCCACGGCGACGAACCTGCGGGTGCGCAGATCGTCGATCGTCTTGCCCAACTCGATGTACCGGCCGGTGTCGACCTGTGGCTGGTGCGGTCGATGAATCCCGATGGACTTGCAGCGAACGACCGACACAACGCCGATCAGGTCGACCTCAACCGCAACTTCCCCTACGACTGGGGCCCCATCGGCGTGCCGGGCGATGGTCAGTACGCGGGCACAGGACCGGCGAGCGAGCCCGAGACCCAGGCGATGGTCGGCTTCATCACGGCGATTCGACCCGACCTGGTGATCTGGTACCACCAGGACCTCTACCGCATCAGCCCCGGGACAGGTCGCAACGGTGCCATCCGGCAGCGCTACGCCGAACTCACCGGCCTGCCGCTGATCGACATCACGGGTGGCACCTACACCGGGGTGGCAGCCACCTGGGCGCGACGCACCATCGACCCCGGTGTCGCGTTCATCGTCGAGCTCGGGCCCACCCTGTCGGCCGAGGAGGCCGACATGCACGCGCAGGCGGTGCTCACCCTCTCGGCCGAGGACAACTGACCGACTCCGGCCGCTCGTCAGGGCCCGACGATCGGCAGGTCGAGCGTCGTACGTGTGGAGGGCTGGTAGCGCAGTACCCGCAGCCCGGCCTTCACCATCGGCCCCATCGTCACCACGAACAGCACGGTTCCGACCCCGATCGACCCGCCCAGCGCGGCGCCGAGCACCACCGGCAGCCCGTCGCTGATCCAACGAGCAGGCACGATGCCCATGCCGCGGTGTACGAGGCCGAGCATGAGCACCTCGGTCGGCCCGGGTCCGAGTTCGGTGGTGACCACCAACGAGATCGCCACGGCGATGATGACCAGACCTGCCACCAGCATGGCGATCCGTGGCACCAGCGCGTGCTGGACGGCGATTGCGTCGAGCCCGACGTTCACCATCAGTCCGATCACCACGGTGCCGGGCACACACGCCGGACCCAATCGGCCGCCCAGCAGTCGGCCGGTGACGAACAACAGGATCGAGTCGACGATGAACGAAGTGCCCAGGCTCCAGCCGGTGACATGGCTCACCCCGGTGTTGAGCACATCGAAGGGCGACACCCCGAGTTCGGCTCGGAGCAGCAGTGGTACGCCCACGCCGACGAGCAGCCACGACACCACGAGACGCGCGATCCGGACACGGGCGGTGAGCACGGACGAGGAGATGGTGAGGTCGGCAGCGATGCGACGACCGTACCCGTCACCGCCTGTCGCCGCCGGACTCCACGGAAAACCGCTCACGCCGTGACCAGAAGTTGACGATAGATGAACGGATGCACCGCCCGGGTGCGTCGCCGCGTGCCGTCGACCGACGGCCGATGCAGGTAAGGCCCACCGATGCAGACCCGACGAGATCACTGGAGTGCAGCGGCCATCACGGCCGGACTCGCATATCTCGTCTGGCGCGCCGCCGCCACCCTCGGTGGCGTACCGGTGTGGTTGTCGGCCCCCGCCCTGTTCGTCGAGGTACTCGGCTGGATGGGGCTCATCGTCGTTCTGGCCGCCGTTCGTCGCCGACCGGCCGGACCGACGGCACTGCCACCTCGCCGCGGCGACCTCGCCGACGTGATCATCCGCGTCGACGGACAGCCGGTCTCGCATCTCCTCGCCACGCTGGCCGGGGTGCGCCACGTCGACGGGGTCACCTCCACCACCATCGCCCTGTTCGCTCCACGGCCCGAACTCGAGCGGTTGGCGGTCGATCACGGGATCCCGGTCGTGCACGTGTCGAGCCGCGACGACGCAGCCGGGTTCCGCGCAGCGATGAGCACGGGCACGGCCATGTTCGTCGCGCTGCTCGACGCCGGCGACGTTCCCACTCCCGACTTCCTCGGTGTCCTCGCCCGGCATGCCGACGACGGGTACGTCGCAGCGGTCGTGGGCCGACTCGACTGCCGATCGTCCGATTCCGCCGAGCACGATCTGCACGGGCGCCACGAACGTCGGTTCGAACGCGAGATGCTGCTGCCGTCGGCCGGATCTGCCGCCACGATCCAGGGCTCGGGCACCCTGCTGCGGCGCTGGGCGATCGGTCATGTCGGGGTGCCATCCGGTTCGCGCCGAGCCGCCGAACTCCGCCTGTCCGGTCGGCTTCGGAGGGCCGGGCTACGAGTCGTCGCACCGACGGCACCCGTGGTGGTGTGGGCGCGGCCGATGAACAGCGCTGTCTCGCTGACCGCAGCACACCGGCGCGAGACCGCCGGGGTGATGGCCTGGATGGTGAGCGCCGACGGGCCGCTGCGCCTGCGCGATATCAGTTGGCGCGACCGGTTCGCGCTGTGCAGCACCGGGGTCCGACCTCTCTCGGGCCTCCGGCGCGCCGCCTTCGTCGCAGTACTCGTCGTCTCGCTGCTCGCGGGACGGCTGCCGTTGTCGGCTCCCGTGCTGGCGCTGGCAACGGTGTGGGTGCCGTACATGGTGCTGAGGCTCCTCGCCTGGTACCGCATCAGCGATGGGCGGATGGTGTTCGGCGAGGCCTCGCGGTGGAGTTTCGCCACGATGGCATCGTCGGTGAGCGGTCTGTTCGGAGCGGGTCGAGGGTTGATCGGTGTCGACGCCAGCGCGCCTCGACTCGGTGGCCGAGCTGCACTCCGCGGGCACCGGGCGCTCATTGCGTGTCTGCTCCTCCTCGGGGCGGTCCTGCCGCTCGTCGCAGTGTCGGATCAGTTCACCGGGTGGTTGCCGGTGATGCCGCTCTCGGAGCGGGTGCTGCAGCTCGCTGTCGCGGGGTGGGCGATGGCACAGATCATCGTGGTCCTGCGCAGCAGTGTCGCCTCGCGGCAACGCCGCCGATCGGCTCGAGTGCCGATCGCAGAGGTCGGCCGGATCGGCGATCTCGCGGCCACCTTCGTCGACCTCACCCCGTTCGGCGCGGGAGCGATGGTGCACGGCGATGGAGCGAGCGACACGGTGCACACCGGCGACCGGGTGACGTTCCAGTTCGAGGTCGCAACACCCTCAGGGCGGCATGCGCGAGCCACCGGATCGGCCGTGGTGCGTTCGACGCGCCGCACATCGGACGGGCTGTTCTGCGGGCTCGAGTTCGAGGCGACCGACTTCATGTCGTCCGACGCGATCTACGAGTTCTGTGAGGTCGTCTACGCAGTGCAGCACGCCCGACAGGCCGTTTCGGCCGATGCGCCGGCTCCGGCCGGCGCGCCGCGGCTGGTTGCCGCCGGGCTCTGACACCACTGCCGTCGGACCGGCTCCGTGGTGCGCACCGGCACTGCCTGCCGGTAGCATCGGGCCTTGTGCCTGCGGCCGTCTCGCGGCGCGCCTGCAGGTGCCGGCCCGCCCCCAACGCAGCCGCACGCAGCCCAGAGCACACGCAGTCGCAACGACGAAGTAGAGGAACGAGAACCCGAGATGGCCAAGCGCGAATACCCCCTCGAGCGCACCCGCAACATCGGCATCATGGCGCACATCGATGCCGGCAAGACCACCACCACCGAGCGCATCCTCTACTACACCGGGAAGAGCTACAAGATCGGTGAGGTGCACGACGGCGCCGCCACGATGGACCACATGGCGCAGGAGCAAGAGCGCGGCATCACCATCACGTCGGCTGCCACCACCTGCATCTGGAACAACCACCGCATCAACATCATCGACACGCCGGGTCACGTCGACTTCACCATCGAAGTCGAGCGTTCGCTGCGCGTGCTCGACGGTGCCGTCACCGTGTTCGACTCGGTGGCCGGTGTCGAACCGCAGACCGAGACGGTGTGGCGCCAGGCCAACAAGTACCGCGTGCCTCGCATGTGCTTCGTCAACAAGATGGACCGCATCGGCGCCGACTTCTACCGCACGGTCGACATGGTGAAGAGCCGCCTCCAGGCGGTCCCCGCCATCATCCACCTGCCGGTCGGTGCGGGTGGCCCCGAGAGCAACAAGCCCTTTGCCGGCCTCATCGACCTCGTGAAGATGAAGGCGCTCATCTGGCGCGACGAAGAACTCGGTGCGAAGTGGGACGAGGTCGACATCCCGGCCGATATGAAGGACCAGGCCGACGAGTACCGCGAACTGCTGCTCGAGACGATCGCCACCAGCGACGACGAGCTGATGGAGAAGTACCTCGGCGGCGAAGAGCTCACCGAGGCCGAGGTCAAGCGGGCCATCCGTAAGGGCACCCTGGCGTTCGACTTCGTGCCCATCCTCTGCGGCTCGGCGTTCAAGAACAAGGGCGTGCAGCCGATGCTCGACGCTGTCGTCGACTTCCTGCCGAGCCCGCTCGACATTCCGGCGGCTGAGGGCGTCAAGCCCAATCACGAAGACGAGATCGTCGTGCGCAAGGCCTCCGAGACGGAGCCGTTCGCTGCGCTGGCGTTCAAGATCGTGGCCGACCCGTTCGGCAAGCTCACCTACTTCCGGGTGTACTCGGGCCAGATCAACAAAGGCGACGAGGTCTACAACTCCACCAAGGAGCGCAAGGAACGCCTCGGTCGCATCCTGCTGATGCACGCCAACCAGCGTGAAGACCTCGACATCGCCATGGCCGGCGACATCGTGGCCGGCCTCGGCTTCAAGGAGACCACCACCGGCGACACGCTGTGCGATCGCAACAACCCGGTCATCCTCGAGCGGATGATCTTCCCCGAGCCGGTCATCCACGTGGCCATCGAGCCCAAGACGAAGGACGACTCCGACAAGCTCGGCAAGGCACTCAAGTCGCTGTCCGACGAAGACCCCACCTTCCGGGTGCGCACCGACGAAGAGACCGGCCAGACGGTCATCTCGGGCATGGGCGAGTTGCACCTCGAGATCCTCGTCGACCGCATGATGCGCGAGTTCAACGTGGTCGCCACGGTCGGTAAGCCGCAGGTGGCCTACCGCGAGACCATCACCAAGAGTGTCGACAACGTCGAGTACCGCCACATCAAGCAGACGGGCGGTTCGGGTCAGTTCGCCGTCGTGAAGATCTCGCTCGAGCCGAACCCGGGCAAGGGCTACGAGTTCGTCGACAAGATCAGCGGTGGCCGCATCCCGCGTGAGTACATCCAGCCCACCAACCAGGGCATGCAGAGCGCGCTCGAGTCGGGCGTGCTCGCCGGCTACCCCACGGTCGACGTGAAGGCCATTCTCACCGACGGCCAGTACCACGATGTCGACTCGTCGGAAATGGCGTTCAAGATCGCCGGCCAGATGGCGTTCAAGAAGGCGGCCGAGATGGCCAAGCCGGTCATCCTCGAGCCGATCATGGCCGTCGAGGTCGTCACCCCCGAGGACTACATGGGCGACGTGATGGGCGACCTGTCGAGCCGCCGCGGCCGCATCGAGGGCATGGAGGCGCAGGGCACCAACCAGGTGGTGCGTGCCCAGGTGCCGCTGTCGGAGATGTTCGGTTACTCCACCGACCTGCGCTCGCGTACGCAGGGCCGAGCCACCTACACCATGCAGTTCGCGGTGTACCAAGAGGTGCCCGGCAACATCGCGTCCGACATCGTCAAGCGCGTCCGCGGCGAGTGATCGCTCGCTGAGCGACCGCACGGTTCACGGTCACGGCCCGGGCTCAGCGGCCCGGGCCGTGTCGCGTCACGAGGCCGTCGACGATGCGCTCCGACTCCGGAATCACCGCGACAGCGTCGATACCATGCCCACCGGGAGGCGATCATGAGCCGAGAGCAACTCGTGGCGATGGCCAAACGGACGATCCGTCACGCACAAGCGGGCACGGTGCCACTCGACGACGACGTGAAGCGCGTTCCTGCCGCCAACTACTACGACCCGCAGCGCTGGCAGGCCGAGATGGATCGCGTGTTCCGGCGCCTGCCGCTCGTACTCGGCTTCAGCTGCGAACTGCGCGAACCCAACAGCTATCGGGCCCTCGACGTGATGGGCACACCGGTGCTCCTCGTGCGCGGTGACGACGGCGTGCTGCGGTCGTTCGTCAACATGTGCAGCCACCGCGGGGCACAGGTGATGGAGGAGGGCAGCGGCTCGGCGCGGCGCTTCACCTGCCCTTACCACGCCTGGACCTACGACACCGGCGGCCAACTGGTGGGCATCCTCGACAAGGCCAACTTCGGCGATGCCGACATGAGCTGTCTCGGACTGACACCGCTTCCGGTCGCCGAGCGGGCCGGCATCGTGTTCGGTGGCATCACGCCTGGCATGGACTTCGACGTCGACGCCTACCTGTGCGGCTACGGCGAGATGCTCGAGCACCTCGGCCTGGCCGACTGCACGCTGGTGGGTCGCCAGAGCGCCGACGGGCCCAACTGGAAGGTGGCCTACGACGGCTACCTCGACTTCTACCACCTGCCCATCCTGCACAAGAACACGTTCGGGCCGCAGTACAACAACAAGACCGTGAACGACGCCTGGGGCCCGCACCAGCGCAACACCCAGCCCGACGAACGCATGCTCGGCCTGGCCGACCTGCCCGACGACGAGTGGCCCATCAACAAGATCAACGGTGGTATCTGGACCATCTTCCCGCACGTGTCGATCGCCGGGTTCGACGCCGGTGGCCGCCTGTACATGGTGTCGCAGCTGTTCCCCGGCGACACGCCCGACACCTCGGTCACCACCCAGCACTTCCTCGCCACGTTCGAGCCCGACGCCGAGCAACTCTCGCTCATCGACAAGCAGATGGACTTCCTGCTGCGGGTGGTGCGCGATGAGGACTACTACACCGGCAACCGCATCCAGCGCGCCGTGAAGACCGGGGCGAAGACCGAGTTCCTGTTCGGTCGTAACGAGGGGCCCTGCCAGCGCTTCCACGGCTGGGTCGACGCGCTCGTGGGCGCTGCGACGCCTGCCGACACCGCCGCGTTGTTCGCCGCCGCCACCGAGTTCCACCACCCGTAGCCCGCCCTCGCGAGCATCCCGGGGGCGGAGTGGTGGGGTGTCAGGTGATGGGGGTGACGGGGCCCGTGCCGGCCAGCACGCCGAGAGCGTTGCGCGCGGCGAGGGTGGCCATGGCGGTGCGGGTTTCCACCGTGGCCGATCCGAGGTGGGGGATGAGCACCACGTCGTCGCGGTCGAGCAGGCCGCCGTGCACCTCGGGCTCGTTCTCGAACACGTCGAGTCCGGCACCGGCGATCTCGCCCGCCTCGAGCGCTGCCACCAGCGCGGCCTCGTCGACCACCGGCCCGCGGGCGGTGTTGACGAGGAACGCCGTGCGCTTCATGGCCCGCAACTGTGGGGTGCTGATGAGGTGGTGCGTCTCGGGCGAATAGGGGCAGTGCAACGACACCACGTCGCTGGTGGCCAGCAGTTCGTCCATCGACACGTAGGCGGCGTCGAGTTCGGCGACCAGCGCGGCGTCGCACGGTTTGCGGTTGCTGTAGGCGATCGTCATGCCGAACGCCTTGGCACGACGAGCGAGCGCGGCACCGATCTGGCCCATGCCCACCACGCCGAGGCGGGCGCCCTGGATGCCCGAGCCGAGCATCATGAACATGCCCCATTGCCACGGTTGGCGCGACCGGATGAGCCGCTCGCCCTCGGCCAGACGGCGGGTCGACATGAGGATGAGCGCCATCGCGATGTCGGCGGTGGCGTCGGTGAGCACGCCCGGGGTGTTGGTGGCGACGACGCCTCGCTCGCGGCACGCGGCGACGTCGATGTTGTTGTAGCCCACGGCGACGTTGCACACGGCCTTGAGTTGCGGCCCGGCCGCGTCGAGCAGTTCGCCGTCGATGCGTTCGGTGAGCAGCGACACCACCACGTCGGCACCTGCCACCCGGCGCAGCAGTTCGTCGCGCGAGATGGGCGTCGGCTCGTCCCAGTCGAGCACGTGATGGCCCGCCGCGCGCAGCAGGTCGATACCGGGCTGGGGGATGCGGCCGGTGACGACCACCGTGCTCACGACGCCACCCACTGGCGCAGCAGGCCGAGGCCTTCGGTGATGTCGTCGGCCGAGATGCCCGAGTAGGCGAGGCGGATGTACTGCTGCTCTTCGCCCGGCTGCGGGCGCCCGAAGTGGCGGCGGGTGCAGAACGACACACCGGTGTTCTGCAGTGCGGCGGTGGCGAACTCGCCCACGTCGGTGAACCCCTTGGCAGCCATGGCCTGGGTGACATTGACGAACAGGTAGAAGGTGGCCTCGGGGCGGGCGGTGTGCATGCCCGGTACGGCGTTCACGGCGTCGAGCGCGGCGTCGCGTCGGGTACGCAGGATGTCGACCAGTGCGGCCGGCCCCGACTGGTCGCCGGTGATGCCTTCGATGCCGGCCCACTGCACGAAGTGCGCCGTGCACGACTCGTCGTTGGTGTTGAGCTTGGCGATCTGCTCGGCCACCGCCGTGGGGCCGATGGCCGCACCGAGGCGCCAACCGGTCATCGCGAACTTCTTCGAGAACGTGTAGAGGATGACTGTGCGCTCCTGCATGCCAGGGATGCTGGCGATGCTGCGACTGGTGCCGCTGTAGCGCATCTCGAAGTAGGCCTCGTCGGACAGCACCCAGAGGTTGTGCTTCATCGCCAGTGCGGCGACGGCTTCCATCTCGGCGGCGCTGCTCTCGGCCGACAGCGGGTTCTGCAGGTCGTTGTAGATGAGGGCCGTGGTGCGCGGTGTGATGCGCGACTCGAGGTACTCGAGGTCGAGCGCGAAGCCCGTAGGCGTCTCGATGTAGCGGTAGGGCACTGCGGTGCCACCGAAGTACTCGATCTGGCTCTCGTAGATGGGATAGCCGGGGTTCGGGTACAGCACCTCGTCGCCGGGCTCCATGACGGTCTGGATGAACTTGCCGATCACCGGCTTGCCGCCAGGCTGCACGACGACGTTGGCGGCCGAGAACTGCAGGCCACGGCGCGAGCCGACATCGGCGGCGAGGGCCTCGCGCAAGGGCATGATGCCGGCCGCCGCGCAGTAGCCGGTCTTGCCGTCGGCGATGGCACGATCCATGGCGGCCACCACGTTGGCAGGGGTGGGCAGGTTCATGTCGCCGAGGTGGAACGGGAAGACCCGGTTGCCCTTGGCGGCCCAGTCGGCGGCGGCGAGGGAGACGGCGAACGCGGTTTCGGTGCCGAGGTTGGACAGGCGGGTGGCGAGGTGCATCAGGCAATTGTACTTTTCGTACACCCGCGATCGCGACTCTCGGGCAACGGAGTTGGCCGCTCGGGCCGCGGAGGCGCTACACTGCCCCGGTTCTTTGACAACCCACCGATCCGGGAGAGCAACGGAGACTGCAATGAGCAAGGCGAAGTTCGAGCGTACGAAGCCGCATGTGAATATTGGCACGATGGGTCATATTGACCATGGTAAGACGACGTTGACGGCGGCGATTTCGAAGACGTTGGCGGATCGTGGGTTGGCGTCGTATACGCCGTTT
>JBEIIG010000065.1:0-20257 GCA_040380855.1 Acidimicrobiaceae bacterium | reverse complement strand
TCGTTCCTGGTCGAGGGCTCGCCCGTGCTGTTCAGCGGCGACACCCTGTTCCCCGGCGGCCCCGGCAACACCTCGTTCGAGGGCGGCGACTTCGCCACCATCATCGACTCGCTCGACAACCGCCTGTTCACCCTGCCCGCCCACACGGTGGTCATGCCCGGGCACGGGGTCGACACCACCATCGGCAACGAACGGCCGCACCTGGCCGAGTGGGTCGCCCGTGGCTGGTGACCCGCCGGTCGCGCTGCGCTACGACGAGCGGCCCGACGATCACACACCCGTCCACACGGCCGATCTGCCCGACACGCCCACCCGCGACCGCAACATCGTCGCCACCGCATGGCTGGAGGCACCGGCCGAGTTGCTCACCCTCGGCGACGACCTGCCCGACCGACCGGTCGCCACCTACAAGCGGCGCATCGGCGAGTGGCTGCTGTGGCGCGCCGGGCCCGCCGTCGACGCCGACGCCCGCTACTGGGCGGTCGACCGCAGCGACCTCACCCGGCAGATGCTGTTCCGTCTCTTCCCCGACGGCACCGGCGACGGCATCGGCCCCAGCGGCCAGCGCCACACCCGCTTCCGCACCTGGAAAGAAGACCTCCTCGGCCGCTGACCCAGCCCCCGGCCCGGCCCGGCCCGGCCCCGCCCCGACCCAGTCCCGAGACCCCAGCCCACCTCACCCGGCCACTCCGTCCGTGAGCGTGGACCACCTCAGCAGGGGTCCACGCGCACGAAGGGCTCTGCTTCGTGAGCGACGACCCCGCACACGGTGGTCGACGCGCACGAAGCCCACGGCCGCGAAGCCGACGCGCACGGAGCCCGGGGCACAGAGCCCGGGGCACAGAGCCCGGGGCACGGAGCCCGGGGCACGGAGCCCGAGTGACGGAGCCCGAGTCGCGAAATCCGGGGCGGGGCCCGGGCGAGCGAGGGACGCGGAGGAGGATGGGCGGGGAAAGGGGCAGGGGTAGCGTGGTCGACGTGGTGACCGGGGTCGACATGGTGCCGGCGGTGCTGCCGACCGGGCACGAGACCACGCTGGTGCGCGCCGATGGCCGCCCACTGCCGACCTTTCGCGACGACCTGCGCCGCATCCCGAACGTACGCAACGCCCTGTCGGTGGTGGGCCTGTTCGTGCAGACCGGCCTGGTGCTCTACGCCGCAGTGCGTTGGGCGCCGTGGACAGTCGTACCCGCCTTCGTGCTGATGGGACGGGCTCACGCCCAGTTCGCCTCGCTGATGCACGAGGCCGCCCACCGTCTGCTGTTCAGCGACAGACGTGCCAACGACCTGGCCGGTCGCTGGCTGCTCGGCTACCCCGGCTTCACCTCCACCGACGCGTACCGCCGCGTGCACATGGCCCACCACCGCGACGAGTTCGGCCCCGACGAACCCGACAAGGCGCTGTACGCCGGCTACCCCATCGGCCACGCCAGCCTGCGCCGCAAGCTCGTCCGCGACGCCACCGGCCAGACCGGCATCAAGCTGATGCGCCAGTTCCTCGGCAACCTGCGCCACCCCAACCCGCAGTCGCGCCGCGCCACCCGGCACATCCTCGCCGTGCAGGTGGTGCTCATCGCTGCTGCCATCGTGAGCGGCCACTGGTGGGTCTACCCGGTGCTCTGGCTCGGCCCGTACCTCACCGTGTGGCGGGTGATCAACCGACTGCGCAGCATCGCCGAGCACGGTGGCATGCATCGCTCGAAGGATCGCCGCGAGAGCACCCATTCGGTGCGCCAACACCTGCTCGCCCGCTTCCTGCTCGTGCCGTTCCACATCGGCTGGCACCTCGCCCACCACGTGGATGCGGGCGTGCCGTTCCGCAACCTGCCCCGCTTCCACCGGGCGCTGCACGAGGCCGGCTATGTGACCGCCACCCTCGAGTACCCGAGTTATCCGGCCATCTGGCGGGCTCTGGCCGCCGAGCGGGTCGACCCCGAGTGAGACCTGCGTACCCGGGGGCCGAACAACCCTCGGGTGACCCGCTGCGACTCGGGTGAGCGACGGGGACTCGGGCGAACGCGTAGTATTTCGGGGCCTAACGAGTTACGGGCGCTGCCCCGAGGTCGATGGGTCGACAGACCGCCGGAAGGGCAACGAGACGGAGGGGTGATGACGGCGTCGATGCACGAGTGGGACGAGTCGACCGACCTGTTCGCGCACGCCGTGATCGGCTACGCGATCGAGCGGCTGAAGGTGCCGAAGAACCCGCAGTGGGGAGCGCACTACGGCGCCGACCTGGCCACCACCGTCGACGCCACGATCACCGACACCGGTATCGGTGGCCATGCCGCGCTGGCCGTGTTCCGCGATGTGCTGATGCCCGCCTGCCGGCCGATGGACGACCCGCTCAACCTCGCCTACGTGCCCACTGCGCCGTCGATCGCGGCGACGATGTTCGACCTCGTGGTGAGTGCCTCGTCGATCTTCGGCGGCAACTGGGAAGCCGGGGCCGGAGCGATCGCCGCCGAGAACGCAGCGCTGCGTTGGCTGGCCGACCTCGCCGGCTTCCCCGCCGACGCCGGCGGCGTGTTCGTGTCGGGCGGCTCGGCGGCCAACCTCAGCGCGCTCGCCACGGCCCGCCATCGCGCCCAGCAGCGCCGCACCGAGCAGGGCCTCGGTCGACCGGCTCGCTGGTGCATCGTCACCACCGACGAGGTGCATGCCTCGGTGCGTGCCGCCGCTCGCATCATGGACGTCGACGTGCTCGAAGCCCCCACCGACGACCGCGGCCGCTTCACCGGTGCCGCCCTCTCCGACGTCCTCGCCGCCCACGGCGACATGGCCGTGTTCGCCGTGGTGGCGACGGGTGGCACCACCAACGCGGGCGCCATCGACGATCTCGACTCGCTGGCCGATGTGTGCGAAACCCACGGCCTGTGGCTGCACATCGACGGCGCGTACGGCCTGGCGGCGCTGTGCAGCGACCTCGTCGGCGACACCTTCCGCGGCATCGAACGCGCCGACAGCTTCGGCGTCGACCCGCACAAGTGGCTGTTCGCCCCCTACGACTGCGCCGCCCTCGTCTACCGCGAGCCCGTCCACGCCGCGGCCGCCCACGCCCAGCACGGCGCCTACCTCGACGCCGTGAACCGCAGCGATTGGAACCCCAGCGACTACGCCTACCACCTGTCGCGCCGGGCCCGCGGCCTGCCGCTGTGGTTCAGCCTCGCCACCTACGGCACCGCCGCCTACACCGAGGCGGTCGACGCATCGATCGGCACCGCCCGCGCCCTGGCCGCTCACATCGCTGCCCGGCCCGGTTTCCGCCTGCTGCTCGAGCCGCAGTTGTCGATCGTGCTGTTCACCCTCGACGGCTGGACGCGAGACGACTACCTGGCATGGAGCACCCAGCGGGCCCGCGAAGGGGTGGCTCTGCTGGTGCCGACCACCTGGAAAAACGAGGCCTGCATGCGCATCTGCCTGGTGAATCCGCGCACCCGGCTCGACGAGGTGCAATCGCTGCTCGATGACCTGGCCAGGTTTCCACTACGGCGATAGGGGAAATAGACTCCGCCCGGTGACCACGCTGTTCCGCATCGACGATCTGTACGCCCGGCCCGCCGAGGCCGACGACACCGTCAGCGACATCCTGCGCGGCCTCAGCCTCACGGTGAACGCCGGCGAGGTGCACGCCATCATGGGCCCCAACGGCTCGGGCAAGAGCACCCTCGCCAGCACCCTGCTCGGCTCACCCGAGTACCAGGTCACCAGTGGCCACATCGTGTTCCAGGGCGACGACATCACCGACTGGCCCACCAACATGCGCGCCAAGAGCGGCATCTTCCTGGCCTTCCAGTACCCGCAGGAGATCCCCGGCGTCTCGGTCATCCAGTTCCTGCGCCAGGCGCTGTCGGCCCGCAAGGGCATCGATCTGTCGGTGCTCGAACTGCGCCTCGCCACGATGGACTGGATGAAGCGCCTCGGCATGGACAGCTCGTTCGTCGACCGCTACCTGAACGAGGGCTTCAGCGGCGGCGAGAAGAAGCGCAACGAGATCATGCAGATGGCCATCCTCGAACCCGAGATCGCCATCCTCGACGAAACCGACTCGGGCCTCGACATCGACGCCCTGCGCATCGTCGCCAAGGGCATCCGCGAGGTGCGCGCCGCCCGGCCCAGCATGGGCGTGGTGCTGATCACCCACTACCAGCGGCTGCTCGACGAACTGCAGCCCGACCACGTGCACATCATGGTCGAGGGTCGCATCGTGGCCAGCGGCGGCATGGAACTGGCCGAGCAACTCGAACGAGACGGGTACGAGGCCTTCCGATGAGCCTGAACGTCGCCGCCGTCCGCGCCCAGTTCCCCATCTTCTCGCGCGAGATCGACGGCCAGCCGATCGTCTACCTCGACTCGGCCAACACCTCGCAGAAGCCCGCCGCCGTCATCGACGCAATGGCCGACTTCATGCGCACCGGCTACGCGCCCATCAACCGCAGCGCCTACCGCTTGGCCGCCGAGGCCACCGACCTGTTCGAGGGTGCTCGCACCAAGGTGGCCCGGTTCATCAACGCACCCCGCGCCGACGAGGTGGTGTTCACCAAGAACGCCACCGAGAGCCTGAACCTCGTCGCCTTCGCCTGGGGCCGAGCCAACCTCACCCAGGGCGATGTGGTGGTACTCACCCACATGGAGCACCACGCCAACATCGTGCCGTGGCACATGCTCGCCGCCGAGCGAGGCATCGAACTGCGCTGGGTGCCCCTCACCGCCGCCGGCGAACTCGACCTCACCACCCTGCCCCAGTTGCTCGACGGCGCGAATGTGTTCAGCTTCACGGCCATGAGCAACGTGCTGGGCACCATCACCCCGGTGGCCGAGCTGTGCCGGGCCGCGCACGACGCCGGGGCCATCGCCATCGTCGACGGCTGCCAGTACGTGCCCCACAACATCACCGACGTGCAGGCCTGGGACGCCGACTTCCTGGCCTTCAGCAGCCACAAGCTGTGCGGCCCGTCGGGCATCGGCGTGCTGTGGGGCCGTGAAGCACTGCTCGACGCGATGCCACCGTTCCTCGGTGGCGGCAACATGATCGCCGACGTGCGCCTCGACGGGTTCACCACCGCCCCGCCCCCCGCCAAGTTCGAAGCGGGCACACCGCCCATCATCGAAGCGGTCGGCCTGGGTGCCGCGGTCGACTTCCTCACCGGCCTCGGAATGGCCGCCATCCGCCGCCACGAGATGGAGGTGTCGGCCTACGCGCTGCGCACCCTCACCGAGCGGTTCGGCGACGACATCACCATCCACGGCCCCACCGACGTCGAGCACCGCGGCGCCACGTTCAGCTTCGCCTTCCGCGGCATCCACCCCCACGACCTCAGCCAGGTGCTCGATCAGCGCAACGTGTGCGTGCGCGCCGGGCACCATTGCGCGAAGCCGCTCATGCGTCTGCTCGGTTGCGCCGCCACCGCCCGCGCCAGCTTCTACCTGTACAACGACGAGGCCGAGGTCGACGTGCTTGCCGATGCCCTCGACAGCGCCACCGATATCTTCGGGTTCTGAACGAAAGGGTCACCGACATGCCCGGCCTCGACGACCTGTACCGCGAGATCATCCTCGACCACTACCGCAGCCCGCGTAACCGCGGCGAACTGCCCCCGCCCGCCTCGCACGCCGTGGGCCACAACCCGCTGTGCGGCGACGAGATCGAGGTGTACCTCGACGTCGATGCCCAGGGCATCGTCACCGACATCAAGGTGGGCGGCCAGGGCTGCAGCATCTCGCAGAGCTCGGCGTCGATGATGAGCCAGGCCGTGAAGGGCAAGCCGGTGGCCGAGGTGCGTGCGCTCGTGCACCGCTTCAAGAGCATGATGAGCATCGAAGACGCCACCGACGACCCGGCCGTGGCGGCCGTGAAGCTGGGCGATCTCGAGGCCCTGCAGGGCGTGGTGAAGTTCCCGGTGCGCATCAAGTGCGCCGTGCTGGCGTGGAACACGCTCACCGAAGCGCTCGACCAGTCCACCCCCGCCTGACCGGTCCACCCCTGCCTGACCGGCCGCAGCTGAGCCTGCGCCGGTACGAGCCGCGAGCCGCTGCCCGCGTACGCTCGACCGCATGACGACCATTCCGGCGCAGGTCGCCGACATCACCACCGACTGGCTGAACGAGGTGCTCGCGGGCAGCCCGGTCGGCCGCATCGAATCGTTCACCGCCGAGCGGCTGGGCGAAGGCGTGGGCATCCTCGGCGAGTTGGCCCGCATCACCCCGCAGTACGCCCCCGGCGAAACCGGCCCGGCCACCTTCATCGCCAAGTGCCAGTCGCCCGCCCCCGAGAACCAGTTCCTCGCTATGGCCATGGGCTTCTACCTGCGCGAGGTGAACTTCTACCGCGAGGTGGCCACCAGCCTCGACATCCGCGTGCCGCAGCCCTACTTCGTCGACGCCGGCCCCGACGGCCTGCCGTTCGTGCTGCTGATCGAAGAGATCGTCGGCAGCCGCTGCCCCGACCAGAACGAGGGCATCACCCCCGACGAGGCGCGCAGCATCCTCGACGTGGTGGCCACGCTGCAGGCCCGCTTCTGGGACTCGCCCGAACTCGAGACCATGACCTGGCTGCCGCCCATGAACAACCCGCTCTACAAGGCCGGCCGCGACATGGCGCTGGCCCGGTTCCCAGCGTTCAAGGAGCGCTTCGGCGACCGTATCGAGCCAGCGATGATGGACGTGATCGAGCGTCTGTGCGACCAGTACCCGCAACTGCTCGACCACCTCGCCGGGCTCGACCACCTCACGTTCACCCACACCGACTGCCGCGCCGAGAACTACCTGTTCGGCGGGTCGGCAGGCGACGACGTGATCACGATGATCGACTTCCAGTTGTCCACTCGGCACATGGGGCCATGGGACGTCGCCAACCTGCTGAGCGGCTCGATGACCCCCGAGGTGCGCCGCACCTGCGAGCGCGACCTGCTCGAGGGTTACCACGCCAAGCTCGTGGAGCTGGGCGTGCAGGACTACTCGATGGAGCGCTGCTACCTCGACTACCGCCGCAGCCTGCTGCAGATCTGCGTGGCCCAGGTGATCGTCAGCGATCTGCAGGGCGGCAACGACCGCGGCACGCTGCTGCTCGAGAACCTCAACCTGCGCCCGATCATCGCCGCCACCGAGCACAACGTCGGTGAACTGCTGGCGGAGTTCTGCTGATGGCGTTCGAAGCGCGGGCCGAGGTGTTCGACGACATCTGCCCCCACCCCGACGGCATCGAACCCACCGACGAACTGATCCACGAACGCGCCTACGTGGTGCGCTCGTACTTCAAGAGCGCCGATCGGTTGCTCATCCGCGGCGCCGTGCGCGACCAGAAGCCCCCGGGCCTCTACGTGCCGGAAGATCCCGAGCCGCTCACCGTGCACCACATGGTGGTCGACCTGGAAATCGCCATGCCCACGCTCGAGATCGTCGGCGCCAACGCTGCGCTGGAAGTACACCCGCACGCCGCCTGCCCGCGTATCGAAGACCACTACCAGAACCTGGTCGGCCTCTCGATCGCCCGCGGTTTCACCCACAAGGTGCGCGAGCTGTTCGGCGGCCCGCGGGGCTGCACCCACACCACCGCCTTGTTGCAGGCCATGGCCCCGGTGGCCATCCAGTCGACCTGGTCGTTCCGCGCCCGTGTGGCGCGCCTCAGCGGCGAGGGCAACTCGCCCTGGAGCACGCCCGAGGCCCGCGAGAAGGGCCTGATGTTCAACCTCAACACCTGCCACATCTGGGCCGAAGACGGCGAACAGGTGGCAGCCGTGCGCGCCGGCGAGCCGATGGAAGTGCCGGTGTGGATCCAGAAGCGCTTCGAGAAACTGGGCCTCGACCCCAACAGCTGGCGCGAACGGGAGTAGCTGCAATCGCCCGCTCCTCCGCCCCGAGGAGCGTCACCGACGGAACGGTTCCCGAGCCTTCCGACGTGGACTACTGTCACACAACCTGACGAAAGAGGTCACCGTGGCTCTCACCGTTCCCCGCCGCCGAGGCGGAGACCAAGCCATCGACACCAGGCGTGGCGCACCCCGACTCGTCGGACTGATCGCAGCGGTCGTTGCCGCCGCCGTCGGCGCTGCGATACCGATCGTGTCCACCGCCGGCGCGGCCATCGCACCGCCCACCGGACTCAGAGCCACTGCGAGCACCACATCGGTGACCTTGTCGTGGCAGCCGGTCAGCGGTGTCACCGGCTACAGCGTGCAGTACTCGGGCACCACTGCCACCGGCGCCTCGGTGGCCACGAAACAGCTCGGACCGTTCACCGTCACCTCCACCAGCGTCACGGGCCTCCCGCCAGGCACCTATCGGTTCCAGGTGCGTTCCAACGCCACCACCCCGTCAGCCTGGAGCGCAGCGGTCACCGCGGCCGTGCTCCCACCCACCCCGGGCCTGATCAACGGCAGCGGGAACGCTGGAGCCATCAACATGGCATGGACTGCAGTACCTGGTGTATCGGGCTACGAGGTCAGCTGGCGTGGCCTCACCCTCGGCACCAGGACCACCGAGACGATCGTGGCGGTCGGCGCCGTCAGCAGCTACACGTTGTCGAAGCTCACCATCGGCTCGTACGAGTTCAAACTGCGAACGGTCATCGGAAAACTGAAGAGCGCCTGGGGGCCGTCGAATCAGGCGATGATGATGGTCCCGTCGCCGGTCGGCGCACCTCCCTCGATCACCGGCACCTCGCCGGCAGCGGGCTCGCTGCGCCTCACCTGGCCGGCGGTCGCCGGAGCACTGTCATACGAAGTGCTACGGGGCGGCACCGGGCTGAACAACGCTCCGCTGTCCAACTCGGTCGCCACCGTCGGAGCGGTCACCACCGTCACCCTGTCCGGCCTGTCCGCGGGAACGTGGCGCTATCAGGTGCGCGCCGTGCACGCAGCCGGCACCTCGGCATGGTCGCCCCAGGGCTCGACCGTCGTGGCGGCCGTCCCTCCGACCACGACGACGACCACCACCACGACGGTGCCGCCCACCACCACGACGACGACCACGACGACCACGACGACCCCCACGACGACCACCACGACGACCACGACCACGACGACCACGCTTGCACCGACGACCACCACGACCCTGCCGCCCGGTGGCCAGTTGCCGGCGATTCCCAGCAACTTCAACGTGAGCGAGTGGATCGTGCCCGGCGCGATGCCACCCTCGAGCGCCAACGAACCCACCGGCAACTTCCGCTTCATCTGTCGGGCATCGCACAACGCGTACGACGACCCCATCGTCTACCCCGGCCAACCAGGTGCCTCACACCTCCACACCTTCTTCGGCAACACCCTCACCAACGCATCCAGCACCTACTCGTCGCTGCGCACCACCGGCGACAGCACCTGCTCAGGTGGGCCCATCAACCGCAGCGCGTACTGGGCGCCAGCGATGATCAATGGTGCAGGCAAGGTGGTGATGCCCGACTACATGGCGGTGTACTACAAGGGCACGTTCGGCGGTGTCGCAGGAATCGGAGCCATCCCCACACTGCCCCGCGGTCTGCGGATGATCGCCGGTTTCGACATGGCGACACACACCGCCAGGGACATCTACTGGTACTGCGACGGCGTGCACAGCACGACGCTCGCAACCATTCCCACCAACTGCGACCTGAGCGAACGCATCGGGGGTGTGATCCACTTCCCGCAGTGCTGGGACGGCGTCAACCTCGACTCGCCGAACCACCGCAGCCACCTCGCCTCGATCTACTGGGATCCGAACGACGGCAAACCCAAGTGCCCCAGCACCCACCCGGTCCACATTCCCGAGTTCACCCTGCTCATCTGGTACCCGCACACCGGCGACGCGGCGACATGGAGGCTGTCGTCCGACACGATGCCCGGCATGACGATGGCACCCGGCTCCACCCTGCACGCCGACTGGTTCGGCGCCTGGGACGACGGCGTTATGGCGACCTGGACACAGCGGTGCATCCGCGGGCTGCTGAGTTGTTCGTCGGGCCAACTCGGTGACGGGACGATGTTGAAGCAGCCGCCCTACACCCTGCCCGACCGACGCCCACCGGTCGACCCACCGGCTCGCTGAGCTCTCGCGGTCGCGAACAACCCGACTGGTACGGTCGCTGCGTGACCCCACGCAAGATCATCATCGACACCGATCCGGGTATCGACGACGCGATGGCCATCTTCTACGCGCTCGCCTCGCCCGAGCTCGACGTCGTCGGCCTCACCACCGTGTTCGGCAACGCCTACGTCGAGCACTGCACCGAGAACGCGCTGAACCTGCTGCACATCGCCGGCCGAGCCGACATCCCCGTGGCGCAGGGCGCCGACCGGCCCATCTACGGCACGTTCCGCGGTCCGTCGGCCCATGTGCACGGCGACGACGGCCAGTCGAACCTGTTCCTGCCGCCCGCACCCAACCGGCCGATCGACCGCCACGCAGTGCAGTTCATCATCGACACCGTCATGGCGTCGCCGGGCGAGATCACCCTGGCCCCCGTCGGGCCGCTCACCAACATCGCGCTCGCGTTGCTGCAAGAACCGCGACTGGCGATGAACCTGGCCGGCATCGTGCTGATGGGCGGCAACGCCTTCTGCCCGGGCAACACCACACCGGCCGCCGAGGCGAACATCTTCAACGACCCCGAGGCAGCCGACATCGTGTTCGGCGCCGAGTGCCCCATCGTGATGGCCGGCCTCGACGTGACCGAGGCGACGCTGATGACCAACGAGCAGATCGCCTCGCTGCCGCTCGTCCCCACCGACCGCGCCCAGCACCTGGCGCGCATCGTGCCCTTCTACCTCGACTTCCACCACGAGCGCGGGCACCTGGAGGGCATCCACGTGCACGACTCCACCGTGGTGAGCTGGATGATCGCGCCGCAGCACTACCGCAGCGTCGAACTGCCCGTGCGGGTCGACTGCAGCTTCGGGATCGGCCGGGGCAAGACCTGGCCGGCCAAGGACGCAACCGACTCGTCGTCGGCGTGGGCCGATCGACCACCGGTCACCATCCTCACCGAGGTCGACGCGGCCGCCGTGGTGGCCCTCGAACTCGAACGCCTCGCGGTGCCCCTTCCCGCCCGTTCCGGAGGTGTGTGATGGCCGAACTGGATGGCCTCGTGGCGATCGTCACCGGTTCGTCGAGCGGTATCGGTGAAGCCACCGCGCACCGGCTCTCGGCGCTCGGTGCCAGCGTGGTGGTGAACTCGTCGAGCAGCGTGGCCGCCGGCGAGGCCGTGGCCGCCGCACTGCCCGGCCCGTCGATCTACGTGCAGGCCGACATCAGCGACAAGGCCCAGGGCCAGCACCTGCTCGACGCCACGATCGAGCGCTTCGGCAAGCTCGACCTGTTGGTGAACAACGCCGGCTGGACCACCGTCGTGCCGCACACCGACCTCGATGCGCTCACCGACGAGATCTTCCTGAAGACCTTCGAGGTGAACGTGTTCGGCACCTGGTGGCTCACCAAGGCGGCGATGCCGCTGCTGCGCGAGTCGGCCGACGGCCACGTGGTGAACATCACCTCGATCGCCGGCATCCGACCCGTCGGATCGTCGATCGCCTATTCGATGACCAAGGCGGCGCTGAACCAGATGACCCGTCTGCTCGCCAAGAGCCACGGCCCCGTGCGCGTGAACGCCGTGGCACCCGGCCTGGTGGCCACCCCGTGGACCGCCGACTGGACGGCACTGCACGAGGGCATGAAGCACGTGGCGCCGATGAAGCGCTCGGCCACCCCCGACGACTGTGCCGAAGCGGTGCTGGCATTGGTGCGCAACAAGTACGTCACCGGCGAGGTGTTCGTAGTCGACGGCGGCTCGACGCAGGTGATGTAACTCGCGCCGGGGATCACCGACCCGACCAGCGCACCACCAGGAACACGCCGGTGATCACCACCGCGCCCCCGAGTGCCTGCGTCAGTGTGGGCACCTCGCCGCGCACACCCCAGGCCACCAGCACGCTCAAGGGGGTCACCACGGTCGAGATGGCCGTGGTGGTGGTGGCCGACAGCACACGCATCGTCCGCGCCAGCGCGTAGTAGATGAAGGCCGAACTCGCTGAGCCGAGCCACACCACCACCAGCCATCCCTGCCACGACAGCGAGCCGTACTCGTGGAGTTCGGGGGCGGTGATGGCGAGCATGAACAGCGCACCCGCGGCCGTGCCCGGGGTGTTGAGCCACCACGAGTCGTAGCGTTCGCCGATGTCGCGGGTGATGAGCGTCACCGCCGCCCAGGCCACTGCTGCGCCCATCACTGCCAGCGCACCCCACAGCGAGCCGTCGGCATCACCCACCCCACCGGTCACCCCGATGGCGATACAACCCGCCGTGCTGAGCACCACACCCACGGCCTGCACGCGGCGCAGCCGGTAGCCGAGGAACACCACCTCGCCCACCGTGGTCATCACCGGGTAGGTGGCCATGATGACAGCCGCGATCGCCACCGGCACCTTGCTCTGCCCCCAGTTGAACAGCAGGTGGAACACGGCCGAGCCGCCGAAGCCGATCGCGAACACCCGCCACCGCTCGTGGCGCGGAATGGGCGTCCGCAGCCCCGGCCGGGCCAGCACGATGAGGGTGAACATGAGCGCCGACACCGTCACCCGGCCGGTGGCGAGCACCATCGGCGACAACTCGTCGAGCCCGCGCTGCACCAGCGTGTACGACACACTCCCCACCGCGATGCTGGCCGCCAGCAACGCATACGCACTCCGCCGGCCGTCACCACTCACGACCGCCGACCCTATCCGCCGCACCCCATCCGGCCAGGGACGACCTCCCGCCTGCCCCGGCCCCCGACCGCGTTCTTGCGACGAATCGCGTCGAATGCGACGCATTCCATCGCAAGAACGGCTCCACACGGGATGCGGGGCCGGTGGTACCGACGGCACCACCCATCCCCTCGGGCCGTCGTCCACTGCAGCGGGTACGGTACGGGGGATGTCGTACCGGTTCGCCACTCGCACCAGGGGCCTGCGCTCGTCGGCCATCCGCGACCTGCTGAAGGTCACCGAGATGCCGCACATGCTGTCGCTGGCAGGTGGGCTGCCCACCCCCGACAGCTTCCCGCTCGCCGACCTGCGGCGCGAGGCCGACCGCCTGCTGGGCGAGTACGGCCCGCGGGTGGTGCAGTACTCGGCCACCGATGGTGTGCCCGAACTGCGGCGCTGGATCGCCGATCACCACAGCCGCGAGTTCGGCCGCCCGGTGGCGGTCGAGGGCGAGATCGTCGTCACCCACGGTTCGCAGCAGGCACTCGACCTGCTGGCCAAGGTGCTCGTCGACCCGGGCGACGTGGTGGTCAGCGAATCGCCCGCCTACCTCGGCGCGGTGCAGTCGCTCGAACTGTTCGAACCGCGCTTCGAGGTGATTCCCGGCGACCAGCACGGCATGCAGGTGGAACTGCTCGCCGAGCGGCTGGCTGCCGGCCTGCGCCCGAAGCTCGTGTACGTGGTGCCCAACTTCCACAACCCGTCGGGCGCCACCCTGTCGCTCGAGCGTCGCCAACTGCTGGCCGAACTGGCCGACCGCTACGAACTGCTGGTGGTGGAGGACGACCCCTACGGCGCGATCCGCTTCCACGGCGAACCGCTGCCTCCGGTGGCCGCGTTCTCCGAGCGGGTGGTGCATCTCAGCACCTTCTCGAAGATCGTTGCGCCGGGCTTCCGTGTGGGCTGGATGGTGGGTCCGGCCGAGGTGATCGCCATGGTGGCCCGCGCCAAGCAGGCCGCCGATCTGCACACCTCCACCTACGCCCAGTTGCTGCTTGCCAACGTGGTGTCGCAGCCGGGCTGGTTGGCCGAGCAGAAGGCCGCCATCGTGCCGATGTATCGCGATCGCTGCCATGCGCTGGCCGACGCCTTGGCCGCCACCGTGGGTGAGCGCATCAGCTTCCACCTCCCGGATGGCGGCATGTTCCTGTGGACCACCGTGGCCGGCGTGCCCGACACGCGCGAACTGCTCACCCATGCGGTCGAGGCCGGCGTGGCCTTCGTGCCCGGCAGCGCGTTCACCATCGACCAGTCGCCCGACTCGAAGGTGCGCCTGTCGTACAGCACGCTGTCACCGGCACAACTCGGCGACGCAGCCGAGCGCCTTGCCACGGGCCTGGCCGCCTACGACGCAGCCCACGCTTGACGGAGGCGACCTCGCCTCAACGCGGTCGTTGCTTGTCGAGCGTGTAGTCGGCAGCGGTGAAGGATCCGCTCTGGTGTTCGAACGGGCCGCTCTCGGACGGTAGCGATGCAGCAAACAGCTCGGCGTCGTCGACCGGGTGGAACCCCAGCGCGGCACCGGCATCGAGCGACCAGAAGCGACGGGTGTTGTTCGACACGCCGTAGAAGGTGGCGTAGTGCACCCGGGGCGCCGTCATCGCCGCCACGAACGCAGCGACACAGTCGGCGGGGCTGAGCCACGTGCTGAGATGCCGCACGTTGCGCGGTTGTTCGTCGTACGAACCGATGCGCACGTTCACCACCTCCACCCCGAACTTGTCGGCGTACAGCTGGCCGAGCGCCTCCACCGCAACCTTGCTGACGGCGTAGAACGAGTCGGGCCGCGGCGGCATCGCCGGGTCGACCTCGGTGGCAACGGGGTAGAACCCAGTGGTGCGGTTGGTGCTCGCCACCACCACACGGCGCACCCCGGTGCGCCGCGCCGCTTCGAGCACACGGTGGGTGCCGATGATGTTGGTGTCGACCAGGTCGTCGAAGTCGGCCTCGTCGGGGATGCCGGCCAGGTGCACCACGCCGTCGACGCCGCGCATCGCCGCCTCACATGCGGGCAGATCGCGCACATCGAACGCCATCGACTCCACGGCATCGGCTTGCGCATCGCCCAGTTCAGGAGCGGCAAGATCGGCGACGCGCAACAGCCGGACCTGGCCGAGCAGGCCTGCCACCACGCACCGACCCACTCGACCCGCGGCACCCGTGACCAACCACGTCTGCTCTGCCAGCGATGCCGCCCCGCCCACACCCAGATGTTCAGTCATCGCCGTCTCCTCGGGTGAGCAGCAGCGCCGACGCATCGACGGCGCGCCGTGTTCGCAGGCCAAGCGCATCGGCCGTGTAGAAGGCGATGATCGCCGCGGCGATCCCCGCTACTGCGGCCGCTCGCGCGCTCCACACCGCCACACCCGCATACACGCCCGACGACAGCACGGCCACCAACGCGTTCGGTGCGCTGGTCAACAAGATGCCCGGTACCTCGTCCTTCATCACCGACACCAGCACTCCCCCGCCCACTGCCGACACGGTGCCCACGAACACCGCCGAGATCACCGGTAGATCGGCGCGCAGCGCAGCCGACGTGCCCGACACGGCGAACAACCCCAGCGCCAACGCGTTCAGCAGGGTGACCAGCGGGGCCACCTTGGCGAGGCGCTGTCCCACCACCAGCACCAGCCCGATGCAGCCGAGCACGGTGGTGAGGAACCAGGGGGTGCGCAGGCTCTCGGCGGGCAGGTTGCCGACGAGCATGTCGCGGATGAATCCGCCGCCCAGCCCCATCAGCAGCGCAAAGGTCGACAGTCCGACGATGTCCCAGTGCCGACTGTCGTCGATCGAGGCCCGCAACGCACCCACCACGGCGTTCACCCCGACGGTCAAGAGCGCCAACCACAGTGGGGCACTCGTCGCGAGATCAGGAAGAAAGGTCATGGGTGCACGAGCCGCCGCAGCAATTCGCCGCCGAGCGTACCCGCCACCATCGCTATCGTCCCCGTGATGATCGAGGTGCGACGAGAGTCCGACGGCGAACTCTGCGGGTACGTGCACACCGACGACCGCTGCTGGCGCTCGTTCACGGTGTTCGGTGCCGCACTGGCCGAGCACCCCACCCACGGCGATGCCGAAGCCCACGTGCTCGAGCACGGGTTGGCCGTGCTCGCCGAACACTGGTGGTATCGGCCGCACGCCGACGCCGAGTGGCAGATCGCCTGCATCGTCGAGGCCCGCCCCGGCGCAGTTCGGCTGGCGCTCGACTACTACCCGATGCCCGGCGTGGCGATGGTGACGGTCACCGCCGAAGACCTCGCGCAGGGCGTCGGCCTCACCCGCTCCGTCGACTGAGTCGCCCGGCCGAGGAATACGAGGCAGCGCGAGACGGTTCGTCGATCCGACCGCCGCCACGCACCGAGGGAGCAGCACGATGAACGCACTGGGATACATCGGGGCCGTGCTGTCGGTACTGGCCGGGGTGATGGGGCTGCTGTGGCCCCGCCAGGTCAGCGCCCGGATCGGTCTGGCGCTGCCGTCGGCGCTCGGCGTGTCTGAGTTCCGCGCCACCTACGGCGGGTTGTTCATCGGTGCGGGTGGTGCCGTGCTGCTGAGTGGCTCGACCACAGCGGCGATGGTGCTGGGCGCAGCGTGGGGAGGCGCATTCGTGGCACGGGCACTGTCGGTGGTGATCGATCGATCCCGGTCGAAGGACAACGTCGCCGGTCTCGTCATCGAGGCAGTGATGGCTGCACTCCTCCTGCTCGCCTGAGAACCGGCCACGGGCACCAACCGCCGGGGTCACCGTCGGGCCTTTCGCTCATGGCTAGCCTGCGGCGCATGGACCCCCAGATCGCCCGACTCCGCCGCCTGAACATCGGGGCGGGGTGTCTGCACCTGGTGTCGTTCGTCGCCATCTTGCTGCTGGCCAACGACGCCAAGCTGCCGGTGCGCGCCACCTACCTCACCGAGGCCCCCGGCACCGGCAACTTCTCCGAACCGATCCACCTGTTCGACCTGCGCATCGGCGTGATGGTCGCAGCGTTCATGGCGCTGTCGGCGTTCTTCCACTTCTTCGTCAGTTCGCCGACCATCTTCCCGAAGTACGCCGCCGGCCTGGGAAGGCACATCAACGTCTACCGCTGGATCGAGTACTCGCTGTCGTCGTCGATCATGATCGTCGTCATCCTGCAGTTGAACGGGGTGGCCGACTACATCGCCTTGCTGGCGGTCTTCGGTGTGAACGTGTCGATGATCCTGTTCGGCTGGCTGCAGGAGCGCTACGTCACCCCGGGCAGCGGCGACATGCTGCCGTTCTGGTTCGGGTGCATCGCTGGCGCCGTGCCGTGGGTGGCCATCGCCATCAACGTCGCCTCACCGAAGGGCCCGGCCGACACGGTGGTGCCCGGCTTCGTGTACGGCATCGTCATCTCGCTGTTCATCCTGTTCAACTGCTTCGCGATCGTGCAGTGGAAGCAGTACCGGGCGAAGGGCAAGTGGGCCGACTACCTGCACGGCGAGCGCATCTACATCGTGCTCAGCTTCGTAGCGAAGTCGCTGCTGGCCTGGCAGGTGTTCGCCGGCGCACTCGCCTCGAACTGAGCTGTGCCTCGGCTGGTCCTGCGGCTCAGGACGGCGAGCGGCCCGGCCGTTTGCGGTTGTCGGCTGCCTCGATCTCGTCGAGGCGCACACGCACGAGCCGCCGCACGACCTGCTTGCTGAGCCGCCGGTCGAGCGGCACCCGCAACGTGCCCCGCTCGGCCTCCACCCAGTCGGGCAGACCGGTCACGCGCTCGAGCACCGAGCCGCTCATCGGGAAGTACGACCAGTGCTCCTTGAACGCCTCGAAGGCTGCAACCCCCTTGCCCTGCACGGCGATGCACGGCATGGCGTACTTGATGGTCTCCTCCCCGGCGGGCAGCACCTCGTGGAGCAGCGCCCGGATGTGACGCAGCGGCGCCTGGTGCCGCTCGCTCAACTGCTCGAGATGTCGGTCGATCCGTTCGTCGTACTGCATCGCCCCTCCTGCGACCATCTTCGCGTCCCACCCGAATCCACCACGACCTCGCCACGCTTGCCGTGTACGTTCACCCGATGCCCCTGATCCCGATCGATCTCAGTCACGACGTCGATGACGGGATGCTCACCTATCCCGGTCTCCCCGTCCCACACGTGTTCGAGCACCTGTCGCGAGCCGACGCGGAGCAGATCTACGGAGCAGGAGTGACGTTCCAGATCGGGATGATCACGATGTGCACCAACACGGGCACCTACCTCGACACCCCGTTCCATCGCTTCCCCGACGGCCACGACCTCGTCGGCCTGCCCCTCGAACGGGTCTCGAACGTGCCGGCCATCTGCATCGACTGCACCGGTATGCCCTCGATCGGGCCCGAGGTTCTCGACGGGCACGTGCTGAGCGGCGCAGCGGTGTTGTTCCGCACCGACCACAGCCGCCACTTCGGCACCGCCCGCTACTTCGACACCCACCCCTATCTGCTGCCTGCCACAGCCCAGGCTCTCGTCGACGCCGAGGTCGCGCTGGCCGGTATCGACTCGCTCAACATCGATGCCACACACAGCCCCGACGGCGACGGCCGACCGGTGCACACCACCCTGCTGCGTGCCGGTATCCCGATCGTCGAGCACCTCACACGCCTGGCCGAACTCCCGCACCGCGGCTTCCGATTCAGTGCCGTGCCGCCGAAGGTGCACGGGTTGGGAACGTTCACCGTGCGCGCCCACGCGTGGGTCGAGCGCGACTGAGGTCATCCTCCATCCGAACCTCGTCGCCCAGGTGTGGCTGCCTCTGGCCGGCGTCGCCTCAGGCTCCGGCCCGCTGTTCGAGCACGGCCAGGTCGCGGCGGGCATAGCGCAGGTGTTCGAACGACTCCTCCAGCACCACGTACACGCACTCGCTGCCCGGCACCTCACCGTTCTCGAGCACCTCCACCGTGGGCGGAAGTGCACCCATGTCGAGCGACTCGAACGACGCCCGCACTCGCGCTGCGAGGTGCTGCCAGGCACTCAGCACCTCTGCCGTGGTGGGTGACGCGGTCAGATCGAGTCCGGGCCAGGGGAAGCCCCGCGAGCCTGTGTTGGGCAGGCCGAACGATGAGAACTCGGTGGCACCGAGCAACGGCATCACGAACCACTTCTCGATCGCGAACAGCAGGTGGCGGATCGTGTCGCGCATCGACCACTCGCCGTTCACCGACTCGGTGAAGCCCGCATCGCCCAGCCGCTCGGCCCGCTCGCAGTTGACGGCCCACTCCGCGACAATCCGGTCCCAGGCCGCTGAGGCACCCTCGGCATCGAAGGGCCGCAGCATCGTGCGCAGCGGGTACCAGGCGTCGTGGGTGTTCACGAAGTCGGTCACGTCGACACCGTTCACCACCAGTCGCTCGACGAGGCCGTCGATGTCGACATCGGTGAGTTGCGCGTGAAACACCTTCACCCCGGTGAGGTCGGCGTCGCGGAACAGCGCCCGCCGCAGGTCGACCCCCCAGAACACCGCATCGCTCAGGTCTTCGCCCTCGAACTCGCGCGGCTCGTGCTGCGGTTCATCACTCATTCAGCCATTGTGGCCGACCACCACCCAGGCCACGAAGGCGCACCCGCTCGGCGGGCGCCGGTCACCCGAGGAGGCGTGCCTCGAAGGGGTAGTCGTTCATGATCTCGACCCCGGTGTCGGTGATGAGCAACTGGTCCTCGAGCTTCACACCCTGGCCACTCACGGCCGAACCGATGTAGCTCTCGACGCAGAACACCATGCCCGGCTCGAACACATCGTCGAGCGGATACTCGACACCCGGAGTGTGGAAGGGCAGGTTCGGGAACTCGCCGATCATGCCCAGGCCGTGGCCGACGCAGTAGTAGCGGCTGGCCTGGTGTTCGTCGGGGATGCGCCACGCCTTGCGTGCCACCTCTTCGAACGACACCCCCGGGCCGATGAGGGCGACATTGTGCCGCAGCTGCTCGTACGCCCTGCCGTAGAGCGTGCGCTGCTCGGGTGTGGCCGGTACGTCGCCAGCGAGGAAGGTGCGCGAGAAGTCGGCCGAGTAGCTCTCATAGGCACACGCGTCGGTATCGATGCACACCAGATCGCCCGCCTCGATCACCCTCGTGCCGCACTCCTGGAAGTAGGGGAAGGTGTTCGGTCCGCTCTCGAGCAGACGGGTCGCTACGAACTCGCCGTGCCTCGCAGCCAGGCCACCGACGAAGCGACTCCACACCTCGATCTCCGTCATGCCGGGCTGCAACGCCTCCTCCATCACTCGGACCGCCTCGACCGTGCGCCGAACGGCCTCACGCATGTAGACGATCTCGAGCGGCAACTTCACCCGACGGGCGCGGCTCAGCAGCTGGTCGGCGTCGGTGACGGTGAAGCCAGCGGTGCGCAACGCATCGACTGCAGCGAACGGAAACCCGTCGACGGCCAACCGGCCGGGATCGCCGAGTCGGTCGCGAACGAGGTCGGCGATCTCGTTCGCCATCGCCGTGCACTCGCCATCCACGAAGCCGTTGGTGCTCACATGGTTCAGGCCGTGGGCGATGCGGATGTGGTCGATGGTGGGTAGATGCTGCGCGAGGTGCTCGCC
>JBEIIG010000064.1:0-20980 GCA_040380855.1 Acidimicrobiaceae bacterium | reverse complement strand
CTGCGCGAGATGCTGCTGTCGGCCGACCGGCCGGTGCAGTTCGTGTTCGCCGGCAAGGCGCACCCGGCCGATCAGCCCGGCAAAGACATGATCCGCGACATCGAACTGTTCGCCCGCCACCTCGACGTGGGGCATCGGTTCGTGTTCGTGCCCGACTACGACATGGCCGTGGCACGCCTGATGTACCAGGGCTGCGATGTGTGGCTGAACAACCCGCGCCGTCCGCTCGAGGCGTGCGGCACGAGCGGTATGAAGGCGGCGCTGAACGGCTGTCTGAACTGCAGCATCCTCGACGGCTGGTGGGACGAGTGCTTCGACGGTCACAACGGCTGGGCCATCAACTCGGCCGACGACGACCCCGATCTGGCCCGCCGCGATCAGCGCGAGGCCACCAGCCTGTTCGGTCTGCTCGAGCGCGACATCGTGCCGCTGTTCCACCAGCGCGATGCCGAAGGGATCCCGCACGGCTGGATCGACATGATGAAGCACAACTGGGCGTCGCTGGGGCCCTTCGTCACCGCAGCCCGCATGGTGCGCGACTACACCACCGAGATCTACGAACCGGCTGCGGCCAGCGCGCAGGCCGTGGCCGCCGACGGCTGGGCGCGGGCCCGCTCGCTGGCGGCGTGGAAGGCCGGTGTGTCGGCTCGCTGGGAGCACGTGCGGGTGCTCGGTGTCGACGCCGACACCAGCCCGGCACACGAGGGCGATGTGCGCACCGCCCGCGCCCGCATCGACCTCGGCGGTGATGGCGGTCTCGGCACCGACGAGGTGGCGGTGCAGTTGCTGCACGGCGCCATCGACTCCACCGGAGCGTTCGTCGGCCATCCCGAACACCTGCCGATGCGCCATGTGGGCGACGGCACGTGGGAGGTCGACTACCGCATCGATTCGGCCGGCGCGTACGGCATCACCGTGCGGGTGCTGCCCCGCCACGACGGCCTGCTCACCCCCGTCGAACTCGGCCGCGCCGCCTGGGCCAACTGACCCGCGTCACCGCCACTGCCACCTCCGACCAAGCGTGCTGACTGCGCGACACCCGGGGCACACAAGACCTTCACGGAGCGCGAGAGGGTTCATCGCTTCAGGAGTGTCAGAACACCACGAAGCCCCAAGATCAGCGCAGCAGTGATCGCGAAGAAGACGACGAGCTGCAGCCAGATCGACTCAATATGACCTGCGAGGAAGTCCCTCATCACAAACATGTAGAAGACGAAGACAAAGGTTGCTGGCCAGGAGAGGCCACCTACGCGCTGTCGACGGTCGCTCATGTCCCAGCCACGGCCCGCAAACGAGATGTCAACCAAGCCCGAGGCAGACCCGTTCGGTTCGCTAACGCCACGAATCCTCGCTCCAATCCTTCGCTGTACGACGGTACCGAGTGAGTCGCAGTACAGCGAACACCGCAATCACCGCAACGAACGTTGCCCACGCCGGCACCCATGCATCGAATCCGAGCGCCTCAGCCCCAAGTCCGACCACTACAGCAGAAGCGGCAGCACCAAGAAGTGCGAACCGAAGCCACAGGTCGAAGTCCGCAAGACGTTCCCGATCAAGACCGCTCGCCACCCGGCAAAACCTCCCGCTCGTCGAGGTCGAGGCGTCTGATCAGACGCAGCCGAAACAGAGAGTCGTGCGCGCTGCCACCCTCGAGCGGAGCAGTTCCACGGCCCATGGGAGCAGGGACGTCACGCCGACCACACCTCACGAACGGACCGTACACCACTGTCAGAACGAGGCGAGGTGACGGCATCACCGAAGCACCACGGCCTCAACGGCCGAGGAGCAACAACACGACGCCGACCACGAGCATCAACGCCCACAGCGGCCAGAGACCGAGCGCCAACTTGCCTCGCCAGCGATCGATCCAGAGGAACTGACCCTTGTTCTCCGGTGTCACCGGAAAGCCCTGCAGTCGGCTGAGGATCGCTCCGAACACGCCGATCCCGCCCACCACGGCGAGCAGGAAACCGACACCGTCCATCACGCACCCGCCACCAGCATCACGATGCCGACCACGAGCGCCACGGCAGCAAGCGGCCAGATCTTCAACAACACCGCTGCCCGCCACCGGTCATTCCAGGGGTACTTGTCCCGGTCCTGCGGCGCCAGGGGATAACCCAGCAACTTGCTCACCAACGCGCCGAACAACACGATCGCCGCCACCACGACGAGACCAGCACCTGGTCTGCTCACCTCCGTCTCCAGGGAAACATGAAGTACAGGCGTATTACCAGGGCGACTGGTGCCAGCACGATGAGAACGACGACTGCGGGTTCCATCACTCCCGAACGTACCGAGAACTGAGCAGCTCCGTGCGCCATCCGCGACGATCACGAATCCGCCCGCGACACCGCTGTCCGACCCACCGGCGACGTGGTGCTCCTCTGCGGTTGCGTGGAGCCGATCCGTCTCACCGAGGGTGCGATCGAGCCTGCCAGCGCCTACATCCACCCGCCCCCACCCCGGGCTTCGTGAGCGTGGACCACCGCCGACGGGGTCGAGCCGCACGAAGCGGCAAGATCCGTGCGCGTGGACCCCTACTGGGGTGGTCCAGACTCACGGACGGGGTTGAGCGGGGCGGGCGAGACGACACCAGCGACCCGTGCGCTACTTGCCGGTGAAGGAGGCTTTGCCGGGGCCGTTGGCCAGGAAGCTCTGCACACCGATCTGCGAGTCGTCGGTGTGGAACACCTCGGTGAACAACCGGCGCTCGAGCAGCAGCCCGTCGGCCAGCGTGGCGTCGAGCCCCTCATCGACCGCCCGCTTCACCAGCGCCTGCGCCTGCAGCGCCCCACGGGCCACCTCGGCAGCCAGTGCCAGCGCCCGCTCGTGGAGCGTCTCGTTGGGCACCACCTCGTCGGCCAGGCCGATGCGCAGCGCCTCGTCGGCCTTCACCTGCCGACCGGTGATCATCATCTCCTTGGCCCGGCTGGCGCCGACCGCGCGGGGCAGGCGCTGCGTGCCACCGCCACCGGGGATGATGCCCAGCAGGATCTCGGGCTGGCCGAACACGGCCTTCTCGCCGGCGATGCGGTAGTCGCACGCCAGCGCCAGTTCGCAACCGCCGCCCAGCGCGTACCCGCTGACGGCGGCGATGACGAACCGCGGGATGGCGGCGATCGCGTCGCGCGTGCTGTGGAACCCGAGGCCGATGGTGTCGGCCTCGGCCGGACCACCGAACTGCGAGATGTCGGCACCTGCAGCGAAGATGCGTTCGCCACCGGTGACCACCACGGCACCGGGCGGGTCGGCCGTCAGGTCGTGGGCCACGTCGCGCAGTGCGGCCAACACCTCCTGCGACAGCGCGTTCACCTTCGGGTTGTTCAGCGTGACGACTGCGACACCATCGTCGCGTCGCTCGCACAGCACGAGTTCGGACATGGTGGGAACGCTACGTCAGGCGCCGACGGTGTGCAGCATCTCGTCGGCCGCACCCCACGGGTCGAGGGTGCGGTCGATCACCTGCTGCTGCAGGCCGTCCCAGCGCTCGCCGGTGGTGAGCTCGCGGGCCCGCTGTTCGAGGCGCCGGGCCACGATCTCGCGCAGTTCTTCGCGCAGGCGGAACTCGCGACGGCGGGACAGTTCACCGTTGGCCTCGATGAAGGCCCGGTGCTGCAGCACCGTGTCCCACAGCTCGTCGACACCCTTGCGCTCGGTGGCGACGACCGCAACGATCGGCGGGCGCCAGGCGTCGTGCGGTAGGTCGGACAGGTCGAGCATCTGCTCGATGTCGCGGCGGGTCTCGTCTACCCCCTTGCGGTCGGCCTTGTTGATCACGAACACATCGGCGATCTCCATCAGGCCGGCCTTGTTGGCCTGCACGCTGTCGCCCCAACCCGGATTGAGTACCACCACGGTGGTGTCGGCCTTGCCGGCGATCTCGACCTCCACCTGGCCCACACCGACGGTCTCGACGAGGATCCACTGGCGACCGATGGCGTCGAGCAGGCGCACGGCCTCGGGGCACGCCAACGACAGGCCGCCCAGGTGGCCACGGGTGGCCATCGAGCGGATGAACACCCCCGGGTCGGTGGCGTGGTCTTGCATGCGCACCCGGTCGCCCAGGATGGCACCGCCGGTGAAGGGTGACGACGGGTCGATGGCCAGCACCGCCACCTCGATGGCCATGGCACGCAGGTGCCCGATGACCGCACTGGTGAGCGTGCTCTTGCCGGCACCCGGTGCCCCGGTGAAACCGACGGTGTATCCGTGCCCACCTCGCGGATAGGTGAGCCGGCCGATCTGGCGGGCCTCGTCGCCGCCACGCTCGATGAGCGACAGCAGACGGGCGAGCGCGCCCCGATCGCCGGCAAGGGCGGACTCGAACAGATCGGCAGTGGATGCGGAACGACGGCTCATGGGATGTGGCCGTCAGTCGACGTTGATCACTTCGGTGACGCCGTCGATGCGGTCGCGCATGATCCGCTCGATCCCGGCCTTCAGGGTCTGGGTGCTCGCCGGGCAGGTACCGCAGGCACCCACGAGGGTGACCGACACGATGCCGGTGGTCTCGTCGACGTCGCGCAGCACGATGTCGCCTCCATCGGCCTGCAGGGCCGGGCGGATGACTTCGATCGTTTCCTCCACGCGCGTACGCAACATCACAGACCTTCTGACTCGCCGACGCCTGCCATTCAACCAGCGGCGCCAATACAATGACGACTCATGGCAACCAACCCCCTTCGCCTTCGCATTCCCGTCCTGCTCATCGGCGTCACCGTGGCGCTCGGCGCAACGGCCTCGCTCGCCGCGTGTGGTGGCGACGACGACGGCAGCGCGGCCACCACCGCAGCCGCTGTCACCAGCGCCGTTGTGGCGACACCTGCCCCGGTCGACACGGCCGATGTGCCCGTGGTGTCGCCCGCTCCGGTCGATTCCAGCGACATCGTCGTGCCCCCGCCGCCGCCCGACACGGCCGACCTGCCGGTGCTCATCAACGTCACCGTCGATGTCGACTCGGGTCCCGACCGCATCGAGTCGGTGCCCGTGGGGTCGATCGTGTCGATCACGGTGATGAACCCTGGCGCCGACGACGAGTTCCACCTGCACGGCTACGACCTCGGCGACGGCCAGGAGGTGGCCGCCGGCGAGGCGGTCACCTTCACCTTCACCGCCGATACCGCCGGCGAGTTCGAGCTCGAGAGCCACGCCACCGATGCCGTGTTGCTGGTGCTGCGGGTGGTCTGAGTGACCGCCCTGCTCGCGCATCAAGGCGGCTGGGACGAGATCCTGCTGATCCTCGGCCCGATCCTGGTGGTGGTGGGCCTGCTGCGACTGCTGAAGAAGCGCGTCGAACGCGGCACTACCGACGAGTGATCGCGGCACCCACTGCGGCGAGGCGACCCACCAGGTCGTCGTAGCCGCGGTCGATGTGGTGCACCCCGCTGATGTGCGTCTCGCCCTCGGCGGCCAGGCCGGCCACCACCAAGGCGGCACCTGCGCGGATGTCGTGCGCCCGCACGGGCGCGCCACTGAGGTGCGGTCGGCCGCGCACCACCGCATGGTGGCCATCGGTGCGGATGTCGGCACCGAGGCGATGCAACTCCTCGACGTAGCGGAACCGGCCCGGATAGAGGTTCTCGGTGACGATGCCTACCTGATCGGCCACCGACAACATGGTGACGATGAGCGGCTTGTTGTCGGTGGCGATACCCGGATAGGGCAGGGTGGCGACGTCGATCGAGCGGAGCCGGTCGGCGACGACGACGGTGAGGCCGTCGTGCTGCGGCACGATGTCGAGGCCCATGTCGCCGAACCGGCGCAGCAGCATCTCCATGTGCTCGGGCCGGGCGCCGCGGATGGTCAACTCGCCGCCCGCCACTCCCACGGCAGCCAGGTAGGTGGCGGCCTGGATGCGGTCGGCCACCACCCGGTGGTCGGCTGCACGCAGTGAACCGGGCTCGACCCCGTGCACCACCAGGGTCGCCGAACCGATGCCTTCGATGTCGGCGCCCATCGACACGAGCAGATGGCACAGATCGGCGATCTCGGGCTCGCGGGCTGCGTTGTCGATGACCGTGGTGCCCTTTGCGTAGACCGCCGCGGTGAGGATGTTCTCGGTGGCACCGACACTGGGGAACTCGAAGGTGACGTCGGCCCCGTGGAGGCGTTCGCCCTCGGTGGCGGCCTCGACGTAGCCGTGGCGGATCTCGAACGTGGCCCCCATCGCCTCGAGGCCACGCAGGTGCATGTCGATGGGCCGCGAACCGAAGTCGTCGCCGCCGGGCAACGACAGGCGCACCCGGCCGCAGCGGCCGAGCAGCGGGCCGAGGACGTTGATGGACGCCCGGATGCGCTCGACGAGCTCGTAGGGCGCCACCGGTGTGAGCGCCCCCTGGTTGGTGAGCGAGATCGTGCCCTCGTGGGCCGAGCCGGTGGTGGTGACACCGATGGCCGCCAGCAGTTCGCTCATGATGCCGACGTCGACGATGTCGGGCACGTTGGTGAACGTGTAGGTGCCGTCGGCCAGCAACGTGGCGGCCATCAGTTTCAGCACCGAGTTCTTCGCACCCGGCACCACCACCTCGCCCGAGAGCGGCCCCGACCGGGCAACCACGATCTGCTCGTCGGAGCGCTGGTCGGTGGGTGCTGACGACATGGCCGTCAAGTATGCCCCGATTAGTGTGCGCCCGTGGGCCGTTCTGCACGACATGTCGAACGGTCGTGGCCGCTCGACCACGTCGACGCGGCACTGCGCCCCCGGGCCGACCTCGTGGCCGAGCAAGCCGGCACCGCCGATCCCGACCTGCCCGGTGTGACACGGTTCGCCCTGGCGAGCGGCCCGTTCAGCGACTACTCGCGGTCGGTGCACGTTCGGCCCGATCGCGTGGTCGAGCGCACCACCTACCGGCTGGTCATCCCCTGGCTGGGTCGGTTGTTCGCCTGGCCCGTGCGCCGCGCCCTGGGGCGAGCACCGCGTTCGCGGGCCGATCATCTGCCGGTGTGGGCACCACCCGACCGCCTCGACGCGCAGCAGGTGCTGGTGCTCGGCCTGCTCACCGCGGCATCGATGACGGCGGCGTTCGTGAACACCCTGTTCACCCAGACGGTGAACTTCGCCGCGGCCGAGTTCGGCGTGAGCGAAGGGGGCCAGGGCATCGCCGGCGTGGTGGTCCGCTGCGGCATTCTGATCGCACTCCCCTTCACCCTGCTGGCCGACCGCATCGGCCGGCGTCGGGTGATGCTCTGGTTGGCCTGGCTGGCACCGCTGTGCGCTGCCGCGGGCGCTCTCGCCCCGAGCTTCTGGGTGCTCACCGCATCGCAGACCATCGGCAGGCCGCTGGGCATCGCCCTCGACCTGCTCGTGGCGATCGTCGCGGCCGAGACGATGCCGCGCAACAGCCGTGCCTACGCGGTGAGTGTGCTGGCGATGTCGGCGGGCCTCGGCGCCGGCGTGGCGGTGGCGTCGCTGCCGCTGGCCGACCTCGTCGAGCGCGGTTGGCGGCTCGTCTACGTACTGGCGTTGATCTGGTTGATCGTCGCCCTCGACCTCACCCGACGCCTCACCGAGACGGCCCGGTTCACCCGCGCGGTCGACGAGCGCCGGCTGCACCCTCGACGCCTCGACCGGCGCCGGTTCGCCCTCATCGCGGTGGTGGCCTTCAGTGCCAACCTGTTCGTCGCCCCGGCGTCGTTCTTCCAGAACCGCTACCTCGACGATGTGCGCGGCTACACCGGTGCCGGGATCGCCCTGTTCACCCTCGCCACCGCAACACCTGCGTCGCTCGGTTTCGTGCTCGGTGGACGGATCGCCGACACCACCGGGCGGCGACGGGTGCTCGCCGCAGCCCTGCCCAGTGCCACCGCTCTGCTGGTCGTGTCGTTCATGGTGGGCGGCCCGTTGATGTGGATCAGCGCGTTCGCCGGTGGCCTGTTCGGCGGGATCGCCTATCCGGCCTTCGCCGTGTACCGCACCGAGATGTTCCCCACCGGCCGGCGTGGTCAGGCGGGCGGGTTGCTGGCCACTGCGGCGCTCGCGGGCGGCAGCGTGGGTTTGCTGGTATCGGGGTGGTTGCTCGACCGAGGGTGGAGCTACGGCGAGGTGATGGCCCTGATGGCGCTGGGCGAGGTGGTGGCCGCAACGGTGGTGTTCACGAGCTATCCCGAGACCGCGCATCGTGCGCTCGAAGACCTGAATCCCGAGGACGCACCGGCCACCTGAGCGCGTCGGCCACCGGAGCGCGTCGGCCGGACAGCGATTCAGACCGACAGGATGCGGCGGGCCTCGGTGAGGTCGCTGATGGCCTTGCTGGCGCCCACCTCTTCGGCACCGTGATCGGGATGCACCCGGCGCAGACCGTCGCGGAAGCGGGCCGACACCTCCTTCTTCGACACCTTGCCGGTGCCGGGCGGGAAGCCGAGCACCTCCATCGCCCAGGCCCGCGGATCGGCCAGCGCCGACAACGACGTGGAGGCCGACCCGGCGAGGTTGGCGATGAACGCCGGACCGATCGGACCGCGCCAGCGCATCGCCCGGTGCAGCACCGGCACCAGCACCTGACGTGCGCCGAGGTCGAGCCGCTCGACGGCATAGATCGCACCCAGCACCTGGGCGAGCCCGCTGCCCTGGGCGTGCAGGTCGAAGGTGACGTTGTCGCCCTCGCCACGCAGTCGGTGGCGGCTGACGGCCAGGCCGTGACGGTCGACCTGGTAGCGGTGCCGCAGGCGGGGCTGGGCCACACGCACGCCGGTGTGCACCTGATCGAGCAGCCGGTGCACATCGGGAACCAGATCGTCGTCGACCTCGGGGAGGTACTTGGCCATCACGGCCCCGAGCAGCAGCCCACCGAACCCGGGTGCAGGGTCGACGGGCAGCACGAGGTTGCCCAGCGCCACGCGACGCGTGGGCGTGACAGGCCGCGAGTGCCAGATCTCGAGTTCGGCGAGCAGCATCGACCGGGTGGCTCAGATGTAGGGCCGGAGCAGGTCGTGCAGTTCGCCCGCCGCCTCAGCCGCCAGTTCGTAGTCGGGTCCGTCGTCGCCGGCGATGGCATCGGCCACCCGGTCGGCCAACGCACAGCTCTGCTGCCAGAGGCGCAACTGCACACCGAACGGAGGACGCTCGGGGTCGGCGACGGCGGTGGCCTCGACGAGCTGTTCCAGACCGTCGGCATCGAGGGGGTCGCGGCGCAGCCGCTCGCCGGCGAGGAAGAAGGTGGTGAGGATCTCGGCGTCGAGGTCGGGCTCGACGCTGTCGCCGGTGGCCGACATGTCGACGAACTCGCCACGCTCGACATCGTCGAGCAGTCCCTCGACGACCGACTCTTCAGCCGTGGGCACCAGCAGCACCGTGCCCTCCCAGCGATGGGCGATCTGCGCCTCGGTGAGCACGTGGCTGGCCGTGGCCCGATCGGCCTCGGGCCATTCGTCGAGGTCGTACTCGGTGGTCGGCTCGTCGTCGCGCAAGGCTGGCGCTGGGCCCACCTCGGTGTCGCCGTAGACCACGCCCACTTGTGCCTCGACCTCGGCGATCAGTGCGTCGGCCTGCTGCTCGTATTCGGCGGGCACGACGAGTTCGGTGCCGACCCAGCCGTGGGGGATCTCGGCCTCGGCCATCGCCGCTGCCAACTCGGCCTGCTGGTCGAAGTTCCACGACGACAGGTCGTAGTGGACGCTCGACGCGTCGGGGTCGTCGGGATTCCATTCGGTCATGGCCACTCCGCTCGGTCGACGTGCAACGACGCAGGTGACGCTATCGGTCAACGCACGTGACGGCTCAGGAACGCCTCGGTGCGCTCGTACTCGTCGCGCTGGTGCTGCCGTTGCCGGAAGCCGTGGCCCTCGCCGGGGTAGACGTGCAACTCGACACTGCCACCGGCCGCCCGCAAGCGTTCCGCCAGCAGCCGGCTCTGCCCCACCGGCACCACGGGGTCGACATCACCGTGGAACACCAGCAGCGGTGTGGTGATGCGGTCGACGAACCACACCGGCGACCGGTCGCGGTACACGTCGTCCATCGTCGGATCGGCGGGGTCGCCCACGAGCGACACGGTGTAGTGCCGTTCGAACCGATGGCTGCGTTCGGCCAGATCGGCCAGGTCGGCCACCGGATAGGCCACCACGGCTGCGGCGACCAACCCGGGGTCGGCCCGCAGCGCGCCGAGCACGGTGAAGCCGCCGGCCGAACCGCCGATCAGCACACTCGACTCGGGCGTCGCCCAGCCGCGTTGGTGCGCGTCGCGCAACGCGGCCACCACATCGGCCACGTCGACTTCGCCCCACCTGCCGCGCAGCGCCTGCTGATAGGTGCGGCCGTGCCCGGTGGAACCGCGGTGGTCGACCACCAGCACGTGGTAGCCCCGCGACCGCCAGAAGGCCACCCGGGGCATGAAGGCCACCTGCCACTGATCGGTGGGGCCGCCGTGCAACCAGCAGATCAACCGGTCGGCCGCGAGTTCGCGGTCGGCGTCGGCGCGGTACAGCCGGGCGCGCACCGTGGCACCGTCTGCACCGGCCAGCACGACGGCCTCGGGCTCGACGAGGGGTTCGGTCGACCAGGCCGCATCGGGCCCCTGCGCGAGACGGCGGCGCTGCCACGCGCCGAGTGGATCGCCGTCGTGCTCGTACACGACCACCTCGGTGGGTGTACGCGCTCCGGTGCGCAGCGCACAGAGCCGGTTCGCCTCCCACGACAACTGGCCGTGCACACCCCGGCCGATCGCTTCGACACGACCACTGGCCACCTCGGCGACACACAGCCGCCCGAACCCGGCCTCGTTGCGGGTGAAGGCGACGAAGCGCCCGTCGGGCGACCAGCAGTACGACCGCTGACCGAGCCCCCAGGTGGGGCCCGCGTGCTCGAACGGTTCGTCGACCAACGGGGTGTCGTCGATCCACACGTTGTTCCAGCCACGGTCGTCCTGCACCGCGATGCCGCGGCCGTCGGGCAGCACACGCGGCTGCTGCATGCTGTGCGGCGGCACGAACTCGTCGTGGACCGTGCCGTCGAAGGTGCGACGCACGGTGCGGGCCCGGTCCCACGGCATGTCGGGCACGTTCCACGCCAGCCACAGCACACCCGAACTGCACGGCATCGGCCACGGGTCGAAGCAGAAGTCGGCCGAACCGTCGTCGAGGCGTTCGGCGCCGATGCCGTCGGGGCCGATGCTCCACACCTCGGCCTGGTCGACCACGTACACGACTCGGGTGCCATCGGGAACTGCCATCGGTGCCTGCGCGGCACGCTCGGGCCCCTGGTCGGTGAGCCGCAACGCCGCTCCGCCGTCGAGCGGCTGCCACCACAGGTTGCCGTCGACCCCGGCGTACACCACGGCGGTGCCGTCGGCCGACCAGCACCAGCATCCGCCGCCCAGACCACGCCCCACTCGCGGCGCCATCACCCCGGTGACCGCGCGAGTGGTGTCGTCGACCAGCGACTGCTGCACCAGCGATGTCTCGCCCTCGGCCGAGACCGCGTACACGACGACCGTGCCGTCGGGGTGCAGACGCGGTTCGCTCACGTCGCGTCCGGTGAGGCACCGTTCGATCGGGATCGCGCTCACGGCGGGCACTGTACCCACGTTCGCCGAGAGTCCGTTCGGCACCATCGGCAGGGGCGGACGGGCGGCTACGGTGGGCGGTGATGAGCGCTCCTGATCGAAACCTTGCCCTCGAACTGGTCCGAGTCACCGAGAGCGCTGCGCTCGCCGCGGCACGCTGGGTGGGTCGTGGCGACAAGATCGGTGCCGATGGCGCTGCCGTCGATGCGATGCGAACGGTGCTGTCGACGGTGAGCATGGACGGCATCGTCGTCATCGGCGAAGGCGAGAAGGACGAAGCGCCGATGCTGTTCAACGGCGAGCAGATCGGCGACGGCAATGCGCCGCGCGTCGACGTGGCCGTCGACCCGATCGACGGGACGAGCCTCACTGCGCTCGGCAGGGCCAACGCCATCTCGGTGATCGCCGTGAGCGAGCGGGGCAGCATGTTCGACCCGGGGCCGTGCTTCTACATGCGCAAGGTGGCCGTCGGGCCCGAGGCCGTCGGTGCGATCGACATCACCGCATCACCGACGCAGAACCTGCGTTGGGTGGCCAAGGCCAAGGGCACGAGCGTCCGCGACCTCACGGTGGTGGTCCTCGACCGGCCCCGTCACGACGACCTGATCGCCGAGATCCGCGGCAGCGGTGCACGGGTGAAGCTCATCTCCGACGGCGACATCTTCGGTGCCATCGCCACGGCGTGGCCCGAGGCGGGTGTCGACGTGCTGTTCGGCATCGGTGGCACGCCCGAGGGCGTCATCGCTGCTGCGGCCCTGAAGTGCATGGGCGGCGAGATCCAGGGCATGTTGTGGCCGCGTTCGGAGGCCGAGCGCGCTGCCGCCCTGGCGGGCGGCTACGACGTCGACGCCGTGCTCACCACCGACGATCTGGTCCGCGGCGACGATGCGTTCTTCGCCGCCACCGGCATCACCGACGGCGAACTGCTGCGCGGGGTGCGTTTCAGTCCTCGCGGGGCGCAGACCCAGAGCCTGGTGATGCGATCGCGCAGTGGCACCGTGCGCCTGGTCGAGGCTCACCACCGGCTCGACAAGCTCTCGGGTTTCGCCGCCATCGACTACGCCTGAACCGGCGCACGCGGTAGCGCTGCACCCGGGTCAGTCGGCCGGGTCGTCGAGGCCTGCGCGCCGGCGGCGCAGCGGTTGGGGCAGGTCGACCGGCGCAATCGGCGCGCCGTGTCGTGGGCTCACACGGCACGTGACGATGTGGCAGTCGCGTCCGGCGTGCTGGCCGGCGACGCGATACCGGGTGGCCGAGTAGTAGTAGCGCGACACGCTCTGCAGCACGGTGCCGATCTGCACGACGCAGGCACCCGGTCGCGGCGGGACGTCGATCGCTCGCTCGCCGAGTTGCACCTGCAGCCCACCCCACTGGTCGTGATGGGTGAGGGTGAGCAGGTCGCGGTCCTGTCGGATACCGGTGCTCTGCCGGGCGCGCACCCGTCGTGTCTCGGGCGTCGACCGCACGGCGGCCACGACGATGTCGGGCTCGGGTGTCACCAGCGGGTCGAAGTGGTCGATGGTCTGCCCCAGCGAGAGAGCGATCCCGCGCATCAGCCAGCGCGCCACACGGCACATCTCGTCGGCCCACACCGATTCGATGGCGGTGAGTTGGTCGGGGCCCACGATGGCTCGGCTGCGTTCGATCATCTCGGCGACGAGCTGCTCGTCGACCCCGTGGCCTTCGAGGTAGAAGGCACTGGTGAGGTGTGCCGCGGTGCGCAGATCGTCGACGAATGCCAGCCCCTCGGCAGAATAGGGATTGGCGATGAAACCTCGGATATCGGCCACCGGCAGCGCTGGATGCACGGGCTGCATCGTACGACCCTCGACCGTGTGGGCGGGTTGCTCAGTCGCGCTGCACCAGGCTCGACGCGCGGCGGGTGAGCCAACGCGGGGTGATGCTGGTGGCACCGGCGAGGCCCTTGTAGATGACGCCGGGCACCGACAGCGGCTTACCGCGCGCCACGTCGTCGAGGCCGGCCCGGGCCACCACATCGACGTCGAGCCAGGCGAACGACGGGTAGTTGGTGGCGTACGACTCGGTGCTGCTGACGCTCTGGAACTCGGTGCGGGTGAGGCCGGGACACAGAGCGGTGACCTTCACCCCGGTGCCACGCGCCTCTTCGTGCAGGCTCTCGGTGAGGCTGGTGACATACGCCTTCGTGGCTGCGTACACCGCCAACTTCGGCGCAGGCTGGAAGCTGGCGACGCTGCTGACGTTCAGCAGATAGCCACCACCACGCGGCACGAACGTGCTGAGCGCCGCATGCGAGAGCCGGGTGAGTGCCGTGATGTTCAGGGCGATCTCACGCTCGAGCCGATCGGCGTCGAGGCTGTGGAACACACCCGAGGTGCCGAAGCCGGCGTTGTTCACCACGAGGTCGATCGGGTCGGTGTCGCTGGCGATGCGGGCTTCGACCGCGCGCACACCCTCGGGCGTGGTGAGATCGGCCGACAACACCTCGACGTCGGGGAAGCCCAGCGCCAGTTCCTCGAGCCGGTCGACACGACGAGCCACGACCACCTGAGGGATGCCGGCGGCACCGAGGATGCGGGCCATCGACTCGCCGATACCCGACGAGGCTCCGGTGACGAGTGCGCGCCGGAAAGGGAGTTTCGCTGCCATGGCGGCAGTGTACGAGCGAGGCGTCAGTGTGCGCCTGGCGTGGCGGTGATACCGCCGCTGGCCGCCAGACGGGCGTGGGCCCGGCTGAGTGCGGCGACGCCCTCGGCGTCGTGTTCGTGCCGCAGTCGCTCTTCGGCACGCTCCTTGGCCGCCAGCGCCCGGGCACGGTCGATCTCTTCGCCCAGTTCGGCGGCATCGGACAGGATGCTGACGGTGTTCCCGCTCACCTGCACGAACCCGCCGTGGACGGCGGCATCGACCACCCTGCCGTCGGCGAGCGAGATTCGCGTGTGGCATTCGGTGAGCGCGCCGAGGAACGGGGCATGGCCGGGCAGGAAGGCGATCTCGCCACCACCGAGGGTGCGCGTGATCACCTGTGTGGCCTCGCCGGAGAAGAGCACCCGCTCCGGCGAGACGACCTCGACCTGCATGGTGGCCATGGTCAGGCTGCGCCTTCCTGCAGCGCCTTGGCCTTGGCCAGCACCTGCTCGACACCGCCCACGTTGAGGAACGCCTGCTCGGGCACCTCGTCGAGTTCGCCGTTCACGATGGCCTCGAAGCTCTCGACGGTCTCGGCCACCGGCACGGTCTCGCCGCTGACACCGGTGAACACCTCGGCCACGTAGAACGGCTGGCTGAGGAAGCGCTGCACCTTGCGGGCGCGGGCCACGGTGAGGCGGTCTTCTTCCGACAGTTCGTCGAGACCGAGGATGGCGATGATGTCCTGCAGCTCCTTGTAGCGCTGCAGCGTCTCCTGCACGCGACGGGCGATGGTGTAGTGCCGCTCGCCCACCACCTCGGGCTGGAGGATGGTGCTGGTGCTGGCCAGCGGGTCGACCGCCGGGTAGATGCCCAGCGAGGCGATCTGGCGGCTCAGCTCGGTGGTTGCATCGAGGAAGGTGAAGGTGGTGAACGGCGCCGGGTCGGTGTAGTCGTCGGCGGGCACGTACACGGCCTGCAGCGAGGTGATCGAGCGGCCACGGGTGGAGGTGATGCGCTCCTGCAGCTGGCCCATCTCGTCGGCCAGGGTGGGCTGGTAGCCCACGGCCGAGGGCATACGGCCCAGCAGGGTCGACACTTCCGAGCCCGCCTGCACGAACCGGAAGATGTTGTCGATGAACAACAGCACGTCCTGGTTCTGCACGTCGCGGAAGTACTCGGCCATGGTGAGCGCCGACAGGGCCACACGCAGGCGCACGCCCGGCGGCTCGTCCATCTGGCCGAACACGAGGGCGGCCTTTTCGAACACGCCCGACTCTTCCATCTCGATGCGCAGGTCGGTGCCCTCACGGGTGCGCTCGCCCACACCGGCGAACACCGACACACCACCGTGGTTCTGCGCCACACGACGGATCATCTCGGTGATGAGCACGGTCTTGCCCACGCCAGCACCGCCGAACAGGCCGATCTTGCCGCCGGCGAGGTAGGGGGTGAGCAGGTCGATGACCTTGATGCCGGTCTCGAACACGCGCTTCGACGGCTCGAGGGCCGCGAAGTCGGGGGCGTGACGGTGGATCTCCCACCGCTCGATCGTGTCGAAGTCGGCGTTGTCGCCGTCGAGCACTTCGCCCCACACGTTCCACACATGGCCGAGCGTCTTGTCGCCCACGGGCACGCTGATGCCATGGCCGGTGTTGCGCACGGCGGTGCCGCGGCGCAGACCGTCGGTGGGCTTCATGCACACGGCGCGGACGCGGCCGTCGCCGAGCTGCTGGGCCACCTCGGCCAGCACGCTGACGGGCTGGCCGTCGACGAGCACCGAGAACTCGAGCGCCGTGTTCAGTTCGGGCAGCGCGCCGCGGGGGAACTCGACGTCGATCACCGGGCCGGCGATACCGACGACTCGTCCGTCCTTCAGGTCTGATTCGGTCATGGTCATGGGAGTTTCCTTGTGTCTCTGGCGCTCGGGGTTCAGTTGCTGGCCGAGAGGGCCTCGGCACCGCCGACGATCTCCATGATCTCGGTGGTGATCGAGTCCTGACGGGCCCGGTTCATGATGCGGCTGAGGTTCTTGATGAGCTCTTCGGCGTTGTCGGTGGCGCTCTTCATCGCTCGCTGGCGGAAGGCGTGCTCGCTGGCTGCGGCGTTGAGCAGGGCTGCGTAGATACGGGCTTCGACGTAGCGCGGCAGCAGGGTGTCGAGGATGGTGCCCGGGTCGGGCTCGAACTCGAAGTCGGCGGCCACGCCGGCTGCGTCGGTGCCCTTGCCGTCGCCACCGGCGACGGTGTCGCGGTCGAGCGGCACCAGTGGGCGCAGCACGACCTCTTGCGAACCGGCCGAGACGAAGCGGGTGTAGACCAGTTCGACCCGGTCGAATTCGCCCGCCACGTAGGCATCCATCACGTACTGACCGATGGTCTTGGCGTGGGCGTAGGTGGGGCTGTCGCTGAACCCACCGAAGGCCTCGGCGATGGTGTAGCCACGGAACCGGAAGTAGCCCTCGGCCTTGCGACCGCAGGCCACCACGGCGTAGTCCTTGCCCGACAACACGTCGGCCTTGATCTCACCTTCGGCCGCACGCTGCACACCGGCGTTGTAGCCACCGCACAGACCACGGTCGGCGCTGATGACCACGTAGGCCGTGCGGCGCACCTGCTCGCGGCCTGCCAGCAGCGGCGACTGCGACGAGCCGCCGGCAGCGGCGAGGTCTTTCACGACCTCGGTGATCCGCTCGCTGTAGGGCACCGCAGCGGCCACGCGCTGCTGTGCCTTCACGATGCGTGAGGCGGCGATGAGTTCCATGGCGCGCGTGATCTTCTTCGTGGCCTGGACGCTGCGAATGCGTCCACGAAGAATGCGCTCCTGCCCACCAGCCATTACTGATGCCCTCGCTCGTCGGCCCTGCGGTTCTCCTCACTCGGGTACGCCTCGTCGCTGGCGCTTCCCTCGGCGCGGTTCGCAGGGGTGGTCAACCGGATCATCGACTTACTCCGTCGCCAGCGTCTTGGCGCTCTCGGCCTCGCCCACCTCGGTGGCCGAGGTCGCCGTGGCATCGGCAGCCTTGGCGGCGGCCGTGGCAGCGACGAACTGCTCCTTGAACGATGCGATGACCCCACCCAGCTCGCCCGGCACATCGGCCTTCGGGTTCGAGCGGATACCGGCCAACAGGCCGCCCTGGGTGCCGCGCATGTGCTCGAGCAGTTCACGCTCGAAGCGGCGCACATCGCCCACCGGCAGGCTGTCGAGATAGCCCTTGGTGCCGGCGAACACGACGACGACCTGCTCTTCCACCGGCATCGGGCTGTTGAGCGGCTGCTTCAACAGTTCGACGAGGCGGTAGCCACGCTCGAGCTGGGCCTTGGAGATGGCGTCGAGCTCCGAACCGAACGTGGCGAAGGCCTCGAGCTCGCGGAACTGGGCGAGGTCGAGCTTCAGGGTGCCCGACACGCTCTTCATCGACTTGATCTGCGCGGCGCCGCCCACGCGGCTCACCGAGATGCCCACGTCGACGGCCGGGCGCACGCCCGACTTGAACAGGTTGTCCTGCAGGTACACCTGACCGTCGGTGATGGAGATGACGTTGGTGGGGATGTAGGCCGACACGTCGCCCGCCTTGGTCTCGATGACCGGCAGGGCCGTGAGCGAACCGGCGCCACGTTCGTCGGACAGCTTGGCCGCACGCTCGAGCAGACGGCTGTGCAGGTAGAACACGTCGCCGGGGTAGGCCTCGCGGCCCGGCGGGCGGCGCAGCAACAGCGACACCTGACGGTAGGCCTCGGCCTGCTTCGACAGGTCGTCGTACACGATGAGTGCGTGCTCGCCGTTCTCCATCCAGTGCTGGCCCATGGCGCAACCGCCGTAGGGGGCCAGGTACTTGAAGGGAGCCGGGTCGCTGGCCGGGGCGGCCACGACGACGGTGTACTCGAGCGCCCCGTACTGGCGCAGCGTCTCGACGGTCTGGGCGACGGTCGAGCCCTTCTGGCCGATGGCGACGTAGATGCACTTCACGCCGAGGCCGCGCTGGTTGATGATGGCGTCGATCGCGACGGTGGTCTTGCCGGTCTTGCGGTCGCCGATGATGAGCTGGCGCTGGCCACGACCAATGGGGGTCATCGCGTCGATGGCCTTGATGCCGGTCTGCAGCGGCTCGTGCACGGGCTTGCGGCCCATGATGCCGGGGGCCTGGATCTCGACACGGCGGGGGATGCCACCGACGATGTCGCCCTTGCCGTCGATCGGCTGACCGAGCGCGTTCACCACGCGGCCGAGCATCGCGTCGCCGACCGGCACCGAGAGGATGCGGCCGGTGGCCTTCACGGTCTGGCCCTCTTCGATGTGGAAGCCGTCGCCGAGCACCACGGCACCGATCGACTCCTCGTCGAGGTTCAGCGCCAGACCGAGCGTGCCGTCTTCGAACTCGACGATCTCGTTCACGGCGCAGTCGGGCAGGCCACTGACGCGGGCGATGCCGTCGCCGACCTCGGTGACACGGCCGACCGTGCGGGCCTCGAGCGAGGGCTCGAAGCCCTCGAGGTTGTTCTTCAGCGCAGCTGCGATATCGCTCGCGCTCAGGGTGAGTTCTGCCATGGTGTTCTCGTGTCTCCTACAGGCGGGACTTCAGCTGGTCGATGCGGGTGCGGACGCTGCCGTCGATGACGGTGTCGCCCACGGTGGCCACGATGCCGCCCAGAACGGACGGGTCGACCACGACTTTGAGGTTGAGCTGCTTGCCAGTGGCGTTGGTGAGCGCCGCCGCCAGACGAGCCTGCTGCTCGTCGGTGAGCGCCACGGCGGTGCGCACTTCGGCCACCTCGAGGTGCTTGGCCGACGAGGCGCGGGCCACGAGCTGGTCGATGATGGCCGGCAGATCGCGGCCACGGCCCGAGCCCACCACCATCGACACGAGCTGTGTCGTCGTGGTGGTGGCCTTGCCACCGAGCAGGTCTTCGATGATGGCCTGACGCTTGGCGACGGGGATCTGCTCGTCGGTGAGGGCCGTGCGCAGGGCGTCGCTCGACTCGAAGCTGCGGGCGAACCGGAACAGCTCGTCCTCCACCTCGTCGATCGTGCCTTCGGCCGCGGCCACCTCGAACAGGGCCCGTGCGTATCCGTCGATGCGAGGGTCGCTCATGATCCGACTCCGACTCGTGCGATGAAGCCCTCGATGAGCTCCTGGTGCGTGCTGTCGTCGAGCGAACCGCGCACCACGTGGTCGACCGCTGCACTCGACAGGCGGGCAATCTCGCCGCGCAGTTCGTCGGTGCTGCGCCCACGGGCGGCGGCGATGTCGGCGGCAGCCTTGGCCTGCAGGTCGGCGACCTCGGCCTCGATGCGGGCACGGCCGTCGGCGAGCACGGCGGCAGCCTGTGCGTCGGCGTCGGCCAGGATGCGGGCCCGCTCGGCCTCGATGTCGCCGAGCGCCTGACGGATCTGCACCACCTCGGTGGTGGCCGCCGACTCGGCCGCATCGGCCTCGTCGAGCTCTTTCTGGATCCGGGCGGTGCGGGCGTCGAGCGCCTTCTTCATCTGCGGCCACGCGAACTTGTAGAGCGCGAAGAAGATGATGAGCGATGCCAAGCCGCCGTAGATGAGCTCGGCGGCCTCGGGCAGCAGCGGGCTGCTCGTGACGCACTCGCCGGCGTCGTCGACGCCACACTTGGCCATCGGGCGGATGATGGCTCCCAGAACGTTCATCGTGCCATCACCTCGCTCACGACTCGGCTCACCACAGTGGCGTCGGGGCGACGACCGGTGGCGAGCTCGCCTGCGCGTGCGGCCACGTCGGCAACAGCCGAGTGGATCTGGTCGCGCACGGCCGCCTTGGCCGCCTCGTTCTCGGCGGCTGCGGCTGCACGCTGGTCGGCGAGCACCGTGTTCAGTGCCGAGATACGGCCATGGCGCTCGGCCTCGACCGTCTGGCGTGCTGCGTCGACGCGAGCAGCTGCCTCGGCCTTCACCGCGGCGAGCTGGCGCTCGTACTCGGCGACATCGGCCTTGGCCGATGCCCGAGCCGCGTCGGCGTGCTCGTGCTTGTTGCGGATGCTGCCATAGCGGGCGTCCATGCCCTTCTTCAGCTGAGGCACCAGGTAGAGGCGCATCGCGATGAGGAAGACGACGAACGATCCGCAGGCCCAGATGAGTTCTTTGAGTTCGGGAAGGATCGGACCGGGTCCGTCCTTGACCGCCTCAGCGCCCTCGGCCATCGGTCGCAGCAGCGTTTGGAGATGGATGACTGCCGTCAACACATCAACTCCATTCGTGTGGATGGGGAACGGGAAGGCCGATCAGAGGCCGATGAGGATGAAGACCACGAAGCCGATGAGGGCGAGGGCTTCGGTGAAGGCGATGCCGAGGAACATGGTGGTACGCACCATGCCGGCGGCCTCGGGCTGGCGGGCCATCGCCTCGACGGACTTGCCGACGAGGTAACCGATGCCGATGCCGGGGCCGATGGCTGCGATGCCATAGGCGAAACCAGCGCCGATGGCGGCGTTGGCGGCCTTGGCCTCGTCGCCGGTGAGTTCCTGAACCAGGCGGCTCATTGCTTCCATGGGTTGACGTCTCCTGTGTGTGTTCTGGGTAGGTGGAGAATGACTGAGATCGGTGGTGCGTGATCAGGTCTGCGTGATCAGTGCTCGGGGTGCATGGCACCGCCGATGTACACCGCGGTGAGGATGGTGAAGATGTAGGCCTGCAGGAAGGCCACCAACACCTCGAAGGCGGTGAGGAACAACAGCATGAAGAAGGGCAGGACGCCCATGATGTTGAGGAACGGCACGTTGGTCTTGGCCTGGAACAGCGCCTCGGAGAGCAGTGCGAAGGTGACCAACAGGATGTGACCCGCCAGCATGTTGGCGAAGAGTCGCACCGTGAGCGAGAAGGGGCGCACCAGGAACGTCGAGATGAACTCG
>JBEIIG010000063.1:0-22296 GCA_040380855.1 Acidimicrobiaceae bacterium | reverse complement strand
CGGCCGGTCGCCACGCTCGCCCTCGGGGCGGTCGCGCCGGGCGCCATCGGGCCGATCACCACGCGGGCGGTCGCCGCGGGCGCCATCGGGTCGATCGCCACGCGGGCGGTCGCGGCGCGGTCGATCACCGCGATCACCACGGTCGCCGCGCTCGCGCCGTGCCAACTGCTGGGTGACGGCTTCGAACGGCTTGTCGGAAGGAATCAACTCGAGCAGGCCGTTGCGCGGCGTGCTGCTGCGTGTGCCGGCGAGCGACACGATCGTCAACCCGTCGAGTTGGCCCTCGGCATCGGCCTTGAACACCTGTCCGGCCTTGGCGCCGGCAGGGACGAGCGATCCGTCGACGACGCCGCGTGGCTCGCGGGCGCCCGCAGCGCGCCACGTCCACGAGCCGTCGGGGCGCGCGCTGGTGAGTTCGATGTCGATCCTTCGGGACATGGTCGACCACCGTATCCGGCCGTGCACCGGTTCTGCACGCCGACAGGCGCGTCGATACGGTGGGGCCGTGCCCATCTACGCGCTCGGCGACCAGATTCCCGACATCCACCCCGATGCGTTCGTGCATCCCGACGCCGTCGTCATCGGTTCGGTGACGATCGGTGCCGAGAGCTCCATCTGGCCCGGTGCCGTGCTCCGCGGCGACGACGGCTCGATCGTCATCGGCGCGCGCACGTCGGTGCAGGACAACTGCGTACTGCACACCACACCGATGCACCCCACCGTCGTGGGCGACGACTGCGTCATCGGCCACATCGTCCATCTCGAGGGATGCACCATCGAGTCGGGTGTGCTCGTCGGCAACGGCTCGATCGTGCTGCACCGGGTGGTGGTGCGCACCGGCGCCATCGTCGCCGCGAACGCCGTGGTACTGAACGACACCGAGGTGCCCTCGGGGGCCATCGCCGCCGGGGTGCCGGCCGTCATCAAGCCCGGCCGTGCCCGCGTCGCCGACATCGAGATGGGCGTGGCGAGCTACCTCCACAAGACGCGTCGCTACCGCGAGGGCCTGCGCCGGATCGACACATGATCGTGCTGGTGGTCACGGCGCCCGCCCACGAGGTCGAGTTGGCCGCCGACATGCTGTGGTCGCTCGGCGTCGTGGCGGTCGAGGAGCGCCCGTGCGACGGCGGTGTGTGCGAACTGTGGACGTCGCTCGGCGACGACCTGGTGGCGGCCGAAGCCGCGCTCGCCGACCTGTCGGCACGGTGGTCGTGGCGCTGGGAAGAAGTCGATGCCGCAGTGGCCGATTCGTGGCGCCAGTTCGCCCGGCCCGTGCAGGTCGACGACGGCGTCGTGGTGTGCCCGGCGTGGGTGCCGGCCCCCGCGTCGGACGACCTCGTCATCCGCATCGAGCCGGGCGCCACATTCGGTCTGGGCGATCATCCGACCACCCGTCTCTCACTGGTGGCCCTGCGCCGCTGCCTGGCCGACCTGCCGGGGGCGGCCGTACTCGATGTCGGCTGCGGCTCGGGGGTGCTCGCCGTCGCTGCGGCTCTGTTCGGTGCGGGCACGATCGTTGCCGTCGACATCACCCCGGCCGCCGTGCCCACCACGCTCGACAACGCCGAACGCAACGGGGTGGCGGGCCGCATCGCCGTGTCGACCACCCCGCTGGCCGAGGTCGACGGCGAGTTCGACGTGGTGGTGGCCAACATCCTCGCGCCCACCCTGGTCGAGCTCGCCCCCGACCTGATGCGCGTCTGTGCGGCCAACGGTGTGCTGGTGCTCAGCGGGGTGCTCGCCGACCGGTTCGCTCATGTGGTGGCCGCCCTCGCCCCGTTCGGTGTCGTCGCAGTCGACGTGCTCGACGGGTGGGCTGCGGTCACACTGCGGCGATGAATGCCTCCACGGCGTCGCGGAGCGGGATCGACGGCACCGCGCCCGCCACGGTGGTACTGAGTGCCGCCGCAGCAGCGGCGTAGCGCAGCGCCTCGGCCCGGGTGTCGCCCGCAGCGAGGCGAGCACACAGCGACCCGCAGAACGTGTCGCCGGCACCGGTGGTGTCGACCGGCCGCACGGTGAACGGCGCGACGGGTGTGGCGCCGGTGGGTTCGTGGAGCACTGCGCCCGCGGCGCCGAGGGTGACCACCACCGCGCCCGCACCGGCCGCCAGCACGTGGTCGACCCCGCCGAGGAGTTCGATCTCGTGCTCGTTCGGCACCACGATGTCGCAGAGCGCCAGCAACGCCGCATCGAGTCGCTGGGCCGGAGCCGGATTCAGCACCGTCAGCGCACCCATTGATCGTGCGGCACGGAACGCAGCGACGATCGTGGCGACGGGCACCTCGAGCTGCGACAGCACCACTCGGGCCCGTGGCATCTCGTCGGCGACGACGTGCTGGTTGGCGCCGGAGACCACGATGATCGAGTTCTCGCCGGTGTCGGCGACACCGATCAAGGCCCGCCCGGTCGCCACACCGGCAACGGTGCGCACCAAGCGACGGTCGATGCCGTCGGTGTCCATCACGGCCTGCAGCATCTGCCCGGCACCGTCGTCGCCGACAGCCGACACGAAGCAGGTGGCCGCACCTGCTCGCGCTGCGGCCACCGCCTGGTTCAGCCCCTTGCCACCCGGGTGCTCGTGGTAGTCGCGTCCCATCACGGTCTCGCCCGGTGCGGGAAGCACCGGGGCGGTGGCCACCAGGTCGAGGTTGCTGCTGCCGACGACGCACACGTCGAACACGGTGCTCACCCGACGCCGCCGTCGGTGACCGCCGGCCGGAACACGGGCCGACGCTTGGCCAGGAAGGCGGCGACCGCCTCGGCATGTTCGTCGGAGCGCCAGCACTCGGCCAAAAACTGCTGTTCGCGCTGCTGCACCGCCACCAGATCGGTCTCGACCATGTTGTCGGTGAGCAGCGCCTTGGTCATCCGCAGCTGCCGGTCGGGGTTGGCCGCATACGACTCGGCGACGGCGACGGCTTCGTCGACGAGCACCTCGGGTTCGACGAGGCGGTCGGCGAGGCCGATGCGGTAGGCATCGTCGGCGCTGATGAGGCGACCCGACAGGAACAGGTCGCTGGCCCGACCGAACCCCACCCGGGCGGCCAGCAGGCGAGTGCTGGCCAGTTCGGGCACCAGGCCCATCGTGATGAACCCCATCCCGAACCGCGCCGTGTTCGACGCGACGATCTGGTCGGCCGGCAGGCACATCGTCACCCCGATGCCCACGGCGGCGCCGTTCACGGCACACACGATCGGCTTGCTGGCACGCACCAGCGCCACCCAGTCGAGCCCGGCAGGCATCCCGCCGACACCGCTGGCCGTGTCGCGTCCGGGGTCGACCCCGTCGATCCGCGACTGGAACGTGGCCTGCATGTCGGCCCCCGCGCAGAACCCGCGACCGGCACCGGTCATCACGATCGCGCCGATGGTGGCGTCGGCATTGGCTGCTTCGATGGCGTGGGCCTGTTCCTCGGCCATCGTCGGTGTCCACGCGTTCAACCGCTCAGGACGGTTGAGGGTGATCAGGCTCACGGCGCCACGGCGCTCGACTCGGATCTGGGCGTACTCCATCGCTGCATCGTGTCACGTCGGCGCCATCGGGCGGACACGTTCGGGGCGCACCAGCGGCGTGCTCAGGCGAGGTCGTACAGCGGGCTGAAGTCGTGCCGCTCGAACGACGGCAGATAGCTGCGCACGGTGTCGCGGCGGAATGCTGCGCACAGATCGGACCGGAAGAACCGGGCCCCCTCTCGCACGACGTAGTTGAGGATGAAGAACCGGTACACCTCGGGCAGGAACCTGATCTCGTCGCGGCTCAGCGGGAACACCGTGCGGTAGGCCTGCACGAGGGCGAGGAACGTGGGCTCGGTGAGGGTGTGCGCGCCGTAGGTGAAGCGGGTGCGGTCGCCGGTGCGGCTCGACACACGCGACAGGAAGTAGAAGTCGAGCAGCCGCGGTTCGATGCGGAACCAGTCGTAGTCCCAGCGGCTGAACAGTCGGAAACCGTTTTCGATCGACGAGGGCTCGATCGACGAGGGCTCGATCGACGAGGGGACGACGGGTGCCACCGAGAAGTTGCCGAGGTTCCAGTCGATCAGCACCGGGATCTTCGGCCACTCGTCGTAGCCCACCTCGACGAGCCGTTCGAGGAACTCGTGGGTGTGTCGCCACAGCATGCCGATCGCCTCGGGTGGCAGGTCGAAATTGCGGGGCGCGAACGGGCTCTCGAGCAGTTCCAGCAGATGGATCGCGTCGCTCTTGATCGTCTTCGAACTCCCCGGGATGCGAGGTGCGATCTCGGTGCACGCACGGTGGAACTCGGCGATCTCGCGTCCGAGGTTCTCGACCATGTCGATGCCCAGCACCCGGGGGAGCGCCTCGGCGCGTGGGACGTCGTCGTAGAACACCGCCCACATCGTCTTGTCGTACCAGGTGAAGATCCGGCCCGGTCGGTCGCGCTCGGTCCACACGTCGGCGAGCATGCCTGCGAACCGGGTGTCGTCGAGCAGTCGCGCGCAGCGGAACAGCCGGTCGTGGTCCTCGACGAACAAGAAGTACGAGCCGTACGACGACACCTTGGTCACACAGGTCGACCCGTCGCTGAGGTGCAGCCGGTACACCCGGTTCGTCGAGACGTTCGCGCTCACCTCGTCGACCGCGACGATCGCGCGCGGGTCGCCGTAGGCCTGCCACGCGGCGTCGACAGCGAGGCGCTGCAACTCGTCGGTCGGCATGGCTGCAGCGTAGGCGCCGACGGACGGCGCCGAGCGTCGGTCAGACGGCGTCGCGGGCGCGTACGCCGATGGGGGCGATGAGGCGGAAGCCCGCCTGATGACGCTGGTCTTCGCTCTCGCCACCCCAGAACCCGTACTCGGGGTTGGTGCGGGCGAATTCGCGGCAGGTCTCGCGCACGCGGCACGCAGCGCACACGGCCTCGGCAGCAGCCTCACGTCGCTCGCGTGCCTGCGGCCGCTCGGCGGCCGCAGGGAAGAACAGATGCGTCATGCCCTTGCATTCGGCGTCCGACATCCAGTCGTCGTCGGTGGCCAGACGGTGGAAGAGTGTCTCGACAGCGGCCATCGGTGCCCCTTTGCACGAACGATCCCAGGTGCGACGCCGGGGTCTGGCCCCGAACTCACCCTGCTGTCGGGATGAACCCCCTCGAGCAGCCGACTCCGGCTCGCATGGCGGAGCGTACCAGAACTGACCGGAGAGTCAATTGCAGCGCGCAATCAATCCGACGAGAGGGCAGCGGCGACACCGGCGGCGAATCGGTCGACGTCGTCGGCGGTGGTGTCCCAGGCGGCCATCCAACGAACCTGATCGCGCGTCACGTCCCAGTCGTAGAACGTGCACCAGTCCTGCAGTGGGCCGATCACCTCACGCGGCAGGATGGGGAAAACGCTGTTCACCTGCGGCGGGGCGTCGAACAGCACCCCGTCGATCGACACCGTCGCCTCGTACAGCCGCGTCGCCATGGCGTTCGCGTGGCGGGCGAGTTCGAGCCACAACCCGTCGTCGAGCAGGGCCATCAGTTGGGCGGCGACGAACCGCATCTTCGAGGGCAACTGGGTGACCTGCTTGCGGATGAACATCGCCCGCGACGCCAGCGCAGGGTTCAAGAACACCACCGCTTCGCCGAACGCTGCACCCGCCTTGGTGGCGCCGAAGCTCACCACGTCGACACCGGCGTCGACCGTGAACGAACGCAGCACATCGATGGTCCCGCCCAGCGCTGCCGTGGCGTTCGCGATGCGGGCGCCGTCGAGGTGGACGAGCATGCCCATGCGGTGGGCCGTATCGCACAGTGCGGCCACCTCGTCGGGCGTGTACAGCGTGCCCATCTCGGTGCTCTGCGTGATCGACAACACCCCGGGCTGGGCATGGTGCTGCACGCCGATCAGGTGCGCCAGGCCCTCGAGTTGGTCGGGCACGACCTTGCCGTCGGGCGCCGGGAGGGTGAGCAACTTGGAACCCAGGATGCGTTCGGGTGCGCCGGTCTCGTCGACGGCGATGTGCGCCCACGAACTGCACACCACGCAGTCGGCCGGCCGCAGCATCGACGCGAGCGCCATCACGTTGGCACCGGTGCCGTTCCACACCAGCAGGCTGCTGGTGTGCGATCCGAACAGCTCGCGGAGCCGATCGGCACAGGTGGCGGTCCAGCGGTCGTTGCCATAGGCCGTCGCGTGGCCCACGTTCGCAGCGGCGAGCGCTTCGAGTACACTTGGGTGCATCCCGGCGGCGTTGTCGCTGCCGAATCCGCACGACGGGGGAGGGGGAAGTGGCTTCACCCGACCAGTGTGCCCGAAACGTGACCCTGGGTCGCCGTCGACGGGTTCAGCGGTGCAGTGCGGTGGCCGGGTCGCCGCCGAATTCGGTGACGATCACCCGGCCGCGACGATCGGCGGCGCTGGGGGCCAGGTCGGCCACGACGAAACTGCGCTGCAGCCAGCGGTCGGTGCCGTCGAAACGTGGCACGAAAGGGGTGCGGCCGTGCACTGCGACGGTGTTGTCGACCACCAGCAGGTCGCCCGCTCGCAGCGTGACCGCGGTGCGGTGCTGCGCGACGGCACCCGCGAGACACTGCAGGGCGTCGTCGGCTTCCTGGTCGATGCCCATCATCAAGTCGGCGTCGAACACCATCGAGGGGCGGTCGCGCTCGCCGCTCAGCACCGGCATCGGCGCCCCGAGGGCATTTGCCCGACCGTGCAGGTAGCTCTCGTCGACGGCCGTGCGGAACCGAGGTGCGAACAGGGTGTCGACCACCGGACGGGGGAGGAGTGGCAGCACCTCGTGGATCGACGACAGCGTGGTGGCTGCCGACGGGTCGCCGCGCAGGCACAGCAGCAGCAGATAGCGCGGTCGGTACGGGTGGAATGCGGCCTCGGTGTGGAACATCAACTCGACCTTCGACGAGGTCGACACCTGTCGGTCGGCGCTGCCGGCCACCGGCATGATGTTCTGCACCAGGTCGCCGCCGTGTTCGGGCAGGTAGCCGACGGGCTGACCCAGTCGGCGAGCGACGGTGAGGAGCGTGAACTCGCTCACCCGGTCCTTGTCGGCAGCGGCCGTTGGCGACGGGGGTGTGGCCCCCAACCGGCCCACCGGGGCCTGTTCGACGAGCAGGGCGCCGCTGGGGTGCGGCTGGTCCATGAAGTCGACGATGGCGTCGTGCACGGCCTCGGGCAACAACCGGGTGGCCCGGCCCGCGGCGGTGACGAACCGGCCGGTGAGCACCTCGTCACGAGCGGTCGACTCGGCCGCCGGCAGCGGCAGTGGGGTCGCCACGGGCCAGGTGACCCGCAGCGGGGTGCAGTGCGGACGGGTCGTCGTCTCGAGATCGCGGGTGGCGCTCATGTTCCGTATGCTAGCCGCGTTGGAACGAATGTTCCATACCGGCCGATCCGGCAGGGCGGGGTACACTCCGGCCGTGCAGGTCGCCGACCGCATCGGGGAACACGGGACATCGCTCACCACGGCGGAGCGACGTGTGGCGGAGGTGGTGCTGGCGCGCCCGCAGCAGGTGGCCTTCGGTACGGTCGCCGAGCTGGCCGCCGCGGCGCAGGCCGGGGCCGCCACGGTGGTGCGGCTCTCGACCAAGTTGGGCTACGACGGGTTCACCGCACTCCAGGCCGCGGTGCAGGCCGAGCTCGCGGCGCAGTTGCGGCCCGCCGCCGAGCGCATCCGCGAGCCATCGGGCTCCGACCTCGCCGCTCGGCATGTGAACCTCGAGATCACCAACGTGCAGACATCGGTGCGTGCCGTCGGGGCAGCAGCGCTCGAGACGGTGGCCGAGCGCTTGTCGGCAGTGGGGTCGCGGGTGTTCGTGCTGTCGGGCGATGCGTCACGTGGTGTGGCGATGCAGTTCGTGTCCGACCTCGGTGCACTGCGCGACGGTGTCGCACTGATCGATGGCAACCCGATCGCGGTGAAACGGCAGATCGCCCTGCTGCGCGCCGACGACGTCCTGGTGAGCCTCGACCTGCGCCGCTACGAGAAGTGGGTGGTCGAGTCGGCCCGCACCGCTGCGGCGGCAGGGGTGTGGTCGGTGGCGCTCACCGACAGTGTGCTGTCGCCGCTCGCCCAGGTGGCCGACCTCACGATCGTGCTGGCCGCAGGGGGGAGTGGCCCGTTCGACAGCCACACCGGCACGCTGGCCGTGTTCAACCTCTTCGTGGCCGCGGTGGCCGATGTGTTGCGTGCCGATGCGACCGAACGCCTCGACCGCCTCGAAGTGGTCTGGCGCGAGTCGCTCACCGACCGCTGAGCCATCACCTAGCATTTCGTCATGACGAAATCGGTCGATGACCCGTCGGTGCCCGACGAGCGGCGCTGCCGGTGGTGCCGGATCGTCCTGGCCGCCCGCGAGGGGCCGGGGCGGCCGCGGGCGTTCTGCTCGCAGCGGTGCCGTCAGTGGGACTGGGTGTCGCGTCAGCGGGCACGCGAGTTGGCGCTGAGCGAAGGCGAACTGGTGATGGCCCGCAGCGAACTCGATTCGTTGTACGACGACCTGTACGTGTTGCAGTGTGCAGTGGTCGACACCCAGCGCGATCTCGAGCACGACCTGTCGGCCACCGAAGCCCTCGACGCGCTGCGATGGCTGCTCGAGGCAGCAGAACCCCTGGCAGGACGGCGTCTGCCGGCATCGGGCTGATCTCACCGGTCCCAGCAGGTGTGAACTCAACGCCCATAATCCTCGTTATGTCAGTTCGTTCCCGACGGAGCCAGGACGGCCCCCGCTCGCCCAGCGGTCTACGCTCGCCGACGATGAAGGCACTGCGGCGACGAGTCACCCTGACGCTCATCGCCCTGGTCGTGGTGATTGCGTGCGGGCCCTCGTTGGCCCAGGCCACCGTCGGACAGGCGGCGAGCGATGTCGACGCAGCAGAACAGCTCGTAGCCCGCCACACTCCCCTGTTGCGCGTGCAGCAGCAACCGGCAGCGTGCGGGCCGGGCGAGCCGTACCGCGTGATGGCGGTCGATTCGCTGTTCGGCCGCGAGGGTGTGGTGCTGCGTCGGCCGGAGGGCGACATCTCGGCACCGGGCGAGGCCGACCTGGCGGGTGGTGGCACCGACTGGTACCTCGACATCCCGGGCAACGCGCTGAACCCGGGCTGCTCGTACGAGCGGCTGTTCGACCAGTGGCGCACCGAGCCCACGATCTACGCCCGGGTGTTCAACGACCCCGACGAGCCCGGCACGCTCGTGCTGCAGTACTGGTTCTTCTACCTTTACAACGACTGGAACGACCGCCACGAGGGCGACTGGGAGATGATCCAGTTGCTGTTCGACGCCCCCGACGCGCAGGCAGCGCTCGCCACCGAACCGCGCCTGGTGGCGTTCGCCCAGCATGAGGGCGCCGAACTGTCGGACTGGTCCGACGACGTGCTCGAGGTGGTCGACGACACCCGCCCGGTGGTGTACGTGGCGGCCGGGAGCCACGCCTCGTACTTCAGCGGCGACCGCTGGTTCGGCAAGAGCGCGCAGAGCGGTTTCGGCTGCGACAACACGCTGCCACCCTCGCAAGACGTGTCGCCCGATGTGGTGATGCTGCGCGACGACGCGCTCCCGGTGTGGACGACCTTCGAGGGGCACTGGGGCGAGAAGCAGCCCTCGTTCAACAACGGTCCGACCGGACCGAACATGAAGACGCAGTGGACCACCCCGGTGCGCTGGGTCGACGAGGAGGGCAGACGTGGCGCCGTAGCCCTGCCCGCCGACGGCACGAAGGTGACCGATGTGTTCTGCACCGTCGCCGGCGTCGCCTCGCAGATCCTGTTCCGACTGCTCGACAACCCGATCGTCACCGGCTCGATGATCGTCCTGCTGCTCATCGTGCTCACCGTGCTGCTGCGCTCCACACAGTGGCGTCCGGTGTTCATCCATCCGGTGCGCGCCCGGCGAGCCGGTGGTCAGATCGTCCGCGGGGCGGTGTCGACCGTACGGCGACGACCGCTGCTCTACATGTCGATCGGGGCACTGCTGCCCCTGGCCGGCCTGGCAGCATCGGTGATCCAGGCGGTCGTGTTGCGCTTCACCGAACTCGGCGACGTTGCCGATGTGGCCGACCGCGGATCGGCATCGGGTGGGTTCGTGGCCCTGCTGCTCGGTTCGCTCTTCATCGGTCCGGCCACGGCAGCGGTGAGCGTCGCGTCGATGGTGGCCACGCTGCGGATCGAAGCGGGTGAGCCGACGAGCTGGCGGATCGTCGTGGCCGCCACGTGGCGGCGCCGCCGCACCGTGCTGCTGTCGCTCCTGCTCAGCGCCGGGCTGACCGGCCTGACCGCCAGCACCGTGCTGTTGCCCATCGGCCTGGTGCTGCTGGCCATGTGGGCGGTGGCGGTGCCCGCATCGCTGGTCGACTCCGCTCCCCTGTGGTTCAGCCGTCGCCTCACCCGTCGCCGTCGGCTGCGCTCGCTCGCGCTCGGTGTCGCCGCGTACACGCTCGCCACCGTCGTGCCGGCCGCATGCGGTCTGCTGGCGCTCCTGCTCACCGACTGGTCGTTCACCGTCGTGAACCTGATCGACGGTGTGGTGGGCCTGCTGCTGGTTCCCACCGCGGGCATCATCTCGCTGCTGCAGTTCGGCGATCTACGCGAGAACTTCGGGTACCGCCAACTGCCCGACTGAGCAGCCGGTGGCTCGATCAGGCGACCGAGGCGAGCGTTTCGCGCCGACGGGCGACGAACTCGACGAGTGCGTCGTCGATGGCGGGGTCGAGCACGGGCGCCTCGTACTGGTCGAGCAACTGCTTCCAGATGCGGTTGGCGCGATGGGTGGCGTCGACCGAACCCGATTCCTGCCACGTCTCGAAGTTGCGCCAGTCGGACACGAGCGGCGAGTAGAAGGCCCGCTCGTAGCGCTCCATCGTGTGCGGTGAGGCGAAGAAGTGCCCGCCCGGCCCCACCGCGGCGATGGCGTCGAGGCCGATCTCGGCGTCGTTCACCTCGATCGGCTTCAGGTACTCGGCCATCATCTGCAGCATCTCGGCATCGATGATGAGTTTCTCGAACGAGGCGGTCAGGCCGCCCTCGAGCCAACCCGCGGCATGGTTTACCAGGTGGGCGCCGCCCATCACTGCACCCCACAGCGACATGCCGCTCTCGTAGGCGGCCTGGGCGTCGACGGCGTTCGAGGCCGTGGTGTTCGACGAGCGGAACGGCAGCCCATAGCGGCGCGCCAACTGGCCGCTCGCCTGTGCGGCCCGGGTGAACTCGGGCGTGCCGAACGCCGGCGACCCGCTGCGCATGTCGACGTTCGACGTGAACGAACCGTAGATGGCTGGCGCGCCAGGTCTCACCAGTTGAGTAAGGGTGATACCTGCCAGCGCCTCTGCGTTCTGCAGCACCAGTGCGCCGGCGATGGTGGCCGGTGCCATCGCCCCGGCGAGCGTGAACGGGGTGACGCACACGGCCTGTCCGGCGCCCGCCAGTTCGATGAGGCCCTCGGCCATCGGGATGTCGAGCGTGAGCGGGGTGTTGGTGTTGACGACCGACATCACCGCAGGCGCTGCGGCCAGGCCGTCGCGGTCGGTGCCGAGGGCGATGGCGGCCATGTCGATGGCGTCGGCAGCGCGCTCGCGGCCCAGTGCGATGGCCTGCCAGTTCTTGTCGAGCGTACGGATGAGGCTGAGGTAGAGGTCGAGGTGACGGGTCTCGGCGGGCAGGTCGAGCGCCTCGAACGGGCCACCACCCTCTTGGTGCACGACACCGAGCATCTGGATGAGTTGCAGGTATTCGCGCTGTTCGGCGGCCGAGCCGCCGCGACGCCCGCGGTCGAGGTCGTGGGTGAAGGCGGGCCCGCCCACGGCGCTGAACGCCACATGGTTGCCGCCGAGGGTGATCGAGTGCTGCGGGTTACGGGCGCGCAGGGTGAACTCCGACGGTGCCAGGGCGACGGTGGCCTCGACCATCTCGGGGTCGAAGCGCACGATGAGGTCGTCGACCACGCATCCGGCGTCGGCGAAGTAGCGCCGTGCTCGCGCATCGAGGATGCGCATCCCGGTGGTGGCGAGCAACTGCAGCGACGAGCGGTGGAGGTGTTCGACCTGATCGGCCGACAGCACTTCGACCGGTCGGTACGGGTTGCGCAGCGGGGTGAACGGCTGCGGAGTCGCGCCTGTCGCCTCGCGTCGAGTGCGGGTGCGGTTGAGGCGGCTCACGACTGCGGGCTCAGCGGACCGAGACGAGATCGACGACGAACACGAGGGTCTCGCCGCCCTTGATCACGCCGCCCGCTCCCCTGCTGCCATAGCCCAGGTCGGCGGGGATGGTGAGCCGCCGACGGCCGCCCACCTTCATCCCCTTCACGCCGCGGTCCCAGCCCTCGATCACCTCGCGTGCGCCGAGGCGGAAGCTGAACGTCTCACCGCGGTTCCAGCTGGCGTCGAACTCGGTGCCCGTGCTCCACGCCACACCGGCGTAGTGCACCGTCACGCGCTTGCCGATGGTGGCTTCGTCGCCGTCGCCGACGATCTCGTCGTCGATCAGCAGTTCGGCGGGCGGGTCGCCGGCGGGAATGGTGATGGAAGGCTTGGTGCGATCGCTCATGGCCCGACCCTATCCGACCGTCAGCCGAGGGCCATCAGGGCGACGCCGAGGGCAGTGGCCGCCACGCCGAGGCCCTGCCACCAGCGCATGCGCTCGCGGTTGAACAGCACCGACAAGATGACGGCCACCGTGGCGAACTGCGAGCCCGCCACCGACACCGGGCCCGACGCGCCCTCGCGGAACGCCAGCTGCAGCGACGCGATGGCGAGCACCCCGAACACACCGGCGATCAGCGCCATGCGCCGACCGAGGGGGTGCTGCACCAGGAACGGCTCGGGCCGGACCAGGGCGATGACGCACAGCAACAGCAGCCCGGTCGCACGCTGGGCGAACACAGGTGCGAGGCCCGCCTCGGCGCTCACCTCGCCCATGAGCGTGAACGCGATCCCGAATCCGATACCCGAGGTGAGGCCGAGGATCGCACCCTGGCGCACGCTGCCCGACCCACCGGGCTGGTAGCTGGTCAGCACGACGGCGGCGAGGCCGATGGCGATACCGGTCATGCCGAGCCCGCTGGGGTGCTCGCCCCGTACCAGGTCGGTGATCACCGGCACGGCCGCCAAGAGCACCGACGAGATGGGCGCGACGATGCCGATCCGCGACACCTTGTAGCCGTGGTAGAGCAGCATCAGTCCGGTGATCATCGACAGCCCGGCCAGCGCGCCGAGCAGCATGTCGCGACCGATCCACTGCGAGTCGACCACGAGGACCAGCAGCGGCGACAGCGCCGCCGAGACGAGCACCACGGTGCGGGTGACCGTGAGGCTGGCGGCGTGGCGCGCCGAGCGGGCGGCGAAGAAGTCGGAGGCACCGAGCAGCACGGCGGCGACGGCGGCGAGGAGGATGGCCATCTGATGTGGAGTCGGGCCGGGTCAGACCGCGTAGAACTGGCTGGCCCAGCGGCGGAACGCGGCGAACGGTCCGTCGGTGTCGGCAAGGGCAGGGCGGTCGATGTAGGTCTTGTGCTCCCAGATCGGCTTGTCTTCCAGCAGTTGGCGCGACACCTCGTTCACGAAGGCCTCCCCCACGCTGCTGGTCACCCGGTCGTCGTCGAAGCGCCGCACACAGAACGTGAACCGCATCTCGCACCGGTCGCGTTCCACCGGTGTGGCACACCCGAGCAGCAGCGTCTCGACGATGCCGCTGAAGCGCACGACCGAGAACCCGGGGCCCCATCCGTCGCTGTCGATGCGGCCCTCGGTGGTGCCCCGCGGGGTGACAAAGAACTGCTTCGAGCGCATGCGTGAGCGGTGCCCCTCGGTCTCGTAACTCTCGAGCACGGGCACCTCGGCGGTGCCGTGCACGTAGCGGAAGTGAGCCGAGTCGACGCCGTTCTCGGCCATCTCCTGCCATGCCGTGGCGATCTCGAACTGGCGGGTGAACGGGTCGCTGAACTCCTCCCCCACACCCGTGGTGCCGAACTCGGGTACCTCGGGGATCTCCCATTGCGGCTCGGCCTCGTGCGGGTGGTACCAGGCCATGATCAGCCCGTTGCGCTCGACCACCGGGTAGGTGCGCAGGCGGGCCTTGGCGTTGGTGCGCTCGCTGTAGGGGATGTTCGTGTTGCGGCCCTCGGCGTCGAACGCCCAGGCGTGGAACGGGCACACGATGGTGCACCCGTCGACGCTGCCGCCCACGCCGAGGTGCGCGCCGAGGTGCGGGCAGTAGGCGTCGTGCAGGTGGGCCACGCCGTCGGTGTCGCGCCACAGCACCGTGTCGGCGCCGAACACGTGCCGCGGCAGCACCTGTTGCTCGGTCAGTTCGTGCGACCAGCCGAGGGCGAACCAGCCGAACGGGATGGGCCACGGCCAGCGTTCGCTGGTGGGTCGCTGCTGCAGGGGCGTGCTCATCGGTCGAGTCCGAACACGCGCACGGCGTTGTCGCGCAGGAACTTCGGCCACACCTCGTCGCGCAGGGGCACGTTCGGCAGTTCGCGGAAGATGCGGTCGAGGCTGAGGCCCATCGGGAAGTACCCGGCGTACATCACCTTGTCGCTCCCCCGGGTGTTGGCGAAGTCGACGATCTCCTGCGGGTAGCGCCGGGGCGTGAACGCCGAGGTGCTGTAGTACAGGTTCGGCCACTTGAGCAGCAGCTTCACGGCGAGGTCGACCCACGGTTCGCCGCCGTGGCGCATCACGAAGGTGAGCTCGGGGAAGTACCAGCACACCTCGTCGATGCGCTCGACGTGCTGCGCCGCCATCGGCAGGCGCGGCCCGGGAACGCCCACGCAGCACAGCACGGCGATACCGAGTTCGGCGCACTTCGCGTACACCGGGTACATGCGCTTGTCGTCGATTGGTACCGGCGGGTTGCAGCCCGACGGGAACAGTGACACGCCCTTGATGCCCAGGCGGTCGTGCGCCTCCTGGATGGCACGCACCACGGTCATACCGCCGTTGGGGTCGACGTGCAGGCAGCCGAAGAAGCGGTCGGGATGCCGGGCGATGGCATCGTTCTGGATGCCGCCGGCGAGGTCGACCCCGATGAGCGCCTTGGCGATGCCGTGGCCGTCCATCTGGTCGACGGTCCAGGCGATCATGTCGGCATCGCTCGGGTCGTCGGGGATGTCCTTGAACAGGTACTGCGCCGGCATCGCCATCGACCGGCTCTCGGTGTCGCGCAGGTTCGGCTTCAAGAAGTCGTACCAGTGGGCGCGCATGCCCGGTTCGGGGATGCCCAGCATCAGGTCGATCACCCCGATGTCGGTCGGCATCCCCATGGCCGCCGACGTTAGCCGCCGTCCCCCACCACCGCGATGAGCAACATGCGCACCTGCTGCGCAGGGCGCTCATCGCGGCGGGTGGTGGCTGGTCAGAGGAGAGCGCGGAGGGCGGCGGCCAGGTGGTCGACGTCGTCGGGGGTGTTGTACACCTGGATCGACACGCGCAGGATGGGGATGCCGTTCCAGCGGTAGACGGGCACCTCGATGCGGTGCTCGTCGTACAGGCGGCGCTTCAGCATGGCCACATCGACGTGGTCGGGCAGACGGATGGCCACCATCTGCCCGTACCAGATGGGCGAACGCGGGTCGCCGGTGTGTTCGGGGCTGAACGGTTCGCACCCGGTGATGCCGTGCAGCAGTGCGCTCGCCTCGACGGCAGCGGCGTGGCAGCGCTTGCGCACCCCGTCCCAGTCGTGGGCCTGCTGGTGGTCGATGGCCGCCGGGGTGGCCAGGAAGGCGCTCAGGTCGCGGGTGCCCTGCCACTGGTGGTGGTCGATGAACGGCGACGGACCGGGTTCGGCGGGCTCCCATCCCCAGCTGACCACGAGCGGCCGCAGCATCGGCTGCACGTCTCGTCGTGCCCACAGGAACGCCGAACCCTTGGGGGCGCAGAGCCACTTGTGGCAGGCACCGGTGTAGATGTCGGCGTCGAGGGTGTCGAGGTGCAGCGGGATGTGTGCCGGCACGTGCGCCCCGTCGACGATGGTGAAGATGCCGGCGGCCCTGGCCCGGCGACAGATCTCGTCGGCCGGGAACACCAGGGCCGTGTCGCTGGTGATGTGGCTGAGGAAGATCACCTTCGTGCGCTCGGTGACCTGGGCCCAGATTCGCTCGACGAAGTCGGCGTGCGTGCTGACGGGCACGGGGATGGGCACGTGCACGTAGCGGGCACCGGCCTGCTGGCAGATCACCCGCCAGGTGCGGTTCATCGCCCCGTACTCGTGGTCGGTGGTGAGTACCTCGTCGCCCGGCTGCAGGGGCAGGCTGCGAGCCACGATGTTCACCGCCGTGGTGGGGTTGGGCACGTACACCAGGTCGTCGGCCTGCGCACCGAGGTACGCGGCGAGGTGCGAGCGGGCCGCACCCAACAGGGCGTCGGAGCGTCGAGCGAGCCACTCGACAGGTTGGCGCTCCATGTCGAGCTGCAGGCGTTGGTAGGCCGCGAACACGGGCTCGGGACAGGCGCCGAACGAGCCGTGGTTCAGGAACGTGATGTCGGGGTTCAGCAAGAAGCCGTCGGTGCGCACCTGCCGAGCGTAGGCAGGCCAGCGACGACTGCTCGGGTACGTTGCCGTCATGACACTCCCCTCCTCCGGTGTTCCTGCCGATCAGGTGCTGGCCCGCCTCGACGCGTTGAAGGAGCACGACGTCCGGTGGCGTGATGGGCGGGCGTTCACGCTCGCGTACTACGCCGGGCCCGAGGTCGCCGCCGTGGCCGACGAGGCCTACCGACGATTCAGCACCGACAACGCACTGAACACCGATGCGTTCCCGAGCCTGCGCACCATCCAGGCCGAGGTGGTGGGAGTCGTGGCCGACTGGCTGCAGGCCGGACCTGACGCCGCCGGGTTCATGACGAGCGGCGGCACCGAGAGCATCCTCATGGCCGTGAAGGCGGCGCGCGAACGGGGCCGGGCCGAGCGTGGCGTCACCCGACCGAACGTGGTGCTGCCCACCAGCGCTCATGCCGCCTTCGAGAAGGGCTGCTACTACTTCGGCCTCGAGAGCCGTCGGGTGGCGGTACGCGACGACTGGCGTGCCGACGCAGATGCGATGGCCGACGCCATCGACGACGACACCGTGCTGGTGGTCGGCTCGGCACCGCAGTACCCGCAGGGTGTGGTCGACCCCATCGCCGAGATCGCCGCCCTGGCCGCCGAGCGCGACATCAACTGCCATGTCGACGCCTGCATGGGCGGCGTCACGCTCACGTATCTGGCCCGACTCGGCTACGACATCACTCCATGGAACTTCACGGTTCCCGGCGTGACGAGCATCTCGGTCGACCTGCACAAGTTCGGCTACACCGCCAAGGGTGCGTCGGTGATCGTGCACCGCTCGAAGCGGCTCCGTGCCTATCAGACCTTCGTCACCGACAACTGGCTGGGTGGTGTGTACGGCTCGTCCGGGGTGCTGGGCACCAAGGGCGGCGGCCCGATGGCTGCTGCGTGGGCCGTGATGCACCATCTGGGCGACGAGGGCTATCTGCACCTCACTGCCCGGGCGAGGCAGGCCACCGAGCAGATCGCTGCCGCTGTTCGAGCGATGCCCGGGCTGCAACTGCGCGCCGAACCCGACGCGATGCTTCTGTCGTTCGGCGCCGCCGACACTGCATCGCTCGACGTGTTCGCGGTGGCTGATGCGCTGTGGCGGCGCGGCTGGTACGTCGACCGGCAGGGCCCTCCCCCGTCGATCCACCTCACCGTCAACGCCGTGCACGCCGACAAGGTCGACGCGTTCCTGGACGACCTCCGTGCGTCGATCGACGAGGTGGTCGCCGACGGGGCGCGCGGCGACCAGGGCGCGTACGGCACCGTCGACTGACCGCGTCGGCGGCCGCCCACCTGCGCGACAATGGCGCCATGCCGCAGTTCATGCCGTCCTCCCCGTCGTCGCCCACGTCGTTGCGGTTCGGGATCTTCCTGCCGCCGATGCACAAGACGGGGGTGAACCCCACCCTTGCATTGCACCGCGATCTGGAGTTGATGGTGCACCTCGACCAGCTCGGCTTCGCCGAGGCCTGGATCGGCGAACACCACTCGGCGGGCAGCGAACTGATCGCCAGCCCCGAGGTGTTCATTGCTGCAGCAGCCGAACGCACCCGCCACATCAAGCTCGGCACCGGGGTGAACTCGCTGCCCTATCACCACCCGTTCATCCTCGCCGACCGCATCGTGATGCTCGACCACCTCACCCGTGGGCGGATGATGTTCGGCGCCGGGCCGGGCCAGCTCACCAGCGACGCGGCGATGCTGGGCATCGACCCGATGACCCAACGCCCGCGTATGGAGCAGGCGTTCGACGTGATGATGCGCCTGTTCGCCGGTGAGACCGTGACGATGCACACCGACTGGTTCACCTGCGACGAGGCCGTGCTCCAGGTGCGGCCGTACAGCAACTTCGATGTGGTGGTGGCGTCGTCGATCAGTCCGTCGGGCTCGAAGCTCGCCGGCCGCTACGGAACGGGGATGTTGTCGATCGCGGCCACCGAACCCGCCGCGTTCCAAGTGCTCGACTACAACTTCAACGTCTGGCAGGAGGAAGCAGCTCGGCACGGCAACACCGCGCCCCGCGAGCAGTGGCGGCTGATGGGCCCGATGCACATCGCCGAGACCGTCGAGCAGGCCAAGGCCAACTGCCGCTACGGGCTGCAGTGGGTGTTCGAGTACCTCAGCCACATCATCCCCACCGGCGACCCCTCTGCCCCGCCGCCGCCCACCGACTACGACGACTTCATCGACTACGCCAACGAATCGGGCCGCATGGTCATCGGCACACCCGACATGGCGATCGAGCAGATCGAGCGACTCGTCGACAAGACCGGCGGGTTCGGTGCGTACCTGTTCCTCGGTGCCGACCTGGCCGACTGGAGCGCCACGTTGCGCAGCTACGAACTGTTCGCCGAACGGGTGATGCCACACTTCACCGGCCAACTCGCCGCGCCACAGCAGAGCTACGACCGAGTGGTCGGTGCCGGCTCGCGTTGGGTCGATGCGACGCTGGGTGCCCAGCTCACGGCGATCGCCGCCTATGAAGAGGAGCGCGCCACGCGCTGATCGGCGATGAACGCCTCGAGCCGTCGCAACGACACCTCGAGCGCTGCGCTGAGCCGTCGCCGGTCGCCGGAGGCGGCCAGGTCGAGGATGAACCCGGTGAACATCGCTTTCTGGATGGTGGCCTCGCGCTGGGCCACCTCGGCGGGCAGGCCCTCCTGGCGCAACTTCTCCTCCACGATGCGCCGCCACACCGCCAGCTGATCGGCGCGCAGATCGCCGGGAAGGCCGGTGACGGTGGTGTCGAGTGCGGCCGCCTCGTAGCCCAGCCGCACGAGGGCCAGGTTCTCGGGCTTGGCGTTCATCCACTTCCACCACTTGCGGTAGAGGTCGGCCATCGAGATGGCCGGGTCGCGCTGGATCCATCCCTGCTCGACATCGGTCTGCCGTTCGACGGCGCGGCGCAGCGCCGTGGCGATGAGTTCTTCTTTGGTGCCGAAGTGGTGGACGAGGCGGTTGATGCTCACGCCCAGGGCCGCTGCGAGCGGGCGAAGGGTGGTCTGTGCCAGACCCTGTTCGGCGAGGTGGTCGACGATGCGGTCGAGCAGTTCCTGCCGCCGCTCGAGATCGGGTGTCCGCGCCACGGGCGGAACACTACCCCGACCCCGGTTGCCGTCACTGCTGACGGAAGTGTTGGCGGTAGCCGCCGTCGCCGTCGGCCGCGGCCATCGTGCCCTCGGTGCGGAACCGTTCGTGCAGTCGCGTCAGCGCAGCACGGTCGATGCTGACCCCGAGCCCGGGGCCCTGAGGCACCGCCAGCACACCGCCGCGGGGCGAGTAGTGGCCCTGTTCGATCACCACATCGGCGGTGAACCGGAACAGGCTCTGGTGAGGCCTGATCATCGAGGGCTCGGCCGCAGTGAGGTGCAGGTATGCGGCGGTCATCACGCCGGCGTCACCGCTGTAGCACCAGAAGTCGATCCCGAGCGCAGCGCAGGCCCGGAGGAGGTCTTGGGTGCGGCGCAGGCCGCCCATCTCGGTGGCGTCGATGCAGAACGCATCGGGAACGCCGTCGCGGGCGGCCCGGGCGAGGTCGACCTGGTGGGTGCTGAACGACACGGGCACTCCGTCGGCGCGCAGCCGGGCGGTCTCGTCGAGCGTGCGGCACGGGTCTTCGAGCCACCCGATGCCGAGGTCGGCGAGGCGACGCACCACCTGGCGGGCCGTGGGCACGGTGTACACCCCGTTGGCATCGAGCCGCTGCACGCGGCCGGGCCCCAGCACCTTCACGAGGTCGGCCACCATGGCCATCTCGGCCTCGACGTCGAGCACCCCGAGTTTGCCCTCGAACCAGGGCGCATCGAACTCGGCCGCCATCTGCTCGCAGTACCGCACCACGGCGGCAGGAGTCTCGTCGCGGCCCACCCGCAGGGCGAAGTACTCGGTGAACGCCACGCTGTCGCGCACCTGTCCGCCGAGCAACTCGACCAGCGGCACGCCGGCGCGCTTGGCGCGCAGGTCCCACAACGCCATCTCGATGCCGCCGAACGCCCGCCGCTCGTTGGCGCTGTCGTCCCAGAGGCTGAACCCGGTGCGGGCGACGCACCGAGCCTCGCAGCCGTTCAGGTCGTCGACCGAGCAGCCGGCGAGGCGCGCGCCCATCTCGGCGATGAGTACCGACAGATCGCCGTGCGGTGTCTCGCCGATGCCCACCACTCCGTCGCTGTCGGTCACCTCGACGATGGTGGTGGTGAAACTGGCGAGGGTGCCGAACGAGAACCGGTAGGGCGCCACCATGGGCACGTTCACCGGGGTTGCGGCGATGCCGACGATGGTGGACATGCTGCGAGGCTAACCAGCACACGGCAGCAGAACCGCCGAAGCGGCCCGGTTTGCCATTCGCCAGACAACCGTACAAGGAATGACGGCTGGCCGTGTAGTGTCGCGAGCGTGACCGACACTGCTCCCGACACCGGCTCCCCCAGCGGCCCCGACAGCGGCTCGTCCGGCCGCCGCCGTGGACGCGACCGCGGCGAGGGCACCCGCTCACGGCTGCCCGAGCAACTCCCCTTCCAGCAACCGCAGATGCGGCTGAACCACACCGAGGTGGTGTCGGCCGACGAGCTCGAGTCGATCCACGAGGCGTCGCTGGTCATCCTCGAGCGCATCGGCATGGAGTTCATGTGCCCCGAGTCGCGCAGCATCATGAAGGCCGCCGGCGCCGACGTCGACGAGAGCAACGACCGGGTGCGCTTCCCGCGTGAGCTCATCGAGTCGGCCATCACCACAGCGCCCAGCGAGTACACGCTGCACAGCTGGAACCCCGATCACAACGTGCGTATCGGTGGCCGCTGGCTCACCTTCGGCACCGTGGCCAGCACCCCGCACTACATCGACCGCAACGGTGTGCGCCGCACGGGCGACCGCGAGGGGTTCCGCGACCTGCTGAAGCTGGCGCAGATGCTGAACGTCATCCACTACGTGCCCGGCTACCCGGTCGAGCCGATCGACATCCACCACTCGGTGCGCCACCTCGAGGCGTCGCACGACATCCTCACCATGACCGACAAGGGCATGTACTGCTACAGCCTCGGTCGCCAACGCAACATCGACTGCATCGAGATGGTGCGCATCGCACGCGGTGTCGATCAGGCCACCATCGACCGTGAGCCGTCGCTCATCACCGTGGTCAACACCAACTCGCCGCTGCGCCTCGACATCCCGATGGCCCAGGGCATGATCGAGTTCGCCCTGCACAACCAGCCCGTCGTGGTCACCCCGTTCACCCTCGCCGGTGCCATGGCGCCCATCACGCTCGCCGGTGCTCTGGCCCAGCAGAACGCCGAGGCTCTCGCTGGAATCGCCTTCCTGCAGATCGTCAACCCCGGTGCCCCCGCCATGTACGGCGGGTTCACCTCGAACGTCGACATGCAGAGCGGTGCGCCGGCGTTCGGCACACCCGAGTACGTGCGCACCGCCATGATCGGCGGCCAGTTGGCCCGCCGCTACGGCATCCCCTACCGCAGCTCGAACGTCTGTGCCGCCAACGCGCTCGACGCCCAGGCCGCCTACGAGAGCGTGTTCGCCCTGTGGGGCGCTGTCATGGGAGGCGTGAACTTCATGATGCACGGCGCCGGGTGGATGGAGGGTGGCCTCCACTCGAGCCTCGAGAAGATGCTGCTCGACGCCGACCTGCTGCAGATGGTCACCAAGATGATGGAACCCGTCATCGTCGATGCCGACACGCTCGCCATCGACACCATCGAAGAGGTCGGCCCGGGCGGCCACTTCTTCGGTACGGCCCACACCCAGGCCCGCTTCCGCGACGCCTTCTACCGCCCCCTCCTCAGCGACTGGCGCAACT
>JBEIIG010000062.1:0-22757 GCA_040380855.1 Acidimicrobiaceae bacterium | reverse complement strand
GGTGGTGCTGCTGTTCCTGCGCAACCGCCCGGAAGACATCGGTCTGCGCGCCTACGGCGCCACCGAGGCCGACATCTCGACTGCACCCGCCACCGGCAACCCCGTCGCCGCCGCCTTCGACGCCCTGCGCCTGGCGCGGCGTTCGGGCACGTTCTGGTTGCTGTGGGGCAGCTTCGCGGTGTGCGGGCTCAGCACCACCGGCCAGGTGCAGACCCCCTTCATCTCGGCTGCGAACGACCACGGCATCAGCGCGCCGCGCGCCGGCACCTACCAGGCGATGCTCGGCATCTTCGACGTGGTGGGCACCATCGCCAGTGGTGTGCTGACCGACCGCTTCGACCCGCGCAAGCTGCTGTTCGCCTACTACCTGCTTCGTGGTCTCAGCCTGTTCGTGCTCGATCCAGCGCTCGCCCACGGTGGTGGCGGGCTGTTCGGGTTCATGATGTTCTACGGCCTCGACTGGGTGGCCACCGTGCCGCCCACCATCGCGCTGTGCATCGCCCACTTCGGTCGCGATCGCGGACCACTGGTGTACGGCTGGGTGTTCGCCGGGCACCAGGTGGGTGGGGCGCTCGCGGCGTGGGGCGCCGGCGAGTTGCACGATGTGAGCGGCAGCTACCGCCTGGCGTTCTTGGTGGCCGGGGTGTGCTGCCTGGTGGCCGCGGCGGGGGTGCTGCGTATCCGCGACGGCTCAGGTGGCCTTGGCCATGAACCGGTCGAGTTCGACCAGCACGCGGGTCACCTTGCCGGCGGCGACCAGGCCGCGGGCGTCGCTCGCTGACACGGTGAAGGTGAGTCGGCGGCCCTCGACCTTCTCGAGCACCGCCTCGGCCTCGACGGTGGCCCCCACGGGTGTGGGCTGGAGGTGATCGAGTTGCACCCGCATGCCCACCGTCGTGTGACCGGTGGGCAGGTGGCCTTCGAGCGCGGCCACGGCGGCCTCCTCGCACAGCGCCACGACGCGCGGCGTGGCGAGTACGTCGACAGAGCCCGAGCGCATCGAGCGTGCCGTGTCGGCGTCGCCGACGACGAGCGTGGCCTCACCGCGGATGCCTGGTTCGAACTGCACGGTCGTTCACCTTACGACGGCTGCTGTCCTGCCTGCAGCACCGGTACGCTCGCGCCATGATCGATCAGGACACGCTCACCCGGGTTCTGGGCGCGGCAACACGCACCGGAGCCGACTTCGCGGAAGTGTTCGTGGAGGACAAACGCTCCACCTCGACGGGCCTCGACGACGGCCGCGTCGAACAGGTCACCAGCGGCCGCGACCGTGGTGCCGGCATCCGCGTGGTGAAGGGCGACACCACCGGGTTCGCCCACACGGCCGATCTCACCGAGGCGGGCCTGCGCGCTGCGGCCGAAGCAGCGGCGGCGGCAGCCAGCCAGGGCGGCGGCGGGGTGCGCACCGTGGCCCTCACCCGTGTGGCAGCCACCCAGGTGAACACCGTCGAGCAGTACCCCGACAGCATCCCCAAGGCCGCCAAGGTCGAACTGCTGCGCCGGATCGACGATGCGGCACGCAGCGCCGGTGCATCGATCGTGCAGGTGTCGGCCGGCTACGGCGACAGCCGTCGGCGCATCCTCGTCGCCAACACCGACGGTGTGCTGGCCGAGGACGAGCAGGTGCGTGCCCTCGTGCGCATGAGCGTGGTCGCCTCGGCCGACACCGGTATGCAGACCGGGTTCCAGAGCGCCGGCCAGACCGTGGGCTTCGAGATGTTCGACTCGGTCGACGTCGAAGCCCTCGCTCGCGACGCAGCGCGGATGGCGATCACCAAGCTGAAGGCCCGTCCCGCGCCCAGCGGTGCGTTGCCGGTGGTCATCAAGCAGGGCAGCGGCGGGGTGCTGTTCCACGAGGCCTGTGGGCACGGCCTCGAGGCCGACCTGGTGGCCAAGGGGGCCAGCGTCTACCGCGGCCGCACGGGTGAACTGGTGGCCTCGCCACTCGTCACGTTGGTCGACGACGGCACGATGAGCCGCGAGTGGGGTGCCATCGGCATCGACGACGAGGGCCACCCCAGCCAGTACAACGTGCTCATCGAGAACGGTGTGCTCACCGACTACATGTGGGACTACCTGCGGGCCCGCAAGGAGGGCCGCCGTCAGAGCGGCAACGGCCGCCGGCAGAGCTACATGCACCTGCCGATGGTGCGGATGACGAACACCTACGTGCTGAACGGTACGGAAGAGCCCGACGACATCGTGCGGGCCACCGATCACGGAGTGTTCGTCGCCCAGTTGGGCGGCGGCAGCGTGAACACGGCCACGGGCGACTTCGTGTTCGGCATGACCGAGGCGTATCTCATCGAGAACGGCGAGATCACCGAACCGCTGCGCGAGGGCAACCTCATCGGCAACGGGCCGCAGGTGCTGCGCGACATCGACCTGTTGGGCAACGACTTCGCGATGGGTAACCCGGGTACCTGCGGTAAGGACGGCCAGGGTGTGCCGGTGGGCGACGGCCAGCCGACACTGCGCGTCTCGTCGATGACCATCGGAGGCACGGCAGCATGACGTGCCTCACGAGTATGGAGGGCACGGCAGCATGAGCGATCTGCAGGCGATCGTCGATGCGGTGGTGGCCCAGGCTCAGCCGGGTGAGCAGATCGAGGCCTATGCGGCGCGGGGCAGCGAGACCGATATCCGCGTGTACCAGGGCGAGGTCGAGCACTTCGTGAGCGCGCAGAGCGAGGGCATCGGCATCCGCGTCATCCGCGACGGCCGCACCGGGTTCGCCTACGCCGGTGCGCTCGACCCCACTGCGGTGGCCGAGGTGCTGGCCGAGGCGCGCGACAACGTCGAGTTCGGCAGCAGCGACGAGTGGGCTGCCCTCGCCGAGCCCGACGGGGTGGAGGTCGTACCGCAGCCGTTGTGGAACGAGGCTTTGGCGGCATATCCGACCGAACGCAAGATCGAGTTGGCGAAGGAACTCGAGCGACTCGCGCTGGCAGCCGATGCACGGGTGCGCGTCGACGACTCGAACTACGCCGATGCGGCCTCGGAGTCGGCGGTGGCCACCACCACCGGTATCCGCCGGTCGAGTCGCGAGAACGGTTGCTACGTGAGCGTCGGCACGTTGGCCGACGACGGCGACGAGACCCAGACCGGGTTCGGCTTCAGCGTCGGCCGTTCACCCGACGAGTTCGATCTCGCCAAGGCGGCGCATCAGGCGGCCGAGCGCGCCACCGGGCTGCTCGGTGCCACCAAGCCTGCCAGCCGCCGCCTCACCGTGGTGCTCGACCCCTACGTCACCGCGCAGTTCCTCGGTGTCATCAGCAGCACCCTGAACGGCGAGGCCGTCATCAAGGGTCGCAGCCTGTTCAAGGATCGCGTCGGTGAAACGGTGGCCAGCCCGGCGTTCACGCTGGTCGACGACCCCACCAACCCGCTCGCCTACACGGCCACCGAACTCGACGGCGAAGGCCTCGCGGCGCGGCGCAACGTGCTCATCGACCGTGGCGTGCTGCAGGGCTTCGTCCACTCCAGCTACAGCGCCCGCCGGGCGGGCACCGCCAGCACCGGCAACGCCGTTCGCGGTGGGTTCAAGGGCACACCGGGTGTGGGTTGTCTGGCCCTGCAGTTGCAGCCGGGTGCGCGGTCGCAGGCCGAGATGATCGCCGACATCGCCGATGGTGTGCTGGTGCAGCAGGTGTTCGGCCTGCACAGTGGCGTCAACCCCGTCAGCGGCGACTTCTCGTCGGGTGCGGCGGGCCTGCTCATCACCGACGGCAAGCTCGGCGCACCGGTGCGCGAGTTCACCATCGCCTCGACGCTGCAGAAGATGCTGCTCGACGTGGTCGAGGTGGGCAACGACGTCGACTGGCTGCCCATGCGGGCTGCCGGTGTGAGCCTGGTCATCGCCGACATGACGATGAGCGGCGCCTGACCGGCTGCACCGCGAGCCACATACCGGTCGACGACCGGGAGACGCTGCCCTGACAACCCGACCGTGTGTGGCCGGTCAGGTGGCAAGCACCTCGTCGATCGGTCGACAGACGATGCCGAGCGATACGGCCCGAGCACTGTCGAGCACCACGACGCCGGGGCGGACGAGGCCCGATTCGGCCAGGCTGGTGCGCAGCACCTGCGTCGGGTCGAGGCCGAGCCATCGTGCCACCCGGCCGGCGATGTCGGCGCGGCTCAATGCGTCGGGCCCGGCGATGTGCAGGGGGCCCGCCACGTCGTCGCGCGCCGCAAGTGCGGCGACGGCCTCGGCCAGGTCGCCGGCGTGCACGGGGCAGCGCACCTCGTCGGTGAAGAACCGGATCGTCGAGCCCCCGGTCAACGCTGCCGACACGTCGTTCATCATCGGGCAGGGGCCGTCGACGGCATAGATCAGCGAGGTGCGCACCAGCACGGCCTGCGGGTGGGTGGTGGCGACGGCTGCCTCGGCGGCCGCCTTCCACCGTCCGTAGTCGGTGAGCGGCGACAGGGCGTCGGTCTCGACATACGGTTCGGGGCGGCCGCCGAACACGACATCGGTCGACAGGTGCACCAGACGCGCCCCCACCGCGGCGGCCGCCGCGGCGACGTCGGCGCTGCCGTCGACGATCACCTCGGGGTCGTTGCCGCGATAGGCGAGGTGCACCACTGCGTCGGGTCGCGCGGCGGTGATGTGGGCGTGCACCGCTGCCGTGTCGCGGATGTCGAGCAGCGCCGAGCCGGGCGCGACCACGTCCCAGCCACGCTGTTCGGCAGCGCGCAACAGGTGACGGCCCAGCAGGCCGCCGCCACCGGTGACGAACAGCCGGTGAGGGATTGGCGAAGACGGCATCGCGACAGCGTAGGCAGCCGGCCTCGCCGGTACTGTCTGGGCTCGTGCCGCTCCCTCTCGCCGCTGCAGTCGGCCGACACCCGCATCTCGCCGAGCCGCTGCCGGCCGGGTGGGTACGGGTCGACCTGCACAGCCACACGATGTGGAGTGGCGACAGCACCACCACGCCCGACGAGGTGGAACGTGCGGTGGTCGAGGCAGGTATCGACGTGCTGTGCATCACCGATCACAACGCCGTGAAGGGTGCCGAAGAGCTGGCGTCGCGCCTGCCCTGCCGGGTGGTGGTGGGCGAGGAGCTGCGCACCCATGCGGGCGAGATCATCGGGCTGTTCCTCACCGAACGCATCCCGTTCGGGACGCCACCGGCCGAGGCGGCCCGCGCGATACGCGGCCAGGGCGGCATCGTGTACGTACCGCACCCGTTCGACCCGATGCGCCGCAACCTGGCCGAGGCCGCGCTCGACGCGCTGGTGGCCGAGCACCTCGTCGACGCCATCGAGACGATCAACGCGAAGACCTCGTTGCAGAGCCTCAACCGGCGAGCCGCCGAGTATGCCGAGCGTTTCGACCTCGCACCCGGTGCAGGCAGCGACGCCCATGTTCCCGATGCCATCGGTGCCGCGTATGTCGAGATGCCCGACTTCGACGGCCCGCACGACTTCCTCGCCAAGCTCCGCGAGGGTCGCGTGGTCGGCCACCACTGGGACCAGCCCCGCCCGTGGAGCCCGCGCATCGTGCCCAGCACCTCCGGCGGGTGACGAGCGGCTAGAACAGGTCGGTGCCCATCATCCAAGCCATCGTCCTCGGCATCACCCAAGGCCTGTCGGAGTTCTTGCCCATCTCGTCGAGCGGGCATCTCATCCTCGTGCGCTGGCTGTTCGGTTGGGACGAGCTGCAGCCCGAATCGGTCGCCAAGGCCTTCGACGTGGCGCTGCACCTGGGCACGCTCATCGCTGTCGTCGGCTACTTCTGGCGCGACCTCATCGTCTACGTGCGCGACGGCGTGCTGCTGCTGGTGAAGCGTCAGCGACCCACCACCGCTGAAGGTCGGCTGGCCTGGCTGCTCGTGCTGTCGGCCGTGCCGGCAGGCATCGTGGGCGCTCTGTTCGAGAGCGTTGTCGACGAGCACCTCGGGACGCCATTCATCATCGCGGTGTCGCTCATCGTGTTCGGTCTGGTGCTGGGCTGGGCCGATCGGCTGCCGGGCGAACGACCTGTCGAGGGGTACCGCACGGTCGATGCGTTGGCCGTCGGCGCGGCGCAGGTGCTGGCGTTGAACCCGGGTACGTCGCGGTCGGGCATCACCATGACGGCAGCCCGAATGAAGGGGTTCAGCCGCGATGCCGCAGCACGGCTGAGCTTCCTGATGAGCATCCCGGTGATCGCAGGGGCCGTGGTGTTCAAGCTGGGCGGGCTGATCGCCGACGGCGTGCCCGAGGGCCTCGGCGTGCCGATGGTGGTGGGCATCGTCACCGCCGGGTTGTCGGGCTGGGTGGCGGTGTGGGGCACCATCCGCCTCGTGCGCACCCGAAGCTTCATGCCCTTCGTGGTGTACCGCTGCGTGCTCGGTGTGGTGGTGCTCGTGCTGCTCGCCACGCCCTGGCGCTGAGGCCTCGCCGGGTCAGTCGGCCCTCACCACCAGGCTCGCCTCACCGTGGAGGACTGCGTCGGCCACAACGGGGGCAGCCTCGGCCGGCACACCGACCGTGACCGAGCCGTCGGCCACAGCCACCACCACGGCATCGCCGACCAGGAGTGCCGCTGCTGCCACCACGTCGACGCGCGTGCCGGGGGCGAGCGCCAACGCGCCGTCACCGGTGCCGACGGCCACACCGCGCCACCCGCTCGGCAGCAGGTCGAGGCCGGCCCGCCCCACGTCAACCGCCGTGACCACATCGCCCAGGCCGATGTGCTGGACGGCCACGAGCCCGGCCGGATCGCGTTCGAGCCGGCCGGGGCTGACCAGCGCAGCGGGATACTCGACGGCCCGGGCCACCACCGGGTCGCCCGGTGCGAGGTCGGTGCCGGCCACCCACACCGTCACCGTGTCGCCCCAGGCACGGGCCGCGTCGTCGAGTCGTTGCGCCCGCGCCTGTACCTGCCAGGCGACGAACACGGCGAGGGCGACGACGCCCGACCAGTAGATACGCGGGTGGCGGGCCACCCACGAGCGGACATGTGCGAGCAGGGTCATCCGACCTCCCGGCCTCGGGGAGCGAGCGTCGTGGGGGAAGACGGTGGCTGCTTCGGCAGCGACGGGTCAGCTGGTGCTGCTGCTGGCTGCGGGTGCTGCCGGAGCCGGGGCGCTGGTCGCTCCGCTGTCGGTGCTGGTGGAGCTCGGTGTGGACGTGCTCGAACCCGAGTCGGTGCTGGTGGACGAGCTGCTCGACGTCGAGGTGGTCGACTTCCCGCCGCGGCTGTCGGTCTTGTAGAACCCGCCGCCTTTGAAGGTGACGCCGACGGGGGTGAACACCTTCTTCACGGCCATGGTGGCGCCCGTCGCGGGGTGCACCGCTTCGGTGAGGGCTTCGTCGGTGAAGGCCTGCTGCACCTCGATGGTCTCGCCGGTGTCGATGAACTTGTAGACGTAGGTGGGCATGGTCGCTCCGTGGGGAAGCTGACGGTGATGTCGACAGTGGTGGTGTTGGCACTCGGACACGATGAGTGCCAACGAAGCCGTCAGGGTATCGCCCCGCGTCACGAGCGGCACTTCGTAGAGTGACCGCCATGCGTGTCAGAACCGCTGTCGTTCCCGCCGCCGGCATGGGCACCCGCTTCCTCCCCGCCACCAAGGCCGTGCCGAAAGAGCTGCTGCCGATCATCGACACCCCTGCGCTGCAGTTGATCATCGACGAGGCAGTCGGGGCTGGTGTCGACCACATGGTGATCGTCACCAGCCACGCCAAGCCGGCGATCGAGGCCTACTTCCAGCCGCAACCCGAGGTGATCGCCAAGCTCCGTTCGTCGGGTCGCGACGAGATGGCCGACCGGCTCGAGTCGATCGGGCGTGATGTGCGGGTGAGCTTCGCCTATCAAGACCAGGCCCTCGGCCTCGGCCACGCCGTCGGGTGCGCCCGCGAGGCGGTGGGTGACGAACCGTTCGCCGTGTTGCTGCCCGACGAGTTGATGGGCGATTCGTCGCTGCTCGACCAGATGGCCCGGCTGTGCGAGCGCACCGGTGGTGGCGTGGTGGGCCTGAAGGAGGTGCCGCACGACCAGGTCGGTTCCTACGGGGTGATCGATCCGATCGGTGCAGTGGGCGCCGACGGGGTGGTGGCCATCCGCACGATGGTCGAAAAGCCCAAGCCGGCTGATGCGCCGAGCGACCTCATCATCATCGGCCGCTACGTGCTCACACCCGATGTCTTCGACGAGATCGACCGCGTGCAGCCCGGTGCGGGCGGCGAGATCCAACTCACCGATGCGTTGCGGGCGCAGGCAGCTCGCGGCCCGTTCCACGGGATCGTCAACGACGTGCTCCGCTACGACACGGGCAACCCGTTCGGCTGGCTCACCGCCGTCATCGAGATCGGCCTCGCCGACCCGCTCATCGGCCCACGGCTGCGCGAGTGGCTGCCGACGCAACTGGCGTAGGCGCTCTTCGGCGAGGTGCAGCCGGTCAGAGCGAACGGCGGAAGCGCAGCGGCTCGTCGAGCACCAGGCCGTGCTCGTCGACCTCGAACTCGACGGCCTCGCCGCTGTCGGCGCTCGTGACCGCCCAGCGGTGCGTGTCGAGTCGCGTGTAGCGCTGCGACTCGGGCGAGACGTCGAGTGTGTCGACATCGATGCGGGCCACGGTGATGTCGGCGGTGTGGCCGACGTGCAGGGGCAGGCGACGGATGGGCAGGGTGCGGGTGAACGGGGTGCAGGGCAGGTGCACGTCGTAGCAGCCGTCGAGCTCCACCCGGTGCGCGCCGTTCACCTCGCCCCAGCGGCCCCCGCCGTCGGTGGCCAACCACAGGTCGGGTTCGTCGAGATCGCGGAACAAGATGAACTGGCGCACCTGCCAGCTGGGCGACAGGCGCAGCACGTACTGCACCCGCTCGCGGCTCACCAGGCCCGACACGGTCCAGGCCTCGTTCTCCCATGCGAGCGTGAGTGTCTCGTCGCCCTCGCCGTCGGTTCGCGTCCACCGGACGGTGTGCCCGTCGGAGGCGAAGGCGGCGTAGGTGGGCGCGGTGCTCACCGGTCCAGTGTGCCACCGGTTGCGGCGTTGGCTACCGTGCCCGGGATGATCCACGAGAGCGAAGCCCTGCAGTTCGTGCTCGACCGCTGCCCCGCGCTGCCCGTGCGGCGCGTGGCCTTGGCCGATGCGACCTGGCTGGTGCTCGCCGAGGCGGTGGCGGCAGGCGAAGACGTGCCGCCGTTCGCCAACTCGGCGGTCGACGGCTACGCGGTGATCGCCGCCGAGGTGGCCGATGCGCCGGTCGAACTGGTCGTGGTGGGGGAGGTGGCCGCCGGAGCCCACACCACCCACGTGCTCGGCCCGGGTGAGGCGATCCGCATCATGACCGGCGCCCCCGTGCCTGCGGGTGCCGATGCGATGGTGATGGTGGAAGACACCGAGCGGCTCGACGGCGGTGCCCGGGTGCTGGTGCGGCGCAGCGTGCAGCCCGGCGACGCCGTGCGTGCGGTGGGCGACGACGTGCACGCCGGCACCCAGCTGTTCGCCGCGGGCGATGTGGTCACCCCGGCCGTGGCGGGTGTGCTGGCGAGCGTGAACGTGCGCACCTTCGGTGTCGTGCCGCGCGCACGGGTGGCGGTGATGTCGACCGGCGACGAACTGGTCGACGACGGCTCGCCCCTCGGTCCCGGCCAGATCCGCGAGAGCAACAAGACGATGCTGCTGGGCATGATCGCCGATGCGGGTGCCGAGGCGGTCGACTACGGCGTGGTGCGCGACGACGAAGCCGTGCTCGAGGCCACCCTGCGACGGGCCGCGGCCGAGTGCGATGCCATCGTCACCAGCGGTGGTGTGAGCATGGGCGACTACGACGTCGTGAAGGCGGTGCTCGGCCGGATCGCCGACATGCGCTGGATGCAGATCGCCATCAAGCCGGCCAAGCCGTTCGCCTTCGGGCTGCTGGCGGGCCCCGAGGGGCGGGCGGTGCCGGTGTTCGGTCTGCCCGGCAACCCGGTGAGCTCGATGGTGAGCTTCGAGTTGTTCGCCCGGCCCGGGCTGCGCCAGATGATGGGGCACACCGGTTCGGGGCGGGTGAGGATGCTGGCCGTGGCCGACGAGGCCATCCGTCGCCGCTCCGACGGCAAGACCCACTACGCCCGGGTGAACGGCGCCTTCGGGCCCGACGGCCGCTATCACGTGCGGCCCGTCAGCGGGCAGGGCAGCCATCAGTTGGCGGCCACTGCGAGCGCCACGGCGCTGGCCGTGGTGCCCGACGGCGACGGTGTGGCGGCGGGCGGCCCGGTCGACGTGATCGCCCTGTGGCTCTAGGCTGATCGCACTATGGATCTCGTCGATCCGTTCGGACGCACCATCCGCGATCTGCGCATCTCGGTCACCGACCGGTGCAATTTCCGCTGCACCTACTGCATGCCCGAAGAGGGGATGCAGTGGCTCGATCGACGCGAGGTGCTCACCTTCGAGGAGTTCGAGCGGTTGGCGCGGGTGTTCGTCGAGCGGTTCGAGGTCGACGGCCTGCGCCTCACCGGTGGCGAGCCGACGGTGCGCGCCCATCTGCCGGTACTCGTCGACAAGTTGGCGCAGTTGCGGGTGCCCGAGCACTCGTCGTCACCGCTGGCTGGCAAGAAGCCCGATCTGTCGATCACCACCAATGGCGCCACGTTCCGCCTGCTCGCCGACGAACTGCGTCAGGCGGGGATCGACCGGGTGAACATCAGCCTCGACACGCTCAAGCGCGACCGGTTCCAGCAGATGACACGGCGCGACGAACTGCACCGGGTGCTCGACGGGATCGAAGCCGCCAAGGAGGCGGGGTTCGCGCCGGTGAAGATCAATGCCGTGATCGAGCGCGGCGTGAACGACGACGAGATCGTCGCCCTCGCCACCTATGGCCGCGATCACGAGGTGGAGGTGCGGTTCATCGAGTTCATGCCGCTCGACGCCTCAGGGCACTGGATGCACGACAAGGTGGTGAGCCAGGACGAGATCGTGGCCGCCATCAACGCCGTGTACCCGCTCGAGCAGGTGCCTGCCCGCGGTGCCGCGCCGGCCGACCGGTGGCGCTACCTCGACGGTCGGGGCACTGTGGGTGTCATCCCCACTGTCACCAAGCCGTTCTGCGGCGACTGTGACCGTGTGCGCCTGACAGCCGAAGGCCAGTTCCGCACCTGCCTGTTCGCCACCAGCGAGTTCGATCTGCGCGGCCTGTTGCGCGGCGGTGCCAGCGACGACGATCTGGCGGCCGAGATCCAGCGGGCGGTCGGCACCAAGTGGGCTGGCCACCAGATCAACCAGATCACGTTCGTGCGCCCGAAGCGCACGATGAGCCAGATCGGCGGCTGAGCGATCTCGTCGCAGGCGGTGATCGAGCGGTGCTTCGCCGCTGTCGAACGTCGCGATGTGGCGGGACTGCTGGCGTGCTTCCACCCCGACGCCACGTATCAGAACGTGCCCTACCCGGTTGCCGTGGGACACGACGCCATCGCCGCGATGTTCACCCGCATCCTCGACCGCAGCGAGCGGGTCGAGTGGCAGGTGCGCACCGCCGCGTATGTGCCCGGCCGGGCCCATGTCGAGCGACTCGACTGTTTCTGGATCGATGGCACCTGCTACTCGGTGCCGTGCCACTGTGTGGCCGAGGTCGACGAAGCAGCAGGTGTCATCACGGCGTTCCGCGACTACGTCGACCTCGGCCGTTGGCGCGAGACGCTCGGCGACGCGCTCACCCGCTGACGTCGGTTCCGTCGACCGCTGCGACATCCCCGGGTCGCGTCGCTTCGGGCGAGTACGCTTTTCGGCGATGAGCGACCTCGAGTTCACCCATCTCGATCCGCTGGGTCGGGCCCGGATGGTCGACGTGACCCCGAAAGAGCCGACGCATCGTCGAGCGGTCGCCCGCTGCAAGGTGTTCATGCAGCCCGCCACCACCGCCGCGATCGCCAACCGCGAGGTGAAGAAGGGCGATGTGCTGGCCGTCGCCCGGGTGGCGGGTATCCAGGCGGCGAAGCGCACGAGCGATGTGATCCCGCTGTGTCATCCGTTGCTGGTCGGCGCCGTCAACATCAACTTCGAGATCGGCGACGACTTCATCGCCATCGAGGCGAACGTCGATTGCGTCGATCGCACCGGGGTCGAGATGGAAGCCCTCCATGCCTGTGCGGTCGCTGCCCTCACCATCTACGACATGTGCAAATCGGCAGACCGTGCCATGGTGATCGGTGAACTCGCCCTGTGGGAGAAGACGGGAGGCCGGTCGGGGGTGTTCCGCCGCTCGGGTGACGCCGGTCACACGACTTCGGGCGACGATGTGTCGAACCCCGTTACGAATGTAGTACAATCGTAATGTTCCCTGATCCGACCGGTCACGCTCTGTTCAACCGGCCGACACCCAGGCATTCGCACCACATGCACCGCACCGTCACTTCTCGATCGACCGCCCATCACCAGGAGGGTCGCCGCTCATGACCAAGATCGTTCTGCTCGCTGTCGCTGCTGCATGGGCCGCCGTGCTCATCCCGCCGTTGCTGCGGTCGCGACTCGAGAACCGTCCCGGTTCATCGGTCACCGACTTCCGTCGCCAGCTCTCGACCCTGCAGAAGACGGTGCCCACCCGCTCGATGGCGCCGATGCGTTCGATGGCCCGCCCGTTGGCGCAGGCACCGGCGCAGCGTTCGCAGGCTCAGCGCTCGCACGCTGTCGCCGCCGGCTACGACCGCGACCAGGCCTACACGGGCGAGTTGCAGCGACGCAGCGACCGCGACGCCATGGTCGCCGGTCAGCGCCGCACCCCGGCCCGTCGGGTGAGCCGCCGCGAGGCCATCCGCCGCCGCCGGGCCAACGTGCTGTTCGTGCTCGCGATGGTCACTGTGCTCACCCTGTTCCTGGCGGCCACCACCAAGTCGTCGGGCATGGTGTACGCGTTCGCACTGTCGTTCGTGTCGCTGTGCGGCTACTGCTACAAGTTGGCTCAGCTGCGCCAGTACGAGCGCGACAGCCAGTACACCGACGTCCGCTGGTTCAACGCCGCGTAAGTTCGTCGAGCGGCCGGCCGCCAAACCGCGGCCGAGATGTGGCGAGCGTCGGTGCCGACGCTACGCTCGCGGTCCGTACCTCGGGGCTGTAGCTCAGTTGGCAGAGCGCTTCGTTCGCAATGAAGAGGTCACGGGTTCAATTCCCGTCAGCTCCACCCCGGTTCGAGAGACGCCGCAGGCCAGCCGCCTGCGGCGTTTGTCGTTCTGGCGTCGCGAGGTTCGATGGCTAGGGTTGCCCGCGCATGGTCGCCCGGTCGTTCGCTCCGTTCCGGCACCGGGGTTTCCTGTTGGTGTGGGCCGGTGCGCTGGTGTCGAACATCGGCACCTGGATGGAGACCACGGCGCTGTCGTACTACGTGGCCGATACCTCGGGCGCCGCTGCGTCGGGCCTGGTGGCAGCGGCCGGCTTCGTGCCCACTGCGCTACTGGGTCCGTTGGGAGGCGCACTGGCCGACCGCTTCGACCGCCGCAAGGTGATCGCGTTCGCCAATGCAGGCTTCGCCGTGGTGGCGGCAACGGTGGCGCTGCTGGTGGCGAGCGGCCACGCCACGGCAGGTCGCCTCGCCGTGCTCTCGCTGCTCGGTGGTTGCACATCGGCCATCAGCTGGCCCTCGTTCCAGGCCATCCTGCCCGACCTCGTGCCGCCCGAAGACCTCGTCGGCGCGATCGGTCTGGCGAGCACCCAGTGGAACCTCGGCCGCATCCTCGGCCCGACCGCGGCAGCGATCGCCATCGCGATCGGCGGGGTGCCGACGGCACTGTGGGTGAATGCGGCCAGCTTCCTGGCGGTCATCGCTGCCGTACTGGCCGCGCCCGTACCGCGACAGGCCGGGGTGAAACGAACGGTCCGTGTCGCCGTGCGCGATGCGATCGCATTCGTCCGATCCACCCCGCACGTACGGGCGATGCTTCCGATGATGACGCTGGCGGTGTTCCTCGGATCGCCCTTCATGGGGCTGTCGGCGCAGATGGCCACCAACGTGTTCGGTGCCGACCAGCACGGCACCAGCCTGCTCGTCACCGCCCAGGGTGTGGGTGCCGTCTTGGCCGGCGCATCGATGGGGTCGCTCGTGGCGCGCTGGGGTACCCGACGGGTGCTGACCACGGCCTCGGTGGTCACTGCGCCGGTGCTCGTGCTCTACGGGCTGGCACCGTCGCTGTGGTCGGCCGCACTGACGCTGGTGGTGCTCGCGGGGTGCTACATGGCGACGCTGTCGAGTTGCACCAACATCACCCAGCGTTCGGCCTCGGCCGAGGTGCGCGGCCGGGCGATGATCGTCAACAACTTCGTGTTGGGCATGGCCTACCCGGTGGGTGTGCTGCTGCAGGGTGAACTCGCGGACGTCTGGTCGTTGCGGGCCGTCACCGTGGCCAGTGGCGTCTCGCTCGGGATCTGTCTGGTCCTGCTCGCCGTCGCCCGCCCCCGACTCACCGATCCGATCGCTACTCTCGACCGACCGATGGAGGTTGCCCATGTTCACTGATGCCGCGCTCGAGTTCCTGCGTGCCCCGCGCTTCGGCTATCTCGCCTCGCTCGGCGCCGATGGTGTTCCGCACAACGTTCCCATCTGGTACGACGTAGCGGTGGCTCACGGGGGCGGACACGACCTGGTGATGATCGCCGACCGCGGGTCGCGCAAGGCCCGCAACCTGCTCGCCAGCCCGCAGGCCGCGCTCACGGTGGGTGGGTTGCCGGGCGACAACGACGGCTACATGGTGCGCGGCACGGTGACCGTCGACGACGACCCCGACCAGCGCGCCACCCACGCGATGATCGACCGCTACGAAACCGGCGAACGCAACGCCGCGCTGCGGGCGCTGTGGGCCGACGACGACATCGTGGTGCTGCGTCTGCACCCCACGTCGGTGGTGCGCGTCTGGGGGTGACGCCTCACGTGACGGTGGCGGGGTCGCAGTTGCTGCCGCATACCACCACGACCACCCGCTCGCCGGGTTCGGGCACATAGGCGCCGCATCGCAGCGCGGCCAGGGCGGCGGCGCCGCCGGGTTCGGCCACCAACCGGAGGTGTTGCCACAGGGCGCGTTGCGCGGCACGGATCTCGTCGTCGGGCACGAGCGCAGCCACGTCGACGAAGTGACGCACGATCGACCACGGCACCTCGCCGAGTCGTCGCGCGCCCAGCGAATCCGACGCCACACCGGCAACGGTGACGGGCGAGGGCTCGCCGGCTTCGAGCGCTGCGTGCAGGCAGCGACTCGTCTCTGGTTCGACGCTCACCACCTTCGCTCGATCGCGCACCCACGCAGCCTGCCCGGCGGTGAAACCCCCGCCGCCGGTGGCCACCACCAGCGTGTCGTAGCCGTCGACCTGTTCGTCGAGTTCGGCGGCCAGCGTGCCCTGCCCGGCCACCACGAGGGGGTGGTCGTAGGGGTGCACGGTGAGAGCACCGGTGACCGCCTGGCGGGCGTCGGCAGCGGCCTGTGCGTCGTCGTACAAGCCTTCGACCACGTGCACCGTGGCGCCGAACGAGGCGATGCGGTCGCGTTTCAGCGGCGGGCTGCTGGACGGCACGAACACCTCGGCGGCCAGGCCCAGGCGCGTGGCCGCATACGCGACGGCGGCGCCGTGGTTGCCGCCCGACGCTGCGATCAGGCCTGCGGCCGGCACCTCGCCGGCCTCCTGGGCGGCGACGATGCGGTTGAAGGCACCGCGTGGCTTGAACGAGCCGGTGTGCTGGAGCAGTTCGAGCTTCAGCACCGAGGCCGTCGGCAGGCCCAGCTCGCCCGTGTCGACAGCGAGCACCGGGGTGCGCCGCAGGTGGTGGCGGGTGCGGCGCAGCGCGGCTGCGATGTCGTCGGGTGACACGGCTGGATCGGGCATCAGCGGCAGGGTAGCCACTCCCGCCGCCGCGGTAGCGTGTGGCCATGTCTGCTTCGAACGAAACCCCCGTCGACGTCAAACCCCGTAGCCGCGATGTCACCGATGGCATCCAGAAGGCCCCCGCCCGAGCCATGCTGCGCGCGATCGGCATGACCGACGACGACTGGGTGAAGCCCCAGATCGGCATCGCCTCGGCCTGGAACGAGGTGACGCCCTGCAACATGACGCTGCGCAAGCTCGCCCAGTCGAGCAAGGTGGGTGTGCGTGCGGCCGGTGGGTTCCCGATGGAGTTCGGCACCATCACGGTCAGCGACGGCATCAGCATGGGCCACGAGGGCATGCGCGCCTCGCTCGTCAGCCGTGAGGTCATCTGCGACTCGGTCGAGACCGTGGTGCACGCCGAGCGCCTCGACGGCTTCATCGGCCTCGCCGGCTGCGACAAGAGCATTCCGGCCATGCTGATGGCCGCAGCCCGACTCGACCTCGCCAGCGTGTTCGTCTACAACGGCTCCACCTTGCCCGGCCAGTACGACGGCAAGGCGCTCGACATCACCAGTGTGTTCGAGGCGGTCGGGGCCTGTGCGCTCGGCACCATCACCGAAGACGAGCTCACCCAGATCGAACGGCACGCCTGCCCCGGTGAGGGCGCGTGCGGTGGCATGTTCACGGCCAACACGATGAGCTCGATCGCCGAGGCGATCGGTATGTCGCTGCCCGGCACTGCGTCGCCGCCCGCCGTCGACAGCCGCCGCGAAGACGACGCCCGTCGTGCGGGCGAGGCGGTGGTGAACCTGCTCCGCCTCGGCATCACCCCGCGGATGATCATGACGAAGAAGGCGTTCGAGAACGCCATCGCCATCACGTCGGCACTCGGCGGGTCCACCAATGCGGTGCTGCACCTGCTGGCGCTCGCCAACGAAGCCGGTGTCGAGTTGCACCTCGACGACTTCAACCGCATCGCGGCCAAGGTGCCGCACATCGCCGACATGAAGCCGGGCGGGCGGTTCCACATGAGCGATCTCGACCGCGTGGGTGGTGTGCCGGTGGTGCTGAAGATGCTGCTCGACGGAGGGTTGCTGCACGGCGATTGCCTCACCGTCACCGGCAAGACGATGGCCGAGAACCTCGCCGAGTTGAACCCGCCCGCACCCGACGGTGTGGTGGTGCGGCCGCTCGACCAGCCCATCAACGCGGAGGGCGGCATCGTCATCCTCTCCGGCTCGCTCGCCCCGAAGGGTGCCGTGGTGAAGGTGGCCGGCCTCAGCGACGACCAGAAGCAGTTCGAGGGAACGGCTCGGGTGTTCGACGGCGAGGACGGCGCGATGGAGGCCATCATGTCGGGTTCGATCGAGCCCGGCACCGTGATCGTCATCCGCTACGAGGGCCCCAAGGGCGGCCCGGGCATGCGCGAGATGCTGGCGGTCACGGCAGCGCTGAAGGGTGTCGGCCGCGGTGCCGACTGTGCGCTCATCACCGACGGTCGCTTCAGCGGCGGCACGTGGGGGTTCTGCATCGGCCATGTCGCGCCCGAGGCGGTCGACGGTGGTCCGATTGCACTGGTGCGCGATGGCGACACGATCCGCATCGATGTGCGCGAGCTTGCGCTCGACCTGCTCGTCGACGACGACGAGTTGGCCAAGCGCCGGGCGTCGTGGGTGCCCCTGCCTCCTCGCTACACGCGCGGCGTGCTGGGCAAGTACGCCCGACTGGTGCAGGGTGCCGACACCGGCGCCATCACCAACACCCTCTGATCCGGCGCGCCACGAGGCGCCAGCCCAGCAGCAACACGCCGGTCGCCAGCGTGGCGACGACGATGAACGACGTGGCGGTGCTGCGGTCGAACACGAAGCGGCGCAGAACCATGCCGACGGCGACGGTGAGCGGCCACACGACGAGGGCCGTGCGCCACGCCATCGGCGCGCGCCACGCCCGGGCTGCGGCCCAGCCGACTGCGAGGGCGATGAGGAACGGGGCCGCCACCGACAGCGCACCCGTGACGACGTTGCCGCCCTCTTCGTGGCTGCGCCTGCCGAGCGCGACGAACACGAGCACGGCCACCACGTCGCAGACGGCGGCGATGCCTACCAGTCGTCGAGTCGGTGCGGTCACGGCGTTCAGTGCTGGATGAATCCGCCGAGCTTGCCCCGGTAGAACAGCAGCGGGGCGGGCTCGTGCTCGGCGGGGGTGTGCGCCAGGTCGCGGACGAGGCCCATCACGAAATGGTGATCGCCGGCTTCGACGACCTCGTGGATCTCGCAGTCGATCCACGCGATCGCGCCTTCGATGGCCGGTGAACCCGTTGCCGGCGCTCTCCGCCAGTCGACCCCTTCGAACGGGTCGGCGATGCTGCTCTTGGAGAAGTTCCAGCACAGCGCGGCCTGATCGGCGGCGAGCACGTTCACGCAGAACGAGCCGGTGCGGCGGATGCGGTTCCACCGGTCGGAGTCGACCATGGGCAAGAAGCCCACGAGCGGCGGGTCGAGCGATACCGAGGTGAACGAGCCGATGGTGAACCCGACTGGCTCGTCGCCGTCGAGGCCGGTGACCACGGTGACCCCGGTGGGGAAATGGCCGAGCACCTGGCGGTAGAGCTGCGCGTCGATCGACATGTTTCCGACTGTAGACGGTCACGTCGTTGTGCGATCCTGTCGACGTGATCGACAAAGCCACGCTGCGCATGCGGATGCGACAGGCACTCGAACTGGTCGACGACCGCGAGTTGCGCAGCGTCGAGCTGTGGACCCGCCTCACCGAATTGCCTGTGTATGCGACGGCGCACACGGTGATGGCGTTCGCGTCGATGGCGAACGAGCCCGACACCGACGGGCTGTTCGCTCGTCTCGCCCGCGACGGCAAGGTGCTGGTGCTGCCGCGGATGGAGGGCGACGTCATCGTGCCGGTGGTGATGACGGGTGCCGTCACAGTGGGTCGGTGGGACATCCGCGAACCCGTGGGGCCGGCGATCGATCCAGCGACGATCGATCTCGTGGTGGTACCCGGTGTGGCGTTCACAGTCGACGGGCATCGCCTGGGGCACGGCAAGGCGTTCTACGACCGGTTCCTGCCCACCACGCGAGCCGTTTCGGTCGGTGCGTGCTTCAGCGAGCAGGTGGTCGATGAACTCCCCACCGAACCGCACGATGTGCGGCTGCACCACGTCGTGTACGCCTGAACCGATTCAGTTCGCGTTGCGGGCGAGCCAGGCTCCGTAGCCGCCGAGGATGTCGGAGACATCGGTGAAGCCGTGGGCGCGCAGGGTGCTGGCGGCGATGCTCGACCGGTAGCCGCCCGCGCAGTAGACCACCGTCGGCGCCGAACGATCGAGTTCGCCGAGCCGGTCGACCAGTTGCGGGAGTTGCACGTTGACCGCACCGGTGATCGTGCCGTGGTCGACCTCGCTCGGTCCGCGCACGTCGATCACCTGGATGGCGGGCAGGTCGTGGCGGCGCTGCTCGAACTCGGCTGCGGTGAGGCGCGATGCCTGAGCCACGAGGTCGGACCGCTCGACGAATGCGGCGAGTGGTTCGTCGAGTGCGCCGACGACGGAGTCGAAGCCGATGCGGGCGAGGCGGATGACGGCTTCGTGCTCGTGCCCCGGGTCGGCGACGACGACGATGGGGGTGCCGGGACGCACCACTTCGCCGGTGTACTCGGCGAAGCGTCCGCCCAGACCGACGTTGATGGAACCGCGGAGGTGGGCGGCGGCGAAGTCGGCGGCGTCGCGGGTGTCGACCACGGCTGCCCCCGTGGCCTGTGCCGCCAGCACCTCGTCGATCGACAACTGGGTCACCGTCGCGTCTTCGTCGAGCATCGGCCGGTCCTGGCGGTTCTTGGTGGCGGCGTACAGGAAGTACAGCGGCGCTGCTGCCTGGCCCTGGGTGACCACCTCGACGAATGCGTCTTCGCTCATCGGTGCGAGGGCGTAGTTGGTGCGGCGCTGTTCGCCGATGGTGCTCACCGTCTCGGTGCTCAGGTTCTTGCCGCACGCCGATCCTGCGCCGTGGGCGGGGAACACCTTGGTGCTGTCGGGTAGGGCCAGCAGGGTGTCGTGCAGCGAGTGGTACAGCTGGTGGGCCAGGTCGTCGGCGGTGAAGCCCACTGCTGCCAACAGGTCGGGGCGGCCCACGTCGCCGATGAACAGTGTGTCGCCGGTGAGTACGCCGTACGGCGCGGTGTCGGTTCCGCGCTCGCGCACCACGACGCAGATCGACTCGGGCGTGTGGCCGGGTGTCTCGAGCACGGTGAGCGTCACCCCGGTGGCAGGATGACCGAGGGCGATCACGCTGCCGCCGGACAGGGCGTTGATGGCGAACTCGGTGCGACCGGCCGCGGCGGCGCCGTAGACGATGGTGGCACCGGTCTGGCGGGCGAGTTCGAGATGGCCCGACAGGAAGTCGGCGTGGAAGTGGGTCTCGATGACCGTCGTGATGGTGAGGCCGTTGGCCGCGGCATCGGCCAGGTACTGCGACACGTCGCGTTGCGGGTCGACCACGGCGGCACGTCCGGTGACGGTGTCGCCGATCAGGTACGAGGCGTGCGACAGACAGCCGAGGTAGTACTGCTGGAAGAACATCGTGCTCATCTCAGGCCAGCTTCAAGAAGAGACGTTCGACCTCGTCGAGGCTGAAGCCGTTGGCGGCGGCAGCGTCGGCGTCGAGCAGGCAGTGGGACAGACCGCTGACGAGCAGGCGGAAGCCCACCTGGTCGAGTGCCTTCGAGGCGGCCGACACCTGGGCCACGATGTCGCGGCACTCGCGGCCCTCGTCGAGCATCTGTTGGATCCCGCGCACTTGGCCTTCGATGCGGCGGAGTCGTCGGGTGAGTTCCACTTCGACGTCTGGTTCGAGGATCATGGCGACCTCCTGTGCTGATGGATACCCCCTAGGGTATCGGTTCAGTGGAGATGTGAGACCTCGGGTGCCGCTGTCGCGGTCGTGGGGGTCTCAGTCGTCGTTGTCGTAGTACTCGCGCCCGAGATGCGTGATCTGGTCTTCGCCCATCATCCAGCGCAACGTGTTCTTCAGCTTGGTGAGCTGGATGAACAGGTCGTGCTCGGGGTAGAGCCCTGGGGCGACCTGCGGGCTCTTGTAGTAGAAGCTCAGCCACTCCTGGATACCGCCGAGGCCGGCACGCTGAGCCAGGTCGCTGAACAGCACCAGGTCGAGCGCCAGTGGCGCGGCGAGGATGGAGTCGCGGCAGAGGAAATCGACCTTGATCTGCATCGGATAGCCGAGCCATCCGAAGATGTCGATGTTGTCCCAGCCCTCTTTGTTGTCGCCGCGGGGTGGGTAGTAGTTGATCGTGACCTTGTGGTACACGTTGCCGTACAGCTCGGGGTTCTTCGCGGGCTCGAGGATGTCTTCGAGTACGCCGAGCTTCGACTCTTCCTTGGTCTTGAAGTTCTCGGGGGCGTCGAGCACTTCACCGTCGCGGTTGCCGAGGATGTTGGTGCTGTACCAGCCGTTCAGGCCGAGTTGGCGGGCCTTCAGCATGGGGGCGAGCACGGTCTTCATCAGCGTCTGGCCGGTCTTGAAGTCCTTACCGCTGATGGCGACGTTCTGGGCGGTGGCGAACTCGCGCAGCGCCGGCGCATCGACGGCCAGGTTGGGGGCGCCATTGGCGAAAGGGACACCCTCGAGCAGCGCTGCGTAGGCGTAGAGCATGGCGGGTGAGATGACCGGGTCGTTGGCATCGATGGCCTTCTCGAGCGACTCGATGTCCATGTGCTGCGGGCCGGGCTCGATGTAGATCTCGGTGCTGGCGCACCAGATCATCACCACGCGGTCGACATGCTTCTCCTCGCGGAAGCGGTTGATGTCGGCGCGGATGGCCTCGAGCATCGCCCGCTTGCTGATGTCGCCCATCGTGTGCTGGCCGTCGAGGTTGCGGGCGTACTTGCGCTCGAACGCCGCTGCCATGGGGCGCACGTCGCGCAGCGCGTCGGACACGGCCTCGAGGTGCTTGCCGTGCTCGAGCACACCGGCTCGCGAGGCGGCCACGTACGCGTCGTCGGGGAACACGTCCCACGCGCCCCACACGATGTCGTCGAGCGTGGCGAGCGGCACGAAGTCTTTCACCAGCGGGCTGCGGTTGTCGGTGCGCTTGCCCAGACGGATGGTGCCCATCTGGGTGAGGCTGCCGATGGGCTGGCCCTGGCCACGCTTCACCAGTTCGACACCGGCGATGAGGGTGGAGGCGACGGCGCCGAGACCCACCGTGAGCACGCCGAGGCGACCATTGGCGGGGGCAATCGTTGGTGTCATGTGCAACTCCGGTACAGGTCCGGCGGGTGCCGCGCTGCCGAGGTGGACGGGGCAGGCGGGCCGGGGACGATGGGCGAGTGGTCAGGCTACGCCGTCGGAGCCGTCGCCGCCATCTCCGATCTGGCGGTGGAGTTGCGATCACTGCGTGCCCGTGCTTGAATAGCGCCGTGCGCGTCCAGCCGGCCACCCTCCTCGTAGTAATCGTCATCTAGACGCACGCCCCCATATCAGCGTGCGTCCGAGCCTCCCAGCAGGGAGGCTGTTTCGTTTTTCGGGCCACACCGAACCGTCAACCGCATCACCGTCAGCCAGTCACCGTCAGCACGTCACCGTCAGCACGTCACAAGGAGCCCCATCGCCATGAAGCTCACCGGAGCACAAGCCCTCATCCGAGCCCTCGAGCTCGAGGGCACCGAGGTCGTGTTCGGCCTCCCCGGCGGGTGCATCCTGCCCGCCTACGACCCGCTGCTCGACAGCTCGATCCGCCACATCCTCGTGCGCCACGAGCAGGGTGCAGGCCACATGGCCGAGGGTTATGCGCACGTGACCGGCCGGCCCGGGGTCGCCATGGTCACCAGCGGCCCGGCGGCCACCAACATGGTCACCCCGCTGATGGACGCCTACATGGACTCGATCCCGATGGTGTGCATCACCGGCCAGGTGCCCACGTTCGCCATCGGCACCGACGCCTTCCAGGAGTGCG
>JBEIIG010000061.1:0-22780 GCA_040380855.1 Acidimicrobiaceae bacterium | reverse complement strand
GTGCTGCTGCTCATCACCGGCAAGGACCCCGTCGAGGCCTACTCCACCCTGTTCGGCGCCGCCGGCGACACCAAGGTGCTGCTCGGAACGATGAACCGGGCGACGCCGCTCATGATCTCGGCCGCTGCCGTGGCCATCGGGTTCAAGATGAACCTGTTCAACATCGGCGTCGAGGGCCAGATGCGGGTGGCGTTGCTCACCACCGCCGTCATCGGTGCTGCCGTCGAGCTGCCGGCCCCGCTGCACATCCTGCTGTGCCTGGTGGTGGCGATGTTGGCTGGAGCAGCGTGGAGCTCGATCGCCGCCTACCTGAAGGTGAAGCGTGGGGTGAACGAGGTGATCTCCACGATCATGCTCAACTTCATCGCCCTCAGCCTGGTGGCCTGGTCGTTCGACAAGTTCTTCCGTGTCGAGAGCGAGACCGAGAGCCTGCTCGTGAAGACCAAGGACCTGCCGACCTCGGCCTGGTTCCCCGACATCGTCGACCGCCGCCTGAACGGCATGTTCATCGTGGCGCTGCTGGTACTGGTGTTCTTCTGGGTGCTGGTGTGGAAGACGAAGTTCGGCTTCCGGCTGCGCGCCTCGGGCGGCAACCCGGGCGCGGCCCGGGTCACCGGCGTGAACCCCAAGCGCATGGTCACCGTGGCCATGCTGATGTCGGGCGCCCTCGCCGGCCTGGTGGGCATGCGCGCCCTGCTGGGCGACGTGCACGCCTACCAGAACAACCTGGCCGAGCAGCAGGGCTTCAACGGCATCGCCGTGGCGCTGCTGGGCCGCAACCACCCGCTCGGCATCTTCTTCTCGGCGATGCTGTTCGGCTTCCTCGGTGAGGCGTCGGGCAAGTTGCAGCTGATCGACATCCCCAAAGAGATCGTCACGATCATGCAGGGCATCATCGTGCTGGCCGTCGTCATCATCAACGCGGCGGTGAAGCGCTGGGACGACCGGCGCATCCAACGCAAAGCGGCCGCACTGCTCGAGGCGCAGCACGCTCAGGTGGCGGTGGCCGCGTGAGCGCTTTGAAGGACCTCTTCGCCCGCTACCGGGCCGCGTCGCCGGCCACCCGCCTGCTCATCGCCGGCCTCGGCCTCATGTTGGTGCTGTCGATCGCCCGCATCATCACCGGTGCCGACGACCTCACCAGTTCGGGCACCATCTCGTCGACCATGTGGGTGGCCACACCCATCCTGCTCGCCGGCCTGGCCGGCCTGTGGGCCGAGCGGGCGGGCATCGTGAACATCGGCATCGAGGGCATGATGATCCTCGGCTCGTGGCTCGGTGGGTTCGGCGCCTGGCACTGGGGCTCGTGGGCCGGTATCGGCCTCGCCGTGGTGGGTGGCGCCATCGGTGGCCTGTTGCACGCCGTGGCAACGGTGCGGTTCAACGTCGACCACGTCGTGTCGGGTATCGCCATCAACATCCTCGCTGCCGGCATCACCGAATACATGTCGATCATCTTCTTCAAGGGCCAGCAGGGCGGCGGCGAGAGCCAGTCGCCCACCGGCAAGGGCGGCTACGGCGAGTTCGACATGCCGTTCCTGGCCGGCGGCCGCATCGGTTCGTGGCGCAGCCCCGACATCCTGGGCTGGCTCGAGCAGCGCCACAACATCCCGCTCATCCCCGACCTGGCCGGCCTGGTGCGCGGTGTCGTGAGCGATGTGTACCTGCCCACCCTGCTCGCTCTCGCCTTCGTGCCACTCACCGCCTGGCTGCTGTGGCGCACTCGCTGGGGTCTGCGCATGCGTTCGTCGGGCGAGTCACCGCAGGCCGGCGAGAGCCTGGGCGTGAACATCGTCCGCATCCGCTACCAGGCGATGGCCGTCAGCGGCGCCCTCGCCGGTTTCGGCGGCGCCTATCTGTCGTGCGTGTTCACCAGCACCTACCGGCAGGGCCAGATCGCCGGCCGCGGCTACATCGGCCTCGCCACCACGATCTTCGGCAACTGGCGGCCGCTGGGCGTGCTGTCGGGGGCCAGCCTGTTCGGCTTCGCCGAGGCGCTGCGCTTCCGCGACGCGAAGAACGTGCCGGCATTGTTCCTCGTGGCGGCCATTCTGGCCTCGTTCGTGATGATCGCCGCAGTGATGAACAAGCGGCCCGTGGGCGCCACCATCGCCGCTGCGGGTGTGGCCATCGCCGCTGTTGCGTTCGCCACCATCGAAGAGGTGCCCAACGACTGGCTGGCCGCGACGCCGTACATCGTCACCCTGCTCGTGCTGGCCGGTGCCAGCCAGCAGTTGCGGCCACCCGCCCACGCCGGCCAGCCCTATCGTCCCGGCGACAGCCACTGACCCCCGCCCGCAGCCACCCGCCCGAACCCGCCGGCCGCCCGCCCGAACCCGCCCGCCGCCCGCATGAGGCGTTTGTGAGCGAACCCCCGCCACAACCCGGCCCCGCTCACAAACGCCGCATCACCGCCCGCCAACCCGCCCGCGTTTGCGAGCGAACCCCCACCACAACCCGGGCCCGCTCACAAACGCCGGATGGCGGCGGGCGAAGGATGGCCGGGCGGGCGGACCTCAGCGGGTGAGGTGAGCGACCGCTTGTACCTCGATCCCGCCGCGGGGCCGCTGGGTGAGGGTGACGGTGACCTCGTGCGGCTGGGCGGTGGCCATGATCTCTGCCGCGATCTCGGCGGTGAGCGCCTCGGCGAACACCGCCCGGTCGCGGAAACCCCACAGGTACAACTTCAGGCTCTTCGATTCGACGCACCACAGTTCGGGCGCGTACTCGATGACCACGCTCGACAGGTCGGGCTGGCTGGTGACCGGGCACATCGACTGCAGCTCGTCGGTGGTGAACCGCACCGTGGTGACGTGCTGCGGCGCCGGGAACACCTCGACGTGTTCGATGGCGTGGCGGACCGTGTTGCCGAGGACGGTGAGTTCCATCGGGCCAGGATAGGCAGCGCCGGTGCCGCCACGGCAGCCGCCGCCTACGCTGGTGCCATGGGACGGGCGCTCAGCGACGCACAGATCGAGCAATACCACCGCGATGGCTTCTTGGTGGTGCCCGACATGGCCGGGCCCGAGGCGTGCCGCTCGCTCCGCGATGCCGCAGAGGCCATCGTCGATGCGTTCGAGCCCGACGAGCGCCGCACGGTGTTCACCACCGACGAACAGGAGCGAGCGAGCGACCGCAACTTCTTGTCGTCGGGTGGTGGCATCTGGTGCTTCTTCGAAGAGGAAGCGTTCGACGAGGCCGGCGAACTGCGCCACGACAAACGGCTGAGCATCAACAAGATCGGCCACGCCATGCACGACCTCGACCCGGCGTTCGAGGCATTCACCTACACCGCCGACCTCGCCGCGGTGGCCACCGACCTCGGCCTCGCCCAGGCACATGCGCTGCAGAGCATGTACCTCTTCAAGCAGCCGCTCATCGGCGGTGAGGTGGGCTGCCACCAGGACGCCACGTTCCTCTACACCGAGCCGCTCAGCGTGACCGGTTTCTGGTTTGCGCTCGAGGACGCCACCATCGACAACGGTTGCCTGTGGGCCGCACCGGGCGGGCACCGCACCAGCCTGCGCAAGGTGTTCAAACGAGCCGGCGCCACCGACGACGACGGCACCGTGTTCGACGTGCTCGACGCTACGCCGTTGCCCGAGCCTGCCGCCCTGGTGCCGCTCGAGGTGCCCGCCGGCACCCTGGTGGTGCTGCACGGGCTGCTGCCGCACTGGAGCGATGTGAACCGCTCGCCGCGCAGCCGCCACGCCTACTCGGTGCACTGCATCGACGCCACCGCGCAGTACCCCGCGTGGAACTGGTTGCAGCGCCCGGCCGACCTGCCGCTGCGCACCCTGCAGCAGGTGGGGGCAACGGCATGACCACCGCGCCGACGACACCGCTACCGACCGATCTGCTGCGCCGCGCCCCCAAAGTGCTGTTGCACGACCACCTCGACGGAGGCCTGCGCCCCGCCACGGTGGTGGAACTGGCCGACGAGTTCGGCTACCGCAATTTGCCCACCCACGACGTCGCGGCACTGGCAACCTGGTTCAACCGTGGCGCCAAACGCAACGACCTCGTGCTGTACCTCGAGACGTTCGCCCACACGGTGGGGGTGATGCAGCACCGCGACGCCATCGAGCGCGTGTCGTACGAGTGCGCCGTCGACCTGGCCACCGACGGCGTGGTGTACGCCGAGGTGCGCATGGCTCCCGAACTGTGTACCGAAGCAGGTCTCACCCTCGACGAGGTGGTGCAGGCCATGCTCGACGGCTTTGCCCGCGGTCGCGCCGAGACCGGCATCGTCGTCTACCTCATCTGTTCGGCCATGCGGACCGCGGCACGCAGCCTCGAGATCGCCGAACTGGCCGTGCGCTGGCGCGACCGTGGCGTGGTGGGTTTCGACATCGCCGGGGCCGAGGCCGGCTACCCACCCACCCGACACCTCGACGCGTTCCACTATGTGCAGCGAGAGAACTTCCATGCCACCATCCATGCCGGTGAAGCGTTCGGCCTGCCCAGCATCTGGGAGGCCGTGCAGTTCTGCGGTGCCGAACGGCTCGGCCATGGGGTACGCATCGTCGACGACATCACCGGTCCCGAGGGCGACGAGCAACTCGGTCGTCTGGCCGCGTACGTACGCGACCGACGCATCCCACTCGAACTGTGCCCCACCTCGAACGTGAACACCGGGGTGTGTGCGTCGATCGCCCAGCATCCCATCGGCATGCTCCGCCGCCTTCGCTTCCGGGTGACGGTGAACACCGACAACCGGCTGATGAGTGCCACCTCGATGACTCAGGAGTTCGCCCAACTGCACGAGGCGTTCGGATGGGGTCTGGCCGACATCGAGTGGGCCACGATCAACGCGATGAAGAGTGCGTTCGCGCCGTTTCCCGAGCGGCTCGACATCATCAACGGGGTCGTCAAGCCGGGCTACGCGGCATTGCGCGCTGCCGGCTGACCCCCATCCACTCGTCGATTGACGGCACACCTGCCACGATCTGGCACACTCGGCGCATGCCCGTCGTCGTCCATCACGTCGATCATCCGCTCATCGCCGACTCGCTCACCCGTGTGCGCGATGTCTCCACGCCGAATGCGTTGTTCCGGCAGGAACTCGAACGCATCGGCGTGCTGCTGATCGCCGAGGCCACCCGCCATCTGCCCACCCATCCGGTACGGGTCACCACCCCGCTCACCGAGACCGACGGGGCGGCGCTCAGCTCGCAGCCCATCGTGGTGCCCGTGCTGCGCGCCGGCCTCGGCTTCCTGCATGCCGCCCAGGAGCTGCTGCCCAACGCCGATGTGGGCTTCATCGGTGTGGCCCGCGACGAGACCACGTTCCAGCCCAAGCAGTACGTGAACAAGCTGCCCGAGACGCTGGCCGGGCGGCAGTGCATCGTGCTCGACCCGATGCTCGCCACCGGTGGTTCGCTCGCCCACACCTGCCAGCTGCTGCTCGAACGCGGCGCCACCGGCACCATCATCGTCGTGTGCGTGCTGGCAGCCCCCGAGGGCATCGCCGTGCTCGAACAGGCCGGCCTCGACCTGGCCATCTACACCGCCGCGGTCGACGAGCGGCTGAACGAGCACGCCTTCATCGTGCCCGGTCTGGGCGATGCCGGCGATCGCCAGTTCGGCTCACCGGCCTGAGGCCGGGCTCACGTTCGGTCGACCCGCTTCGCGGTTCTTCCAGGCCAGGCCCGACAGGACCTCCATGATCAACCGGTGGGCGACGTTCACCGTGCAATCGGCGTGGTCGTAGGCGGGGGCCACCTCCATCACGTCGAACGCGACGAGCGGGGTCTCCATCGCGAGGCGGCGCATGGCTCGCAAGAGGTCGGCCGACGTGATGCCACCCGGTTCGGGGGTGCCCGTCCCTGGCGCGTAAGCCGGGTCGAGGCTGTCGATGTCGACGCTCACATAGAGGTGGTCGACCCCGTCCATCGCCTCGGCGATGGCGTCGGTGAGCACGGCGTCGAGCCCACGGCGGTGCACCTCGTCCATCAGGTGCCAGCGCATGCCCTGCTCGCCCATCCACTGCCACACGTCGGGGCCGGGCCAGTAGCCGCGCAGGCCGATCTGCACGAAGTTGCGACCGGGAATGGCGCCACTCTCGATGAGGCGCCGCATCGGGCTGCCATGACTGGCGAGGTTGCCGTCGATGGCGTCGGCCGTGTCGGCGTGGGCGTCGAAGTGCACCATACCGACGCGGCCGAAGCCGAAGTGCTCGGCCACAGCGGTCGCGGCGGGCCAGGTGACGGAATGATCGCCGCCGATGGTGATGGGGATGATGCCGTGTTGCACCACCGAGGCCACCTTGGCCCCGATGTTGTCGAGGCTCTCGCGCACCATGCCGTGCGGGCAGTAGGCGTCGCCCACGTCGACCACTTCCAGCCAGTCGAAGACCTCGAGCTCCAGGTCGAGGTGGTAGGTGCCCGGTTCGTAGGCGTCGGTGCGCAGTGCGCGCGGCCCGAACCGTGCGCCGGGCCGGTTCGAGGTGCCGAGGTCGAACGGTGCCCCGAGCACGGCCACATCGGGCCGCCATGCGGCGAGTTGTTCGGGTTCGGTCACCAGCGGGCGTTGGGCGAACGTGAGCACGCTGCCGAACACGTACCCGAGTTCGAGCTGCTCGCGATAGCCGGGGGCGACCTCGCGACGGGGCGGTAGGGATGAATCAGTCATCACTCACATCCAGATCCGACAGTGCCGGTACGTCGAGGCCGTGGCTGGCCATCCCCTCTTCGATCCGCCGGTTCAGTGTCTCGAGCACGGCGATGCGGGCAAAGCGCTTCTGTTCGGCAGCGATCACGTCCCACGGCGCGATGGGGCGCGAGGTCTTGGCGAACATGTCCTCGGCCGCTGCCACGTACAGGCTGTTCTTCTCGCGGTTGCGCCAGTCCTCGTCGGTGAGCTTCCAGCGCTTCAACGGGTCGGCGGCCCGTGCGTTGAACCGGGCGAGCTGCTCGTCGTCGCTCACCTGCATCCAGAACTTCACGAGGATCACGCCTTCCAGCACCAGCGACTCCTCGAAGTCGCGGATGGCCTTGTAGGCCCGCTGCCATTCGGCCTTGGTGGCATAGCCCTCGATCCGCTCGACGAGCACGCGGCCATACCAACTGCGGTCGAACACGGCCATCCCCCCGAGGCCCGGGAGTTCGCGGTAGAACCGCCAGAGGAAATGGTGCCGCTTCTCGCGTGCGGTCGGGGCCGAGTAGTTCATCACCGTGTAGTGCCGCGGGTCGAGGTGCCCGACGATCGTCTTGATCGCACCGCCCTTGCCCGACGCGTCGGGGCCCTCGAACAGCACCAGCAAGCCGGGCCCGACCTGGCCATCGCCCAGTTCGCCGCCGAGATGGAGGCGGAGTTGCAGCAACCGACGCTGGCCGTCGGTGAGACGGCGCTCGTAGTCGGCGCGTTCGAGACGCTGCGACAGATCGAGTCGGTCGATGACTCCCATCTGTTCTCCCTCCCCCTCCGGCGGATCGCGTGTCGTTCGCGACCCTAGGCGCGGCGGCCGCCCGGCTCGCGATTCGGTTCGTCCGTGCACATCCGGCAGGTTTCGTGCGTGAGGTGGGATGACCACGGACAGTCACCGCCGTGAGTGAGCAGGCACGATTGATCGACGAATCGTTCGTCACCGGACCTCGTGTGGACGAGTCCGCCTCGGCTGAGGCGGTTCGCGCACAGTTGTTCCAGTTCTACAGGTCGAGTCGGTGGGTGGCCCCGGTGGGCAACCTCATCGGCGGCACGCTGTTCGCCGCAATCGCCTGGTCGAACCTGCCCCACGGCCTGCTCGGCGCCTGGCTCGGCGCCTGCTTCGGCATCTCGATGATGCTCGCCGCATCGGTGTCGCTGCCCGTCTTCAGCCGTCGGCTCGACCGCTTCGGCCTCCCGATGATGTGTGCCGTGGCGCATGCCCTGGCCGGTGTCCTCTGGGGCGTCGCCCCCTGGCTCGGGCCGGCCGAGCCCAGCGCCGAATACCTGGTGCTCTGCTTGGCCCTCATGTTCGCCGTGAGCGCAGGAACGCTCACGGGGGCCTGGGGCCTCAGCCGGTTGTCGATGGCCGTCCTCGTGCCGATGTGGCTCCTCGGTAGCGCCGGCTTCCTCGTGAACGGCGAACTGCTGCTCGCAGTCGGCTCGGTGTGCTTCCTCGCCATCGTCGGACGCGACAACGCCAGCACTGCTCGGGTGCTGATCGAGCTCGTCCGCCTGCGTGAAGGCACCAGGGCGCAGGCCGAGCGAGCCGAGTGGGAGGCCAACCACGATCCACTCACCGGTCTCCCGAATCGCGCCGGCCTGCTGAGCCTTGCCGAAGAGGCGCGGCGGACCGCCGACCACAGTGCCCAGTCGACGACGGCGATGTTCATCGACCTCGACCACTTCAAAGAGGTCAACGACCGCTTCGGCCACCTCGCCGGTGATGCCCTCCTGGCCGAGGCTGCACAGCGTCTGCGGTCGACCGTTCGACCCGATGACGTGGTGGGTCGTCTCGGCGGCGACGAGTTCCTCGTGCTGATCTTCCGCGAGATCACCCCCGTGGCGACGGCGAAGCTCGCCGAGCGCATCATCAGCACTCTCGAAGAGCCGTTCCACCTCGTCACCGACGACGTCTACGTGTCGGCCAGCGTGGGCATCACACACGTCAACCGCCACGACGCCGATGTGCACCGCCTCGTGCACGAGTCCGACAAGGCGCTCGCCCACGCCAAGCGCAACGGTCGTCGGCAGGCCGTGGTGTTCGACACCAGCCTGAAGGCGCAGCTCACCGAACGCAGCGGCCTCGAACTGGCGCTGCGCAAGGCGATCCGGTCGAAGCAGATCGAGGCCTGGGGCCAGCCGGTGATCGAGATGTCGACCGGCAGGGTGGCGTGGGTCGAGTTCCTGGCCCGCTGGGAGGCGACCCCCGGCGGATACGTGCCGCCCTCGGTGTTCATCCCCCTGGCCGAGGAGATCGGTGTGGTCGGCGACATCGGTCGTCAGATGCTCAGCCACGCCAGCTCCGCGCTGCAGCGCTGGCGTGACCATCCGGTGCTGAAGGGCGCCGATGCGGCGGTGAACATCTCGGCGCTGCACATCGTGCGCGAAGACCTCGTCGCCGACATCAGCCAGCTGATGGCCTGTGAGGGTCTGCCCGCGCAACACCTGATCATCGAGCTGACCGAGAGCCACCGGCTCACCGATATCGACCGGGTGGCCGCTACGTTCCGTCGCCTCGGCGCTGCCGGGGTGCGTCTGGCAGTCGACGACTTCGGCACCGGCTACTCGTCGCTCGGCCAGTTGCTGGCGCTTCCTGTGTCGATCGTGAAGGTCGACCACTCGCTCACCAGCGGGTGCGATCTCGACGAGAACCGTGCCGGTGTGGTGCGCGCGATCCGCCAGCTCGCTGCGGCCCTCGGCCACGTCGTGGTCGCCGAAGGCATCGAGACGGTCCGCGAGTGCGAGGTGATGGCGAGCATCGGCATCGACCAGGCCCAGGGCTACCTGTTCTGCCCGCCGCTGCCGCTGAACGAACTCGAGGACGAGCTGATCCGTCACCAGGGCAGCTGGCCGTCGTTCGGTCACCTGCGTCAGCCGAACAAGGCCTGAGCGGGCGTCGCCGCCGGACTCCATCCGGCGGGCCCAGCGCCTGGTTGCTAGCGTCGCAGGCACCATGTCGCCTTCCGAGCACCCCGAACCCCAGGCCGACGCGTCGGCATCCGACTTCGTACGCGACCTGGTGCGCGCCGATCTCGAGCAGGGCACGTTCGGGGGTCGGGTGCAGACCCGCTTCCCACCCGAGCCCAACGGCTACCTGCACATCGGGCACGCGAAGGCCATCTGCATCGACTTCGGCATCGCAGCCGAGTTCGGTGGCCGCTGCAACCTTCGGCTCGACGACACCAACCCCGACACCGAAGACGTCGAGTACGTCGAAGCGATCATCGACGACGTGCGGTGGTTGGGCTTCGAGGTGCCTCAGCCGGTGCTGTACGCCTCCGACTACTTCGAGCAGCTCTACCAGTGGGCCGAACACCTCGTCGAGCGCGGTCTGGCCTATGTCGACGACCAGGACGGCGACACCATCTCGGCTCAGCGCGGTGGATACGGCAAACCCGGTATCGAGAGCCCGTTCCGCACCCGCGGTATCGACGAGAACCTCGACCTGTTCCGGCGCATGCGGGCCGGCGAGTTCGCCGACGGGGCACGCGTGCTGCGGGCCAAGATCGACATGCAGCACGAGAACATGCAGTTCCGCGATCCGGTGATGTATCGCATCCGCCGTCAGCACCACCACCGCACCGGCGACCAGTGGGTGATCTACCCCACCTACGACTGGGCACACGGACAGAGCGACGCCATCGAGGGGGTCACCCACTCGTTGTGCACGCTCGAGTTCGACAGCCACCGACCGCTCTACGACTGGTACCTCGAACACCTCCCGCTACCCGGCTACCAGCCGCGCCAGACCGAGTTCGCTCGCCTCGAACTCACCCACACCGTCACCTCGAAGCGCCGTCTGGCCACCTTGGTCGCCGACGGCGTGGTCGACGGCTGGGACGACCCGCGCCTGCCCACGCTGCGCGGGCTGCGCCGCCGCGGTTACCCCGCCGCTGCCATCCGCGAGTTCTGTTCCTTCATCGGGGTGTCGCGCACCAACAGCCGCCACCAGATCGAGTTGCTCGAGTCGTTCGTGCGCGCCGAGTTGAACCGCACGGCGCTGCGCCGGATGGCCGTTCTGAGGCCGTTGCGGATCGACATCACCAACTGGCCCGCCGGTCATGTCGAGCACGTCGAGTTGGGGAACAACCCCGAGAACCCCGACGACGGCACGCGCTCGGTCCCGCTCACCGGCACCCTGTACATCGAGCGCGACGACTTCATGGCCGAGCCGGCACCGAAGTATTTCCGCCTGTCGCCGGGCAAAGAGGTGCGCCTGCGCGGCGCGTACTTCCTGCGCTGCACGGGGTTCACGCTGGGAGCCGACGGTGAGGTCGAGTCGGTGCAGTGCACGTACGACCCCGACACCCGCAGCGGCAACGCGCCCGACGGTCGCAAGGTGAAAGCCACCATCCACTGGGTGTCGGCCGAGCACGCCATCGATGCAACCGTGGCGCTCTACGACCGCTTGTTCAGCGCCGAGGTGCCGGGCGAACGCACCGGCGAGGCCTTCGACGACCTGAACCGCAACTCGCTCGAACTGATCGCCGAGTGCAAGGTCGAGGCTGCCCTCGCCGACACGGCACGTGCGCAGGTGGTGCAGTTCGAACGACTCGGCTACTTCGCGCACGACCCGCGTACGCCGATGCTGTTCCACCGCACCGTCGGACTGCGCGACGAGTGGGCCAACATCCAGCGACGGAGCTGATGGCGCTCTACCGGCCCCACGGCCCGCATCGTCCTCCCGGCGGCGACGAGACGCCGATCGCCGCATCGGGCGAACACGCTGCTGTCGACGCGACGCCGATCGCCGCATCGGGCGAGCACGATGCGGTCGATGTGGCATCGACCGCCGATCTGGCGACACCGCGACCGAAGCGGCGCAAGCGAGCCCCGTGGCACCCCGGTGTGCAGGCCAACGGCTCGTTCCGCGACCGGGTCGGCCGGGTGTTCACCGAGGTCGACGACGAGGTGATTCCCGTCGAGGCCCGTCAGATGATCGAGGCCGGAGCGACCCTGGTGTGGGACCGCTGCGGATGCGGCGGCGGGTGCGGGCTGATGTGGGTACCACCGGCTCGCCTCGGTGAGTTGATCACCACCTATCCGGTGTTGCACCGCACACGGCTCGGCAGCGGCACGATGTCGGCCTGGAAGGCGAAAGACGGCGCAGCGCTGCTGCTCCTGCAGAGCGCCGTCACCTGGGGCCGAGTGATCCGCTGACCGGCTCCGAGAACGGCAAGTGGCCCTCTGCGGGGGCCTCCGACGGTTCGTGTCACGGGTGGAGGTCGAGCAGCAGTTGCAGCGGTAACGGCTCGCCGATCGCTTCGCTCATCACGCGCTGGTGGTCGATGTCGATCGGATGCTCCGACTGCACGTTCTCGGCGCGGGAGGCCTCGATGTCGTCGACCTCCATCACGTAGATGACGACCGGCCCGTCGATGCCAGCCCGAGAGATCGAACCCTCATCGTGCGTGTGGCGGTCTCTACACTCATCGCCACCAGACGCCGGGAGGAACTCATGAAAGTCGGATATGTGGTGCTGTACGTGACCGACGAGGCGTCATGTCTGCAGTTCTGGACCGAGCAGGTCGGCATGGTCGAAAAGGGTCGCCAACACGCCGGACCGTTCTCCATCGTGCAGGTCGGCTTTCCCGATCAGGACTTCGCCTTCGAGTTGGTTCCGCTGGCGCTCATGAAGGACAACCCCAACGGCCTCGATCTGGCAACACCGTCGATCGCCTTCCGGGTGGACGATCTCGCCGCAACCCGCGCCCAACTCGTCGCCAAGGGAGTGCCAGCAACTGAACTGGGCGAGCACTCCGGCATCGCGTCGTTCGCGTTCCCCGATAACGAAGGCCGCTGGTTCGCCGTCATCGGGGCCTGAGCACCCGACCTCACCGCCGCGACCAACTCCGTCGCGTCGCCCCGCTGCCGAATGAAGCCCTTCAGGTGCGAGCCCCGTGTGTACATCCACACGCCGTTGGCAACCGGGAGGGGAAAGCAGGAGGGCCACTCCGAGGAGTGGCCCTGACCTGGACTTTCATTTGCAGCCCGTACGGGATTCGAACCCGTGCCGCCACCTTGAGAGGGTGGTGTCCTAGGCCTCTAGACGAACGGGCCGAGCAGCCCCAGCACACTACCAACCCGGCGCATCGGCACCAACCGGCGCAGCTGCCGCGGCATGGGGCCAGATGCGCCGAACGCCGGCCCGCAGGCCGGCGTTCGTGTCGAGTTGGGGTGCAAGGAATCGAACCCTGAATAACAGAACCAGAATCTGCTGTGTTGCCAGTTACACCACACCCCACCGGCTACCCCGGAGGTATCGACCGGCGAGTGTACCAACCCCGTCGGTGCCTCCCCACTCGGTCGGGTCAGCGATGGCGACCCGAACGAGCGGCGGCCTTGGCAGCCGCACGCGACGCAGCTGCATCTTTGTTGCGCTTCCACTGCCAGACACCCGTCACGATCACGGCGCCGGCGATCGAGCCGATGACACCGCTGGGCTTCAGCGCGAGGCCGTCGCCAGCGATCAGGCTGATCAGCAACCCGCCCACGAACGAGCCGATCAGACCCGCCGCCAGGGCCAGACCCCAGTCGACGCCCTGCGACGAACGACCGACGATGAACTGCGCTGCTGCGCCGATGAGGATGCCGAAACCGATGATGCCGAGAATGATCATGATGCGCACGGTAGCGGGCCGCCACCGCCTGTGAGATCACCCAGTGAGGGCGACCAGTCGATCGAAGCCGATGATCCGGCCCAGCGCCACCCCCGCCGCCTCCTCGAACTCGCGCTGCCAGGCGCGCCCGCCCGTGACCACCGTGGTGGGTGTGGGCGAGGTGTAGGCGGTGAGGCCCACCTCCTCGGCGATCAGCCGACTGCGCAACAGGTGGAACGGGTCGCTGACGATCAACACCGTGAAGAGGCCTCGTTCCGCGAGCAGACTGCGCACGCCCACAAGCGAGTCGTAGGTGGTGCGCGAGGTGTTCTCGGCGATGATCGCGTCGGCGGGTACGCCGCGTTCCATCAGGTAGGCGGTGGATGCCTCGGCCTCGGTGAAGCGATCGCCGGGTTGCTTGCCGCCGGTGACGACGACGACCGGCGAGAGCCCGAAGCGCCACAGGTCGGCGGCGTGATCGAGCCGCGCTCGCAGCTGGGCCGAGGGCCGCCCGTCGTACTGGGCAGCGCCCATCACGACGATGGCGTCGACCACGCGCGCCTGGTCGGTGCGCCCGGTGTGGTGCACCTGGTACAGCGTGACGCCGCAATAGCCCGCCAGCAACAGCACCACCAGCAGGGTTCCGACGACGAGTCGCCTCAGCCACCGACGCGGCGGGCCAACGATGGGGATACCGGCGACCGGGGTGGGGTCGGCGACCGCGGTGGGATCGGCGACAGCACCACCTTCGTCGGCGTGCCAGGTGCTCACGGCACGTGCACACCCGCCGGCAGCGCACGCAGGCGCCGCAGGGTTTCGTCGCGCCCGAGCAGCTCGAGTGATTCGAACAGCGGCGGGCCGACGGTGCGACCGGTGACCGCCACGCGCACGGGCGCCTGGGCCTTGCCCATCTTCAGTCCGTGGCGCTCGGCCACCGCGGTGAAGGCTGTGTTGATCGCGTCGGCCTGCCAGGTGCAGGTGGCGAACGCCTCGATGCTGTCGGCCACGAGCGCGCCAGCGCCCTCGGTGGCGAGCGCTTTGGCGAGGCTCGCCTCGTCGAACTCGGGGTCGGGAAGGAACAGGAAGTCGACCACACCCGGCGCTTCCGACAACGTGGTGGCGCGTGGCTGCACGAACGGGGCCATGGCGAGGAATCGCTGCTGGTCCCACACCGCGTTCGGGTGGGCGGATCGCCACTGTGCCAGCCACGGCTCGGCAGCTGCGGCGAACTCGTCGGGTGTCATCGCGCGGATGTACTCGCCGTTGAACGCAGCGAGTTTCTTCAGGTCGAAGAAGGCCGGCGAGTGGTTCACGTCCTCGAGGCGGAACTCGTCTTCGATCACCTGCCACGGCACGATCTCGCTGCCGCCCCGAGGCGACCAGCCGAGGGTCATCAGGTAGTTCACCATCGCCGGGGCGAGGTAGCCCTCGTCGCGGTAGCTCTAGAGCTCCACCTTGTCGCGACGCTTGGAGATCTTCTTGCGCTGCTCGTTCACCAGCACCGGTACATGGGCCCAGGTGGGCGCGGCGTGGCCGAGCGCTTCCCAGATCATCTGCTGCTTCGGCGTGTTCGGCAGGTGCTCTTCGGCGCGGATGACGTGGCTCACGCGCATCGTCAGGTCGTCGACCACGTTGGCCAGCAGGAACATGGGCGAGCCGTTCCCGCGCAGCAACACGAAGTCCTCGATCGTGGCGTTGTCGAACTGCACCTCGCCGCGCACGGCGTCATGCACGGTGGTGGCGCCTGCAGGTACCCGGAACCGCAACACGCGGCCGGGCCCCGGGCCGAGGTCGGCATCACGCGACCAACCGCCGTAGCCCTGCGTGCCCTCGGCCTTGGCGCGCTCTTGGATCTGCTCGGGGGTGAGGTCGCAGTAGTAGGCGTGCCCGGTCTCGAACAGTCGGTGCGCCGCGTCGACGTGCTGTCGGGCGTACTGGCTCTGGAAGTACGGGCCTTCGAACGCCGGGTCGTCGCTGCTGATGCCCAACCAGGCGAGCGCCTCGATGATGCCCTCGGTCCATTCCGGCCGGTTGCGGGCCTCGTCGGTGTCTTCGATGCGCAGGATGAACGTGCCGCCCAGTCGCTTGGCGAGCGCCCAGTTCATGAGGGCGGTGCGGGCGCCACCGATGTGGAACGACCCGGTGGGCGACGGCGCGAAGCGGAATCGGGGAGCATCCATGACCCGAGCAACGCTACCTCCCACGCCCCACCCCCTCCCGCCGCGTTTGTGAGCGAACCCCCACCACAACCCGGCTCCGCTCACAAACGCCGAGACCCGACCGCCACCTCACCCTGCGTTTGTGAGCGAACCCCCACCACAACCCGGCTCCGCTCACAAACGCCGTAACCGGGGGGAGAAGGGAGGGGCGGGGGTCAGGCGGGGCGGTGCGTGGTGAGGGCGAGGTTGCGGAGTTGACGAAGGGCGACCGAGAGCACGGTGATGTCGAAGCGGTCGGCACGACGGATCTCGGTGAACATCGCCCCCGTGCGGGCGATCGCCCGGTCGTTGGTGGCCCGCCATGACGCCACCGAGCCCAGGGCGCGGGCATCAGCGGTGAGGTCGGCGAGTACGGCGAGCAGGTCGTCGCGCAGCGCCGACCGCGCCTGGGTCTGCCAGCGGTCGCTCCGCGGAAGCGCACCGATGGCGTCCCACAGCCATCCCACGTCGACGGCGTCGAACATCTCCCAGTAGCTGCGCGCCACGTCGCCAGGGTCGGTACCCTCGCGCTGGGCGAGTTCGATCGTGTCGAACGCCGTGTGCAGCAGCGGCCAGGCGGCCGACCGCTGGGCGAGATGCTCGGGCACGCCGGCCGCCAGGCGGCTGGCCTCGACGGCGAACACCTGATCGCGTATCCGGCCGCTCAGCACCTCGTCGAAGCATGCTGCGAGGCGGGCCATCGGAGCATGGAACTGTTCGACCAGCGCGGCGATGTCGACCGGTGGGCGGCGGTGGCGCAGTGTCCACAACACCGCCCGTTCGAGCATGCGGCGCAGTTCGAGGAACAACTCCAACTGCACATCGACCCGTACACCGCTCAGTTCACCGGGTGTGGCCAGCGCGTCGATCTGCGCCCACAGGTCGGCTGCACCGAACACGTCGCGAATGGCCAACCAGGCGCGGGTGATCTCGACCACACCGGCGCCCGTGTCTTCGGCCACGCGATGGTCGAACGAGATGCCCGAGATGTTCACCATCTGGTTGCCCACTTGGGTGGCCACGATCTCGCGCCGCAGTCGGTGGCGATCGATCTGCACGGCGAAGCGCTCTCTCAGCGGGACGGGAAAGTAGCTGTGCAGCTCGGGGCGGAGGTACGGGTCGTCGGGGAGGGTGCTGTCGGTGAGCAGATCGATGTTGGCGTTCTTGGTGTAGGCCAGCAGTACGGCGAACTCGGGCATGGAGAGGCCGGTACCGGCTGCCTGTCGTTCGGCGATCTGTTTGTCGGTGGGCAGGAACTCGAGGGCTCGGTTGATCCAGCCGTCGGCCTCCAGCGCGTTCAGGTAGCGCGCGTGCACGTTCACCATGGCGAGGGCCTGCCGACGGGCGATCGCCAGCGCCAGCGTCTGCGCCACGTTGTCGGCGAGCACCTGCTCGCCCACCTCGTCGGTCATCGAGGCGAGCAACTCGTTGCGCTCGTCGATCGACATCCCGGTCGAGCCCATCACGTCGTTCAGGAGGATCTTGATGTTCACCTCGTGGTCGCTGCAGTCGACACCGGCCGAGTTGTCGATGGCGTCGGTGTTCACCAGACCGCCGGCGAGCGCGTACTCGATGCGTCCACGCTGGGTGAAGCCGAGGTTGCCGCCTTCGCCCACCATGCGGCACCGGAGCTCGCTGCCGTTCACGCGCAGGCCGTCGTTGGCACGATCGCCCACGTCGGCGTGGCTCTCGCCTGTGGCTTTCACATAGGTGCCGATACCCCCGTTCCACAGCAGGTCGACCGGTGCCCGCAGGATGGCCGAGATCAGCTCGACCGGGGTGAACGTGCTGCGATCGACACCGAGCACGCGTTGCATCTCGGGCGACAGCTCGATGCTCTTCGCCGTGCGCGGGTACACGCCTCCCCCGGCCGAGACGAGGGTGGTGTCGTAGTCGGCCCAACTGCTGCGCGGCAACGCGAACAAGCGGGCCCGCTCGGCGAACGAAGCGGCAGGGTCGGGGTCGGGGTCGCAGAAGATGTGGCGATGATCGAACGCCGCGACGAGCAGCACGTGGGGCGAGCGCAGCAGGCCGTTGCCGAACACGTCGCCCGACATGTCGCCGATGCCCACGACAGTGAGCGGATCGCGGTCGGCGTCCTTGCCGAGCGCCCGGGCGTGGCGCCGCACGCTCTCCCACGCGCCACGGGCGGTGATGCCCATCGCCTTGTGGTCGTAGCCCGCGCTACCACCCGACGCGAATGCGTCGCCGAGCCAGAACCCGTAGCGTCCCGAGATCTCGTTGGCCGTGTCGCTGAACGTGGCAGTGCCCTTGTCGGCGGCCACCACGAGATAGGGGTCGTCGCCGTCGTGTCGCACGGTGTGCGGCGGTGGCACCACCTCACCGCCCACGAGGTTGTCGGTGAGGTCGAGCAAGCCGGCGATGAACTCGCGATAGCAGGCGACGCCCTCGGCGCGGAACTCGTCGGGCCCTGTGGTGGGCCGCTTGGGCACGAAGCCGCCTTTGGCGCCGGTGGGGACGATGACGGCGTTCTTCACCATCTGGGCCTTCACCAGCCCGAGCACCTCGGTGCGGAAGTCTTCGCGCCGGTCGCTCCAGCGGATACCGCCGCGGGCGATCGGGCCGCCGCGCAGGTGCACGCCCTCCACCCGTGGCGAACACACCCAGATCTCGTACATCGGCTTGGGCAGCGGCAGGTCGGGCACCTTGGCCGGGTCGAGTTTGAACGACATGACGGGCCGGTAGGGCGAGCCGTCGTCGCCTGGCCGGAAGACGTTGGTGCGCAGTGTCGCGTCGATCAGCGCCATCAGGGCCCGCAGGGTGCGGTCGTCGTCGAGGCTCGGCACTGCATCGAGCGCAGCGGTGATCTCGGCTCGTAGCGCGGTCTCGTCGACACTGGCACCGTCGGGATGGAACCGCAGTTCGAACAGCGCGACGAGCAATCGGGTGATGGCACCGTGGCGCACCACCGTCGATTCGATGTACTGCTGGCTGAACGGGAACCCGATCTGGCGCAGGTAGCGCGCGTAGGCGCGCACCACTTCCACCTGGCGAACACTCACCCCTGCGGCGAGCACGAGGCGGTTGAAGCCGTCGACTTCCACCGAACCGACCAGTTGACGCTCGAACGCATGGCGCAGTTCGGCGGCGAGCCCGTCGTCGAGCGTGATGCCCCCGGGGAGGCGCACACCGACGTCGTGCAGGTGGACGGGGCGTTCGTCGACCAACGCGAAGGCGAACGTGCGCTCGTCGATGGCGCGCAGGCCGAGCTGGTCGAACAGCGGCAGCAGATCGGCGATGGGGATCGCCTCACCGACGCGGTACACGCGGAAGCGCCATTCGCCGGCCGCTCCGTCGGTGGCAGGGGTGAGTGCGGTCGACAGGTCGGCGGGGCCATCGGCGAGCGCCACCACCTGGGCCAGGTCGACGACCGCGGTGTCGGGTCCGTTCAGTTCGTCGTAGCCCGCAGGGATGGCCGGCAGCACCCGGTCGAGCACCGCCCTGCCCACACCTGCCGTGTCGAGCGCCACCCGCGTGGCCTCAGCCCATTCGCCGTCTACCTCACCCAACTGACCGGTCGGTCGCATCGCGTTCCTCACCTCCGCTGCGACGCCGTTGTCGCAGGTCGAGCTTTCACCAGTGTGTCACTCGCCGACGCCCTGCGGCAGCGACGTTCGTCCCGGCACCCTGCCGGTAGGGTGGCGAAATGAGCCGTCACACGATCGCACGTATCGGCGAAGCACATCCTGGCCACCGCGAGGTGGCAGGCGGTCTGGCCCGGGCCGCGGTGTTCGGCATGAGCGACGGGTTGATGTCGAACGTGTTGCTCGTCGTCGGGTTCGCAGGCAGCGACGTGAACGGCAGCGTGGTGCGCCTGGCGGGTCTCGCTGGCGCACTGGCCGGTGCCATCAGCATGGCTGCTGGCGAGTGGATCAGCATCTCGGCGCAGAACGAGTTGGTGGTGCGCGAGATGGAGGTGGAACGGCGCGAGCTCGGCGTGCACAAAGAGGCCGAGCAGCGCGAACTGGCCGGCATCTACGAGAGCCATGGGATGGAACCGTCGACGGCGGCGCTCGCTGCTGCCGATGTGATGCGCGACCCCGAGCGGGCCCTCATGGTGCACGCCCGCGAAGAGTTCGGTGTCGATCCGAACCAGTTGCCCTCGGCATGGCAGGCCGCAGCACTGTCGTTCATCTGCTTCGTGATGGGCGCGCTGCTACCCGTCATCCCCTGGTTCGTCGGCGAGGGCAACGCCGCCACAGCCATCACCGTGGCCATCGGCGTGGTGGCTGCAGCCGGCCTCGGTTGGGCGATCGGCCAGTTCGCCGAACGCAGCCGTGTGAAATCGGCGTCGCGACAGGTGCTCATCATGCTGGCGGCTGCGGTCATCACGTTCAGCATCGGCAAGGCCCTGGGCGTCAGCGTCAGCTAGGCCGCAGCACTGTCGTCGCGGCCCGGGCGGTCAGAGCCCCTGCGACCGCTGGCGCATCGGGGCGATCTTCAGGATGACGCGTTCGCTGGCGATCTGGCCCTGGTAGTCGACACCGGTGTAACGCTGCGAGCAGGCGTCGATGTGTGCGCGGGCCTCGGGGCCACGCACCTCACCCACGACGGTGCCGCGCACTTCGGCGTAGCGGTACGCGTTGGCGTCGTCCCAGATGGCGACGGTGACGTTCGGATTCGCAACCACTGCCTTGTACTTGGCCCGGTGCACCTCGGTGTTGATGAGGATGTGGTCGTCGTCGGCGTCGACCCACATGACGTGGGTTCCGATCTGGCCATCGGGGAGGTGGAACGAGATGGTTCCGAAGTGCTTGCCTCGGGCGAAATCGCGGATTGCAGGTTCGAGCATGGGGGCAGGCTACGTGCCCCGGCTGGCCGCAGCGTCTCAGGCGTGGTTCGATGGGGGCATGAACCAGATCAACGTGCTGGGCGACGAACTGCAGCCCTGCTCGTACGACCCGATGACCGGCTACTACCGCACCGGGTGCTGCGAGAACCGGGGCGACGATCCGGGCATGCACGTGGTGTGTGCCGTGATGACCGATGAGTTCTTGGTCTTCTCCAAGAGCGTGGGCAACGACTTGTCGACCCCGATGCCGCAGTACGGCTTCGCTGGGCTGAAGGCGGGCGACCAGTGGTGCTTGTGTGCCGCCCGCTGGCAGGAGGCGTTCGAGGCAGGCGCAGCTCCGAGGGTGCGGCTCTCATCGACCCACGTGTCGGCGCTCGAGTACTCGTCGTTGGCCGATCTGCGGGCCCATGCCGTCGACTGATCCTGCCCGCGCCTGGCTCGCCGAGCAGATCCGCTCGCGAGTCATCGGCGATCAGGCCGACGCGAAGACCGAGGCCATCATGTTGGCTCCGGGCCCGCGCTGGTTCTCGCCCGACAGCCCGGTGCGACTGGTGCATGCCGACGCATCGATGTTCGTCGGCGGGCTGCGCGCGTTGCTGCTGCAGTCGTTGCACCCACTGGCCATGGCGGGCGTGGCGCAGCACTCCGACTACCGGCACGACCCGTGGGGCCGCCTCCAGCGAACCGCCGAGTTCCTTGCGGCCACCACGTTCGGGCCCATCCCCGTGGCCGAACAGGCGGTGGCGGTGGTGCACCGCGTGCACGAGCGTGTCGTGGGCACGGCCTCCGATGGCCGCCCGTACGCCGCCAACGACCCGCACCTGCTGCGCTGGGTGCACATCGCCGAGATCGACAGTTTCCTCGCTGCGTACCAGCGATACGGTCGACGGCCACTCACCCCGGCCGAGGCCGACCGCTACGTGCACGACGTGGGCCTCGTTGCGCAGAAACTGGGCGTGAACGATCCACCCCGTTCGGTCCGCGATCTGCGAGGCGAACTGCGCGACTTCCGACCCGAACTCGCCAGCACACGCGAGGCGCGCGACGCGGCCCGCTTCCTGCTGCTCGAGCCGCCCCTGCCGTTGCCGGCGCGGGGCCCGTACCTGCTGCTGGCGGGGGCCGCCGTGGCGCTGCTGCCCGCCTGGACACGCTGGCCCCTGCGTCTGCCGTTGCTCCCGGTGAGCGAAGCCGTCGTGCTGCGCCCGGCGGGCCAGATGGTGACGCAACTCATCCGCTGGTCGATGGGACCCACCGAGCCGGCCGCCTGAGCGGCGAGGAGGGTCACCTCACCAGGGTGGCGGATCCGCCGCTGCGCACCACCTACCATCGCAGCGTGAACACGATGCCCCGTCACCCGGTCCGTCATGGGTGAGCTCGCCCGCACGCTGGTGGTGTGCGGTCTGATCAGCGGAACGCAGCCGATCACGCTGATGGGTCTGCTGTTGGTGATGACCGGCAACGAGCCGAAGCGCAACGGGTGGGCATTCGTGGCGGGTGCCTTCCTCGTCGAGTCGACCGTGCTCATCGGTGCCAGCCTGTTGGTGGGCGGAACGGTTGACTCGTCATCGAGCACGGGCCGGTCGCTGATCATCGTGAAGATCGCGTTCGGTGTCGCGCTCGTGCTGGTGGGTCTGCGGCTGCGCCGGCCGCCACGCAAACCTTCGCCCGACGTGCCACCGTCGCTCGAGAAGCTGCGCGACCTGGCACCGCGCAAGGCCTTCGTCGCCGGCCTGGTGCTGGCCGACTATCAGGGCCCGTTCCTCGCGTCGATGGCCTTGGCCTCTGCCAGCCTGTCGTTCAGTGGCCGCATGGGTGCCCTCGGGTTCTACACGGTGTTCGCGACCGGTATCCCGCTGAGCATCCTGCTGTTCGCCACCCGCTCGATCGAGACGCACCGCAAGCTCACCGACAAGACGTCGTGGGTGCTGAAGAACCGCCGCAAGATCGCCTCGTGGGTGCTGATCGTGGCTGGCATCGCGCTTGTGGGCGATGGCCTCATCGCATGGCTGGTCGTCAACGCCTGACCGGAGACGCCTGACGGGCGCGACTGCCGGCGCCGTCAGGCCCGGATAGCGGCGATCTGGGCGAGGCTGTCGGCGCGAGTGGTTCCGGTGAAGCCGATGTCCCACACCTGACCGGTGGGTCCGGAGGGGCCCTGGTCGATGATGGCCAGCACGGCGTCGGCCATGTCGGCAGCCTGCATGCCGGCGTCGGCGATGCGGGCCGACACGGCGCGCAGCATCGGTGTGTCGGTTGCACCGAAGGCGATGCCGTTCACCCGGATGCCGTACGGGGTGAGCTCTTTCGCCCAGCTCTCGGTGAGCCGCCACTGTGCGAACTTGGCGCTGTCGTAGCCCGTTGCCGGCAGGCCGGTGATGAGGCGGTGCAGCCGGATGTGTTCGGTGAGCATGTTGACGATGGTGCCGCCGCCACCGGCGATCATCGTCGGCGCCACTGCGGCCGCACAGTGGAACGCCCCGTCGCTGCATGCCCCCATGGCCCGGTGCCAGGCAGCCACCTGC
>JBEIIG010000060.1:0-22967 GCA_040380855.1 Acidimicrobiaceae bacterium | reverse complement strand
TGTTCCCGTCGTTCGACGAGGCGCCCGAGTTCTACAGCGACTACGACGAAACGGGTCCGTTCGTGGCGGCCGTCGGCGACTCCGAGTGCGCAGTCTGAGCCAGCGCACGACCGGCGCGATCGCTGCGATCGACGCCGCCAACGCCGACGATCCCACCCTCGTCGCCGTGCGCGGCACCGATCACCCGCTCGCCCAGATCCACGGTGTCCTCGCCTACGAGTGGGTGCTGCACCTGCATCCCGACGCCGACGACACATGGTTGCTGGCGGCCCGGGCGCATCACCTCCGCCGGTGGGAACTGCCCCGCAACGGTTACGACGCCGGCAAGGCCGGCTATCTGCGCTGGAAGCGCGACCAGCGCCAGCGCCACGCCCGCGACATCGCCGTGCTGCTGGCCGAACACGGCTTCGACGAGGCCACGATCGAACGCGTCCAGGCACTCGTCCGGCGCGACAACCTGGCCGTCGACGCAGGCTCCCAGGCCATCGAAGACGCTGCCTGCCTTGCGTTCGTCGAGACCCAGTTGGCCGACGTGGCCACCAAACTCGACCGTGCGCACCTCATCGATGTGCTCCGCAAGACCGCCCGCAAGATGACCCCTGCGGGAGCCGCCGCCATCGCACTCATCCCGCTCGCGCCGACCGAACAGCAGTTGCTGGCCGACGCCCTCGGCGGCTGACGCCAACACCCTCGGCGGCTGACGCCATCAGGCGAGCTTCTCGACGAAGCCTTCCAGCTGGCGCAGGTTGCGGCACTCGTACACCCCGTCGGTGTGCGTGCCGTACTCGCCGACGATCGAGTCGCCCGTGTTCCAGTAGCTCTTCGGCTCGGGATTCAGCCAGTACACGTGACGGGCCTTGGCGCGGATCTCTTTCACGACCCAGCTCTGGCTGGCGTGGTAGTTGTTGCGCGCGTCGCCCAGCAGCAGCACGGTGGTCTTGGGCCCGATCCCCTTGCCGTACTTCTCCCAGAACACCTCGAACGCGTGGCCGTAGTCGCTGTGGCCGTCGACCCACACCACATCGGCCTCGGTGTTCACCCGGTGGATGGCGTCCTGGATGTCTTCGGTGTTGCGGAAGAAGTCGGTCACCTCGTCGATGCCGTCGATGAACACGAACGAGCGCACCTTCGAGAACTGGTTCTGGATGGCGTACACCAGCATCAGCGTGAAGCGGGCGAACGCCGCCACTGAACCACTGATGTCGGCCACCACCATCAACTCGGGCTTCGCCGGCCGCGGGTACTTGAACTTCGGCTCGGCCGGCACACCGCCGTAACTGAGCGAATGACGAACAGTGTTGCGGAAGTCGAGCGGGCCTTTGCGGCCGTGGCGGCGCTTGCGGGCCAGGCGGGCGGCCAGCTTGCGGGTGAGCGGGCCGAGCGCCTTGCGCAGATTCTGCATCTCGTCGCGCGACGCATGCATGAACTCGACGTCTTCGGGCAGCGGCTTGCGCAGCGTCTTGGCCATGGCCTCGGCGCCACGGTCGGCCACGAGGCGGCGACGGATCTCGGCCTCGATCTCCTTCTTGAACTGCTCGATGCGGTCGTTGTACTCGTCGCGCTCGAGGCGCTCCTCGAGCTGCGTCAGCTCGCCGCCCACTTCCTCGCGGCTGGCGTCCATCAGCTTGTCGAGCATGCCGTCGAGGTCGAGGTTGCGCAGCGTGCGATACAGGTAGTACGTGCCGCCGACGGGGCGGCCCGGCTCCATCCCGGCGAAGCGCTGCACGGCCTGCTTGGCGAGGGCACGCATCATCGCCTGGTCGCCGTTCAGCAGCGCCTGCATCAGCATCTGCGCCATCTCTTCGGGGGTGAGCGAGTCCATCGACCCACCGGCGCCGCCGCGCCCGTCGCCCTGACGCATCTGCTCTTGCATCTCGCGCCACATCTCGTCGAGCGCGTCTTCATCGCCCGGCTTGATCTTGTACTCGGGGCCGCGGAGGCTGAAGTACACCTCGAACACGGTCTCGAACGAGCGCCAGTGGGCGTTGTTCTTCACCATCGTCGCCCCGAGTGCGTACTTGAACGCCTCGCGGTCCTCGATGGGGATGTGCTGCACGGCCTCCATCGCATCGAGGTTCTCGGTGAGCGACACCGGGATCCCCGCATTGCGGAGTTCGGCAACGAAGCCGGCGAGCAGCTCGAGCATTACTTGTCGACCGAGAGCTCTTTCGCCGCCTTGGCGATGTCGGTCTGGTACTTCAGCAGGATGTGGAGGGTCTCCTTGGCCTGCTGGGCGTCGATGCTCTCCACGCCGAGCAGCACCAGGGTGCGGGCCCAGTCGATCGTCTCGCTCACCGACGGCGCCTTCTTCAGGTCGAGCTGGCGGATGCTGCGCACGATGCGGGCGATCTGGTCGGCGAGGTTGGTCGACACACCCGGCACCTTGGTGAGCACGATCTCTTTCTCGCGCTCCATGTCGGGGTAGTCGACGTGCAGGAACAGGCAGCGGCGCTTCAACGCCTCGCTCAGTTCACGGGTGTTGTTCGAGGTGAGGAACACCAGCGGGATCTGCTTGGCGGTGATGGTGCCCAGCTCAGGGATGCTCACCTGGTACTCCGACAGGATCTCGAGCAGCAGCGCCTCGGTCTCCACTTCCACACGGTCGACCTCGTCGATCAGCAGCACCACCGGCTCGGTGGAGCTGATGGCCTCGAGCAACGGACGGGTGAGCAGGAACTCGTCGCTGAAGATGTCGTCGTGCACCTCGCTCCACGAGTCGCTGTTCTTGTCGGCCTGGATACGCAGCAACTGCTTCTTGTAGTTCCACTCGTACAGGGCCTTCGACTCGTCGAGGCCCTCGTAGCACTGCAGACGGATCAGCCGTGCGCCCAGCAGTTCGGCCGTGCTCTTGGCGAGTTGGGTCTTGCCGGTACCGGCCGGACCTTCCACCAGGATCGGCTTGCCCAACCGGTCGGCCAGGAAGACCACCCCGGCAATGCCATCGTCGGCCAGATAGTTCACGCCCTTCAGGCCATCGCGCACCTGCTGGACGTTGTCGAAACGCTCACCCATGCACGGCACCCTATCTGCCACCTTGACCGCGGGGTCAATCGAACGCCACCCACCGCCCCACCCCACCCGTCCGTGAGCGTGGACCCCCTCCCAGGTGGTCCACGCTCACCGAGCCCGAGGATCCGTGCGCCCAGACCCACGTATACGTGGCCCAAACTCACGAACGGGGTGGACGGGGTGAACGGGGTGGGCGGGGGTGGGGCCGGGGCGGAGGCGGGGGCAGTCGGGTCGTGGGGTCACGCAGCTCGTCTGGCGAGCCGTCCGGCGATGCTCATCAGTTCCCGGGTCACCTGTGCCAGACGAAGCTCGATGTCGTCGTCGGTGACTCGACTCACCTGCCAGCCGATCATGCCGGCCTGCCGATCGTTCTCCTTGTCGCGCTGCGCGTCGATGCGGCCACCGTGCCAGGTGACGTGGTCGATCGGAATCGCCCACTTCCACGCGGGAACGGCGATGTCGGCATGGATCGCCCAGCCACCGGGAAGCTCGATCCGCACCTGGCGTTCCATCCCCTGCAACCCGGCCCGTCGCAGTGCGTCGAACAGCATCACCTCGAGATGCGAATCAGCAGGCTTCATCCACATCGGGCGCCGGTTGAGCACTCGGACGAACCGGGCGGATCCGGGCCGGGCCGGGTGATGGAGCCGACGCGCCGTGTCGTGCAGCATCTGTGCGGTGCACCACTCGCGGTCGATGATCTGTTCGATGACCGACTCGAGGTCGATGTCGCTCAGGGGATGAGCCAGGTCGAACGCCAGTCTCGGCGGGCTGACCACCCGGATGCCGTCGGGACGTTCGACCACGTCGACCGGATCGAGCACATTGCACCGTCGCAGAATGATGTCGGGGTGAGACAGCGTGTTGACGAAGTGCGGTGCGCGCACCTCGATGACTGGCGAGGCCCCCATTCGGCGCACGCCCCAGAGCCGACCTGCGGCCCTGCCCGTGATGACCGCTCGATCATCGGCGAGGCAGATGCCGAGGCATCGGCCTTCGAGCGAGTCGGGGGCGGAACGTGCCCGGTACACCCCGCGCAGGAACGGCTCGAGCACCCCCTCGTCGATCAAGGCCTCACGCTGGCGGTCGGTGAGGCCGAGGCGACGGAGCCGCACGGCGCTGGTGTAGCCGTAGTGGTCGTGCAGGTGTTCGGCGAGCGCACGGGTGAACGCAGGCATGGCATGCCTCCATCAGTCGGTCGCCCTGTCGGGCGAATCGCATACTGCTGAGGGAAGCCCTTCGCACGGTACCGCCCGATCACCCCTCCCCCTCCCCCTCCCCCCTCCCCCTCCCAACCCCACCCCTCCCAACCCCACCCCTCCCAACCCCTCCCCCTCCCAACCCCACTCCTCCCAACCCCACGCCTTCCCGTTTCCCCTCTCGCCCTCTCGCCCACTCACCCGCTCACCCGCTCGCCCACTCGCCCACTCGGCGAGACCGCACACCACCACACCCCCACACCACCCGTCCGTGAGCGACCGCCACCACCCACGTGGTCGCTCCTCACGAACCACGGTGATCCGTGAGCGGCGACCACCACCACCGTGGTGTGGGCTCACGGACCGAGGTGGGGCGGGGCGGGGCGGGGCGGATGGGCGGATGGGCGGATGGGTGGATGGGGCGAGCGGGGGCGGGGGGAATGGGGGGCGTACAGTTGGGGTGTGCGGAACCTGGTGGCCACGTGAGCAGCCTGCTGCGCAACAACGTCGTCGTCGCGTCGGGCACGCTGCTGTCACGGCTCACCGGACTGGCGCGCGTGGCCGTGTTCGCGATGGTGATCGGCCAGACCGCACTCGCCGACGCCTACAACGGCGCGAACAGCTCGCCCAACGCGATCTACGAACTGCTGCTCGGCGGCGTGCTGTCGGCCTCGCTGGTGCCGATGTTCACCAAACAGGCCACCGATCGCGACGACCGCGCCACCACCGCGATCGTCAGCACCGCCGTGGTGGCGCTCACCGGGCTCACCACCCTCGCCGTGATCGCTGCGCCGTGGGTGTTCCGCATCTTCTCGATCCGGGTGCACGCCGGTGTCGACCCGGCCGAGTTCCGCGACGCCGGCACCACCTTGGCGCGGATCTTCCTCTTCCAGATCTTCTTCTACGGCATCACCGCCCTCGCTGCTGCGCTCTTGCAGGCCCGCCGCCGGTATTTCGCCGCCGCCTGGGCGCCGGTGCTGGCGAACGTGATCATCATCGTCTCGCTGCTGTTGGTGTGGCGCGAGTTCGACGGCCGCGAGCCGCAACTGGTGGAGGTGCTCACCAACAGCCGGCTGGCCTGGACGCTGGGGCTCGGCGCCACGCTCGGCATCGCCGTCACGGCACTGGCCCTGCTCCCCGCACTGCGGGCGGCCGAGGTGCCGCTCGGCTTCAACCCCGAGTTCCGCCATCCAGCGGTGAAGCGGTTGCTGCGGATGAGCGTGTGGACCTTCGGGTACGTGGTCGCCAACCAGATCGCGCTGATCGTCGTGCAGAACCTGGCAGAACCGGGCAGCGGCGGACCCGACGCCTATTCGAAGGCCTACATCTTCTTCGTGCTCCCCCACGGACTGCTGGCCATGTCGATCGTCACCACGTTCACACCCGAACTGGCGTCGAGCGTGAAGGCCCGCGACCGCGCCGCGTTCACCGACCGGATGTCGCTCGGCCTGCGCCTGATCGCCCTGCTCACCATCCCTGCTGCGGCGGGCATGTTCGTGCTGCGACGGGCACTCATCGGCGTCACGCTGCAGCACGGCAACTTCACCGATGCCGCGGCACTCACCACCAGCCGCGCGCTCGGCGGTTTCGCCATCGGCCTGGTGGGGTTCTCGCTGTACCTGTTCGCGCTGCGGGGCTTCTATGCCCACGAAGACACCCGCACACCGTTCGTGATCAACCTGTTCGAGAACCTGATCAACATCGTGCTGGCCTGGGTGCTGTACGAGCAGTTCGGTGTGCTCGGGCTGGGCCTGGCGTTCGCCGTCGCGTATCTCGTCAGTTCGGTGTGGTCGCTGCAGGTGCTCAGCTACAAGATGCGCGGCTTCGAGGTGGGCGGCACACTGCGGCGGATCGCACCGATGCTGCTGGCCGGCGTGGTGATGGCCGAGGTGATGTGGGTGGTGGCGCGGCTGGTGGGCGGCAACGTGGGCTCGGCCGCGCTGGCCCGGGTGGTGGTGGCCGGAACGGCGGGTGTGGTCGCCTACGTGGTGGTGCTGATGGTGCTCCGGGTGCCCGAGCTCGAGCAGGTGCGCAGCCGATTCGCGGCGAAGCTCGGCCGCAGCTGATCGACCGGGCTCAGGCCAGCACGACGAGGTCGTCGCGGTGCACGACTTCGTGGGCGATGCCCGTCGCTATCTCGGTGGTGCGCCGACCCTTGATGCTGCGCAGCGTGTCGGCGTCGGACAGCACCATGCCGCGCGCCACCACCGTGCCGTCGGCGGCCACGATCTCGACGATGGCATCGTGGTGGAAGTCGCCGCGTACGTCGATCACTCCGGCCGGCAGCAGCGACGAACCACGCTCGACGAGCGCCCGGCGCGCGCCGTCGTCGACCACGACGACACCCTCGGCCTGGCTGGCGAAACCGATCCACAACTTGCGGGCCGACAGCCGGTGGTCGTTGGGCATGAACGTGGTGCCGACATCGAGGTCGGCAACGGCATCGACGAGCACATCGGCGCGAGCAGCCCGGGCGATGACGGCACGCACACCGCTCCACGACGCCATGCGCGCCGCCGACAGTTTCGACGCCATGCCGCCGCTGCCCCGGTTCGAGCCGGTCGAACCGGCGCTCACCGACAGCAACGGGTCGTCGGCGGCCACCCGGGCCACGAGGGTGGCGGCGGGGTCGGTTCGTGGATCGGCGGTGTAGAGGCCTTCGATGTCGGTGAGCAACACCAGCAGGTCGGCTGCCAGGCTGTGGGCGACCAGGGCGGCGATGCGGTCGTTGTCGCCGTAGCGGATCTCGTCGCTGGCGATGGCGTCGTTCTCGTTGACGATGGGGATGCACCCCAACTCGAGCAGGCGCACCATCGTGTTCCGGGCGTGCAGGTACTGGTTGCGGTCGATGAAGTCGTGCGGCACGAGCAACACCTGTGCCGCCACCACCCCGCGTGCACCGAGACAGCGGTTGTAGACCTCCATGAGGCGGCTCTGACCGGCGGCCGACAGGGCCTGCAGGGTGAGGGTGTCGGTGGGTCGGGCGCTGAGGCCCAGTGCCGCCACACCGGCCGAAATGGCGCCGCTGCTGACCAGCACCACATCGTGGCCCGCACTGCGTAGGGCCGCGAGTTGCGCGCACAGCGCGTCGATGACACCCTCGTCGATCACCCCCAGCGGGTCGGTGAGCGACGACGTGCCGATCTTGGCGACGATCCTCACGACACGATCCTCACGACACGGGCCTCGACGACACGGGCCTCGACGACACGCACCTCGACGACACTGGCTTCGGCGACACGGGCCTCACGGCTGGTACTCGAAGCTGAACGAGGCGATCCACACGACATCGCCCTCCGCAGCCCCGGCCTTGGCGAGCATCTTGGGCACGCCGAGCCGTTCGAGTTGGTGGTCGATGTACGACATGGCCTCGGGGGTGGTGACGTCGTTGAGGGCCACCACCCGTTCCACCTGCCGACCGACGAGACGGAACTCGTGGTCGCCGAGGCGCTCGACACGGGCACCGTCCACGTCGGGGCGGATGATGACGATGCCGGGTTCGTCGGGCTGTGCAGCACGGGCCTCGGCCACGAGCGCGGCGAGGCGACCCACCAGCGCCCGCACACCCTGGTGAGTGATGGCCGAGATCGACTCGCCCTCCCACGGGAACACGGCCATGTCGGCCTTGGTGCCCACCGTGAGCCGGGGGCGCTCGAGCAGTTCGGGCTGGTAGCTGCCCAGTTCGTCGAGCAGGATTCGCTCCTGCTCCTCGGGCGGCGTGTCGTGGTCGGGGGCGAGGTCGACCATGATGCACAGCACGCGGGCACGCTCGATGTGGCGCAGGAACTGGTGGCCGAGGCCGCGCCCTTCGCTGGCACCCTCGATGAGGCCGGGGATGTCGGCCACGACGAAGTTGGTGTCGTCGTCGATGCTGACCACGCCCAGGTTCGGCTCGAGCGTGGTGAAGGGGTAGTTGGCGATCTTCGGCCGTGCCGCCGAGATGACGCTGATGAGCGTGCTCTTGCCGACGTTGGGGAACCCGACGAGGGCCACGTCGGCCATGAGCTTGAGTTCGAGCCGCAACCAGCGGTCTTCTCCGTGCTCGCCCTGTTCGGCGAAACTGGGGGCGCGGCGGCGGTTCGATGCGAACTTGGCATTGCCGCGGCCGCCCCGACCGCCCTGCGCGGCACGCCAGCGGTCGCCGTGGTGGGCGAGGTCGGCCAGCAGTTCGCCGGTGTACATGTCGTACGCGATCGTGCCCTCGGGAACGTGTACCTCGAGCGGCTCACCGCGGCGACCGTGCATGTCCTTGCCCTTGCCGTGCACACCGTTCACGGCACGCCGGTGCGGATGGTCCTTGAACGCCAGCAGCGACGACACGTTGCGGTCGGCCACCAACCACACGTCGCCACCGTCGCCACCGTCGCCACCGTTGGGCCCGCCGAACGCCACCGGCCCTTCGCGACGGAACGACACGCAGCCCGCGCCACCGTCGCCACCGCGCACGTTCAGTTGGACTTCGTCGATGAAACCGCTCATAGGGACCACCCGAGGCTACCGGTGGCATGCCCCACCCATTCGTTACCCTGGGCGTGTGACCACCGGGCCCGACCCACAGCACCTGGCCGAGATCGCCGAACGTGCCGAGCGATGGGCCTCCACGATGGCGGGCCACCAGGCGGATGCGGGGGTCCGCCTCGCTCACGCCGATTCGTGGGCCGGGAGCGGTTCACCCGATCTGCTCGATCGACGCACTCGCGAGGCCCACGAACACCACACATTGGCCACGCTCGCCACCCGCTCGGCCGAGGCCGGCAACCGGGCGATGGAGGAAGAGCCCGATCCGTGGCGCACCTGTTTCGAACGCGACCGCGACCGCATCCTGCACGCCGCCGCCTTCCGCCGCCTGGCGGGCAAGACCCAGGTGTTCGTGTTCCCCGACGACCACCAGCGCACCCGGCTCACACATGCGCTCGAGGTGGCCCAGGTGGCGGTGTCGGCGGCCCGGGTGCTGGGGCTCAACACCGCCCTCACCGAGGCCATCGCCCTGGGGCACGACTGCGGCCACGGCCCCGGCGGCCACGCCAGCGAGGACGCGCTCAGCATCTACGTCGACGGTGGGTTCGACCATGCCCAGTGGGGTGCCGACGTCACGCTGGCTCCGCTCAACCTGTGTGTCGAGACCCTCGACGGCATCCGCAACCACTCGTGGAGCCGCCCGGCCCCGGCCACACCAGAGGGCGAGGTGGTCAGCTGGGCCGACCGTATCGCCTATGTGTGCCACGACTTCGAAGATGCCGTGGCGTCGGGTGTGGTCACCGCCGACATGCTGCCCGCCGTGGTACGCGACCGCTGCGGCACCCGACGTGCCCAGCAGATCGGCACGTTCATCACCGGCATGATCGACGCCGCCGCACAGTCGGGCCGCATCGGGATGACGGCCCCCGTCGCCGAAGCGCTCGCCGCGTTCCGCACGTTCAACTACGAGCACGTCTATCTGCGCCCTGCCTCGCAGCACCAGGCGGCCGCCGTGGTGGCCCTGCTGCGGGCCCTGGTCGAGCACTACGCCGACCGGCCCAACCTCATCCCGGGTGTCGACTCGGTCGATGCTGGCAGTGCGGCAGCGCTGCACGCCGCCGTCGCCTACGTGGGTGGCATGACCGATCGGTTCGCCTGCCGCCAGGGCACCGCCCTGCTGGGTTGGGGCCCCGACCGCCTGCCCCGAGGTGTCGACCTCTACGGCTGAGCCCGCAGTGGGCCGCGCACTGCGTCAACCGGTGATGCGCTCGGCCACCACCGGGCCGGGTGCAGCCCCACGGCCACCGAGTCGATAGGCGGCCTGCACCATCGCCGCCGCCTGTGCCGCAACGGCTTCGCTGCGGGCGTGCACCAGGGCGAGGGGCTCGCCGACTGCCACCCGGTCGCCCACCGCCACGAGGTCGGTGAGCCCGACGGCATGGTCGACGGGGTCGGTGGGCCGGGTGCGGCCGCCGCCCAGCACCACGACGGCCAAGCCCACCTGGCGGGTGTCGATCCGGGTGATCACGCCCGAGCGCAGCGCCGGCACCGGCACCACCAACGGCGCTCGCTCGAGGTGTTTCCACGGCCGGGCGAGCAGGTCGCCCGGCCCGCCCAGCGCCTTCACCATGTGCGCGAACCGCTCGGCCGCCGAGCCGTCGGCGAGCGCCTGGTCGAGGCGGCGGCGGGCGGCGGCCGGGGTTCGGGCGAGCCGGCCCGACACGAGCATCTCGACCCCCAGCGCCATCACGGCCTCGTGCATGCGGGGCTCGCGCCGGGCGCCGGTGAGGTAGTCGATGGCGTAGGCGACCTCGAGTGCGTTCCCGGCCACGCTGGCCAGCGGCTGATCCATGTCGGTGAGCAGCGCCGTGGTGCGCACCCCCGCCCCGTTGGCAACGCCCACGATGCTCTCGGCCAGCCGATGGGCATCGGCTCGTCTCGCCATGAACGCGCCGTTGCCGAACTTCACGTCCATCGCCAGTCCGTCGAGGCCGGCTGCGAGCTTCTTCGACAGGATCGACGCGGTGATGAGCGGGATGCTCTCCACTGTCGCCGTCACGTCGCGGATGGCGTACAGCCGCTTGTCGGCGGGGGCGAGTTCGGCGGTCTGCCCGATGACGGCACACCCGACGCGGCCCACCACCCGACGGAACTCGGTGAGCGACGGTGTGGCCCGGTACCCGGGAATGCTCTCGAACTTGTCGTACGTGCCGCCCGTGTGGCCGAGGCCGCGGCCCGAGATCATCGGCACGTACCCACCGCAGGCCGCCACCAGCGGAGCAAGCATCAGGCTCACGGTGTCGCCCACACCGCCGGTCGAGTGCTTGTCGAGCACGGGCCCGTCGAGCGCCCACGACAACTGCGCACCACTGCGGGTCATGGCCCGGGTGAGGGCCACGGCTTCGTCGGTGGTCATGCCACGGAAGAACACGGCCATGGCGAACGCAGCAGCCTGCGACTCGGCCACTGCGCCCGAGGTGAGCCCGCCGACGAAGTCGTCGATCTGCTCGACCGTGAGCACCGCACCGTCGCGCTTGGCACGGATGATCTCCTGCGGAAGCATCAGGTCCTCCTGTCGAGCACTGCGTCGACCGCGTCGAGCAACCCGCTGGCACCGAAGCGGAACGTGTCGGCCGTGGCCCACTGCGGGCCCATCACCTCATCGGCCAGCGCCAGGTAGGCGGCCGCGTCGTCGACGGTGCGGATACCGCCCGAGGGCTTCACCCCCACCGGTCGGCCCGAGTCGCGGATGGCCTCGAGCAGCGTGCGCACGGCTGCCGGACTGGCCGAGCGGTCGGTCTTACCGGTGGAGGTCTTCACGAAGTCGGCTCCCTCGGCGATGGCCAACTGGGCGGCCGCACGCACGCTCGCCTGGTCGGGGTAGCCGCCGGTCTCGAGGATCACCTTCAGGTGGTGCGGCGCCGCCACTGCGCCCCGAACCGCACGCACCATCGTCGCAGCAGTGGCCACGTCGCCCGCCAGGAAGGCCCGGTACGGCAGGACGAGGTCGATCTCGTCGGCGCCATCGGCCAGCACGGCGCGCACCTCGGCGAGCACCGCGGCCACATCGGCGCCTCCGGCCGGGAAGTTCACCACGGTCGCCACCCGCACACCCGTGCCCTGCAGCAGCGATGCCGCCTGGGCGACGAAGGCGGGCCACACGCACACGGCAGGTACTGCCGGCACATCGGGGTCGAGCGCCAGCGCACGGGCACAGAGTCGGTCGATCGCCGCCGGCACGCATGCCGCGTCGAGGTCGGTGAGGTCGATCAACCCTCGGATCCGAGCAGCTACCGCAGCATCACCCACGTGGCCACCGTAGTCGCCCCGGACGCGACACGACCCGGCACCATGGCCGGGTCGTGCAGCAGAACGGGGAAGGGCAGGTCAGGCGTTGGGGATGACGTCGACGACGCGACGACCCTTGCGCTCGCCGAAAGCGACCGACCCGTCGACGAGGGCGAACAGCGTGTCGTCGCCGCCGATGCCGACGTTCTTGCCCGGGTGGAACTTGGTCCCACGCTGACGAACGATGATGGTGCCGGCGCTCAGCTGGCTGCCGCCGAACACCTTCACACCGAGGCGCTGAGCGTTGGAATCGCGGCCGTTGCGGGTGGAGCCGCCACCTTTGGTCTTCGACATGGTTGCTCAGCCCTTCGTGATGGAGGTGATCTCGAGAACGGTGTAGTGCTGACGGTGGCCGTACCGGCGGCGCTGGTTGGTGCGCCGCTTGTAGGTGAAGCCGTCGATCTTCGGGCCCTTGGCGAGGCCGACCACCTTCGCGGTGACCGACGCCCCCTTCAGCTGGTCGGGGGTGGCGAGGATGGTGTCGCCATCGACGACGAGCACGGGCCGCAGCGACACATCGCTGCCCTGCTCGGCATGGAGGAGTTCGACGTGCAACTGCTGGCCTTCGGAGACCTTCTGTTGCTTACCACCGGAAGCGATCACTGCGTACATAGCAGTTGGCGACTCTAGCGTCTGGACGGCCATCGGCCAACGCCGACAACGCGATCAGACCAGCAGATCGTGGTCGATCACCACGCCGCGGCCTTCGCAATTGGGGCACTGGTCGGCGAAGTTCACCAGCAGTCCCTCGCCGATGCGCTTACGCGTCATCTCCACCAGACCCAGCTCGGAGATGTCGAACACCTGCGTACGGGTCTTGTCGCGGGCCAGCGCGTTGCGGAACGCCTCGACCACCTTCTTGCGGTTCTCGCGGATCTCCATGTCGATGAAGTCGATCACGACGATGCCGCCGATGTCGCGCAGGCGCAACTGCTTGGCCACCTCGGCGGCCGCTTCGAGGTTGTTGCGGAACACCGTCTCTTCGAGGTTGGTGGTACCGACGTTCTTGCCCGTGTTCACGTCGATCACCGTGAGCGCCTCGGTGTGCTCGATGATGAGCGACCCGCCGCTCGGCAACCACACCTTGCGGTCGAGCGCTTTGTGCAACTGCTCGTGGATGTGGTGCCGCTCGTACAGCGGCAGGCCGTCGACGGCCTCGTCGTGGTACTCGATGCGATCGGCCAGTTCGGGGTTGAACGCGGTGACGTAGTCCTTCACGTCGTCGTAGAGGCGATGATCGTCGATGATGACACCGCGGTACTCGGCGTTGAACTCTTCGCGGATCACCCGCACCGCCAACTCGGGCTCGCGGTACAGCAGGGTGGGGCTGTTGGCCCGCTTGGCCTTGGTCTCGATCGCGTTCCACTGGTCGAGCAGCCGGGTCATGTCGGCACGCAATTCGTGCTCGGTGGCGTTCTCGGCGGCGGTGCGCACGATGAGGCCGTGCTCGGCAGGCTTCACCCGGTCGAGGATGTTGCGCAGCCGTTTGCGGACGTCTTCGGGGAGACGCTTGGAGATGCCGTAGGTCTTCGAGTTGGGGATGAGCACCACGAACCGGCCCGGCAGCGACACCTCCTGGGTGAGGCGGGCACCCTTGGCCCCGATGGGGTTCTTGGTGACCTGGCAGATGATGAGCTGCTTTGCCTTCAGCATCTGCTCGATGCGCAGGTTCGATGCCTTCTCGACGATGTCTTCGGCGTCGTACTGCACGTCGCCGCGGTAGAGCACAGCGTTCTTCGGGGTGCCGATGTCGACGAAGGCGGCCTCCATGCCGGGCAGCACGTTCTGCACCCTGCCGAGGTAGATGTTGCCGTGGATCTGGGCCACGTCGTCGGCCGGGCGGCTCACGTAGTGCTCGATGAGATTGCGCCCTTCGAGCACCGCCACCTGGGTGAGCGTGGGGCGTACCTGCACGCACATCAGGTACCGACCGACGGGCCGCCCGTTGCGTTCGCGACCACGGCGCTTTTCGAGCACATCGGGGTCGACCGCCACACCGGCGAGCGGGGCCGGCTTGGCAGCGCCACTCGAACCACTGCGGCCGCCACGGCGCCGTTTCCGCGCGGCGCTCGACTCGCTGCCCGCACCGTCGGCAGCCGGTGCAGCAGCCGCTGCCGGTGACGACGATCGCTGACCCTGTGCGCTGCGCTGGCCGGTTTGGCCCGACTGGCCGGCCTTGGCGGCGCGCTGCGTTGGTTGCTTCGGCGCCGGCCGTGTGTCGCCGATCTGCGGGCGGCGCACCAATGCCTGCTCGGCCGCCTCCGGCGAGGGGCGGCCCTCGCGCATCGATTCGGGCATCTCGACGTCCTGCGCGGCAGGCCGCCGGCTCGGAGGCTCGACTTCCTCGTCGTCGGCCTCGTCGACGAGATCGTCGGCGTCGTCGCCTGCTTCGGCGTCGCCGTCGGCGTGCTGGGCCGAGGTCGGCCGCTTGCGACCCTTGCCGCCACGCGAACCGCGGCGGCGCTTCTTGGCTGCGGGGCGAACGGTGGGTTCGCCGAGATCGTCGTCGCCCGTCGGCGGCTCAGGAGACGGCGGTGCCGGCTCGGCTGCGTTCGTGTCGATCGTGGAGTCGTCCATGGAACAGATCCCTTCTGGCGCGGCCACACGAACGCGGCGCGCGACGACGCGTCGGCCGGGCAGGGGTGCCGCAGGCCGCTCGGGCGTCGATGGTGAACAGGTGGAGGGGGCTCACCAGGAGCGTCATGAGCATGAGCGCCGGATGAGGCTGAGCACAGGGCTCGGTTTCGGAATGCAAGGTGCTGACCTGACGTGACGAGGGAGACCTTCGCCGGGAGTCTACCGGGTGTTCATCTCGGCACCGGGCTTCGACCGTGGAGCACATGCACTAGCGGTAGCGACGCATGTGCACGTTCTGCACCATGCCGAGCAGGGCGAAGAACGTCACCAGACTCGAACCACCGTACGAGATGAACGGCATCGGCAACCCGGTGACGGGCATCAGACCGACGGTCATCGCCACGTTCTGGAACACCTGCCACAGGATCATCGTGAACACACCGGCGCACAGATAGGTGCCGACGGCGTCGCGCGACAGATGAGCGATCCGCCAGATCCGGAACAACAGCAGCGCGAACAGTCCCAACACGACCGCGCACCCGATCAGGCCGAACTGCTCGCCGACGGCCGAGAACGGGAAGTCGGCCCACTGCACCGGGATGTCGTTGGGGGCGTTGGTGATCGGCCCCTGCAACCACCCCTTGCCGGTCATCCCACCGGTGGCGATCGCCTGGATGGCGTTGCGCGGCTGATAGACGTAGTCGCGCAGCACCGGATCGGTGGTGTCCTGGTTGAAGAACACCCGGATACGGCCGATCTGGTAGGTGCTCACGATGCCACTGGCCAGTGCCGCGCCGACGGTGGCGATCGACATCGCCGTGATGAGGGCGATGTACTTCACCTTGGCCCCGGCGATCAGCAACACGCCCATGGCCATGGCGACGAGCACCGACGCCGACCCGAGGTCGGGTTGCACGATGATCAGGGCCACCGGCACGCCGACGATGATCAGCCCGCCCAGGAATCGCGGATACGACACCGAGTCGCTGCGTTCCTCGGCGAGATAGGCGGCGAGCAACAAGGTGACGGTGGCCTTGGCGAGTTCGGCTGGCTGCAGCTTCAGCGGCCCGAGGTCGAAACTGAGCCGAGCACCACCGCTCACCGTGCCCGCGAGGATCACCAGGACGAGCAACATGATCGTGATGCCGTAGAAGAACCGTGCCCGTTCGCGCAGGGTCTCGTAGTCGATCGCCATCACCACGGCCATCGCGATGATGGCGGCGATCAGGAACACGACCTGACGTGTGGTGTAGAGGAACGGATCGGTCTGCTTGGTGCGCGAGGCCGAGTAGATGACGAAGCAACCGATCACGGCGAGGCTCATCTGCACGAGCACGAGCACCCAGTCGATGTTGCGGCTGGGATCGCTCGGGCTCGAACGGATGTTGCCGAGCCCGGAGTCGGGGCGACGCTGGCGGAGGGTGATCGCCATCGGCGCCTACTCGCGGATCGTGCCGTCGTAGCCGCCGAGACAGCCGGTGTCGGCGAGCTGCTGCGGCTGGGCGACGTAAGGCGAGTTCAGGTCGAGCGGATCGCTGGGCAGCACCGGGTCGGGCACCCCGCGGGCGCTGAGCAGGGCGAAGATGCACTTCACCACCGGAGCCGCGGCCTTCGAACCGTACCCGCTCTTTTCGAGATAGGCGACGGCGGTATAGGGCCGGTTGTCGTCGAGGCTGAACCCACCGAACACCGACGAGTCGTTCCAGGGGTACTGACCAGCGCCCTGAGCCGTACCGGTCTTGCCGGCGATCATGATGCCGTCTTTCGGGTAGTCCTTGAACAAGCGCTCGCCGGTGGTGGCGCGGTAGCGACCCTTGGGGTATTCGACACCGGGGCCGGTGATCACGCGGGTGAGGCCACGGATGATCGGGTCGCGGTACTCGTTGGGCATGTCGAGCTGCAGGCGGATCTCGGGCCTGTCGAAACGCTCGACGATCGTGCCGGCCGACAGATCGGCCATGGCCGGTGCCCGGTCGGGGGTGAGCGGCGCATAGATCGCCTTCACGACATGGGGCACCATCAAGAACCCTCGATTGGCCAACGTGGCGTAGGCGACGGCGAGCTGCAACGGCGTTGCGGCGAACAAGCCCTGGCCGATGGCCACCTGCACCAGGTCGCCGGTGACGAGGAAGTCGGCCTCGCCCTTGGCGAGCACACCTTTGTCGACCAACTCCTTCTTCACCGCATCGTCGGGGATGCGGCCGTCCCACTCGTAGGGCAGTTCGATCCCGGAGTCGGAGCCGAAGCCGAACTCCTCGAGGTCGGCCTTCAGCTCATTGCGCCGACCCTCGAGTGTGTAGAACATCTCGCCCAGTCGATAGAAGTACGCGTCGGAGCTGACGGCGAGCGACTCCTCCACTCTCACCGGCCCGTACTGACTGGGCTTGCCGTAGGGGTCGAGGGCGTTCTTGAACTCGCAGCGCACGCCGCTGCGGCACGTGTCTTCGTCGATCGAGGTGAGCTTGTAGGTGCCCTCGTCGAGGAACTCTTCGTTCGGGCCCACCAGGCCGCTGTGCATCGCCGAGAACGCCATGAACGGCTTGATGGTGGAACCGATGTTGTAGCGGCCCTGCACGGCCCGGTTCACGAGGATCGACAGGTCGGGGTCGTCGGTCTGCGGGAAGAGCTGGTCGAACTTCTGCTTGCTGATACCGGCGTTGAACCAGCGATTGTCGAACGTCGGATAACTGGCCATCGCCACGATCTGCCCGTTCGAGTGGTCCATCACGACGACCGACCCTGCGGGCGCCTTGTACTGGATCCACTCCTGGTTGCCGAACTCCTTCGAGCTGGAGTAGACCCGCTCGCCGGTGTCCTTCTTCGGGTCGATCGGGTTGTGGGCGGCGAGGTCGGCGCAGTTGCACTCTGCTTTGTCGGTGGGCAGGTCGCGGCGCTGGCGGAGTTTGGTCTCGAGCGCCTGTTCGGCGTACTGCTGAACGTCGAGGTCGATACCCAGTTGGACGTCGTTGCCGGCGATGGGTGCCACCTCGTCGAGCAGCCGCACCGTGTTGCCAGCGGCGTCGATCTCCCACACCTGCTTGCCCCACGTACCGTGGAGCACCGACTCCATGCTCGCCTCGACGCCGAACTGCCCGACGCGCTCGTTGCGGTTGTAGCCCAGTGCCAGGTACTGGTCGAGGTTCTCCTTGGTGAGGGCGCCCATGTAGCCCACCACGTGGCTGGCGAGCGGCGCATAGGGATAGACGCGTCGCCATTGCTCGGTGACGCCGATACCGGGGAAGTCCTCGGTGCGTTCGAGCAGGAACTGCACCTTTTCTTCGTCGACGTCCTCGGCGATGGGCATGGGCAGGAGCGGGTCGAACAACTTCACACCCACGGTGTACCGGCGCTCGAGTTCGTCGATCGGCACACCGAGCGGGCCCGACAGTCGCTCGAACAGCTTCGCCCGGGTCGTGGGGCGGTTGCGGATGACCTCCCAGTCGATGGTGGCCACGAGGACACGCTGGTTGTCGGCGAGTACCCGACCGTCGGCGTCGAAGATGCGGCCACGCTCGGGCGGAATGAACACCTCGCGGGTCTTGGCCGAGTCGACCCGGGCCTGGTACGACTCGGCCTGCACGGTCTGCAGGAACCACAGTCGGGTGCCGATGGCGCTCACCAGCAGCACCGCCACCAGGGCGAGCATGCCCAAGCGGCTGCTCCGACGATCACCGGCCATGGCGACAGTCTTGTCGATCGGTCGCGCGAATCGGGCGCGGTACGGCGAACTGGCCGATCACTCGCTCATCACCTTCCACTTCGGCTTCTTCACCCGCATGCACCATCGCCCGACCGGCACCAGCAACGGACTGGTGACGAGGGTGAACACCGCTGCGACCGGCACCACCACGAACAACCGGTCGTTGAACCAGCCGTCCTGGCCGATCAGCAGCCGGGCGATCGGTTGGGCGAACTCGCCCACCGCCGCACCGAGGGTGGCGAGAATCGAGGTGAGCCACCACTGCGGCGACGGGGTGATGGTGAGCACATAGCCGGCGACGAACCCCGCCAGGCCGAACACCAGCCCGGTGAGCCCCAGCGGCGACCCCGTGGCGAGGTCGTACATCAACCCCAGCGTGAACCCGGCGAGCGCCCCTCGTTCGGAGCCGGCACCGGCACCCGCCGATGCAGAGAGCGCGAGCACCAGGGGCAGCACCACGCCGAATGGGGTGACCTCGGTGAGCACGGTGCGCTGGATGGCCAGCACGACGAGGCCCACGGGGAACAGCCGGATCAGCGGACCGGTGAGGAACGATCGCATCGGGGCTCAGCTGCCGCTGGTGTTGGGGACGTACAGCAGCACCCTGAGGAAGTTGAGCTTCGACAGGTCGCCTGCCGAGATCTCGACCTCGACCACCGGCACCCGCGACCCGCTCTGCTGACGGACAGCGGCCACGGTGCCGATGGGGATGCCGGGGGGTGCGATCGATCGCAAACCGCCTGCGGTCTCGACCGTCGAACCGACAGCGATCTTGCCGGTGGTCGACGAGTCGTCGACGAAACGCAGCACCATCGGCTGCCCGGCGCCCTGGCCGAACACGGTGCCGGTCTCGCGCAACACGTCGATCGGTTCGAGCGTGGTGGCGGTGACCGACGCAGGCAGGGTGGACGTGGTGCTGATCTCGACCGGTGCGAGCGGGTCGCGTGGCGACGGGATGGTGGTCGTGGTGGTCGCCGACGGCGGCAGCGTCGTGGTGGTCGTGGTGGTGGTGATCGGCTGCTCGGTGGGCCGCAGCGGCAGCGTGGTGGTGGGCACCGGTACCACCCCCAGCGGGGTGAGCACCTTGGCGCCGATGCTGAAGCCGGGATCGACCACCAGCAGCACGATCGACGAGTTGGGGAACACCTGGCTCACCTTGCCCACCAGGCCGGCACCACTGACCACAGGCATACCGGTGGCGATGCCGTCGACGCTGCCCTTGTTGATCTCGATGGTGTTCTGGAAGTTGCCCGGCGAGTTGCCCTGCACCTGCACGGTGACGCTGGGGAAGCTGCTCGAACCCATCAACCGGTTCAACACCAGGAGTTCCTGGTACTCGAGGATCGCGGCACGGGCTTCGATCATCGCCCCGCGCTGGCTGTCGAGCTCGGCCCGCAGCGCCTCGTTCTCGCGCTTGACGTCGCTGTAGTCCATCACGCCGCGCCAGGCGTTCAGCACCGGTCGGGTCACGGTTCGGGCTGCGGTGTCGAACGGCTCGACGAGCAGCGCGAACACGCTGCGGGCCCGGTTGATCATCGTGCTCCCGCGGATGTCGAGGGTGATCAGCAGGATCGATGTGAGCACGAGCAGGACGATCGCCCGCCGCCGGCCCATCGAGTAGACGGCCACTCGTTACCGCCGACTACTCGTCGCCACCGAGCGACATCAGCCCCCGCATTGCATCGATGTTCTCGAGCGCCCGACCCGACCCGATCACGACGCTGTACAGCGGTTCATGGGCGATCTTGATGGACATTCCCGTCTCGTGGGCGAGGCGCACGTCGAGGCCGGCGAGCAGCGCGCCGCCGCCGGTGAGCATGATGCCCCGCTCCATGATGTCGGCTGCCAGTTCGGGCGGCGTCTTGTCGAGCGTGGTCTTCACGGCGTCGACGATGGCGGCCACCGGCTCGGCCAGCGCCTCGCGCACCTGCTCGGTGGTGACGGCCACCGTGCGCGGCAAGCCGCTGATCATGTCGCGCCCACGGATGTCGGCGGTGAGCTCGTTGTCGAGCGGCCATGCCGAACCCATGTGGATCTTGATCTCTTCCGCGGTGCGGTCGCCGATGGCGAGGGAGAACTCTTTCTTCAGGTACTGCAGCACGGCATCGTCGAGTTCGTCGCCGGCCACACGCACCGACTGGGCGGTGACGATGCCGCCGAGCGAGATGACGGCGACCTCGGTGGTGCCACCCCCGATGTCGACGATCATGTTGCCGCTCGGCTCGTGCACCGGGAGGTCGGCACCGATCGCCGCCGCCATGGGCTCTTCGATGATGTGCACGGGCTTGCGTGCACCTGCGTACTCGGCCGCGTCCTGCACGGCGCGCTGTTCGACACCGGTGATGCCCGACGGCACACAGATGACCATACGCGGCTTGTTCCAGCGGCTGGCGTGCACCTTCTGGATGAAGAAGCGGAGCATCTTCTCGCACACCTCGAAGTCGGCGATGACGCCGTCTTTCAGCGGGCGGATCGTCTTGATCCGGCCCGGTGTGCGACCCATCATCCGCTTGGCTTCGATACCCACGGCCACGGGGCGGCCGTCGGTGATGTCGATGGCCACCACCGAAGGTTCGTTGAGCACGACACCCTGTCCGCGTGCGTAGATGAGCGTGTTGGCGGTGCCGAGGTCGATGGCGAGATCGCGACCGAGCGCCAGCGGGTTGGTTCTCGCCATGTCGTCGACCTCCTCTCGCGCAACGTGACGGGTGAGTGTACCCCAGCCCCTGTTTGTTACAGGTTCGGGAAGAAAATGCCGAGCTCGCGCTCGGCCGAGGCCAGCGAGTCGCTGCCGTGCACCAGGTTCTCGGTGAACAAGATGCCGAGATCGCCGCGGATCGTGCCGGGGGCCGCATTGCGCGGGTTGGTGGCGCCCATCATCGTGCGGACGACCTCCCACGTGTTCTCGGGGCCTTCCAGTGCCAGGGCCACCACCGGGCCACGGCTCATGAACTGCACCAGATCGGCGTAGAACCCCTTGCCGACGTGCTCTTCGTAGTGACGGGCGAGCGTGTCGGCGTCGAGGCTGCGCAGGTCCATGGCGACGATCTTCAGGTTCTTGGCCTCGAAGCGGCCGAGGATCTCGCCGACGAGGCCTCGTTCGACGGCATCGGGCTTGAGCAGGACGAGTGTGCGGTCAGACATGTCGCCAGAGGCTATCCAGCCCCCGACCGGTTACGGCAGGAGCGTACGCAGGGCCGGACGAGCCGCGCCCACCACGTAGAGGCTGCCCGTCACCAGCACGGCATCGTCGCCGCCGGCCATGCGCACTGCGCGTTCGCAGGCCTGCTCGACCGAGGTGCACTCGATCACCTCGTCGCAGCCCAGCGCCACCGCGGCGGCGGTGAGATCGGCCGCCGGCACCCCGCGGGGCGACGGTGCCGTGCAGGTGAACACCACATCGAACTCATCGGCCCGCAGCGCCGCCAACATCTCGGCCGGTTCGCGACCGCGCAGGCAACCGACCACCAACAACCGTCGACCGGCCGGGATGAAATCGTCGAAGAACACCGCGGCCGCAGTGTCGGCACCCGGCGGATTGTGGGCGCCGTCGATGATGACCAGCGGCTGATGGCCGAGTACCTCGAACCGTCCGGGCATCACCACATCGGCAAATCCCTCGCGCAGCACGGTCTCGTCGATCGGCGCCGCGAAGAACGCCTCGACTGCGGTGAGCGCCACTGCCGCATTCGACGCCTGATGGCTGCCGTGCAAGGGCACGAACACCTCGGAGTAGATGGTGGTGGGCGTGCGCAGGTCGACCAGTCGGCCGCCCAGCGCGAGCTGGTTCTCGAGCACGTCGAAGTCTTCTCCGCGAACGAGATGGGTGGCGCCGCCCGCCTGCAGGAAGATCGACACGAGGTCGGGGTCGGTCTCACCGATCACCACGGCGCTGGCAGGCTTGATGATGCCAGCCTTCTCGCGGGCGATGTGCGCCTTGGTGGGCCCGGCGAACTCCATGTGGTCCATGCCGATGTTGGTGACCACGGCCACCTGTGCCTCGCACACGTTCGTCGCGTCCCAGCGCCCGAGCAGGCCCACTTCCACCACGGCCACGTCGACGGCCACGTCGGCGAACCAGCGCAACGCGGCTGCGGTGAGCAGCTCGAAGTACGACGGACGCACACCGGCGATCAGCTCGATGTCGGCGATCGCGCCGATCTGCTCGGCGAAGTCGTCGTCGCTGATCGGCTCGCCGTTGCGGGCGATGCGCTCGTTCAGTTGCTCGAGGTGCGGGCTGGTGTAGGTGCCCACGGTGAGGCCGTGGGCCATCAGCAACCGCGAGATCATCTGCGTGGTCGAGCCCTTGCCGTTGGTGCCCGTGACGTGGATGACGGGATAGGTGTGCTGCGGATCGCCCATCACGTGCATCAGCCGCGAGATGCGCTCGAGCGTGGGCGATTCGATCCGCCCGGTGGTGTCGTAGCTGGCGTGTTGGTCGAGGTACGCCAGGGCCTCGTCGTAGCGCATCAGGACGCGGCGCGGCGCTGACGGCGCGGTGGTTCGCGAGGCACCAGGGTGGGATTCACCTTGGTGCGCACAGTATCGGCGTCGATGATGACGCGACCCACATCGGTGCGACCCGGCAACTCGTACATCGTGTCGAGCAGCACCTCTTCGAGGATGGCGCGCAGACCGCGCGCGCCGGTCGAGCGCAGCAACGCCTGATCGGCGAT
>JBEIIG010000059.1:0-23075 GCA_040380855.1 Acidimicrobiaceae bacterium | reverse complement strand
GGCTCGGGTCGTCGCTCGCGGCGACCCGAGCCCCGTCGTCGCGTCCGGGCACCGCAGCGGCCACACTGGCGTGGTGCGCATCGTCTCCCTCCTGCCATCGGCCACCGAGATCGTCTTCGCCCTGGGCCTCGGTGATCAATTGGTGGGCGTCACCTTCGAGTGCGACCACCCCGCCGAGGCGCGCACCGGGCGCCGCATCGTGGTGGGCGGCCTCGACACCCACGGCCTCGACCCGGCGGCCATCGACGCACTGGTGCGCGCCAAGGTTGCTGCGGGCGACGACCTGTACGTGCTCGACCGTGACGGATTCGAGGCGTGTGCTCCCGAGGTGGTGCTGACCCAAGACCTGTGCCGGGTGTGCGCCCTGCCGAGCGGCGAGGTCGATGCCGCGCTCACCCACCTGGGCTGCAGCGCCGACGTGGTCACCCTCGATCCGCACACGCTCGCCGACGTGTTGGCGACGATCGGCACGGTCGCCGAGGCATGCGGCGTCGCCGAGCGAGGGGCCGCGCTCACCTCCGCGTTGCACGAGCGACTCGACGCCGTGCACCGTTCCGTTGCCGATCGCCCCACGTCGCCGCGGGTGCTGGTGGTCGAGTGGGTCGATCCGCCGTTCCTTGCCGGTCACTGGGTGCCCGACCTGGTGGTGCATGCGGGCGGCGTACCGGTGCTCGCCCACCCGGGCGAGCGGTCGGTGTCCACGACCTGGGACGAACTGGCCCGGGCCGCCGACGATGCCGACGCAGTGCTGGTCGCCCCGTGCGGGTACGGCATCGAGGCAGCGGTCGAGCAGGCGACCGCGCTACGCGACCGGCTCGGCTGCACCACACCGGTGTGGGCGATCGACTCGAACAGCCTGGTCGTGCGACCCGGCCCGCGACTCGTCGACGGTGTCGAGACGATCGCCGCGATCCTGCACGGTGTCGCGCCGGTCGACCCGGCGGCCGCACGGCGCGTGGGCGAATCGCCGACGACGTGAACGGAACATGAACGCTCGGTAGCCTCTGGCCGATGCTCGTCGAGGACCAGTTGCCGGCCGCCAGCGGCGCACGTGCCGCCGACGACGCGGCGCGCACGGCCGACGGCCGATGGCGGATCGCCCGGCTCGTACCCCTCGACCCGTTCTTCGTCGTCCGCCTGGTGCTGATGATCACCTACGGGCTCACCTATCTGTGGTGGACCCGCAACCGTGGGCTGGTCACCGACCGCATCTCGGTGGCCGCGGCGCTCGGACTGTTCCTGCTGTGCGCCAACCTCGGCCGACCCTGGCGGCGCTGGGCACAGTTGGCAGTCGACGCGCTGCTGTACTGCCTGATGTGGTTCGGCTACGAGATGACCCGTGGTGTGGCCGACCGGCTCGGCATGCCGCTGCAGGTCGAGGCGATGCGGAACATCGATCAGGTGCTGTTCCTCGGCACCGACCCCACCGTGTGGCTCCAGCAACGCCTCTACCAGCGCGGGCACGTGCACTGGTACGACCAGGTGCTGTCGATGACCTACTACACCCACTTCTGGCTGCCGGTGGTGGTGCTGGCGGTGCTGTGGGCCACCCAGCGCTACCAGTGGAAGCGGTTCATGAAGCGCTTCGCCACGCTGCTCGGTGTGGCCTGCACGATGTTCGTCCTGTTGCCCACGGCGCCACCGTGGATGGTGGCCAGCCCCAAGTATCCCTACCAGTTGCTTCCACCACTGGCTCGTCACACGGGCGAAGGCTTGAAATCGCTGGGGTTCTACGGCTTCTTCCACGACTGGAACAACGCCCTCGACTGGGCGAATGCCGTGGCAGCGATGCCGTCGCTGCACGCCGGGTTCGCACTGTTCGTCCCTGCGTTCTTCCTGCCACTCGTACGACCGTGGTGGGGCAAGGCATTGCTCATGGTGTTCCCGGTCACGATGCTCACCGCCCTCGTCTATTTCGCCGAGCACTGGGTGATCGACGGCCTGGTGGGCTGGTCGCTGGTCGGGTTCTCGTTCTGGTTGTGGAACCGCATCGAGCGGCGCCAGCGCGAACGCCGCGCCCACCTGGCCCGCGCCGCACTGGAGGGATGACGTCGTGGCGCTCACTCCGTCGACCGTGCTGCTCGACCGTTCATTCCTGATGGCACTGGTCGACCCCGGCCACCCCGAACGTGCTGCCGCGGCAGCCACCTACGCCGAGTTGCTCGACTGCTACCAGCGCAACGAGTTGCGCCTTCGCGCCCGCGCCGACCACCTGGCGGCCACCCACCCGAACGGCGACACCCGACGCGATCCGCTGTTCGCCCCGGTCGAGACCATCGACGTGGCCGGCCAACACCGGCGCGCGGCACGACGGCTCCGACTCCCGGTGGCGGTCGACCCCGATACAGCCATCACCCTGGTGCTGGTTCGCCGCGAGCGCATCGGGGCCATCGCCACGTTCGAGCCGGTGCTGGCCGCGTTCGACCTCGTCGTCCTACCTGGCGTTCCGGCCGATCACTGCAACCCGGCGTAGGCGCCACCGTCGACGTGCAGTTGCACGCCGGTGAGGTACTTGGCGTGCTCGCTGCACACGAAGGCCACGATGGCACCGAAATCGGCGGCCTCGCCCAGCACACCTGCCGGCACATCGGCGGCGACGGCAGCGGTGTCGCCGCCGTAGAGCGAGGTCACCCGATCGGTGGCGTGCAGACCGGGCTGCACCGAGTTCACCGTCACTCCGTCGCGAGCCACTTCGCGAGCAACGGTCTTCAAGAAACCCGTCACCCCGGCGCGCGCCGTGTTCGACAGGATGAGTGTGGGGATCGGTTGACGCACCGACACCGAGGTGATGGCCACGAATCGGCCCCAGCCCTGCTGCTGCATGTCGGGGATCGAGGCCTTCGCCATGCCCACCACCGACAGCAGGCTGAGGTCGATCGCCGTGTCGTAGGCATCGACCGGGGTGCTGGCGAAGGTACCCGGCCGCGGCCCACCGCCGTTGGCCACCACGATGTCGAGCCCGCCGAGAGCCTCGCGTGCAGCTGCCACGAACGATGCGCCTCCGGCGGCGTCGGACACGTCGTGCACCATGCCGATACAGCCGTTGCCGATCTCGGCGGCAGCGGCATCGATACGGCCTCGATCGCGACCGCACACGACCACGTGCACGCCCTCGGCTGCCAGCGCCTTGGCCGAGGCGAACCCGAGGCCTCCCGAAGCTGCAGCCACCGCAGCACGTCGTCCCTGTAGTCCCAGTTGCATGCCGCCACCGTACCGCTCTCCACCGGGTAGCCTGCGGCGAGCGGAGAGCACCATGACGAGCGACGACAACGAGTACGGCATCCAGCCCTTCCACCTCGATGCGATCGCCGATGCCGATCCCTATCCGTACTGGTACGAAGACAGCGACGAGCCCGACAGCAATCCCACGCTCGTGCGCACCGAGACCTGCGATCTGTGCATCGTCGGCGGCGGGTACACCGGTTTGTGGACGGCCCTCATCGCGAAAGAGCGCGACCCGTCGCGCGACGTCGTGCTGATCGACGCCCACGAGATCGGCTCGGCGGCGAGCGGACGCAACGGCGGGTTCATGGAGTCGAGCCTCACCCACGGTGTCGCCAACGGCCAGGAACGCTTCCCCGACGAGATCGCCCTGCTCGAGGAACTGGGACTGAAGAACCTCAACGACATCGAAGCCGCGATCAAGCGCTACGACATCGACTGCGACTACGAGCGCACGGGTGTGATCGATGTGGCCACCACCGCCCACTCGCCGTCGTACCTCGACGAGTTGCGCGACGACTTCCACCAACTGCGCTCGCTCGGCCAGAAGGTCGAGTGGCTCGACACCGAGGCGATGCGACGGCAGGTGAACTCACCCACCTACACCGGCGGGTTGTGGCGCAAGGACCGGGCCGCGATCGTCGATCCTGCCCGACTGGTGTGGGGGCTGAAGGCCGCCGCGATGTCGCTCGGCGTGCGCATCTACGAAGACACCAAGGCGACGTCGATCGAGAAAGACGGTGTGGGCGTGCTCATCAACACGCCGCTCGGTCGCATCCGCGCCGGCAAGGTGGCGCTCGCCACCAACGCGTTCAAGCCGCTGCTGTCGCGGATCGGGCACTACATCGCCCCGGTGTACGACTACTGCATGGTCACCGAGCCGCTGTCGAAGGCCCAACTCGACGATCTCGGCTGGACCAATCGACAGGGCCTGTCCGATATCGCCAACCAGTTCCACTACTACCGACTCACGGCCGACAACCGCATCCTGTGGGGTGGCTACGACGCGGTCTACTACTGGCGCGGCAAGGTGAACGCCGAACTCGAGAGCCGACCAGAGACCTGGGCGAAGTTGAGCAAGCACTTCTTCGACACCTTCCCCGAACTCGAAGGCCTGAAGTTCACCCACCTCTGGGGTGGCGCGATCGACACCTGTAGTCGGTTCTGCGTGTTCTGGGGACAGGCCTGGCAGGGTCGCATCGCCTACGCCCTCGGATACACCGGCCTCGGAGTCGCCTCCACCCGCTTCGGTGGCGAGGTGATGCTCGACCTGCTCGACGGCAAACGGTCGATCGCCACACAGACCAAGTTCGTGCAGGAGAAGCCGCTGCCCTTCCCGCCCGAGCCGTTCCGTTTCATCGGTATCCAGACCACTCGGTGGTCGCTCGACCGCGAAGACCGCACGGGCAAGCGCAACCTGTGGCTGCGGGGCCTCGACCGGTTCGGCCTCGGCTTCGATTCGTGAGCACTGCCGATCTGCTGCAGTCGGCCCGCCGCCACGGCGCTGCCGCAGTGATCGAGCGGGTGAGACCGGGGACTCACCTCATCGTGCCGATCGCGAACGGCAAACCGGTCACCCTGCTCGATGCGGTCGAGGCAGCGGCCCCCTCGCTCGAGGGCGTGACGGTGCACCAGATGCACGCCCTGCACGACCGGCCGTCGTTGCACGGCACCTTCGGCGACCGGTTGCGGCACGTGTCGTACTTCTTGTCGCACGTCACCCGCGAGCGGTTCCACGAGGGCGGCGTCGATCTGGTGCCCAACCACTTCTCGGAGGTCTACGACCTGATGCGCCGTCGGGCCACGCAACCGTGTGTGCTCGCCTCGGTGTCGCCGCCCGACCGACACGGCAACTTCTCACTCGGGGTCAGTGCCGACTACACCGCCAGCTTCATCGGCCGGGCGCCGTTCTTCGTCGAGGTGAACGAGCAGATGCCGCGCACAGCGGGCCGGAACCAGATCCACGTCTCGCAGGTCGACGGATGGGTGCACGCCGACTACCGCTTGGTGGAGGTGGCGCCTGCCACGCCCACCGATGTCGACCGCCGCATCGGCGCCTTCGTCGCCGAGCGGGTACCCGACGGGGCCACCATCCAGGCCGGGATCGGTGCCATCCCGAACGCCGTGCTCGGCCACCTCGCCGAGCACCGCAACCTCGGCGTGCACACCGAGTTGATCTCCGACGGTCTGATCGACCTCATCGAGGCCGGAGTGGTGAACGGCACACGCAAGACGAACAATCGCCTGAAGGTGATCGGCACGTTCGCCCTCGGCACACAGCGGCTCTACGACTTCATCGCCGACAACCCGACGATCGAATTGTGGCCGGCGCGCTATGTGAACGACCCGCGGGTGATCGCCCGCGACGCCAACTTCGTGTCGATCAACGCCAGCCTCGCGGTCGACTTCCTGGGTCAGTGCGCCAGCGAGACCATCGGCGGGCGCTACTACTCGTCGTCGGGCGGGCAGAGCGATTTCGCCCGCGGCGCGGCCTACAGCGAGGGCGGGCAGAGTTTCATCGTGCTGCAGTCGACCGCCCGCGACGGTGAGGTGAGCCGCATCGTGCCGCAGTTGGCCGCGGGCGATGTGGTGACCACCCCGAAGAACACCGTCGACATGGTGGTCACCGAGTTCGGGGTCGCCGCGTTGCGGGGCCGCTCCATTCGCGAACGTACGCGGGCGCTCATCGATGTCGCCCATCCACAGTTCCGCGGCGACCTCGAACGTGCGGCCCGCGAGCTGCGCTACCTCTAGCCCTGCGCCGCTGCCGGCCGGGACGAGTCAGCCGAGGAAACGGGTGAGCGCGTCGAGGTCGTAGGGGTCGAGACAGGTCATCACCAACCGGTTCACACCGATCGACGCCCAGTAGCGGCGCCGGGGGTGGTCGGGGTCGGCAAGCGCGTGGTCCCACGCCGTCCACACCGACATCGTGAACGGTTCGGTGGCGAGAGGCGATGCGGCCCGGGCCAGGCGAGCCGTGTCGAGCAGCATCTCGAGGTCGTCGTGATTGCCGCGCACGTTCAGGCCGTCGCAACGCCGACCGGCCAGGCGGGCCAGGGGCGCGCTGTTCACGCCCACGTAGACGGGCGGCCGCGGCACCGGCTGCAGGAAGGCCGGGGCATCAGCGTCATGGGCCGCCGACCAGACCCGATCGAGCGCGTCGAGGCCGGCCTCGAACCGGGCGTGCCGTTCGGCCAGCGTGGCGCCGAGGTCGATACCGAGGGCGCGGTGCTCACCCGACCAGAAGGTGCCCGGTGCCGCGCCGGCGCCGACGCCGAGGCGCAGACGACCTCCGCTGATGTGCTGCACCGAGGCTGCCGCCATCGCCATCACACCCGGGTTGCGGTTCGCCATGTTCACCACCAGCGAGCCGACCCCGATGCGGGTGGTCGCCGCCGCATAGGCACCGAGCAGGGTGAAGCATTCGAGCATCGAGGTGCCGCGCAGCAGTCGGCCGTCGAAGTGGTCGAACACCCAGGCCGTGTCGAATCCAGCCTCTTCGGCAGCCCTCACACCGTCGATCAGCCGTGGCCACGGTTCGACCGCTGGGTTCAGTTGGATGTCGACGATCATGGATGCAGCCGTTCTCCGGTCAGCACGGTGACCGATCGAGGGGGAACCACGACGGTACCGCCACCCGCCAACTCGTCGCGAGACCGGGCGGGTACATCGGCGTCGGCGGTGCAGAGCCACAGACGCCACGGCCCAGGTTCGTGGATCGTGAACGTGAGCGGTTCCCACCACATGTTGGCCATCACGTACAGGTCGTCGGTGGCCCAGGCCAGCGACCGCGACTCGTGGGTCTCGTCGGGCAGCCGGTCGACCCCGTAGCAGCGCACCCCACCGCCGACGAGTTCGCCGGCGGTGCGACGCCGCAGACCGATGAGCGACCGGACCGTGTCGTACAGGGGTCGCCACTCGTCGAGCCGCGTCCAGTCGACCCAGGTGAGCGGTGAGTCGATGTCGTACGGGTTGTCGTGGCCCTGCTGGGTGCGGGCGAACTCGTCGCCCATCACGAACATGGGGGTACCGGCCGACAACAGCAGCAGGCAGAACGCGTTCCGCACCATCTGCGGCCGCAGGGCGGGGCCACAGTCCCACGAGTGGTGCCGATCGCTCGTCACGATCGTCAGGTCGTGCAGGGTGAGGCCGTCGTGGGCGGTGACGAAGTTGATGCTGCGGGCCGGGTCGTCGGGGAACAGATCGGGGCTGCCCTGCACCCGTTGGATCATGCCCGGCACCCGGCCGGCCTCGCCGCGCAGGAAGCCGCGCACGTCGTCGCGGAACCGGTCGTTCCACTGCGCCCACCGGGCGTCGGGGAACCCGGGGCCCACCTGGTATGCGGCGAGGTCCCACGCCTCGGCCACCAGTCGTACGCCGCGCAGGCTCGCCCAGTCGCCGATGGCGCGCACGAGGCCGCCACCGTCGCGGGTGAGGATCGACGCGAGGTCGAACCGGAACCCGTCGATCCCCAGCGCCGCGAACCGTTCGAGTGCCTCCAGCACGAGTTCCCGAACGGTCGGGTCCGACGGGTCGATCGTGTTCCCGCAGCCGCTGTCGTCGACGTACCGCCCGTCGCTGTGGTGCAGGTAGGCGCCCCGGTCGTCGAGGCCGCGCAGACTGCGGGTGGGCAGTGCCGCATCGCCTTCGCCGGTGTGGTTGAACACGACGTCGAGCCACACCTCGATGCCCCGCTCGTGTGCGCGGGCCACGAACGCCGCCAGCGCAGCGGCCGGGTCGTCGCCCGGTGCGGCGTAGGGGCGGTGCACGGCGCCCCACACGAGCGGCATGTACCCCCAGTAGTTGTCGGCCGGGTCGAAGGGGTGCACCGGCATCAGTTCGATCACGTTCACGCCGAGGTCGACCAGATGGTCCAACCGCGCCGCCACTCCGTCGAAGGTGCGGGCGAAGCCGCGCACGTGCAACTCGTACACCACCGGGTCGGCGTGGCGCGTGGCGAGTTGCTCGCCCCCCGGCCACGGCCCGCGGAACACGCCGAGGGCGGTGCCGTCGTCGAGCACCACCACATCGGCAGCGGCCGGGTCGACCAGCGGACCCACACCGTCGGCGACCAGCCAGTAGTGGCTGCCGTCGTCGGCCTCGATCGTGGCGTTCCAGTGCCCGCCGTCGCGCTGCATCGGCACGCGCTGCGGCTCGGCGTGTGGCGATGTCGCGACGAACAGGTCGAGTTCCGCGACGTGCGGGGCGTGCACGCGCACGGTACGGACGGCTCCCATGGGGTACCAGCATGGCAGCCGCCCTAACCTGAGCGGCGATGTCGAGTTCCACCATGCCCAACGAGGTCGTCACGGCACTCGCCGCACACGGCTATCTCGCCGACGAGGGGCTCGCCACGGCGATCTTCCTCGCCCTGTCGCTGAAGCGGCCGCTGCTGCTCGAGGGTGAAGCAGGAGTGGGCAAGACCGAGGTCGCCAAGGTGCTCAGCCGCTGGACCGGTGGCCGGCTGATCCGCCTGCAGTGCTACGAGGGCATCGACGCATCGCAGGCCGTCTACGACTGGGACTACTCGCGACAGTTGCTGCACCTGCGTGCCGCCGAAGCATCGGGCGAGGCCCGCGACCTGGGCACGGGTGGGCTCGAGGACCAGCTGTACCACGAGCGGTTCCTGCTGAAGCGGGCACTGCTGCAGGCGATCGACCATCGCAGCGAGAACCCGCCGGTGTTGCTGATCGACGAGATCGACCGGGCCGACGACGAGTTCGAGGCGTATCTGCTCGAAGTGCTGTCCGACTACCAGATCACCATCCCCGAACTCGGCGTGTTCACCACCGCCCGGCCGCCGATCGTCATCCTCACCTCCAACCGCACCCGCGACGTGCACGACGCGCTGAAGCGCCGCTGCCTCTACCACTGGGTCGAGCACCCGACGTTCGAACGTGAAGTGAAGATCGTGCGGATGCGGGTGCCGCACGTGATCGAGCCGCTCGCCCGGCAGGTGGCCGCAGCCGTCGAGGTGATGCGCACGAAGAACCTCTACAAGCCACCGGGTGTCGCCGAGACGATCGACTGGGCCACCGCGCTCGCGGCGTTGGGCGTGAGCGAACTCGACGAGCGCACGGTCGAGGCCACGCTCGGGGCCGTGCTGAAGTACCGCGAAGACCAGGACAAGGTGCGCCAGCAGAACGGGATCGCCGACATCCTGAAGCAGGCGTTCGAGCGCGGCGCCTTCCACGGCTGATGACCGATCTCGACCTCCCGGCCAGCGCCGACCAGGGCACACGGCTGGCGGTCACGTTCGCCCGGTTGCTGCGTGGCCTGGGCCTGGCGGTGCCGATCGGCTGCGTGCTCGATTTCGGTGAGGCGCTCGGGCTGGTGGGGGTCGACGACCGCAACGGTGTCTATTGGGCGGGCCGCGCCACGCTGGTGCACCGCCCCGAAGACATCACCCTCTACGACCGGGCGTTCGCCGTGTTCTGGGAACGGCGCGCCGGGTCGGCCGGCGCACCCGAGGTGGCCGAGCCGCTGCACATCACGCTGGCGATCGACGACGACTCCGACGACGGCGGCGACTCCGATCAGGCCGAGGCGAGCGACGACCCGATGCTGCAACTGCGTTTCTCGGCAGCCGAGGTGTTGCGCACGAAGGACTTTGCGGCCTGCAGCGACGACGAACTCGCCGAGGCCCAGGCCTACATGAGTTCGCTGCGTTTCGCCGGGCCGCCCCGCCGATCGTTCCGCCAACGACGCTCGGCACGCGGCCGGCGACCCGACATCCGCTCGACCGTGCGGGCCTCGCTGCGCGCCGGCGGCGAGCCGATCGAGCGCTACTGGCTCGAGCCCGGCGAGCGGCTGCGGCGACTGGTGCTGCTGCTCGACGTGAGCGGATCGATGGAGCCCTACGCCCGCGGGTTGCTCCGGTTCATCCAGGCTGCGGTGGCGGGCCGGCAGCGTGTCGAGGCGTTCGCGCTGGGTACGCGCCTCACCCGGGTGACGCGCGAACTGTCGAACCGCGACCCCGATCGTGCCCTGCAGCGTGCCGGCGAACGGGTGGTCGACTGGAGCGGCGGCACACGCCTGGGCGAGTGCCTGCGCACCTTCAACGACGAGTGGGGAGTGCGCGGAATGGGCCGCGGGGCGATCGTGGTCATCTTGTCCGACGGCTGGGATCGCGGCGACCCCGAGTTGCTGGGCGAGCAGATGCGCCGTCTGCACCGCATCACCCATCGCATCGTCTGGGTGAACCCGCTGAAGGTCACACCGGGCTATGCGCCACTGGCGCGCGGAATGGCCGCAGCCCTACCGTATGTCGACGCCTTCGTCGAAGGGCACTCGGTAGCGGCGATGGAAGAACTCGCCGCCGTCATCTCGGCCCACAGCCTGAACGGGATGGAGATCCATGCGCGAACTGCTCGATGACATCGACCGCTGGCAGCGCGAGGGCAAGCGTGTCGCCGTCGCCCGGGTGGTCGACATCCTGGGCTCGGGCCCGCGCGAGCCGGGTGCGGCCATGGCGGTGAGCGACCGCGGCGAGGTGGCCGGCAGCGTGAGCGGTGGCTGCGTGGAGGGCGCGGTGGTCACCGAGGCGCTCGGTGTGCTGCACGGCGAGCGCGGTCCGGGCATCGTGTCGTTCGGCTACAGCGACGACGACGCCTTCGCGGTGGGCCTCACCTGTGGCGGCACCATCCGGCTCTACATCGAAGCACTCGACTGGTGAGGCGGCGATGAGCATCTACACGGTGCTGCGCGACCGGCTGCGCGACCAACAACCCACGGCACTGGCCACCGTGATCGACGGAGTCGGCGTGGGGCACAAGTTGCTCGTCACACCCGACGGCACCGTGCTCGGCTCGCTGGGCAGCCCCGAACTCGACCGCATCGTGGTGCGCGACACCGTGGCCGAACTCGAAGCCGGCCGCTCGGGCATCCGTCACTACGGCCCCGACGGGCAGACGACACCCGAAGACCTCGCCGATTCACCGACGGTGTCGGTGTTCATCGAGAGCTGGGCCCCGCCGCCGCAGATGTGGATCTTCGGCGCGGTCGACTTCACAGCCGCGCTCTCGCGCGTTGCCAAGGTGCTCGGCTATCGAGTCATCGTCTGCGATGCCCGCGAGATCTTCGCCACCCGCCGCAGGTTCCCCGCGGCCGACGAGGTGGTGGTGTCGTGGCCCGGGCCGCTGTTCGACCAGCGCGGTACCCAACTGGGCACGCGAGATGCGGTGTGCATCCTCACCCACGACCCGAAGTTCGACGTGCCGGCCGTGCAGGGTGCACTCGCCACGCGGGTGGGCTACATCGGGGTGATGGGTAGCCGCAAGACGCACGACAAGCGCACCGAGCGGTTGCGCGAGGTGGGTGTCACCGATGCCGAACTGGCGCGACTGATGTCGCCGATCGGCCTCGACCTGGGTGCGCGCACGCCGGAGGAGACGGCCATCTCGATCTGCGCCGAGATCATCGCCCGCCGCACTGGGCGCATGGCACCGTCGCTACGCGACGCGGCAGGCCCGATCCACGGCTGAGCCGACGGGCCCCGGTCACTCGGTGGGGTCGCCGAAGCGCACCGAACGCCGCTTCAGCACATCGACCTCGACGGTGCGGCCACGCTGGGGTGCGTGGACGATCGCCATGTCGACACCGAGCCACATCATCACGTGGCCGGGGTACTGGATGAGGTCGCCTGCCTGCGCCGTCTCGGGGTCGCGTGGCCCGGCGGCACGGATCTGGGCGCCGCTGTTGCGCTGCAACGAGAACCCGGCCTGTGCCCATGCGTAGGTGGTGAGGCCCGAGCAGTCGAACCCTTCACCGGGCTTGCTGGTGTTGCGACGGTAGGGGACACCCAACTGCGACAGCGCCGCCAGGAGGGCGCGCTGGTGCTCGAGATCGGCGTCGGCCCATGCCTGACGCATCTCGGACGGATCGAGTTCGAGGCGCTCGGCAATCGTGGAGGCCAGCGAGTCGCGCTTGGCGGCGTAGACGGCGGCGTCGTTGCCGGTGCTGCTGGCCCGCCAGCGCTCGAGCAGGGCCAGGGCTTCGGCAGCGGCCACCGCAGCCGGATCGTCGGCGCGGGGGACGGCGACCACGGCAGATGGAGCGGGTGCTGCCGCAGCAGGACCGCCGGGCAGGGCGAGCGTGCCGACGGCGGTGGCCAGGCCACCGGCCAGCAGCAGTGCGCGGACACGCCGCGCACGGGTCGATCGGGTGGTGACGGGGGCTGCCTGGATGTCGGTCATGTGACGACTCCTCGTTCGGCACGTCCGGCGGACGTGTGGTGCTGTCGTGAACCGCTCGATCGGCCCGGAGGGGCCGACCGCCCTGATCACGGCAGCGGCGCCGTACGAGAGCGCCACCGCAGCCGTTCCGCCGGCGAGGAGAAGCACTACGAATGCATCCCCTCCCGCCGTAACGTGGGTGACACTATCGTCATCAATTCGACACATTCAACCCCTTCGTCATCTTTTCGTCATCATTCCGACGCGGTTCGGTCATCACCGGCTGGCCACCGTGGCGCCGTAACGTGACCGGGTGCGCATCCTCGCCGTGCTCCTCGCCGCTGGTGGCGGTACGCGCTTCCAGGGCAGCCACCACAAACTCGACGCGATGCTTCCGTCGGGCCGCACGGTCTACGCACAGTCGCTCGCCAACCTGCTCGACAGCGGCTTCTCCTCACCGACCGACGGCAACGAACCCGTCGTCGCCGTCGTACACGGCAGCACCGAACGGCCGGTCCCGGCAGGTGTCGTGTCGCTGCGCAATCCGCGCTGGGCCGACGGTCAGGCCACCTCGGTGGGCCTGGCTCTCGACCTCGCGGCAGCACGGGGGGTCGACGCCGTGCTGATCGGGCTGGCCGATCAGCCCTTCATCACCCCGGCCGCATGGCACGCCATCGCCGCTGCTCCGCCCGAGTGGCCGATCGTGGTTGCCACGTATGCTGGCCGCCGGGGTCCGCACCCCGTACGCCTGCACCGGTCCGTCTGGCCGTCGGTTCCCACCATCGGCGATGATGGAGCTCGCAGCGTTCTGCGTCAGCACGCCGCACTGGTCCACGAGGTCCCGTGCGACGGCTCCGCAGCCGACATCGACACCCTGGAGGATCTGGAGCGATGGACAAACTCCTGAACGAGTTCACGGTCGATCAGCCGATCGACGAGACCTGGGCGGTGCTCACCGATGTCGAGCGCATCGCGCCCTGCATGCCGGGCGCCACCCTCGAAGAGATCGAGGGCGACATCTACCGCGGCGTCGTGAAGGTGAAGCTCGGCGCCATCTCGGCTGCGTTCCGTGGGCAGGCCAGTTTCGTCGAGCGCGACGACGTGAACCACCGTGCCGTGCTCCGCGGCGAGGGCCGCGACACCACCGGTAAGGGCAACGCCGATGCGCTCATCACCGCCTCGCTCGAGCAGATCAGCCCCACCCAGACCAAGTGCGTCGTCGAGACCGATCTGCGCATCACCGGCAAGGTCGCCCAGTTCGGCCGCGGCATCATGGGCGATGTCAGCAAGAAGCTGATCACCCAGTTCGCCACCAACCTCAACGCAATGCTCGCAGAGTCCGACACTGCGCCGGCTGCCGCTGCGCCCGCTGCCGAGCCCGCCGCGACGGCTGCACCTGCTGGTGAACCGGCCGCTGCCACCGCATCCACCGGAGCCGCCGCTGGTGCCGCAGCCGGAGGCCCCGACGGGGTGCGCAAGATCAACGGCCCGGCGAACGAGCCGATCGAACTCACCGACCTGGCGGGTAACGCCGTGATCAAGCGCGTGCTCCCCATCGTCGGCGGCATCGTGCTGCTGCTCATCGTGCTCCGCCTGCGCCGCCGGCGCTGACCTGCCGGTCGTGGCGATCGCACCGACCTCACCGTCGCTCGACGACCGCGCCCGTGTCCGCCACCTCCTCGGCCGCGAGCCCCTCGGGGCGTACGAGGTGGTCGTCCGCGGTGCCGATGGTGGTCCCGTCGTGCTGCGCAACGCGCCCTTGCTCGACGACGGCACGCCCATGCCCACCCGCTTCTGGTTGGTCGGTCACGCCGAGGTCGTGGCAGTGAGCCGTCTCGAAGCATCCGGTGCCGTCCGCCGGGCCGAAGCAGCCGTCGATCCCGACGAACTGGCCGAGGCCCACCGCCGCTACGCAGCCGAGCGCGATGCGCAGATCGACCCGCTCCATCACGGCCCCCGCCCGTTCGGCGGGGTGGCCGGCACGCGCACCGGGGTGAAGTGCCTCCACGCGCACTATGCGTGGTTCCTCGCCGGGGGCGACGACCCGGTGGGGCGGTGGGTGGCCCAGCAACTCGCCGACGCGTCCACCGCCGGCGGCACCGAGCCATGACCCGCCTCCGGGTGACGGTGACCGAGCACGAACTGACCGTCGAACTCCACGAATCACACGACCCCACCGCCGACGCCACGCTCACGCGTGTGTTCCCCGTGGGCAGCGCAGTGCTCGAACGCGGGCACCTGGTCACCGATCCGCCTCGACCCGAAGAGCTCACCAACGCCATCGGCGTCGTGGTCGACCATGTCGACGACCTCGTGCTCGAACGTCCCGATGCGATCGACGCCGATGTGGAGGTGTTCGGCCCGCTCGCCGTCGCCATCGCCGCGGTCGAGCACGGCGGACAGCCACCCCTGCCCTTCGTCCTCGAGCGGGCTGCCGCCGAAGACGTGTTCCGCACGCTGGCCACCGAGGCGGCCCGCGAGCGCCGCTTGAACCCCGGCCTCGAAGCCGATCTGGTCACCTCAGTGGTCGCCGGCTGCTGCATTATGGTGGGCCTGATGCGGCGGCTCCACCTTCCCCATGTGACGGTGGCCGGATGAGCGGGCATCCCGCCGGCGGCGCCGCGCACCCGTCGCTCACGCATGTTGCGGGCCTGCGGCTGTACGGACAGCGTGTGATGCTGCGGCCACTCACCCCGGGCGACTTCCCCAACTGGTCAGAGGTACGCATCCGCAACGAGGACTGGCTCGTGCCGTGGGAGCCCGCTCGGCTCACCCGACTGGCCGACCCGACCCGCTCGCGCGATGCCTTCAGTGCCCGCTGCGCTGCACGCGACCGCGAACGACACTCGGGCCTCGCCTACGGGTTCGGCCTGTTCGTCGACAACGCCTTCGCCGGCGAGATCAACCTCAACAGCGTGTCGCGTGGCGCGCTGCAGAGCGCCACGATCGGCTACTGGATCGACCAGGCCCGCGCCGGGAACGGCTACATCGCCGAAGGCGTGTTGGCCGTGATCAGGTTCGCGTTCGACGAACTGCACCTGCACCGTGTCGAGATCTGCATCGTGCCGCGCAATACCAACAGTCGGCGGGTGATGGAGAAACTTCGCATCCGCGAAGAGGGCGTTGCGCTGCGGTTCCTCGAGATCAACGGCGTCTGGGAAGACCACATCCGCTACGCGATGACGGTCGAGGAGTGGCACCAGCGCCGCAACGAACTGCTCACGGTCTGGATCAGCTAGCAGCGGCGGCCGCGACCGCCGCTGCCAACTGCCACCGTTCGTTGCGCCGATCAGTCGGCGACGAGGCGGAAGGCCTGGGCCTTGGCCCGACGCACCGCGGTGCGCCGCTTCCACATCTTGGTCTTCCAGTGCCGCACCGGCCGACGGGCAGCGTCGGCCTTGGCTCGCTCGGCATCGTGATGGTGCAGCGGCACCCAGGCCCGGCCCGGTTCGTGCACCTCGTCAGGGGCCGAGCCAGCACTCACCTGAGTCGCCACGGCGTGCAACTCGCTGTGGATGCGATGCCGCTCGTTGTGGGCATGCGCCCGCAGATCCATCTTCGGTGGCGGGGCCACCTCCTGGCTGCGATGACGATTGCTCATCTCGGTACCTCCGTTGTCTCTCGGAACGTACGGGCTGATGTGCCTCCCGTGAGCGCACGGTAAACCCAACGGCCTCGGCGCGACAGGGACTTTCGGTAACTTTTCTGCGCGCTTTCCCTCACGCTCCGCGGTGGCTGTTCGGCGGCACCCCGCCCGCGGTCAGGAAGGCTTCGACGAGATCTTCTTCGCCAGTGCAGCCAGGCGCTCGGCGAACCACGGCTGCCGTGTGCTCCACACCTGTGGGTCGAGTTCGCGCTTCACCGCAGCGGGGTGGTTGTCGATATCGGCCATCGCCTGGATCGTCTTCTTCACCTCGATCACGAGGTCGCGCGGTGCGCTCGCAGCGCGGCCGGCCATCTGCCGCGCCACGGCGAGCAGCTGGTCGTCGTCGACGCAGCGGTGCACCAGGCCCACCCGCTCGGCTTCGGCGCCGTCCATCACCTCGCCGAACACGACACCTGCGAACGTGGCCTGCGGGCCGACGATGCGGCGCAGCATCCAGGTGTGGCCGCCGCCGGGATGGATGCCGATCTGCAGGAACCGCGTGTCGAATCGTGCCCGCCGGGCGGCGAGGCGCAGGTCGCAACCGAGCGCCAGGTTCATCCCGGCGCCCACCGCTGCACCGTTCACGGCGGCGATCGTGGGCAGTGGGCTGCGAGCGATGCGCAGGAACCCTTCGTAGATGGCACCGAGACTCTCGTCGGTGGCCTCGGCCAGGTTGCCGAGGTTGGCCCCTGCGCAGAACGCCGGTGCGGCACCGGTGACCACGACCGCACCCACCGTCGGATCGGCTTCGAGACGGTCCATGGCGGCGACGATCTCGGCCGCCATCGGTCCCGTGAGGGTGTTGCGCTCGCCGGGGTTGTTGAGCGTCAGCGTTGCCACCTGCGGGCCGCCGTCCGGCTGGTCGGCCTCGGCCGGGGTGAGTTCGACGACGACCAGGGGTGCTTCGGCTGCAGACATGTCGCCGATTCTGCCACCTCCCCCGCCCCACGGGGGTAGCGTCGGCCGCGCATGCTCGACCACATCTTCACCGACGCGATCGGCGCGCTCCGCGAAGCGTTCGAGGCTGCGTTCCTCGAACGGCAGGCATTCGAAGAGCACTTCCAGGCCGATGTGCTGCTGGGCGACCTCACCTGGGAGACCAGTTACGGCCTGCCCGGTGAGGGCCTGCCGCCGCGAGTGGTGGCGCACATCACCTTCGACTGGCCCACGTGGAGCCAGACCGCGTACCGGCGGTGGTACGTCGACGAGGTCCTCGAGCAGCTGCCGGCGATCGAGATCGAGATCGTGCTGCGCATCCAGCGCCTCAGCGAGCAGCCGTCGCCCACACTCGTGGCCGACATCGTTCCCGAGACCAGTCCGCTCATCGGCGACGGTCGGCTCGAGCGGGCGGGCACCACGGTCGAGATCACCTACGGCGACGAACTCGACGACCCGCCCCAGTACGCGCTCGAGGTCACCTATGAAGGGCTCTACGAACTCGCCGAGCAGACCCTGGCCGACGGTTCGAGCACCTTGCTCGACGAACACTTCGGCGCGCTCGGTGGCTGGGTGGCATCGACGCTCGTGCGCCTCGGCGACCTGAAACTGCAGTTCCTTCCCGCCGACGACGACAGCGACTGAGCCGCGCCTTCGTCGTTCAGGCGCTCGCTGCGCGACGATCGGCCGATGTCCGTCGTGCTGTACGAGGTGAGCGATCGCATCGCCACCGTCACCCTCAATCGTCCCGAAGCCCGCAACGCACTGTCGAGCGAGGTGCTGCGCCTGTTGCCCGAGCTGCTGCTGCGCGCCGAAGCCGACGACGACGTCGATGTGATCGTGCTCACCGGGGCAGATCCGGCATTCTGCGCCGGCCTCGACCTGCGCGAGCTGGGCTCGACCGGAGGCAACCTCAGCGGCACCGGCGCCGACGGGGGCGTGAACGCCTCAGGGGCCCGAGGCCCGTTCCCACCGCTCACGAAACCACTGATCGGGGCCGTGAACGGGGCTGCCATCACCGGCGGCTTCGAGTTGGCCCTCAACTGCGACTTCCTGGTCGCCTCGCAACGCGCCAAGTTCGGCGACACCCACACCCGTGTGGGTGTGATGCCCGGCTGGGGGCTCACCGTGCTGCTCGCCCAGGCGATCGGCGTGCGCCGCGCCCGCGAGATGAGCTTCACCGGCAACTTCCTGTCGGCCGATGAAGCACTCGACTGGGGTCTCGTGAACCACGTCGTCGAGCACGACGACCTCCTACCGTTCGCCCGCGCGCTCGCCGCCGACATCATCGGCAACGACCAGCCGGGTGTGCGTCAGATCCGACGCACCTACGCAGCGATCACCGCCGACGAGGCAGGCTGGGCGATCGAGGCCGCCGACGGACGGGCGTGGCAGCGGGCCAACTTCAGCCCCGAGCGCGTGGCCGAACGCCGGGCGGCCATCGAAGCCCGCGGTCGCCAGCAGTAGACGCGGCGCCACGCCTCGCCAAGGCGGCGCAGCCACACCCGGCCACCAGGCAGACGAGCGCTGCCCCGGCGAGCAACGGCGCAATCCCGTTGGTCGGGCCGGTGCGGGGCAGCACCGAGGTGGCCGTCGCGCCGGGGACCGGGGCCTCCGACGCGACCATCGCACAACGGTCGAGCACCACGGTGGCACCGTTCACCACCACATCGACCGTGCCGCCGTACTGCAGTCGCACCACACCACCTGGCACCGTTGCGCCGGGAACCGCGGGTGCGGCGCCGACGAACACCGTCAGCGCCGTCGCCGAGCCGTCGACCGCCAGCCCGTCGGCCGACACGCCCACGGTGCGCAGCGACACGCCCGAACCGGGTGCTGCCACGGCCATGCCGGTGTCGACCGACTGCAGCGACGCGCCGAGGCGCGCCGTACCCGTCCACAACAGGGTCTCACGGGTGCAGTCCTGCCCGGTGTCGTCGGCGTGCACCGGCACCCCCACCGCAGCGACACCCGACAGGGCGAACAGCACGAACGCCGCAGCACCGATACCCCGGCCCGCCGGGCACCTCACAGCGCCGCACCCCAGTCGCGCAGTTCGTTGCGCACCTCTTCAGCGATGTCGAGCGCGAGGATCTCGGCGCCGTTGGTGTTCAGGTGGAAGCCGTCGTCGGCGCGAACGTCTTTGCCCTGGCCGTCGCGCGGGTCGACCCGGAACTCGGCGTAGCCACCCTCGATACCCGAAAAGCGCTGCCAGGTGTCGACGAAACGCACGCCGGGGCGCTTGGCCACCTCGGCACGTACCACCTCGTCCTGCACCCGTAGCCGAGCCGTGAAGTCGGGGTCGGCTGCATTGGGGATGCCCACCCACACGAGCGACCGTCCGTCGGCGGTGAGGTAGTCCATCACTGCGCCCACGCGGCGGGCGTACTCGGCGCGCCACTCGGCATCGCCGCCCGCCTCTCCGGTGGGCACCCCCACGAGTACTGCCTCCGATACATCGGTGAGCGCTTGCGCATCGTTGCCGCCGAAGGTGACCACGACGATGTCGGGATCGGCGGCGGGCACCGTGGCCGCCATGTGCGCCGGCCAGTCGAAGAAGTCGGGTCGGGCCAGCCCCGACGACACCTTGTAGTCGAGTTGTGTGGTGACGATCCCGGTCTGCCCCATCAACTCCTGCAGATACGGGCCGAACGTGCCTGCATCGGAGTCGCCGAGGATGAGCATCTTGGCCGGGTTCTCGGCGGTGGGAACCACCCTGGCTGCCTCGACCGGCGTGCTCGCCGCAGGCGCCGCCGTGTCGGCGACGGGTGGCACCACCCCTGCGCCCGGGTCGGGGCCGGCAACGGTTCCGGCGGGGGCCGCAGTGTCGGCAGGCGCCGAGGCGGCGGTGTCGTCGGAACCCACCACCGCGCCGACCAGCTTGATCACCCCGACGACCAGCAGGGTGAATATCACGAGCACACCGATGCGCCGCATCAGGTAGCGCTGCTGGCTCACCCGCTGCCGCGGCAAGGGCGCTTCGGGTGCGTCGTCGAACTCCATCACAGCGATCACCACGATGTTACGACCCGGTGCAGGGCTGACGACGTCGCCCGTGCGGATAGGTAGCATGGGCAGCGGAAATCCTTCCACCACCAACACTCCTAGGGGGAGACCAATGATCAAGAGCAAGCGCGTCATGGCGCTCGCACTCGTCGCTTCGCTCGGTCTCGTGGCCGCAGCCTGCGGCGACGACAAGGACTCGGGCGAGAGCGGCGGCGATTTCATGGCCGGTATCGCGTTCGATACCGGCGGTCGCGGCGACGGCACCTTCAACGACTCGGCTGCGGCCGGCGGCGACAAGGCCAAGGCCGACCTCGGTATCGAACTCAAGGAACTCGAGGCCACCGTCGACGAAGACCGCAAGGCCAATCTCGAGTTGCTCGCGGGCGACGGCGCCAAGGTGATCGTCGGCGTGGGCTTCATGTTCACCGATCCGATGACCGAGATCGCCAAGGCCAACCCGAACATCACCTTCGGCATCGTCGACTCCGTGGTCGACGCCCCGAACGTGAAGAGCCTCGTGTTCGCCGAAGAGCAGGGTTCGTTCCTCGTCGGTGCCGCTGCCGCCCTCAAGTGCGGTTGCGACAAGATCGGCTTCATCGGCGGCCAGGAGATCGACCTCATCAAGAAGTTCGAGGCCGGCTACACCGCAGGTGCCAAGCAGATCAACCCGAACATCACGGTCGAGGTGAAGTACCTCGGGCCCGCCGGTGACAACTCGGCATGGGGCAACGTGGCCGGTGCCAAGGAGATCGCCGCCGGTTGGTACGCCGATGGCGTCGAGGTCGTCTACACCGCCGCTGGCGGTTCGGGCGCCGGCACCATCGAGGCCGCCATCGAGGCCGGCAAGTGGGCCATCGGTGTCGACAGCGACCAGTACCTCACCGCCGGTAGCGACGACGCCAAGAAGGTCATCCTCACCTCGATGCTCAAGCGCGTCGACGTGGCCGTGTACGAGACCATCAAGGCTGTCAAGAACGGCGACACCAAGGGCGGCATCAACGTGTTCGACCTGAAGAACGACGGTGTCGGCTACGCCACCTCGGGTGGCTACGTCGACGAGTTCAAGGACCAGCTCGACGCCCTGAAGAAGGACATCGTCGACGGCAAGATCACGGTGCCCACCGCTCCCTGATCGCCTCGGCGTTCCACACCCGTCATCAGCACTGATCGGCAGTCGGCCCGGGGGTTCGCCCCCGGGCCGTCGCCGTTTTCGGAGTCATCGCCATGTTGGGAGTCGTCGCAGGGGCATGTGGAATACTGGCCCCGCTGGCCGTGGCGTGCGGTCAGCCCGTCACGAGGGGGATGAGTGAGCGAGTCGCCGGCACCGTTCGCCGTTGTCCTGGAAGGCATCGGCAAGAGCTTCCCGGGCGTACGAGCCAACTACGACATCGACCTGCGCGTGCGGGCCGGCACCATCCACGCCATCGTGGGCGAGAACGGTGCCGGGAAGTCGACGCTGATGAAGACCCTCTACGGGATGCACCAGCCCGACGAGGGCACCATCACCGTGAACGGCGCCGAGGTGCACTTCAAGTCGCCCACCGACGCCATCGCGGCCGGCATCGGCATGGTGCACCAGCACTTCATGCTGGCCGACAACCTCAGCGTGGTCGAGAACATCATCCTCGGCGCCGAGCCCGTCGGTGGCCGGGGCGTCATCAAGTTCGGTGAGGCCAAGCGCCGCATCAGCGAGTTGATGGCCTCGCTCGGCGTCGACTTCGACCTCGATGCGCCGGTGAGCGCGCTCGGCATCGGTCAACGCCAGCGGGTGGAGATCTTGAAGGTCCTCTATCGCGGGGCCCGCATCCTCATCCTCGACGAACCCACCGCCGTGCTGGTCCCCCAGGAAGTCGACGAGTTGTTCGTCAACCTGCGCCGCTTGGTCGACGAGGGCGCCACGGTCATCTTCATCTCGCACAAGCTCGACGAGGTGCTGGCGGTGAGCAACGACATCACGGTCATCCGCCAGGGCACCACCGTGGCCACCACCACCCCGCACGAGGTCGACCGCAGGCAGTTGGCCGAGTTGATGGTGGGCAGCGAACTGCCCGACCCGTCGGGTCGCACCACCACCATCGGCGACGAGGTGTTGCTCGAGGTCGACTCCGTCGACGTGGCCGGCGTCGAGAAAGGCGCCAAACTGGCGCTCGAAGGGGTCAGCCTCGTCGTGCACTCGGGCGAGGTGGTGGGGATCGCCGGCGTGGAGGGCAACGGCCAGGCCGAACTGTGTGAGGCCATCTTGGGCCTCACCGCCATCGTGGCCCCCGCCGAGGCCGGCGACGGGACACCGCGCGGTCGGGTGATGCTGGCGGGCGAGGACGTCACGACAGCGTCCACCAGCGAGCGGCTCGGCAAGGGCATCTCGTACATCCCGTTCGACCGCCATCGCGAGGGCCTGCTGCTCGACGCTCCATTGTGGGAGAACACGTTCCTCGGCCGCGAAGACGAACTCGGCATGTCGAAGGGCCCGTTCCTGCTGCGTCGCAAGATGGAGGCCGACAGTCGGGCCGTCATCGAGCGCTTCGGGGTGCGCACCCCCAGCGAGCAGGTACCAGCGTTCGCGCTGTCGGGCGGCAACCAGCAAAAGCTCATCGTCGGGCGCGAGATGGCCAGCAAGCCCAAGGTGCTGCTGGCGGCACACCCCACCCGCGGCGTCGACGTCGGCGCGCAGGCGGCCATCTGGGACGAGCTGCGACACGCCCGCGACGCCGGCCTGGGCGTGGTGCTCATCTCAGCCGACCTCGAGGAGCTGATCGGCCTGTCCGACCGCATCCTCGTGATGTTCGACGGTCGCATCACCGCCTCACTCGACCCCGACACGGTCACTCCCGAGCAACTCGGCCTCTACATGACCGGTGAGATGCAGGAGGCATCGTGATGGACCGCCAGAAACTGCAACGCATCGCTGTCACCTCGGCCAGTTCGGTGCTGGCCGTGCTGGTGGCGCTGGTCATCTGCGCCGTGCTGCTGCTCATCACCGGCAAGGACCCCGTCGAGGCCTACTCCACCCTGTTCGGCGCCGCCGGCGACACCAAGGTGCTGCTCGGAACGATGAACCGGGCGACGCCGCTCATGATCTCGGCCGCTGCCGT
>JBEIIG010000058.1:0-23355 GCA_040380855.1 Acidimicrobiaceae bacterium | reverse complement strand
CGAGCGGTACGGCAGCGGGAGCGACGCCGGCACCGGCACCGTGTACTGGACGGCGGCGAACCGCAAACGGGTCGACGAGCAGTTCCTCGCCGACATGCGCTCGCACTGCCGTCGGCGACCCTGGTACGAAGAGGCGACGTGTCGAGCGTGGGCCGACACGTTCTACGCCGCCGTGCGCACCTTCGGCGGCCCGTGACGCACCGCACCGGGCATCACGTCCGGCAGCGGCCCGACCCGGGTCACCACGCCAGCGGCTCCGGCCCGTCCACCCCGTGGGCGAGCCGGAGCAGCTGGTGCAGCATGCGTGCCGTTGCACCCCAGATCGTCTCGTCGTCGAGGTCGAAGAAGAAGATCGGCCGCTCGGCCGGCGGACTTCCCCACCACTCCTCACGGAATGTCGCCGCGTCGGCCAACTCGACCAACGGCACCCACAGCACCCGGTCGACCTCGTCGGGCGAGGGTTCCAGCACCGGGCGGGTCGCCACCGACGCCACGACAGGCACGATGTAGCTCTGGCTCACCACGGTGACGAGATGGTCGAGTTCACCGTGCAGGGTCACGAGCGCCGGATCGAGCGCCACCTCCTCCCATGCCTCGCGCCGCGCCGTCTGCTCGGGCGACTCGCCCGGGTCGACACGGCCGCCGGGGAAGCTGATCTCGCCGCGATGGTTGCGCAGATGCATGGCGCGGCGCGTCACCAGCACCTCGGGGCCTGCGTCGCCGTCGTGCAACACCACGAGCACGGCCGACTGCCTGGCACCGGGGAACGGTGGCGGCCCAGGAGGAACCGGGCGCTCGCGCACCACCTGCATCAACTCGTCGAGCGCCAGCAGCGACGCAGCACCGTGCCACGGGGCCTCTCCACCTGGCCGCCACGCGTCGGGGCGAGGGATGTGCTGGTTCCCGCCGGCTCGGCGCGGTCGGGGTTCAGCGGGCACGTCGTTCAGCGCGCCGTGGGTGTCCAGCCCTGGTCGCGGAGTTGTGCGAGCACGGCCGGCAGGCCCGCTGTCTTCAACTTCGACAGCACCTTGCCGGGCGACTCCTCGCCACGCTCCCACTCGTCCCAGGCGGTGATCAGCTTGTTGAGGTCGGGGGCCGGGGTGTCGAACGCCATGGGTGCAGGCTACGCCCGTCGCGCGGCTTCGGCACCGGGCCCGCCCCACCGGTGCAGCCGACCCGACCCGGTGCAGCCGACCCGACTGCGATCAGCGCTTCGTCCAGCGCTTCACTGCGTTCACACCACCGCCGACGGCCCGCCCTGCCGCCCGCCCCAGGTCGGTGCTGCGATCACCCGCAGACACGCCCGCACTGCCACGCGATGGAGCACCCGCGCTCGACCCGGTGCCAGCGCTCGACCCGGTGCCTGCGCTCGACCCGGTGCCTGCCGCCCGCGCCGCCTTGGCGGCGCGACGGTCCTTGGGCTCGCTGAAGTCCGACTGCCACCAGATGAAGGCCAGCACCGCTGCCAAGGCCACCATCACCAAGCGCGCGCCCGATTCGATCGTCGCCCACGGCTGCACGGCAAGGCCCACCACCACGACGATCACGGCGATGTCGACGATGCGATGGACTCGACGAGGGATCAGCCGGAACGCAGCGAGCGCCCCGCGGGAACATGCAGCGTTCAGCACGATCACCCCGCCGGCGACGGCGGGGAGCGCGGGTGTCTCGCTCTGCAGCGCCTGTGCGATCAGCACGATGCCCAAGACGTACTCGACGAGTTGGTGCATCCAGAACGGACGCTTGGCCCCCGCCATGTCAGATACGCGGCTTGACCCGCCGGAGGCGCACGATGCCCTCGGCGTCGGGAGGACCTTCGAACACACCGAGCACCATCACCGGCTCGTCGAGATGCGCGATCACCGCCACTCCGGTGCCTTCGCGAGGAGGCATCACGACGACGCCGTTCACCCGGATGGTGAGCGTCGCGCTCGACTCGGCGATCAATTCGCCTTCGGTGAAACCGAGACTGCCGAGGTACTCGGTCGACATGGTGACGCGCACACCCATGTCAGAACCTGATCCCTTGACGCTCGAGGTCGGCCTCGATCAGCCGCAGCGCCGCCGCCAACACCGCGTAGTCGTCGGGGCTGATGGCCGTGGTGCGCGCGTGCACGAGGCGGCGCCGCAGCTGTTCGACCACCGTCACCTGCGCAGTGACCACGATCGACTCGTTCGGCAGGTGGATGAGCGCAACGACCGTCTCACCCGGCTCGACATTGCCCTCGACCGATGCAGCGAAGCCACCGATCGAGATGTCTTCGGTGCGACCCTGGCTCGACACCATCTGGCCGTCACGCACCATGCCGATCTCGACGGACAGTTTCGCCGGCAGCCGCACGGTGCGGCGACGCTGCGAGAAGCTCATCGATCGGGGCTTGACGATCCGCAGCGTGCCCGCCCGATCCGACCACTTCTCCACCTCGACGCCCGCCAGCAGGATGCCGTCGTCGACCGAGGCGAGCACCCGCAGCGGCGTCTTCGGTTCGAGCCGGCGCGCGAACGCAACCGCCCGCTTGTCGGCAGGCGACATGACGGCGACGCCGGCAAAGATCGACTCGAGCACGAACCGGTGCGACTCCTCGCCGGTCTCGCTCTCGAGTGTCATCTTGCGGCCCACCAGGGCGTCAAAGGTTCGGATCTTCATTCGGGTTGTTGCTGGATGTGCATGGTAGTGCTGCATGCTCGCCCCGTTCGGCACCGACGATGGTGGCTCGGGGCGTCACGTCGGAACCGACGACGCGACCGTCCGAAACAGCGGGAGAACAGCAACAGTCCCGGCGGCTCGCAAGCAGCGCCGGGACTGTTGACGTGACCGTGTATCGGCAGCAAAGCCGACGGGCTTTACATCATTCCCATACCGGGCATGCCGCCACCGCCACCGGGCATGGCCGGCGGGTTCTTCTCGGGCTTGTCGGCCACGAGGCACTCGGTGGTGAGCACGAGGGCCGCGATCGACGCTGCGTTCTGCAGCGCGGCGCGGGTGACCTTGGCGGGGTCGATGATGCCGGCCTTCACCAGGTCGACCATCTCGCCGGTTGCGGCGTTCAGGCCCATCGAGCCGCTGGCGGCTTCGACCTGCTGGGTGGTGACAGCGCCTTCGAGACCGGCGTTGTCGGCGATGAGCCGGGCCGGGGCGACGAGCGCTTCCCACACGGTGCGGGCACCGGTGGCCTCGTCGCCGGTGAGGCTGGCGACCACCTCGGCGACAGCACCACGGGCACGCACGAGGGCGGTGCCGCCACCGGCGACCACACCCTCTTCGATGGCTGCACGAGTGGCCGACACCGCGTCTTCGATGCGGTGCTTCTTCTCCTTCAGCTCCACCTCGGTGGCGGCGCCGACCTTGATGACTGCCACGCCGCCGGCCAGCTTGGCGAGACGCTCCTGGAGCTTCTCGCGGTCCCAGTCGGAGTCGGTGTTGTCGATCTCGGCCTTGATCTGGTTCACACGGCCGTTCACGTCGTCGGAGCTCCCCGCACCATCGACGATGGTGGTGTTGTCCTTGGTGATGATGACGCGCTTGGCGCGGCCCAGCAGGTCGAGGGTGACACCGTCGAGCTTCAGGCCGACTTCCTCGCTGATGACCGTGCCACCGGTGAGGACGGCCATGTCCTGCAGCATCGCCTTGCGACGGTCGCCGAAGCCGGGGGCCTTCACGGCGGTGGAGTTGAACGTGCCGCGGATCTTGTTCACCACGAGCGTGGCGAGGGCTTCGCCCTCGACGTCTTCGGCGATGATCAGCAACGGGCGGCCCGACTTCATGACCAGTTCGAGCACCGGCAGCATTGCCTGGACGGTGGAGATCTTGCCGCTGTTGAACAGGATGTAGGGGTCGTCGATGACCGCTTCCTGGCGCTCGGCGTCGGTGACGAAGTACGGCGAGAGGTAGCCCTTGTCGAACTGCATGCCCTCGGTGAACTCGAGTTCGGTACCGAAGGTGTTGCTCTCCTCGACCGTGACCACACCGTCTTTGCCCACCTTGTCGATGGCATTGGCGATGACCTCGCCCACCGACGCGTCGGCGGCCGAGATGGTGGCGACGGCGGCGATGTCGCTCTTGTCGTCGACCTCGCGGGCCTGCGACTTGATCGACTCGACGGCAGCAGCGACGGCCTTCTCGATGCCCTTCTTCAGGCCCATCGGGTTGGCGCCGGCCGCGACGTTGCGCATGCCCTGGTTCACCATCGCCTGGGCGAGCACGGTGGCGGTGGTGGTGCCGTCGCCAGCCACGTCGTTGGTCTTGGTGGCGACTTCTTTCACCAACTGGGCGCCCATGTTCTCGAACGGATCGTCGAGTTCGACTTCCTTCGCGATGGAGACACCGTCGTTGGTGATGGTGGGCGCACCGAACTTCTTGTCGAGCACGACGTTGCGGCCCTTGGGCCCGAGCGTCACCTTGACCGTGTCGGCCAGCTTGTTGACGCCGGCTTCGAGGGCGCGACGCGCCTCATCGTGGAACTTGAGTTGCTTGGCCATGTGGGCTCAGCTCACTTTCCGACGATGGCGAGAACGTCGCGGCTGGTGAGGATCAGCAGATCCTGACCCTCCACCGACACTTCGGTGCCGCCGTACTTGCTGTACAGCACCGTGTCGCCGACCTTCACGTCGAGCGGGGTGTGCGCGCCCTTGTCGTCGCTCCAGCGGCCGGGGCCGACGGCGAGGACTTCGCCCTGCTGCGGCTTCTCCTTGGCGGTGTCGGGGATGACGAGGCCCGACGCAGTGGTCTGCTCGGCCTCCTTCGGCTTCACGACGATGCGGTCATCGAGGGGCTTGAGGTTCATGGGTGCAGCCTCCATTGGCATGTTGCACGGATGTTCGGACACAGGTGGCAGATCGGTTAGCACTCGACCTACGCGAGTGCCAAGGCTACGCGGAGGCGGGGCGCGTTAGCAACCGGAAGGGGCGAGTGCTAACGGAGTTTTCCGCCGTCCCGCACGCCCGGGTAGGTCGGCGGGCGCGACACTGCAGCCGTGGCGCGACGCTCGGGCGATGGCGAGGCAGGCGGGATCGAGTTCCTGGCGCCCGATCCGAACGCCTTCTCCGGCACGACGGGCAGCACTGCGCCGCTCGGCGGTCCGGGTCGCGAACCATCGACCGACGAAGCCCTCCCCGCATCGCGGCGGGCCGGGATCGCCGCCACGCTGGGTCTCCTCGCTGTCATCGCCGTCGGCACCGCACTGATCGCCCCCTGGGGTGGCGAGGGCACCGTCGCCACGACGGCACCCGCCACGACCGTACGCGTCACGCTGCCCGTTCCTCCGCCCTCCAGTTCCGCCACCGAGCCCGCCTACTCGGGTTCGGCCGGGATCGACGACCCCGTCGCGCCCGATGCCTACTCCGACGAGACGCCCGGGTTCCTCATCACGCCACCGTCAGATCTCGAACTCGGTGGTGCCTTCACCGCAGACGGTTCACCGCGGTTCGACGGATGGGCCGAGGTCTGGTCGACGCCCGGGGCCACGCGCACCAGCGGCCGCTGGGTGGCCGTCACGATCGCTCCGTTCGGCTGGAACAGCGTCGTCCTCGTCGACGCCGTGCGGGTCGCCGTCGACCGACGCATCGGTGTGCTGTCGACGGCCCGCGACGGTGTGAGCACACTCACCGTCGCCGCCGACTTCGAGCGCGCCGACCGCCTCCTGCGCTTCGAGGCCTGGGGGTTCACCCCCGACGAACTGGCTGCCCTGGCTGCGTCGATCGGGCTCGAGAGCGACCGACCCCAACTCGTCGACGACCGACCGGTCTACCGTTCGCCCGAGCGCCTCGACGGACTCAGCCTGCTCCTGGCCCGGGCGACCAACTGGGACCCCGTCCGCACCGCATTGGTGGGATCGGCGACGCAGTTCACGTTCTACCTCGACCCCACCTCCGAGCGGCAGGTGTGGCTCGCCCGCCTCGACCCCGCGCTGGCCGACTCCTCGTTCGCACTGGCGTTCACGCCGGCTCCCCTGTCGACCGATGCCGTGCTCAGCAGGGCGGGGGCACTGCCCGACGACCTCGTCATCGGCACCACCGACGACGGATCCATCGCCCGCTGGACCGACCCGGTGAGCGGCCAGTTGCTGCTCGCCATCGGCACGCTCGCACCAGGCGAACTCCAAGCGCTGGTGCCCAGCGCCCGACAGGCGTCGCCCGCGGAGTGGGCATCGGCACGCCGGATGCAGCCCGGCTTCACCGATCAGACCCTGCCCACGATCCCGGTCCTGGCCGGTCGAGGCACGCTGCCCGACGGCACCGAGTGGCGGGTCTCGGTCGATCCCGTCGACCCCGTCGCCGACGTCGTCGTGGGCGCGACCAGCCGACAACTGACCGTCTTCGACGCGCTCGACGATGGCATCTCCAAACTCGCCCGGCCCGATCTCGGCATCGTGGTCGCCAGGCGCCCGGGCCCCAACACACTGCGCATCACCACGGCCGGCGGCGTGATCGAGCAGCCCTTCTCCGACGCCATCGCCATCGCCGTCGACGTCCTCGGCCTCTACACGGTCGAACTCCTCGACGCGAACGGCCAGATCGTCGACACCGAGTGACCCGCTCGGCCCGCCCGGCGGGATCGAACCGCCCTGCGGCGACGTTCGGCGACCTACGCGTCGAACTGCTCGACCCCGCCGGGCAGGTGGTCGACACCCAGTGAGCGGGCCAGCGTCACGACGGTGGTGAGCGGCAGGCCCACCACGTTGCTCACGCTGCCCTTCACCGATGCCACGAACACCGCCGCCTGCCCCTGCACCGCGTAGCCCCCGGCCTTGTCGAACGACTCACCGGTGCCCAGGTACCACTCGAGCGCATGGTCGGTGATGGGCGCGAACGTCACCAGCGTGGTGGTCACATCGGTGGCCGTGCGCTCGCCGAGGCGCAGCGTCACCCCCGTGTGCACCCGGTGCGTGCGCGCCGACAGACTGCGCAGCATCGCCCGCGCCTCGTCGGCATCGGCCGGCTTGCCGAGGATGCGACCGTCGAGGTCGACCGTCGTGTCGGCGGCGATCACCAGATCGGCCGGGTCGGCGGCGATGGCCATCGCCTTGGCGGCCGACAACCGGCGCACGTAGTCCTCGGCCGGTTCGCCCGGCAGCACCGATTCGTCGATGTCGCTCGGCCGCACGACGGGCTGCACGCCCATCTGCTCGAGCAGGTCGCGCCGGCGCGGCGACGCCGAGGCCAGGATCACGCGCACGTCAGCCGCCCGCCTCAGCCGCCCGACAGCGCCATCACCTCGCCGTCGTCGGGCACGGTGAGGTCGTCGAGGTGGTCGAGGTAGCCGTCGGGCAGCGCCACCCGGATGGGCCCGTTGGTGTGGCCGCGCCGGATGCGCTCGCCGCCCTCGACGATGCGCAGCGTGGGGTCGACCTCGGCGATGAGGTCTTCCAGTTCGGTCATCGAGTCGATGTTGCTGAACCGCCGCCGGGTCTCGCCGCCCACCGGATAGCCGGTGAGATACCACGAGGTGTGCTTGCGGAAGTCGCGGATGCCCACCCGCTCGCCGAGGTGCGGCATCAGCAACCGGGCGTGCTCGGCCATCACCGCGCAGGCCTCGCCCAGTGTGGGCGACGGCTGCACCGGCCGACCGTTCAGCGCATCGACGAGATCGCGGAACAGCCACGGTCGGCCCAGGCAGCCACGGCCCACCACCACACCGTCGCAGCCGGTGGCCTCCATCATCCGCACCGCGTCGGCGGCCTCCCAGATGTCGCCGTTGCCCAGCACCGGTATCTCGGGAACGGCCGCCTTCAACTCGCCGATCGCGTCCCAGTCGGCGTGGCCCGCGTAGTGCTGCTCGGCGGTGCGGGCGTGCAGGGCGATAGCGGCCACGCCCTCCTCGGCGGCGATGCGGCCCGTCGTGACGAACGTGAGCAGGTCGTCGGTGAGGCCCTTGCGGAACTTGATGGTCACCGGCACACCGTGCGGCGAAGCGGCCTGCACGGCAGCGCGCACGATGGCCCGCAGCAGGTTCGGCTTCGCCGGCACTGCGGCACCGCCGCCCTTGCGGGTCACCTTGGCGGCCGGGCAGCCGAAGTTGATGTCGATGTGGTCGACCCGGTCCTCGGCGCACAGCCGACGGATGGCCGCACCGATCATCACCGGGTCGCTGCCGTACACCTGCAGACTGCGCGGCTGCTCGTCGGCAGCGAACGTCATCATCCGCTCGGTCTTGCCGTTGCCGTGCACCACTGCGGTGGCCATCACCATCTCGTTCACGTACACCAGGCCCGGTGCGAACCGCCGACACATCGTTCGGAAGGGCGCGTTGGTGACGCCCGCCATCGGCGCCAGCACCACCGGCGCCGCCGGCACGAACGCCCCGATCCGCAACCCAGTCATGGGCTCCGAGGGTACCGCCCCGGTCAGGCGTCGAGGAGGGGGAGGCGCAGGTTGGGGTAGGCACCGACGGCGAGCGACGTGGGGCCATCGCTGCGCAGGCGGAACCAACCAGCCGAGGCGATCATCGCTGCGTTGTCGGTGCACATCTCGCGACTGGGCAGGAACGCCTGCAGGCCGTCGTCGATGCACGCCTGCAGAACCCGTTCGCGCAACAACGAGTTGGCCGCCACGCCACCGGCGAGCACCAACCCCTTCGCGCCCACGTCGCGCGCGGCGCGGCGGGTCTTGGCCACCAGCACATCCACCACCGCAGCCTGGAACGACGCCGCGACGTCGACAGACGAGACGTCGGGATGACGGCGGACGTGGTTCATCACGGCCGTCTTCAACCCGCTGAAGCTGACGTCGTAGCCCTCGTGCAGCATGGCCCGGGGGAACGCGATCGCCTCGGGGTCGCCGTGGCGGGCCTCGCGGTCGATGGCCGGGCCACCCGGATAGCCGAGGCCGAGGAAGCGGGCCACCTTGTCGAACGCCTCACCGGCGGCGTCGTCGATGGTGCGGCCGATCAGGCGGTACTGCCCGTGATCGCGCATCTCGATGATCATCGTGTGCCCGCCCGACACGAGCAGCACCACGAGGGGGAACTGCAGCGACGGGTCCTCGAGGAACGCCGAGTACAGGTGCGCCTCGTGGTGGTTCACACCGATGAACGGCACGTCCCAGGCCAGAGCCAGCGACTTGGCCGCCGCCACCCCCACCAGCAGTGCACCGATCAGCCCCGGGCCCACGGTGCAGGCAACGGCATCGATGCGTCGCTCGTCGACACCTGCCTCCACGATGGCGCGGGCGATGATGGGGTTGAGCAGATCGAGATGCGCCCGACTGGCGATCTCGGGCACCACCCCGCCGTACTGGGCGTGCAGGTCGACCTGGGTGCTCACGACGCTCGACACCACATCGGTGCCACCCATCACCAGCGCCGCTGCGGTCTCGTCGCAGCTCGTCTCGATTCCGAGGATCAGCGTGTCGGGTCCGACGTTCACCGCAATGCCTCCGGGCACAACTGCTCGAGCCGTCGCCGATAGGGCGGCTCGGCGATGTCGTGACACCACATCACGATTGCGTCCTCGGTGTTCTCGTAGTACTGCTTGCGCACGCCGACCGGCGCGAAACCGAAGCGCCGGTACAGCTCCTGGGCCGCCGTGTTGCTGGCGCGCACCTCGAGCGTCATCGCCACACAGTCGCGGCGGATGGCCTCGACGGCGAGTTCGGCCAGCAGCCGAGTACCCACGCCGGTGCGTTGCTGGTCGGGCGCCGTGGCGATGTTGGTGACATGGGCATCGCCGACGGCGAACATCATCCCGCAGTAGCCCGCGACCGCGCCGCCGCGCCGTGCCACCAGGTAGCAGCGCTCGCCGCGTCTGGTGAGGTCGATCTCGGCCCGGAACACACCCTCGGTCCACGGTTTCGGGTACGACACGCGTTCGATCCGCAACACGGCGCTCAGATCGCGGGTGCGCATCGGCGCCACGGCCAGGTCGTCGCCGGCGCCGGGGCGGTTGAGGAGGCGGTCGAGCACGCTCATCGGGGCAACTCGCTGGTGTTGTCGGTGCTGCCCGTGGCGCGCACGCTCCAGTTGATCTGCGCGTCGGGCAGGCGGAGGTACAGCGGCTGCACCTCCCACGGGTTCACCCAGTCCTCGCGCAGTGCCCGGGCATGGGCGAGTTGCACCAGTGGTGCGGCCGACGGCCTCGACAGGAACTGGTCGGCCATCTCGCACCGCAGTTCGGCGACGATCTCGTCGTGATGGCGCAGCGCACCATCGCCCACACAGATCACGTCGTCGCGGCGGGCCATCACCTCGGCGATCAGATCGTCGATGGTGCCGCACCGCGGTTCGAGGACGCGCTGCACCCCGCCCGGCACCGGGCGATAGAAGGCGTAGAACAACTCGCCCTTGCGGGCGTCGATCACGGCCACCACGGTGCGTCCCGTGTGGCGGAGGGGGTAGGCGAGCAGATCGAGCGAACTCATCGCGATCATCGGCACGCGCAGCGCCTGTGCGAACGCCTTGGCCGATGCCAACCCCACCCGCATCCCGGTGAACAGGCCGGGGCCCACGTCGACGGCCACCACGCTGATCTCGTCGAGGCCCACATCGGCCTGCGCGCAGACGAACTCGACCGCCGGGACGAGCGTCTCGGCATGGCGCCGGCCACGGCAGATCTCGACCAGGCCGAGCACGCCCTCGTGCCCGCCGATCGCAACGCTCACCTGTTCGGTGGCGGTCTCGATACCGAGGATCAACATGCCCATGCCTCCAGTGCGGTACGGAGGCGGTTGCTGCGTGCGGCCCAGGTGCGGCCCACCATGGCCACGGTGATGCGGCGTGCCGACTCGTCGATCACGTCGGGCCGACCAGCATCACCGTCGTCGGCGCCCTCACCAGCAGCATCACCGTCGTCGACGTGTTCGAGACGGACGAGCAGATGATCGCCGAACATCGAGGCCACCACATCGCCCCACTCGACCAGCAGCACACCGTCGGCCTCGACCAGTTCGGCGAGGGCGAGATCGGCGACCTCGTGCTGCGAGCTGAGACGATAGAGATCGGCGTGCAACAGCGTGAGCCGACCGGCGCGATGACTGTGCACCAGGTTGAACGTCGGTGAGGTGATCGGCTCGTCGACACCGAGTGCCGTGCCGAACCCCTGCGCGAAGGCCGTCTTGCCCGACCCCATCTCGCCGGCCAGCACGATGACGTCGCCCGAACGTGCCACCGACGCCACTGCAGCAGCGATGCCGCGGGTGTCGGCGAGGGAGGCGGCACGCAGGGTGATCATGGCCCCTGCAGTGTACGAGCAGGGTCAGGGCCTCGCCGGGGAACCAATGGCCCCATCTGCGGGGATCCATCGACGCTCGACACGCTGCGAGATACCGCACACGACCTCGTAGCCGATCGTGCCCAGGCGCTCGGCCCAGTCGGCCGCGGTGATCACCGCGTCGCCCTGGCGGCCGAGCAGCACGGCGGGGTCGCCCACGGCCACCGGGTCGTCGCCCACGTCGACCATCAGCTGATCCATCGTCACCACACCCACGATCGGCCGGGGCCGCCCACCGATCAGCACCGAGCCCCCGGTTGCGTACAGCCGGCGCGGCACCCCGTCGGCGTAACCGATCGGCAGGACCGCCACGGTGGTGTCGCGCTCGAAGCGGTGCCGCAACCCGTACGAGATGCCCTCGCCGGCGGCCACGCGGCGCACGTGCGAGACGCGCGCGTGGAGGCTGAGCGCCGGACGCAGTGCGCTCGCTGCCTGGTCGACGCCGGTGCCCGGCGAGATGCCGTAGACCGCGATACCGGTGCGCACCAGCGACCGGCGCGTGGCCGGATGAGCCAACGCGGCTGCGCTGTTGGCGAGGTGCACCACGGGTGGCAGCAGGTCGGCGGCGGCGAGGTCGGCGAGGACGGCATCGAACCGAGCGATCTGGGTGGCAGTGGCGGGATGATCGGGCTCGTCGGCGACCGCCAGATGGCTGAACACTCCGTCGAGGCGCAGGCCGTCGGCCGCATCGATCGCCCGGGCCAGGGTGACTGCATCGGCCGGGTCGCATCCGACACGGTGCATCCCCGTGTCGACCTTGAGGTGCACCGGGTGCACGATGCCCACGGCCCGCGCCGCTGCATCGAGCGCCACCACCTGCGCCGACGAGTACACGGTGCTGACGAGACGGTGCGCCACCGCCACTGGCGCCTCGAGCGGCGGTTGCTCGCTCAGCACGAGCACGGGTGCAGTGATGCCCGCGTCGCGCAGCTGCACCCCTTCTTGGACGAGCGCGACGCACAGCCCGCTCGCCCCGGCGCGCAGTGCGGTGAGGGCCACGCTGACGGCGCTGTGCCCGTACCCGTCGGCCTTCACCACAGCCCACACCGCAGCCGGGCCGACAACCGCACGCAGCACACCGATGTTGTGCTCGATGGCCGCTTCGTCGATCTCGGCCCACGCCCATCGGCCGGGTTGCTCGTTCACCTCGACCCCCGCAGCAGATCGGCCAGCACGGCCGGCAGCAGGTGCGGGAGGTCCGACGCCACCAACCCCGGCGCAGCGCCACGCCGACCCGCAGCGCCGTGCACCCAGGCCGCCATCGCGCCGGCCTGCAGCGGCGGCACCTGGTGGGCCACCAACGCGCCGATCACACCGGCGAGCACATCGCCGGTGCCCGCGGTGGCGAGTCGCTCGTCGCCTTCGGTCACCACCAGGGCCTCGCCGTCGGGCGCGGCCACCACCGTGGTGGGTCCCTTCAGCACCACCACACTGTGGGTGTCGAACGCCAGGCGGCGCGCCGCCGCCAACCGGTCGGCACCGGGCAGGGCCCCGGTGAGCATCTGGTACTCGCCGTCGTGCGGCGTCAGCACCGTCGGGGCCTGGCGCTGGCGCAGCAGCACGGCAGGCCCCTCGGCGTTCCAAGCGAGCGCGAACAGTCCGTCGCCATCGACCACGAGCGGTACGGGCAGGTTCACCACGGCGAAGCGAGCACTTGCCGCAGTGCTGTCGCTGCGACCCAGTCCCGGCCCCAGCACGACGGCATGGAACCGGTCGACGGTACGTACCGCCTCGTCGGCCCAGCCCTCGGCCGGCAGTGGCCGCTGCACCACCTCCACCGGCAACTGGCCCGGCCCGTCGGCGCCGGGGCTCGACACGTGCACCATGCCCGCGCCGGCGCGCAGAGCGCCCGCTGCCACCAGCGCTGCGGCCCCGGGCATCGTCGGGCTCCCTGCGATCACCCGCACGGCAGCGCGCCACTTGTGCGCCGCACTGGCACGCCTCGGCCACCATGCCGCCACATCATCGGCGTCCACCAGATGGGCACCGGCGTGGCGCACCTCCAGGCCGACGTCGGCCACCTCCACCGTGCCCGCCAGGTCGCGTCCGGGAGCGAACAGCAGGCCCGGCTTCGGCGCCACGAACGTGACCGTCCGCTCGGCCCGCAGCACCCCGCGCCCCGCCGACCCGGTCAGGCCGTCGACCCCGCTCGGGATGTCGACGGCCAGCACACGCGCGGCACCCACCTCGGGGGCCACCCATCCGGGTCGGCCGCCGGTGCCGAAGGCGGCGTCGATCACCAGGTCGGTCGCGTCGATGCGATCGGGGCACTCGGCCACCGGGTGCACACGCACACGCACGCCACGCTCGGCAAGCAGGCGGGCGGCCACCCGGCCGTCGGCACCGTTGTTGCCCGGCCCCACGATCACATCGACCGTGCGCCCATAGGTGCCGCCGAGCATGCGCACCGCAGCGCGGGCAACGGCGGCACCGGCCCGGGCGATCAGGGTGTCGACCGGCTCGGTGGCAGCGGCGTCGATGGCCCGCATCTCGTCGGGCGTGACGATCGGGCGCATGCGGTCAGCCTACCGATGCCGTCGCAACGCCTCGGTGGCACGCACCGTCGCCCCGAGTCAACTGGCGACGACGTAGGCGATGGCCACGAGATCGGTATGCGTGATCGACAGATGCCAGTGCTGCACACCGGCCGACGCGGCCAGGGCTGCAGCCGGGCCGGTGACCACCAGCTCGGGCTCACCGCTCGGCGCCCGGCGGACCCACACATCGTGGAAGCCGAACGCGCCGAGCCCCACCCCGAGTGCCTTCATCACCGCTTCGCGGGCCGCGAACCGGGCCGCGAGCGACGGCACCGGGTCGGCCTTCGGGGCGACATAGTCCAACTCCTCGGCGACGAACAGCCGCTCGCGCATCGAGGGGGTGCGGGCGAGCGAGGTGCGGAACCGTTCGATGTCGACCGCATCGACTCCGATGCCGCGGATCGCCGGGTCCGAGGCGTTCACGACCCGCTGCTGCGCCAGTGGTCGGCCACCTCGGAGATCGGCAGGATGAGCAGATCGGCGACGGCGAGTTCGGCCAGACGGTCGTCGCGGAACGTGCCCTCGGTCTCGCTCACCCAGTCGACCAATCGCTCATAGCGCCGGTCGTAGCCCTGCAGCACACCGCGCATCACGCCGGCGGGCAGGTGGTCGTGGAACTGCACGTGCAGCAGGGTGATGCCCGTGCACACCCCCGCTTTCACCTCGGGAACGAACACGACGGTGCGGCCGTCGCTGCGTCCCCGAGCCACCAGCACCTCGCGATCGACCGCAACACGTCGCTTGGTACCCAACAGGTTGGCGTTGCGCTCGACCCGGCTGGGCACGTCGCGCGACAGCCCACCACGGTCGACGATGCTGATCAGCGCCGTGGTGTTCGGGTCGCCGTCGATGGCGTAGCGGGTGAAGCCCACCACGGCGGCGACGGCCGGATCGAGATCGGCCAACACCTTCATCGTGCGGTAGCTGATACGCTCGCGTGAGGTCCCGGCAGCGAGCACCTGCTGGACGAGAGCCCGGTCGAGCACGCCCTCGTCGCTGCGGCTGATCCCGACCGTCACGGTCTTGGCCTGATGCTTGATGGCGTCGATGGGCCGGGTGAGTTCTTCGATCGCACGAGTGAGCGCGGCGGTGAGATCGTCGATGAGCACACCCGGGGTGGCGATGGAGCCGGTGGCCCGCTGGTAGGCCTCGAGGGGCGACTCGCTGGAGAGATCGCGCAGCAGGCCTGCGAGCCGCACCGCAGTGCTGGCTTCCAGGTGACCGTCGTAGACACCGGTGCGCAGCCCGTCGAAGAACCGGTCGGAGCACGGGCCCACACCTTGGCGCACACGGCGCACGATGTCGTCGGCGTCGTCGGTGGTCGACAGTGCATGCTCGATCACCTCGCGCGCCTCACGCAGCGGGCGGGCCGACGCGTCGATGGCGAGGGCCGCTTCGTAGCCGAACAGGTGGCCCACCATCGCCGACAGCACGAACGCCAGAGCCGGGTCGAGCGTCGGCACCGTCAGCACTGCCGAGGCGGCGGCGAAGCGCTCGTCGCCCTCGGTGGCCACGACGATCGGGGTGGCCTTGTGCGCTTTGTAGATGGCCACCTCTTTGGCGACGTCGTCGGCGGTGCTGCCGATGAGGCCAGCGGCGCACACCAGGATGAGCGGCTCGCTCGACAGGTCGATGTGCTTCTTGTCCTCGGTGATGTCGCAGGCGATCGACTTGTAGCAGAGCTCACTGAGCTTGATGCGCACCTCTTCGGCGGCCACGGCGTTGGCACCGTTACCGACGATCGCCCAGTACCGCTTGGCAGGCGCGAAGTGCCGGGCCGCCTCGGCGATGCGGTCGCGGGTGCCGATCACCTCGACCATGGCGGCAGGCACGGCACGCAACGACGTGAGCAGTTCGTGGCGGCGACGATCGGAGCCCACCCCGGCAGCCTCGGTGATCGCACAGGCCAGCAACACACCGGCAGCCACCTGGGCGTAGAAGGCCTTGGTCGATGCCACGCTCATCTCCACGTCGCGGCCGTCGCTCGTGTACATCACGCCGTCGGCTTTGTCGGTGAGGTCGCTGTTGCGCCGGTTCACGATCGACAGCACGGCCGCACCTCGCGACCTCACCAGGTCGACCGTGCGGTTGGTGTCGGTGGTGGTGCCGCTCTGGCTCACCGCCACCACCAACGTGTCGGTCATGTCGAGCCGCATCCGGAATCCGCTCAACTCGGTGGCGGTGACCGGATCGACGTCGAGGGTGCCTTCGGCCAGCAGGTCGAGCACATCGGCCATGCTGCGGCCCGCCACTGCTGCGGTGCCCTGGCCGATCACGCGCACCTTCGTGATCGATCCGTCGGCCAACCGTGCGGCGATGTCGGCGGGCAGCGCCCGCGTGCCGACCGATGCATGCAGCAACCCGTCGCGCTCGACGATCTTGCCGCGCAGCGTCTTGCGGAAGCTCTCGGGTGCCTCGCCGATCTCTTTCAGCAGGAAGTGCGGTGCTTCGCCGCGGTCGATGTCGCGGGTGGTGACCTGCGCGACCGCAACCTCGCGCTCGGCGATCGGCAACGGGGTGCCGTCGTAGGCCATCCGGCGCACACCGGCCAACTCGCCCGCATGTGCTGCGTCGAGCACGAACACCTGCCCGCGGCTCCCGGTCGACGACGGCGTCTCGCCGTCGACACGGAGATAACGCGCTGTCTCCTCCACCACGCCGTAGGGCTCGCTGGCCACGATGAAGCAGTCGTCGGCCAGACCGATGTAGAGCGCCTGGCCGCTGCCGCGCAGCGCCAGGAACAGCTGCTCGGGATGGGCCGCCGCTGCCGCGCCGATGGCGACGCTGCCCTCGAAGGCGGCCACGGTGCGCCGGAACGCCTCGGCCGTGTCGTCGCCCACCTTGGTGGCATGGCGGGCCATCAGCGCCGGGATGACCTTCGCGTCGGTGGTGATCGGCCCGGCGATCCGCAAGCCGTGCTCGACCTTCAGATCGGCATGGTTGTCGACATCGCCGTTCAGCACGGCGACGGCGTACCGGTCGACCGAACCCGCGTCCTGCTCGAGTTCTTCGCTGTTCAGGGGGTGGCAGTTGGGCTCGCTGATGATGCCGACACTCGCCCATCGCGTATGGCCCAGCACCGCCACCCGGGCGGCAGCGTTGCTCAGCGCCAGCCGCACCAGGGCGTCGGCGCGGATGGCGTCGCGCAGGGCACGGGTGTTGTCGCCCAGTTCGCCGATCTCGGCAGCCGCTTTGTACACGACGCTCAAGCAGTTGCCGGCGATCCGCACCGAGCCGCTCTGGAACAACGGGTCGATGGTGCGCTCGCCCAGCAGCGCGCTCACGGCCGGGTCGTCGGCCGACAACCCGTGGTGCCAGATGTAGAGGTGCAGGCCGGCCGAGTCGCGACCACGTACCTCGAGGCGGTCGAGTGCCGACAGTGCCTGCTGCACGGCGAGGTATCCGGCCACGGCTGCCTGGCCCGCGTCGCGCCCGGCGAGGTCGCCCACGGCGTCGGCGGTACGCAACCGGTCGCGTCGGATCGCCCAGGAGGCATCGCGCAGCGCCAGCAGGTCGGCACCGGCTCGCTCGAGTTCGTCAGGGCTCAACCCGTCGGCGTGTTCGAGGTGGTGTTCGATGGTGCGCACTCGGTCGTCGAGGCGGTCGAGACGGGCCGTGATCGCCGCCACCAGTTCGCGGCGACCGAGCAGTGCAGTCACACCGGGCACGCCGTGCAGCAGTCGATCGCATTCGGCGACCGAGCGAGCCGCGTCGCCCACGTGCTCGGCCGCCAGCGCCGCATCGAGCAGTTCGAGCAAGGCGTCGGCCTCGGGCGTCGGCCTGGTCGAGGGTCGGCTCGAGATCGCGATGATGCCGCACATGGGCGACAGGCTATCCACGCAGCGTGGCAGCAGACCGTCAGGGGGTGGTCAAGACCAGCGGGTGCGGACGACGTCGGCGAGCCGGTCGGCGGCCTGTTGGGCGTGCGCTGCCGTGGGCGCCTCCACCATCACGCGGATGAGCGGTTCGGTGCCGCTGGCTCGTACGAGCACCCTGCCGTCGCCACCCAGGCTGGCCTCGACGGCAGCGATCTCGTCGGCGATCTCGGTGGCCACATCGGGATGCCGCTCGGCGACGTGGACGTTCACCAGCACCTGCGGATAGCTGGTCATCACCTCGCTGGCGAGCCGATGCAGCGAGCCGCCGTGCGTGGCCACGTGGTGGGCGACGCGGAGCCCGGCCAGCAAGCCGTCGCCTGTCGTCGAGGCATCGGGGTAGATGATGTGGCCACTCTGCTCGCCGCCGATCGAGTACGGCCCGGCGGCGAGGGCCTCGAGCACCGAGCGGTCGCCGACCGGGGTGACGACGACCTCGATGCCGTGGTCGCGCATCGCTCGGTGGAACCCGAGGTTGCTCATCACGGTCACCACCACCGTGTCGGCCGCCAGCGCGCCAGCGGCGCGCAACTGCAGCGCACCGAGCGCGATCAGCCGGTCGCCGTCGACCACCTCACCACGTTCGTCGACCGCGATCACCCGGTCGCCGTCGCCGTCGAAGGCCAACCCCAGGTCGGCACCGTGAGCGAGCACGGCAGCGCAGAGCGAGGCGGGTGCCGTCGCACCGCAGCCGTCGTTGATGTTGCGACCGTCGGGCGCGGCGTGCAGCACCGTCACCTCGGCGCCGAGACGGCGTGCCACCCAGGGGGCCACCTCGGTCATCGCCCCGTTGGCGCAGTCGAGCACCAGCCGGCGACCCGCCAGGGCGTTGGCGGGGAACAGTCCGACGATGTACTCGGCGTAGGTCCGCAAGCCGTCGACCACCGGGAGCGGCACAGCGGCGGGCTCGATCGACACGAGTGCCGCCTCGATGGCCTGCTCGACGTCGTCGCTCAGCTTCGCCCCGCCGGCGGCGAAGATCTTGATCCCGTTGTCGTGGTAGGGGTTGTGCGATGCGGTGATCATCGCGGCCGGGCACTGCCAGCGCGCCGACAGCACCGCCAGCGCCGGCGTGGGCACCACCCCCACCGACTCGGGCGCAGCACCAGCGGCCACCAGTCCGGCGGCAACGGCCGCTTCGAGCGCCGGGCCCGATTCGCGTGTGTCGCGACCGATCAGCCAGCGGCCGCCACCCAGCACCTCTGCAGCAGCCCGCGCCAGTGACGCCGAGTACTGCTCGGTGAGTTCGGTGAGCGCGCGACCGCGCACACCATCGGTTCCGAATCGCAGCGCCACGAGCGTGCGACCACCAGCGCCGATCAGCGCTTGGTGTACTGCTTGGCCTTGCGGGCCTTGACGAGGCCGTACTTCTTGCTCTCCTTGCGACGCGGGTCGCGGGTGAGCAGGCCGGCCTTCTTCAGCGCCGGACGGGCCTCGGGGTCGAGCTCGACGAGCGCACGGGCGATGCCCATGCGCAGTGCGCCGGCCTGACCGCTGACGCCACCGCCGTGGATGGTGGCGTCGACGTCGTAGGTCTCCTCGGTGCTGGTGACACGCAGGCCCTCGGTGACGTGCATGCGCTGCACGGCCGTGGTGAAGTAGTTGTCGATCGAGCGACCGTTGATCGTGATGACACCGGTGCCCGGGCGCAGGCGGGCGCGAGCCACTGCCTCCTTACGACGGCCGGTGGTCTGGGTGAGCGGCTTGGTGGCCATGGAGAGCGAACCTCGTTCCGGTGACGTCAGCGGGCCTTGGCCGCTGGCAGGTCGAGCGCGACAGGGGACTGAGCGGCGTGCGGGTGATCGGGCCCCGCATACACCTTGAGCTTGGTGATCATCTGGCGACCGAGCGGGCCCTTCGGCAACATGCCACGAACGCTGAGACGGATCGCATCGGCAGGCTTGCGGCCGAGCAGGTTGCCGTAGGTCTCGCTCTTCAGGCCGCCCGGGTAACCGCTGTAGCGGTGCACCATCTCGGTGCCGGCCTTGCCACTGGTGAGCACGACTTTGTCGGCGTTGACGATGACGACGTGATCGCCCATGTCCATGTGGGGGGCGAACACCGGCTTGTGCTTGCCACGCAGCAGGCGGGCGACCTCGGTGCACAGACGACCGAGCACCATGCCCTCGGCATCGATGACGTGCCAGGCGCGGGTGATCTCGCTTGCTTTCGGGGAATACGTGCGCATCTCGAATCCTTCGACACCCGGGGTGGTCCGCCGGGGAACCGTGCAATGATACGGGCCGCGCGCCGAAACCGGCAAACGTGCGTGCCCGGTTTTCCGGAACTGCAACCGACTCCGTCGGACGCCCCGACCGATCAGGTACTGGCCGACAGGTCGGACGACCAGGAACTCACGGCGATCACGCCGTCGAGCCAGGCGTCGATCCGCTCGGCGAGCGCCGTGGTCGAGTACAGCTCGTCGACCCGCTGACGACACATCAAGCGGTCGATCTCGTCGAGGCGGTGCACAGCGGCGACGAGGCCGTCGACGTCGTCGGGTTCGACCAGGAACCCGGTCTCACCGTCGATCACGATCTCGGCGGGCCCGCCGCGCCGATAGGCGATCACGGGTACACCGCACGCCATCGCCTCGATCGCCACGTTGCCGAACGCCTCGATCCACTTCGGGGTCATCACGATGGCCCGGCAACCGCCGATCGCGGCCTGCAACTCGTCGGTGGCGAGGAACCCCTCGTAGGTCACCTGTGCCTCGGGATGCCGGGTCTGTGCGGCCTCCCAGCAGTCGTGGTCCTGCATCAGGCCCCAGGCCTTCACCGGCACCCCGGTGCGCGCCGACAGGGCGAACACGTCGTCGATGCCCTTCTCGGGCGAGATCCGTCCGATGAACCCCAGAGAACCGGGCTCGTCGGCGCTGAGGTGCACGTCGTAGCGATCGACGGCGATGCCGTTGCCGACCACCACGAGCTGCTCGGCCACCTGCGGGAACGTCGCGGCCTGCGCCATGCTGTGCACGGCGGCAGTACCGGGCCGCGCCGCCACCAGCCGGGCCACGGCATCGTCCATCGCGTCGTTGAGCGAACCCATCGACACCAGATGCGCCACCGGCACGTCGAGATAGGGCGTGAGGTAGAAGGGCAGCCAGTCGTAGGCGAGATTCACCACGACGTCGAAGCGGTCCTGATGACGGCGCACCCAGTCCCACATCGCCCCGAGCACGGGTTGGGGCGGCATCGCGATCGGCGCCTCGCGCCCCTCGGTCTGACTGCTCACCTGGTAGTGACCGTCGATCTGGTGCACCCGCGCACCGACGTGCAGCGAGCCGGCGGGCGCCACGACCTCGACGAGATGCCCGCGATCCGACAGGCCGAGCACCAGGCTGTGAAGGGTGAGTTCGACGCCACCGCCGATCCCGCTACCCAGGGGCCCGACCGGTGTGGAACACAGAAGAATCCGCTTCGCTGCCACGATCGGGCCTCCCCGGGTAGGTGTCGCCGATCGGGGGGTGATCGGCGCTCGGGGGTGGAAACGTGCCGCCGGTGCGCCACATTCCCCAGAGCGAGGAATTTATCAGTAAAGGACGTCCCAGAGCGACAACCCGTGCGGCGGCGCCACCTGCCCGGCCGCTGCACGGTCGGCGCGGTGCAGGATTCCCATCATGTCGCCCGCGTGCAGACGGCCCGAGCCGATGTCGACCATCGTGCCGACGATCGAGCGCACCATCTGGTGGCAGAAGGCGTTCGCCCTGATCTCGAACCGCAGCAACGGCCCGTACTCGCTCGGCACCTCGCTCCACTGGGCCAGCAGCACCCGGCGCCGCAGCGACGCAGGGGCCTGATCGGGTTTCGTCTTCGGCGCCCGACAGAACGAGGTGAAGTCGTGCTCGCCGATGATCGGGTCGCACGCCAGTTGCATCGCCCAGAGGTGCAGTGGTTGGGGTACGTGCCACGTCGTGCCGGCGAGCGCAGGCACCGGCACGGGCGCATTGAGCACGTGGTAGCGGTAGTGCCGCCACTGGGCGCTGAAGCGGGCGCTGAAGTCGGGATCGGTGCACCACTCGGCGGAACGCACCACCACCACCGGCCCGCACATGCGGTTCACCCGGTGCCGCAGGTGCTCGAGGTCGGTGTCGGCCGGCAGATCGCCGCTCACCACCTGACCCCAGGCGTGCACCCCGGCATCGGTGCGCCCGGCGCCGACGAGCGCCACCTCGTGGCGCGTCACCCGCTCGATCGCCGTGCGCAACTCGCCCATCACCGTGCGCTGTCCGGTGGTCTCGGCGAACCCGTGGAAGCCCGCCCCGTCGTAGGCCACAACGAGGCGAGCCCGCCGCAGTGCGGCGGGCTCGGTCGCAGCGTTCATGCGCCGGTAGGGCAGATCGTCGGCGGGGCTCAGACGAGCTCGATACGCGCCATGGGGGCGTTGTCGCCCTGGCGCGGGCCGAGCTTCAGAATGCGCAGGTACCCACCGTTGCGGTCGGCGTAGCGAGGGGCCACGTCGTTGACCAGCTTCGAGGTCATCTCCTTGTCGTTCAGGTAGCCCTGGATCTGACGGATGCGGTGGATCCGCATCGAGTCGTCGGGCTGGGCCTTCTTCGCCTTGGTGATGAGCTTCTCGGCGATGGGACGCAGCGCCTTGGCCTTGGCCTCGGTGGTGACGATGCCCTCGGCTGCGAACAGTGACGCTGCGAGGTTGGCCATCATGAGGCGCTGGTGGGCGGCACTGTGGCCGAAGTTGCGTGCTCTGCGGGGTGTTGCGGGCATGGTGTGTGACTCCTTGAACGGCCGGGCGGATCAGCCGCGCAGCGTGAGGCCGCGCTCGTCGAGCTTCTGCTTGACCTCGTCGAGGCTCTTTTGGCCGAAGTTGGTGATGTTGAGCAGGTCGTCCTCGGTCTTGGTGAGCAGCTCACCGATCGAGTTGATCTGGGCCCGCTTCAGGCAGTTGCGCGGACGCTCGGACAGATCGAGATCCTCGATCGGCAGGTCGAGGTCGGGTGATGAGGCGGCGATGCTCGCCACTTCGCCGAGTTCGAGCCCCTGGGGCTCGTCGCTGAGGCTGGCGACGAGGTCGACCAGCGAACGCAGCGTGGCACCGGCCGAGGCGAGCGCCTCGCGCGGGGTGATCGAACCGTCGGTCTCGATGTCGAGTTCGAGGCGGTCGTAGTTGGTGCTCTGCTCGACGCGCGTGGGCACGACCGAGAACATCACTCGCCGGACCGGCGAGAAGATGGCATCGACCGGGACGACACCGATCGTGCGGTTCTGGTTGTCGCGGTCGCTCGACAGGTAGCCGCGGCCACGGCCGACGGTGAGGTCGCACGCCAGGCGGGCCTTGGCGTTGAGCGTGGCGATGTGCTGGTTGGGGGTGAGGATCTCGATCTCGCTCGGGCACTTGATGTCGGATGCCACCACGGTGCCGGGCCCACGCACATCGAGCCGGATGATGACGTCGTCGTCGGAGGTCGAGGTGACGACGATGTCTTTCAGGTTGAGGATGATGTCGGTGACGTCCTCGACGATGCCGTTGATCGTGGCGAACTCGTGGAGCGCGTCGTCGAAACGCACCGCCGTGATCGCTGCACCGGGGATGCTCGACAGCAGCACGCGGCGCAGCGAGTTCCCGATGGTGTGGCCGAAGCCGGGCTCGAGCGGGCCGACAGCGAATCGCTGCCGGGTGTTATCATCGTCGCCGATCGGCTCGACGGTGGTTCACTTGATGACGAGAATGTGGTACGCATCTATCTCTATGATTCCGAAAAATGCGGTCAGGATTACTTCGAGT
>JBEIIG010000057.1:0-23426 GCA_040380855.1 Acidimicrobiaceae bacterium | reverse complement strand
GATCCTGACAACCACCGACGCATCGGGAGGGATCGCGGCGCTCGATCTCACGAGCGGCAAGGTCGCGTGGGTCTACAACACCGCCAACATCTCCGAGTCGTTCGCCATCAGCCAGTCGCAGGCGATGGTGTACTTCACGCGACGCACATCACCGAGCACGCCGTTCCAGATCGTCGGGCTCGATCTCGCGACGGGCCAACCGAAGCTCACGCTCGACATCGCCGAGACCACTTCGATGCCGTCGAAGGTGTTGCCCTCGCTCCTGAGCAACGGCGACCTCATCTATCCGGTCGCCGAAGGCTTGATCCGGGTGACCGACTCGTGAGCGCGCGGGAACGGCGTCACCCCGGCTCGAGAAGCCGGGCCGGTGCAGTACTGGCCGCAACAGCGCTGCTGGGCGCGATGACGGCAACAGCAACTGCAACAGCAACAGCAACCGCAACAGCAACCGCCTGGAGCCGAGACCCGGGCCGAGCCTCGGGCCAGGACCTCTTCGTGCTCCCTGCAGGCGGCTGCCCGATGGCCCACTGCGACCCGGCGATGACCGACCAGAACCCGACGCCCGCACCGACCAAGGTGTCGATGCGCTGGCGCGACCCTGCGCCGGGGGGCTCGAACTTCGGTCTCGGCTGCGTCTCCAACGGCCCGCGGATCGCGTGTTCCTACCAGGACCCGACCGATGCGGTCGTGGTGTACGACACGGCGGGCAAACGGCTCTGGGCATCGGGGAACGCGTTGTCGGGCACTGCATGGACCTCCGCACCTTCGATCTCGTCGAACGGCGAGGTCATCGCTGCCGACAGCGGGAACGTGGTTCGCTTCCGGGCCGACGGCTCGGTCCGGTGGCGCACGGCCATCACCGGCGGCAGTCCCATCAGCCCCGTGCTGTCGCCCGCTGGTGACGCGCTGCTGGTGGCCACCCAGGGAGGCCCTATCCACCTGCTCGATCCGGCGACCGGAGCGCTGCTGGCGAGCCGCACCATCCGCGCGTCGAGTGCCGACACGGGATCGTTCTACACGGTGAACACACCGTCGTTCAGCGGGAAACGTGCCTACGTCGCCATGCAGTACCGCAACGCCAGCGGTGCGAACCCGACCAATCTGGCGCGGCTCGTAGCGCTCGATGTCGATCCGAGCCGCCCGCGGCGAATCGATCGGCTGACGCCGGCGTGGCAGTTCCCCTATGGCGGCCCCAGCGGTGCCAGCCCGCTGCTCATCGGCGACCGCATCTACTTCGACGGCGCTGCTCTGGCCCCCTACTCGGGCGCGCCGTCGCGGTCGTCGATGCTGTTCGCAGTCCAGGATCGGTCGTCGTCGCCCACTCTGCTGTGGACGAAGCAGTTGCCCGGCAAGGTGGCCGCTTCGCCTGCGCGCGATCCACGGTCGGGCCTGTGGACCTTCTCGACCGGCACAGCCGACTCGCGGCTGCTCCGGTTCGACGAGGCCACCGGTCAGGTGCTGCAGACCATCGATCTGGCCACCCTCACCCCGGGGACGCCCCGTTTCCCGTCGTCGGCGCTGAGCATCGCAGGCAGCACCTCCGCCAAACCCACCATGCTGCTCGGGACACGGAACTCGCCCACCCTGCCGGCGACGACACAGGTGTCGGTCGTGAACATCGACTTGGTGACCGGAGGCTTGGTGTGGAGCCACGTGCTGCCCGGTGCCACCACCCCGACTGCCGGACTGTACGGCCAGTTCCCCGTCGCCGGCGATGCCACCGATCCGCTGGTGATCGTCAGCGGCTATGGGCAGGGCGCCATGGCACTGGGCCGCTGAACCACCACCGTCGCGACACCCGACTCGCCGTCGACATCGACGATGAGCATCGGCCGGGAGACCATTCCCGATCAGACGCTGCAGTGCACCGACTGACAGACTCGGCCGCCATGAGCACTCGTCTGGCAGGAACCGGTATCTGGAGCGGGATGTTGCGGTATGGCGAGGCCGGGCCCGCCGCCGAAGCAGCCACCGAACTCGAGACCCTCGGCTATTCGGCGCTGTGGATCCCCGATGTGGGTGGCGACCTGTTCGGCTCGTTGGCCAACCTGCTGGGCGCCACCCGAACCGTCACCATCGCCACCGGCATCTTGAACGTGTGGATGCACACGGCCGACGAGGCTGCGGCAGCGCACGCCCGGCTCACGGCCGAGCACGGGCCGCGCTACCTGTGCGGTATCGGCATCAGCCACCGGCCGTTCATCGACATGGTGAACGCGCCTGGCACCTACACCAAGCCGGTCGAGACGATGGCTGCGTACCTCGATGGCCTCGATGCAGCGGCCACTCCCCTGGCGGTCGCCGACCGCATGCTGGCGGCACTGGGGCCGAAGATGCTCGAACTCGCCCGCACCCGCACGGCGGGCACCCATCCCTATTTGGTCACCCCCGAACTCACCGCGATGGCGCGTGCGGGCATCGGGCCCGACGGCCTGGTGGCGAGCGAGGTGGGCGTGGTGCTCGAGACCGATCCCGCCAAGGCGCGTGAGATCGCCCGCCTGCACCTGCAGACCTACCTGGCGCTGCCGAACTACGCCAACAACTGGAAGCGTCACGGATTCACCGACGACGACATCGCCAACGGCGGCAGCGATCGCCTGGTCGACGCGCTGATCGGCTGGGGCGACGAGGCCGCCATCGCGGCGCGGGTGCAGCAACACCGCGACGCGGGCGCCGACCATGTGTGCGTGCAGGTGCTCACCAGCGACCCGCGGGCGTTGCCGGTGGCCGAGTGGCGCACCCTCGCCCCGGTGCTGCTGGGCTGAACCACTCGCACCCGGTGACTTCCGGCCCTGGGTCGCAACCACCGCCACGGATGATCATGGTCGTACCGGGTCGGCGCATCGTCGCGCCGTCGGAGGAGGTACCCGATGAGACGCCCGACGACGTGGTTGACGGCGCTCGCTGCTACCGGGGTGCTCGTCCTCGGCACCACTGCGTGCGCTGACGACCCCGACGCCAGCCCGCAGACCGCCGAGCAACTCGCCACCGCTCTCGTGGGGCCCGGCGACCTGGCCGGCACCTGGACACCTCACACCGCACCCGACGAAGCCGCCATCGACGGGGTGGTGACCGCCGAACAACAGGACATGCTCCCGCGGCTCGAGTTGTGCGACCAGGCGAGCGATGCGGCGCGCGCAGCAGCGGCCGACCTGCAGTGGAAGGCCTTCCGCCAACTCGACCTCGCCGTCGACGACCCCATCGACCCACCCGACCGATCGGGCCACATCGTGTTCGTGCAGGAGTTCCTCACCTCCGGCGACACCGACACCATCACGGCGACGTTCGACCAGTTGCGGGTGGGCATGGACGCCTGCCTCGGCGACATTCCTGCGGGCGAGGAGGGCCCCGCCACCGCAGCGACCATGGTGATGCCCCGTGCAGGCGACGACCGATTCGCGGTGAGGACCGTGATGGAGGAGGCCGGCGGGTGGGCGATGTGGCGCATGCATCAGCTGGTGGTCCGGTCGGGCTCGACGCTCATGACGTTGCTGGTCGTCGAGATCCACAGCACCGACGTCGATCCGCTGGTCACCGACGACGCCATCGCTGCCATGGTGGACACCGCCGTCGAGCAACTCTGACCGTCGTGCGCCGCAGGCGGCACTGAAGTACTGGCTACATTCACTGCCGATGGGCTATCGCCACGACCGCGACGAGATGCTGGAAGCCGCCATGCGGCTGGCACTCGACGAGGGTGTGGCGGCCCTCACCTTCGGACGGGTCGCAGCCGCAGTGGGCACGAGCGACCGGATGGTCGTCTACTACTTCCCCACCAAGGCCGATCTGATCGCCGGCGTCGTCACGGCCATCGGAGGCCAACTGCAGGCGACGCTCGAAACCGCCTTCGGCCCCGACCCCCTCGACGCTGACGAACTGATGCGCCGTGCGTGGCCGGTGCTGGCCGCGGAACCGGCGGTCACCATCTTCGCCCGCTTCTTCGAGGTGATCGGGCTCTCGCTCGCCGGTCAGGCGCCATATGCCGCACTGGCACCTGCGCTGCTCGACGGTTGGATCGACTGGCTGGCCGGCCGTGTCGACGCGCCCACCGCAGCCCGCCGTCGAGCCATCGCTGCCGGCATCGTGGCGCGACTCGACGGCCTGCTCCTGTTGCAGATCGTGAGTGGCGCCGGCACCGCGCGGGCCGCAGCCCGCGAACTCGGCGTCATCGGCTGACTGCCGACACCACGTCGTCACTCGGTCGGGTCAGCGACCCTTCCAGACCGGCGGACGCTTCTGGGCGAACGCCGTGGCGCCCTCGCGGGCATCTTCGCTGGCGAACACCGGCATGGTGACCTGACCCACGCGCTGGGCGGTGTCGGGGCCCACCTCTTCGCGCATCAGCAGCTTGGTGGCCTGCACGGCGAGCGGGCCGTTGGCGTTGATGAGCGCTGCCAACGCCAACGCACCGTCGAGCACCTGGTCGGCCGGCACCACGCGGTTGATGAGACCCAGTTCGAGCGCACGAGCCGCCGAGATCGGCTCGCCGGTGAGGCCCATCTCGAGCGCCACCTGCAGCGGGATACGCGTGGGCAGGCGGGTTCCGCCGCCGGCGGCCACCAGGCCGCGCTTCACCTCGGGGATGCCGAAGCGGGCATGCTCAGCCGCCACCACCAGGTCGGCGCCCATCATCACCTCGAACCCACCGGCCAGTGCTGCGCCGTTCACGGCGGCAATGACGGGCTTCGGGCACTCGCGCAACGCAGCGAACGCCTTGCCCACCGGGGCCACGTCTTCACCCGAGGCGAAGGCCTTCAGGTCCATACCGGCGCAGAAGATCTTCTCGCCCGCACCGGTGACGATGATCGTGCGCACGTCGGGATCGGCGACAGCAGCAGCGAGGGCGTCGCACAGTGCCTGGCCCAGTTCGCCGTTCAGCGAGTTGCCGGCCTCGGGACGGTTGAGGGTGACGACCAGGGCGCCGTCGCGGTGTTCGGTGAGGATGGTCATGGCCCCACTCTGCCACCGTCGGCGACGGGACTACCATTCGGCGGACACACCAGCGCACACACCGGCCCGGATCGGGCGGCGAGGAGCAGCACCATGGCGATGACCGACGACATCCCGGCCCACCTGCAGGGCAACGGCCGACCCGTCACCGAGGAACTGACGCTGGTCGACCTCGCCGTGCGCGGCACCATCCCCGCCGAACTCGACGGCCGCTACCTGCGCAACGGCGCCAACCCGTTCACCGGCATGAGCGACCACCCCTTCCTGGGCGACGGCATGGTGCACGGTGTACGCCTGCGCGACGGCAAGGCCGAGTGGTACCGCAACCGGTACGTGCAGACACCGTTCATCGCCAACCCGTCGCTCGACATCATGGACCCCAGCGCCATGATGGACATGACCTGCTCGAAGGCCAACACCCACGTGGTGGGCCACGCCGGCAAGATCCTGGCGCTCGAGGAGGGGCACTTCCCCTATGTGCTCGACGGCATGTTGAACACCGTCGGCCCCACCGACTTCGGCGGCGTGCTGCAGGGCGCCTTCACCGCCCACCCCAAGATCTGCCCCGTCACCGGCGAGTTGCTGGCGTTCGGCTATTCGCCGCTGCCGCCGTACCTCACCTACCTGCGCGTGGCTGCCGACGGCACGATGGTGCAGCGCGAACAGATCACCGTCACCGGCGCCACGATGATGCACGACTTCAACATCACCGAGCACTACGTCGTGTTCATGGACCTGCCGGCGGTGTTCGACCTCGAGTTGGCCATCCGCGGCGAGATGCCGTTCCAGTGGAGCGATACCTATCCGGCCCGCCTGGGCGTGATGCCCCGCACCGGCACCGACGCCGACGTGCGCTGGTTCGACGTGAACCCGTGCTACGTGTTCCACCCGATGAACGCCTACGAGGACGGCGACCGCATCGTGCTCGACGTCGCCCGCTACGAGCACATCTGGAAGGGCGGATCGATGGACTTCCCGCCGCCGATGCTGTGGCGGTGGACCATCGACACCGCACGCGGCACCGTGACCGAGGAGCAGATCGACGACCGCTCGGCCGAGTTCCCGCGGGTGAGCGACGCAGTAGTCGGCCGCAAGCACCGCTACGGCTACGAGATGTCGATGGGCGACGCCGGGTTCGGTGAGGTCGATGCGGGCGCGATCTTGAAGTACGACCGACAGCACGGCACCCGCACCTCGATCGAGCTGGGCAAGGGCCGCGTGTGCGGCGAAGCCGTGTTCGCCCCGGCCGCGAACGCGCAGCACGAGGACGACGGCTACCTGATGACGTTCATCTACGACGCGCCGAGCGACACCAGCGAGTTCGTCGTCTTCGACGCCGCCTCGATGAGCCCCGACCCGGTGGCCACCGTCGCCCTGCCCCGTGTGCCGTTCGGGTTCCACGGCAGTTGGGTGCCCGCCAGCGTCGCCGACTAGACCCGAGCACGTGAGCGACCAGCAGCCCGGTGGAGGCGACGAACCCGTCGAGTCCGATCACCCCGACACAGCGCACCTCGCCCAGTTCAACATCGCCCGACTGCGTCACCCGATCGGCCATCCCGACACGGCCGGCTTCGAAGCGCTGATCGACGAGACCAACGCCCGCGCCGAGGCGAGCCCGGGCTTCGTGTGGCGCCACGGCATCGACTCGCGCGACACCGATGTGACGGCCTACGACGACCCACTGGTGCTGGTGAACGCCTCGGTGTGGGAGTCGATCGGCCACCTGCGCGACTACGTGTACCGCGGTTTCCACCGCGACGTCTACCGCCGTCGCAGCGAGTGGTTCGACGGGTCGGCCGCAGTGATGTGGTGGATCCCTGCTGGCACCATCCCCACGCTGGCCGAGTGCAAGGCCCGCCTGGCGTTCCACGACGAGTTCGGGTCGAGCCCCTATGCGTTCGGCACGGGCGAGCGGCACCCGCAGTTGGTCATGCGACGCCACACGCTCGACGACCCGGTGGTGGCGCCGATGCTCGAACACCTGAACACCGAGTTGCGCGCGGCGATACCCGAGGGTGGCACCAACTTCGTGTCACTGCCGGCCGAGCACGTCGCCGACGACCAGGGGGCGTTCGTCGTGGCCTGGCTCGACGGTCGGCCCGCAGCGTGCGGTGCCTGGCGGCGCATCGACGAGGTGGCAGCCCGCCCGCACACAGCCGAGATCAAACGCATGTGGGCCGACCCGACCGTGCGCGGTCAGCGCCTCGGCGCCGCTGTACTGGCCACGCTGCAGACGAGCGCGCAGGCACACGGCATCACCGAACTCCGGCTCGAGACGGGCGAGTACCTCACCGCGGCCGTGGGCCTCTACCGACGCTTCGGCTTCGCCCCCTGTGCGTCGTGGGGGGAGTACGTGGGGGCACCACACTCGTACACGATGGCCAAGGCGCTCAGCCGACCCGGCTGATCACCTCGTCGCCGTAACGGGCCAGCCCGTCGGCCGTGTCGCGGTAGAAGAGGAAGGCCGGCAGGATGACCCGCGACGTGCCGATGTCGGCCAGTGCCTTCACCTCGTCGAGCGCGTTCGAGCCGATGGCACCGTTGCCGGCCGTGGTCATCTCGATCGCGTCGGGGTTCCGACCGTGTTGGCGGGCCGTGTCGCGGGCGAGGTCGAACGAGCGGGCCAACTCCTCGTGGGTGCCCTTACCCGGGAAGAACCCGTCGCCCAGGCGACCGGCGCGGCGGGCGGCGACGTCGGTGTGGCCGCCGATGTGGATGGGCACGGTGCCGTTCACGGGCTGGGGCCGCATCACGCAGTCGTCGAAGTTCGCGTACTCGCCATGGAACGTCGCCTTGTCGTCGCGCCACAGCGCGCGCATCGCCGCCACGTACTCGTCGTTGCGCTTGCCACGGTCGGCGAACGGCACGCCGATGGCATCGAACTCCTCCTCGAGCCATCCCACGCCGATCCCGAGTTCGACGCGACCACCCGACAGGTGGTCGAGCGTGGCCACCTCCTTGGCCAGCACCACCGGGTTGCGCTGCGGGAGGATGAGGATTCCGGTGGCCAGGCGGATACGCGAGGTGGCCGCCGCCACGTACGACAGCCAGATCAGCGGATCGGGGATGGGTGACTCCTCGGGCCCGGGCATCTTGCCCGACGGGTCGTAGGGGTACGCCGACTCGTAGCCCGAGGGCACGACGACGTGCTCGACGGTCCACAGCGACTCGAAGCCGGCGGCCTCGGCCGCCTGGGCGAAGGCCGCCGCCTTGCGCGGATCGGTGAACGGACCGGTGTTGGCGAACACGATGCCGAACTTCATGGAGCGAGCCTTTCGTCGTCGGAGTCCGCATCATCGCGTATCCGCACGACCAGGTACCGTGCCGCGATGAACTTCGACGTCGATCGCACCGACTTCCACCACACCCGCCTGATCGAGCAGGCCGCCCGCGAGCTGAACGATGGCGAGCTGAACGATGGAGAGCTGAACGATGGAGAGGTGGCGATGGAACTCGAGTCGTTCGCCTTCACCGCCAACAACATCTCCTACGCCTCGGCGGGCGACTTCCTCGACTACTGGGGCTTCTTCCCCACCGACGCACCCTGGGGCCGCATCCCGGTGATGGGCATCGGGCGCGTCGTCGCCTCGGCCAACCCCGACATCGCCGTGGGCGGCCGCTACTTCGGGTTCTTCCCGATGGCCGACCGCCACATCGTGCAGGCCGCGCCGAGCACCGAGGGGTTCGTCGACCGCGGCGAGCACCGCGCCAAGCACGCACCTGCGTACCGTTCGTTCAACCGGGTCGACGACGACCCCGCCTATCACCCGGCCACCGAGGGTCAGTACCTCATCACTCGCGGCCTGTTCATCACCTCGTTCCTCGTCGACGACTTCCTGGGCGAGCAGGGCTTCTTCGGTGCCACGCAGGTGATCGTCACCAGCGCATCGAGCCGCACCTCCATCGCCCTTGCCCACCGCCTCCACCAGCGCGGCGACGTGCACGTCGTCGGCCTCACCGCCGAACGCAACCGCACGTTCGTCGAGCAGCTCGCGCTGTACGACGAGGTGCTCACCTACGACCAGATCGACACGATCGACGCCACGCGCACGTCGGTGGTGGTCGACATGGCGGGCAACGCCGAGGTGCTCGGCCGGGTGCACGGCCACCTCGACCCCAACCTCGCCTACTCGTGCCGGGTGGGTGCCACCCACTGGGACGCCGGAGGTTCGGCTGGCGCGATGCCCGGCCCCACGCCGACGTTCTTCTTCGCCCCCAGCCAGATCAAGAAGCGCTCACAAGAGTGGGGCCGCGAGCAGTTCGACCGCACCGTCGCCACCGCGCTGGCCGATTTCCTCGACCACGCCAGCGGGTGGCTGCGCATCGAACGATCGAGCGGCCCTGCCGCGGTGGAGGCCGTCTACCGCAGCACCCTCGCGGGCACCGCCGACCCGGCGGTGGGCCACATCGTGTCGATGCGTGACGACACCCCACCGGCTCAGTAGGGCTCGACCGGCAGGTCGACGTCGGCTTTCACGCCCATGCGCGCACCGGCCGACTGACGGCCTGCACGCACCGGCTGCAGGTCGCCCACCAGGCCGAGGCCGAACGGCGGCATGTTGCCGTACACGGTCTCGACGTTGCTGGTGTTCACCTGGTAGGTCTCGTGGTAGATGCCCACCGACCCGTTGTCGCGGACCAGCTTGTTGAAGCGCCGCCAGGCGGGCAGGTGCAGGTGTTCGCCGGCGCGGGCGTACTGCTCGAGCTGGGCGAACGACCGCCAGTACTGCACCAGCAAGATGGTGCGACCCGACACGAACGTCTTCGGGCTGCCCAGCAGGCCGAGCGATCGGTCGCGATGCAGTTCGCCCAGCATCACCGCCATCGCCTTGAACACCGGCGCCCACTTGCGCACATTCCACAGCTGGTTGATGCGCATCCCGATGACGAACACCACCAGTTCCTGGTCGGGCTCGAGCACTGCGGTGTAGCGGCCCTTGTTGATCGTCGCCATGACATCTCCCTGATCGAACGAGGCACCCCGGCCTCGCATGTGAACAGTGTATACATTGCCAGATTATGTGAACAGTGTCAACATGGAATCGTGACCGAATCGCCCTACCACCACGGCAACCTGCGCGCCGTGTTGCTCGACCACGCGCTCCGGCGGGTACGGCAGCACGGCCCGAGCGCGCTGGTGCTGCGCGACCTGGCCAAGGACGCGGGGGTCTCGCCCGCTGCCGCGTACCGCCACTTCGACACCATCGAACACCTCCGTGCCGAGGTGGCACGGCTCGCCCGGCAGGAACTCGCCACGGCGATGCTGGCCGCTCGCAACCGCACCAGCCGCGGCCGCAACGCATCGCTGCGCCGGTTCGAGGCCATCGGCCGGGCGTACGTGCGCTTCGCAGTCGACGAACCCGGCTGGTTCGAGACCGCATTCGCCAAGGGCACTGTGCTGGCCACCACCCGCGAAGACCCGATGGCGTGGGACGTACTGGTCGACGCGCTCGACGAACTGGTGGCCGACGGCACCATGCCGGCCCGCTACCGCGAGACCGCTCCTCTCGTGGCGTGGGCGAGCGTGCACGGCCTCGGCGCGCTGCTCTCGACCACACCGCACCGCCCCGACGGGACACCCGTCGACGAGGCCATCGATGTCGTGGTGGCCGGCGTGGTGCGAGCCCTCGGCATCATCCGCTGACCGACGGCAGCACGCCCCGCTCGAGCGCATTCACCAGTGCGGCATGGTCGCGCTCGGTCTGGTCGGCGTAGGCCTCGGCCCAGTCGGCGATCACCTCACCGAACCGCTCTGACGTGCCGAGGTAGCCGACGATGCCCACCGAGTCGCCCGTGCGGGCGTGGGCCCGGGCGAGCGCCCACCCGCAGTAGCCCGCTGTGGTGCGGAACCCGGCGCTGCCCAGCGTCGCCAGGTCGACCGAGCCCTTCGAGTCCCACATCTGGCGCACGTAGTAGTGCACGCCGCTCACCTCGTCGGTGGCCCAGCCCAGCAGCACGTCGCTGGTCGCCTGCAGCATGCGCTGGCCGTCGACCACCCGTTTGCCGTGGTGCTTGGCCGGCTTGCCACCGCGCGCCACGGTGATGACCGACTGGCGCGCCTCTTTCACCTGCAGGAACAGCGGGCCGCCGTTGGGGCCCTGGAACAGCGCCACCCAGCAGCGCGTACCCACGCTGCCCACACCCACCACCTTGCGGGCGAAGTCGACGAAGCGGTAGCGGTCGAACAGCGCCTGCTTGTCGGCCGACAGCGACTGGCGGTACTGGGCGAACACGGCGATGAGGCGTTCCTGCAGGTCGTTCACGCCATCGACCGGCGTGTCGACGTGGGTGATGAGCGGCGGGTCGTCGACGATGTGGCGGCGCCCCGTGGCGTCGGTGACCGTGAGCTTGGCGAGTGCCTTCAGGTGGTTCTTGCCCTGCATCCGGCGCACCTCGCGGCTGGCCTGTCGACGGGTGCTCGCACTCATGGTGTCGAGGAGGTCCTGCACCTCGATGCGGGCGTACCACACGTCGAGGTGGGTCATCGTCGAGTACCGCTCCATCCAGTCGCGGTACGCGGCCACCGCATCGAGCACCGCCCGGCGGCTCTCGACCCGATCGAGGCCCTTGTCGCGGCCCGCCACCACGATGCTGGCGGCCAATCGCTTCACGTCCCATTCGAACGGTCCGGGCGACGCCTCGTCGAAGTCGTTGAGGTCGAACACCAGCCGCCGCTCGGGGCTGGCGAACACCCCGAAGTTGCCGATGTGCGCGTCGCCGCACAGGCGCACCTCGAGATCGGTCGACGGCCCTGCCGCCAGGTCGAACGCCATCACCTGCGCCGAACCGCGCAGGAAGGTGAACGGCGACACCGCCATACGCGCAGAGCGCAGCGGCACGAGGTCGGGCAGGCGGCTGCGGTTCGACTCGACGAGCACCTCCACCGGATCGCGCCGGTCGGCGGGCGGCTCCCACAGCCCGTGACTCGACCGCGGCACCGTGGCCCGATGCGCCCTGCCCGCCGCCAGGCGATCGGCCGGTGAGGGGACCGGGTCGTCGAACGCCGTCAGTCCGGTTCGAGCAGACGATTTGGCAGCCATTGCTTCATTCTGTCAGATGACGTCGAACCGTCAGCGAGACGTCGAACCGTCAGCGAGGTGTCGAGCGCAGCGCCTGGCGCCACGTCAACCGGGTGCCGCGGTGCAACAGGGTACGGGCGTAGACGGCGCCCGCCAGACGGAGCATGCCGTAGATGGCGGCCACCAGCAGCACCACGGCCACCACGACTTCGAGCGGCGAGGCCGACCCGGTGGCGATGCGCAGCGGCATCAGCAACGGTGCGAACGGGGGCAGCAGCGACATCACGAGCGCCACGGTCGAGTCGGGCTGGGTGCCGATGGGTACCAGCAGCACGTACGCGATCGACACGACGATGGTGATGGGCAACGAAGCGGTCTGGGCATCTTCCTGACGCGACACCAGCGACCCGGCCACGGCGAACAGCGTGGAGTACAGCAGGAAGCCGCCGATCATCCACACGAGCGAGCTGGGCAGCGCCACCCACACAGCGCGGGGCACCTCCATCTCGGCGATGTTCAACGCCACCAGGCCTGCGATCACGGCCGCCCCGAACTGCGCCACCGCCATCAGCGCGGTGCCCAGCACCTTGCCGATCAGCAACTGGTGCGGCCGGACGTGCGACAGCAGCACCTCCACCACGGCCGACGACTTCTCCTCGACCACCCCCATCAGGATGTAGCCACCGAAGAACGTGATCGAGAAGAACAACAGCACGGCGGTGAGCCAGCCGACGAGTTGCCCGGTGGCCTCCACCTCGTCGTCGGGCGACAGCACGGTCTGCTGCAGCGGGCGTGGCGCGAAGATGGCCGCCAGTTCCTCGTCGTCGAGACCCGCGCCGGTGGCGGCCTGAACCGAAGAGGCCAACCCCCACGACGTGTCGATGACAGCGCCCAATGTCGAATCGGCCGATGTGGCCCACACCACCTCACCGCTCGACGCATCGACCGCCGCATCGATCGACTCGTCGCGCACCGCAGCCTCGGCCGCCGCGCGCGAGGCCTGCGTCGACAGCGTGACCTCAACCCTCGATGCCTCCGCCGTCGACCGCACCGCCTGCTCGAACCCCTCGGGGGCCGACCCGACCACGGCGACGTCGTAGCTCGGCACCTCACCGTCGCCGGTGACACGGTTGATCACACCGATCAGCACGATGCCGGCACACACGAGCACGGTGACGATGGCGAACGCGCGCGACTTCGCCCGCATCAGCACCTCTCGCTCGGCGACGATGCGGATGATCGACCAACCGCTCACGACGACACCGTGTTCGTCGCAGCGTTCGTCGCAGCGTTCGTCGCAGTGTTCGTCGCTGTGCCGACCGAACGGAGGAACACCTCCGACAGGTCGGGCGGTGCGAACGAGAACTCGGCCACGGAGCCCGCCCGTTCGGCATCGGCCAGCAACGCCGAAGCGTGCGCATCGCCGCCGACTCGCACCGTCACCCGGCGGTCGACCCGCTCGATCACCTCGGCATGTTCGGGCTGCCACGCAGTGGGGGTGGTGAACACCACCGACACGTACCGCACCGGGCTGGCCTCGCGTAGCGCCTGAACATCGCCCTGCAACACGATGCGTCCGTGGTCGACGACCACCACCCGCCGGCTCACATCGCTCACGAGGTCGAGCTGGTGGCTGCTGAACAGCACTGCGGCACCACGTTCGACCTCTTCCAGCAACACCGCCTTCATCGTCTCGACCGCAGTGGGGTCGAGTCCCGAGAACGGCTCGTCGAGCAACAGCACATCGGGCTCGTGCACCAACGCCACTGCCACCTGCACCCGCTGCTGGTTCCCGCTCGACAGGCCGATCACGTCGTCGTCGGCCCGGGCGGCGATGTCGACACGCTCCATCCAGCGCTCGGCGTTGCGTTGCGCCTGCTGGCGCGACAGCCCGGCCAGGCGGGCGAAGTAGACGATCTGGTTGCGCACCGTCATCTTCGGGTAGACCCCGCGTTCGGCCGGCATGTAGCCGAACCGGCGGCGAGTAGCGGCATCGACCGGTGCACCGTTCCACGTGATCGAACCCTCGTCCAGGGCGATCAATCCCATCACAGCCCGCATCGTCGTGGTCTTGCCGGCACCGTTCGGCCCGAGGAAGCCGACGAGTTGGCCGGGCCCCACCTCGAGGTTCACGTCGTCGAGGGCCTGCAGCGACCCGAACCGTTTCCGAAGACCTTCCACCCGCAACATCACGGGCATCATATGAAGCGCCAGCGACGGACCGCATCCACCGCAAGGATGACCCGAGGCGTCAGCGCACGGCCACCAGCGGGTCGGTGGCCACCCGGCTCACGGCGCCGCCGGGCCCCACCGGACGGTCGCCGCGCAGGGTGACCCGGCGCACCCGACGCGGGGTGGTGCCGTAGTCGTCGGTTGCGTAGTGCATCGTCGCCCGGTTGTCCCACATCACCACGTCGCCCGGCCGCCAGCGGTGCCGCAGCACGAGTTCGGGCTGGGTGGTGTGCTGGTGCAGCAGGGCCAGCAGGTGGTCGCTCTCGATGCGCGACAGCCCCACCAGATGGGTGGTGAACCCCGGGTTCACGAACAGTGCCGGGCGGCCCGTCGACGGATGCACCCGCACCACCGGATGGATGACCGGCGGTACGCGCTTGGCCTGCTCGAGCAACTCGATCGCGTCGTCGCGGGTGAGCGCCGTGTCGAACGGCTCACCCCAGTAGGCCAGCGGCGAGATGCGGTGCACCGCCTCGAGGCCGTCGACCACGGCGCGCAGCGGCGGCGACAGACGCTCGTAGGCGCTGCGCAGATCGGCCCACAGCGTGTCGCCGCCCGTCTCGGGGATGACATCGGCCACCAGCACCGACGCCGCCGGTGGGGCCTCGACGAACGTGACATCGGTGTGCCAGCGCGCGTTCTTACCGCCCTTCGCGCCGTCGAGTTCGAGGATCTCGGGATGGTCGGGGTGTCCCGGCACCACGGGGTGGGCGGGCGTGGGCTCGCCCATGCCGCGGGCCAGCGCCACCTGCTCGGCATGGGTGAGGTGCTGATCGCGGAACACGAGCACCAGGTGCTGCTCGAGCAGGCCCATGATCCAGTCGCCATCGGTGGTGGCGTCGATGCGGTCGCCGCTCAACTCGGCACCGAAGGCACCGGTGATCGGCACCACACGCCAACTCCCGGGCACGGCGGCGGGTCGATTGATGTCGGTAGCGGTCATCACACGTCCTGTTCCACTGGTCGGTCAATCGTGCCATGTGTCGCTCGACAGATCCGCAACCGCCAGCATGCCGATCCGCGGCCTACGATCTCGCTTCAGGCAGGAAGGGGACTGCAGTGACCTACGGCGGCGAGCACATCGAGATGCCACCCGTGAAGGACTGGGTGCACGACTGGGACTGGCTCGACGACCAGTGGGGCCCCAACGCGATCGGCATCTGGAACACCGTGCGCGAGCAGTGCCCGGTCGCCACCACCGAGCGCTACGGCCGGGCCCACATGCCCGTCACGATGGAGGCCGTGTCGGCCGTTGCCCACGACACCACCAACTTCTCGTCGATCTGGGTGAACGTCGGTCGGCCCGACGCCGTGCGCCACCCCGCTCCCCCCATCACCTCCGACCCACCCGACCACCACGGTCACCGCCGTCTGCTGCTGCCCAGCTTCAGCCCGAAGCGGATCGCTCAGCTCGACGACGAGATGCGCACCTTCTGCCGGTCGCTCATCGCCGAACTCGACGGCACCGATCGCGCCGATGCGGCCGAGCAGTACAGCCAACACATCCCGGTGCACGGCATCTGCCTCCTCACCGGGCTACCCGAAGGTGACGCCGACCTGTTCCGCGACTGGATCTACCGCAACTTCCAACTGGCGCCGCGCGACAACTCCATCCGCGCCACGGTGGTGCGCGAGATGTCGGAGTACATCGACGCCATCTTGCGCGACCGGCTCGAGCACCCACGCGACGACATGCTCACCCTCATCGCCAACGCCGAGATCGACGGCGAACCGGTCGACTGGGGCCTGAAGGTGGGCTACGTCCGGCTGCAGATCATCGCCGGGATCGACACGACGTGGAGCGCCATCGGCTCGGGGCTGTGGCACTTCGCCCAGCACCCCGACCAGGTGGCCCGGCTGGTGGCGGTGCCCGACGACGACCCGCTGTGGCAGATGGCGAACGAAGAAGTGCTGCGCTACTACGCGCCCGTCACCATGGCCCGCAAGGTGATCAACGACACCGAGGTCGCGGGCTGCCCGGTGCACGCAGGCGAGCAGATGCTGCTCACCTTCCCCGCCGCCAACCACGACCCCGCAGCGTTCGACGACGCCCACGTGTTCCAACTCGACCGCGAGAAGAACCGGCACGTGGCGTTCGGCCTCGGGATCCATCGCTGCATCGGCTCGAACCTCGCTCGCCTCGAGATGCTCGTGGCGCTGCAGGAATGGCTGCGCGCGTTCCCGAACTACTCGCTCGACCCGGCCGGCACGGTCACCTGGGCGAACGGCCAGGTGCGCGGCCCGCGAGCCATCCCGGTGCTGCTGAACCGCTGATGGGCACGCCAACATCGCCAACCGGTGTCGCAGGATGAGCCGTCGCGCGCTCGCGGTGTGGGCTGCCGGGGCCGTCGTGATCGGCCTGGGCCTGACGGTGGCGTCGAGCGGCTCGGTCGAACTGTGGAGCGAATCGCCGAGCACATATGTCACCGGGATCGAGGTGCCGACCACCGACGAGACCGATCTCGTCTCGACGCTCGACGGCGAGCTGCCGGCCCCCGAGTCGACCACCAACGACCAGTGGTTCACCCGCGTCCTCGCCGTGATCGGGCTCTTCGTGCTCGCCTACCTCGCGTATGCGGTGATCACCACCTGGTTGCAGATCTGGCGAGACCGCGAGCGACGCGACCGCGTCGACCCGACCCACCTCACACCACTCGACGCGCTGAGCGTCGGACAGGTCGAACTCGACGAGCACGCACAGTTCGACGCCCTGGCACACGGCGAACCACGGAACGCGATCGTCGCTGCCTGGCTGCGGCTCGAAGACGACGTGGCCGCTGCCGGCTGGCCGCGGCATCCCGCCGAGACATCGGCCGAGTACACCTCACGCGTGCTCAGCGCAGCGGGGCTCGCGCCCGAGGCAGTGAACACGCTCGCCGCTCTGTATCGCGAGGCCCGGTTCTCGACGCACCCGCTGGGTGAAACCGACCGCAACCGAGCCGCCACCGCGTTGCGCGCCGTGCACGACTCGATCGCTCCGGCAGGACGGCTGCGGTGACGCGGCTCTGGGGGATGCGCCTGCTCCGCATCGGCCTGCTGTGGCTCGGCCTAGTCGTCACGCTCGGCGTCGGCGGCCTCCGGCCGAACGTGATCGTCCTCACGGCCGTCATCGGCGTCGCCGCCCTCACGGCGTGGCTCACCCACGACCTGGCCGATATCGCATCGCCGGTCGACTGGCGGCCGTCGGGCGAACGGACGACCACCACCTCCGGCACCGACAACCGCACACGAACGCTCCAGCGCCAGTTCGGCGACCAAGAGCGTTTCGGCGCCGACGCCCGACTGCACGCCCACCTCGTCGACATCATCGACGAGCGCCTCGCATCAGCCCACGGCATCGATCGTGCTGGCGACCCACGGCGTGCCGCTGCCGTCCTCGGCCCCGAGCTGTCGACGTTCATCACGTCCGCCGCACTCGACGCAGGCCTCGCCGATCCGGTGCGACTCGAGCAGATCATCACCCGTATCGAATCCATCGGAACCGAGACCACCACATGACCGATCACCCGCCCACGCCAGCCTCCGACCCAGCCCACCTCGACCTGGCCGGCACCTCGCGCCTCGCCGCTGCTGTCCTCGACGAGGTCGAGCGCGCCGTGGTGGGTAAGCGACCCGCCCTGGCGCTCGTGCTCAGCGGCATCCTGGCCGGCGGCCACGTGCTGCTCGAAGACCTTCCCGGCCTCGGCAAGACGCTGGCTGCCCGATCGTTCGCCCAGACCCTGGGGCTCGACTTCACCCGCGCCCAGTTCACCCCCGACCTGCTACCCGCCGACCTCACCGGCTCGTTCGTGTTCGACCAGCGCACCGCCGAGTTCAGCTTCCGGCCCGGGCCGTTGTTCACGGGACTGCTGCTCGCCGACGAGATCAACCGCACCCCACCCAAGACGCAGTCGGCGTTGCTGGAAGCGATGCAGGAGCGTCAGGTGACCGTGGAGGGCGAGACACTGGCGCTCGCTGCACCGTTCCACGTGCTGGCCACCGCCAACCCGGTGGAGTACGAGGGCACCTATCCCCTGCCCGAGGCGCAACTCGACCGTTTCCTGCTGCGGATCAGCTTCGGGTATCCGACGGCCGACGAGGAGCTGGAGGTGCTCCGCCGCCGGATGGACCGCCGACAGGAGGAGCAAGAACTCCGCCAGATCGTCGACGCCGAGACACTGCTGGCCATGCAGGCCGCCGTCGAGCGCGTCGAGGTCGACGACAGCATCAGCGCCTACTGCGTGGCACTGGTGGGTGCCACGCGACGTCATCAGCACGTGCTCATCGGGTCGTCACCCCGCGGATCGCTCGCGCTGCTGTTGGCGGCACGAGCGTTCGCCGTGATCGCAGGCCGCGACTACGTCACCCCGGAGGACGTGAAGGCCGTGGCACCCGGGGTGCTCGCCCACCGCATCAGCGTGAAGCCCGAGCTGTGGATGACCAACGCCTCGGGCACCTCGGTGACCGCCGAGGTGCTGGCGAGCGTGCCCACACCGGCAGCCCGCGAACCCGGTCGACCGGTATGACCTCGGGGTGGCAGCCGACGGCCGCCCTGGTCCGCGGCGCGGCCTGTGGTCTGGCGCTGGCCCTCGTCGGCCTCCTGGCGAGGCGGGTCGACCTGGTGGTGCTGGCCGTGCCCCTGTTGGTCGTGGCGGCATGGTCGGCCTGGACGAAGCCAGAGGTCGAGCCGGTGGTCACCCAGCACCTCGATCACCCGGTGCTGCGAGAAGGCGACGCCACCACGCTGCAGATCACGGTCGACCGGGCCGACGAGCGCATCGAGGATCTGGCCGCGTACCTACCCATGCCACGGTTCGCCGAACTCGATCCGACACAGGGCACCGTCACCGGCACCGACGACCTGTCGATCGTCGTGCGCATCACCCGCTGGGGCCGCCACCTCGTCGCACCGGCCCACGTGGTCGCATCGAGTGCCTGGGCCGGATTCCGGTGGACCAGCGATGACGATGTGCCCCACTCGCTCGTCGCTCTGCCAGCACCGGCGGCGTTCGATGCCGTGCCACCGCCAGCGCTGACCCGCGGTCTCGTCGGGTTGAACCGCTCGTCGCGACCGGGGAGCGGCAGCGAGTTCGCCGGGATCCGACCCTTCCAGGTGGGCGATCGGCTCCGACGGATCCACTGGCCGCGGTCGTTGCGCACCGGCACCCTGCACGTCACCTCCACCTGGGCCGAGGAGGACCGCCACGTGGCGCTCGTGGTCGATGCCTCCATCGACGTGGGCCCGAGCGACGGGATCGACGGCCGTGCCTCGAGCCTCGACACGGCGGTGCGGGCGGCCGGGGCGATCGCCGAGCACCACCTCCGACGAGGTGAGCGAGTCTCGCTGCAGGTGCTCGGAGGCCGATACCGGCTCCGGGTACCGCCGGCCAGTGGGCCGGCCCACCTGCGCCGCGTCCTCGACCGCCTCACCGCCATCGAACCAGGTGCCGCCGACGCGGTCGAGGGCCGCCTGCGACTGGGTATCGACCCCGGCGCGCTGGTGGTGCTGCTGTCGCCGCTCGTGGCGACAGCAGTGCTCGAGCGGGCGATCGACTGGACGGCGCGTGGCTTCACCGTGGTGGTGATCGACACCCTGCCGGCGACCCTCCGCGACGATGCACCGGCGCTGGCCGACGCCGACGACGACCCGTACCGAGCCCTGGCCTGGCGGATCCGCCTGCTCGAACGCGACCGCGAGGTGCGCCGGGTACAGCGAGCCGGTGTACCCGTCGTTCCGTGGCGTGGGCCCGGCAGCCTCGACGACGTGCTTCGCGGCGTGCACCGTCGCTCGCGCGGCCCACGGATGGTGCAACGATGAGCGACACCCCCGACCTCGGGCGAATCGGGGTGCTGCGCACCCTCAGCCCTTGGCAACGCGTCCTCCGGTCGGCGATCGTGCTCGGCCCGGCCGTGGTGCTGGGCGCGACCGCCATCGACGCCGGGCGGTTGTCGCCGCCCGTCACCATCGGCCTCATGCTCCTCGCGGTCGTCAGTGCACTCGTGCCCGATGGCCACCTGGGCGTCCTCGTCGTGCTGCTGCTGGCCTGGTACTGGGTGGTCACCGTCGACCAGCCCACCAACGTGGCCACCCTGGTGGCCGCACTGGGCCTGCTCGTGTTCCACGCCTCCCTGGCGGCATCGACCGTCGCGCCACCCGCTGCGGTGTGGAGCCGCCCGATGCAGCGACGCTGGGCACGGCGCATCGGTGCCGCCGGTGCCGCCACCGCCGCTGCATGGGGAGCGGCACGAGCGCTCGCCTCGGTCACGATCGCCGGAAAGGCTGAGGTGTTGACGGCCGGGCTGGTCGGGTTGGCGGTTGCGGCGGTGTGGATCCGTCACCGCAGCCTGGCCCGACTCCCGGGAGGACCTCGATGAACCCCGCAACACCGGTCACCTGGTCGATCACGGCGCGCAACCTGCCCGAGCACGCCCGCAACCCCATCCACACCGACGCCGGCGCACAGGCCGCCGGATTCCCCCGTGCCCTCGTCGCCGGGGTCACCACCTACGCCTACCTCGTCCACCCGCTGGTGGTGGCCTGGGGCGCCGAGTGGATCGGCCGCGGTGGCAGCGAGGTGCGGTTCCGCCGACCGGTGTTCGATCACGACCTGCTGCGCTGCACACCGGTGGTCACCGGTGCCGGCGTGGAGGTGCACGCCATCACGGCCGAGGCCGATCGACCCCGCGCCATCGTGCGTGCGGTTCGCGACAGCGGTCCTCCCCCGCCGATGCGACCGGGCGAGTCACTGCCGTCGCGGCAGATACGCCTCGACGGCGAATGGGGCAGCGACTACGCCAGCCGCGCCGGCGACGACCTGGCGCTGTTCGCCCAGCACGGCTGGGTGCACCCGGCGGTGTGGCCTGCGCTCGCCAACCAGGTGGTGCACGCCGATGTGGCCCGCGGCAGCTGGATCCACACCCGCAGCATCGTGCGGCATCACGCGGTGGCCCCCGCAGGCGCCTTGGCCGAGGTACACGCCGTGGTGGTGCGCCGCTTCGAGGCCCACGGCGAACGTGCCGTGCTCGATGTGCGCATCGAGATCGACGGGGTCGTGATGGCCACGCTCGAACACGAAGCGATCGTCGCCCTTCCGGACTGACCTGGCGGCGGAACCGCTCAGCCGGGCCGGAACTCGAGGCCGTCGAACTCGCCCGAGGTGCGCCACTGCTGGATGTAGCGGAAGTAGGCCATCGGTCCCTCGGGGTAACCGCTGCCGTTCAACTTCTCCCGGCGCCCGATCGGGCCGCCCTCGTTGTTGTAGTAGCCGGGCGTGCACTCGCTGTTGCCCATGAAGCCGCGAGTGTTCCCTTCCAGCATCGCCACCCACGCCGCTTCGGCCTCGGCGGTCACCTCCACCTGCTCGGCACCGACCTCCAGGGCATGGGCCACCACTGCAGCGATGGTTGCACCTGCCTCGCCGTAGTTGTGGGTGACGTTCGAGATGAGGTTGGCCCCCTGGTTCGGCGCGACGATGAACAGGTTGGGGAACCCGTGCACGTGCAGGCCGTGCTTGGTGCGCATGCCCTCGGCCCAGTAGTCGCTCAACGTCACCCCGCCGCGACCGATCGTCTCGTAACCGGCTCGCCGGGCGTAGCTGGTGCCCACCTCGAACCCCGAGGCGAAGATGATGCAGTCGAGGTCGTAGTGCTGACCGTTCACCCACACCCCGGTGGCGTCGATGCGCTCGACACCCTTGCCGTCGGTGTCGACGAGGTGGGTGCCCGCCTCGTTGTAGGCCTGCAGGTACTCGTCGTGGAAGCACGGCCGCTTGCACAGTTGCCGGTACCACGGCTTGAGCGCCTCGGCCGTGGCGTGATCGGCCACGATGGCATCGACCCGGGCGCGGATCTCGCTCATCTTCTCGTCGTCGCTGTCCTCGTAGGCCTTCAGCAACGCCTCGGGGCCGATGCCGTACTCGGCGGCGTTGGCCACCACCCGGTCGCGGATGCGCTTGCTGATGTCGGTCCAGCCGTCCATCACCAGGTCGTCGTCGGCGAATCCGCCCGTCTGGAGGGTGACGAAGTTCTCGAGCCAGCGTTGCTGCCACCCGGGCCCGAGCCCGGCGAACCAGTCGGGGTCGATGGGGTGGTTGTTGCGCACGTCGATACTCGACGGGGTGCGCTGGAACACGAACAGTTCCTGTGCGCTGCGGGCCAGCGCGGGGATGCACTGCACCGCCGTGGCGCCGGTGCCGATGATGCCCACCCGCTTGTCGCCCAGGCGGTCGAGCACACGACTGGTCGGGTCGCCACCGGTGTAGGCGTAGTCCCATCGGCTGGTGTGGAAGCAGTGGCCGGCGAACGTGTCGATACCGGGGATACCGGGCAGCTTCGGCCGGTGCAGCGGCCCGGTGCCCATGGCCACGAACCGGGCTCGCATGCGGTCGCCGCGGTCGGTGTGGATGATCCAGCGTGATGCGTCGTCGTCCCACTCGAGCCGGGTGACACCTGTGCTGAACACGGCGTTGTCGTACAGCCCGAACGTGCTGGCGATGCGCTTGGCCTGTCCGTGGATCTCGGGTGCGAAGACGTACTTCTGGCTGGGCATGTGGCCGGTCTCTTCCAACAGCGGCAGGTACACCATCGCCGCCGTGTCGCACATCGCGCCCGGGTAGCGGTTCCAGTACCAGACGCCACCCACGTCACCCGCGCCGTCGACCAATCGCACATCGTCGACCCCTGCCTGCTTCAGGCGTGCGCCCGTCACCAGCCCGGCGAACCCCGCCCCGATGAAGGCGAACGTCACGTCGTCGGTGAGCGGTGCTCGCTCGAGCCGAGGTGTGTAGGGATCGTCGAGCAGGTTGCCGAAACGACCCGACGGTTCGAGGTATTGCGCGTTGCCCTCGGGTCGGAGGCGTTTGTCGCGCTCGATGCGGTACTTGGCCCGCAGCGCCTCGCGGTCGATCGGTGCTGGTGCCGGCGTGGTCATCTCCTGACTCTCGCGCGCCACGCCCAGTCGAGCAGCAGCCGACGAGCCGGTGCCGCGCCCTGCGCCGCCCCGACGATGCCGACGTCGAGCGGCGTCACCGTCTCGTCGGCCGGTGCGGGTACCGGAGGCGGCGGCGGTGCCGGCGGCGGAGGAGGAGGAGGAGGAGGAGGAGGAGGAGGAAGAAGAGGAGGAGGCACCGTCGTACTCGTCGTCGTGGTCGTCCGCGGCACCGTCGTACTCGTCGTCGTGGTCGTCCGCGGCACCGTCGTACTCGTCGTCGTGGTCGTCCGCGGCACCGTCGTACTCGTCGTCGTGGT
>JBEIIG010000056.1:0-23933 GCA_040380855.1 Acidimicrobiaceae bacterium | reverse complement strand
CGGCACGCTGGGCGAGCCGCCTCGGAGCGCGCCCTTGCGCGAACTGACCAATTAGCCAATCTCCAGCATGGATGCGCGAGATCGCCCGATGAAGGCCACGCCCATATCGGTGATGGCCTGGGCGAAGTCGGCGTTCTCGCTGAAGAAGCCGTAGCCGGGGTGCACACCGTCGGCGCCGCTCTTCGCGATGGCGTCGAGGATGGCCTCGGTGTTCAGGTAGCTCTCGGCGGCGGTCTGCCCGCCGAGGGCATAGGCCTCGTCGGCCAGCCGCACGTGCAACGCCTCGCGGTCGAGTTCGCTGTACACGGCCACGGTCTTGATTCCGAGCTCGCGAGCGGCCCGGATGACCCGGACGGCGATCTCTCCACGGTTGGCGATCAGGATCTTCTTCAGCACGGTTGGCAATACTTGCGGAATGGAACCCTCCGGTGCCACCTGGCAGGCAACGAACATCACCTGGCCGGCGGGCTGGCACGTCGACGTGATCGCCGAGACCGGCAGCACCAACGCCGATCTCCTCGCCGCGGCAGCGGCAGGTGCACCCGATCGGAGCGTGCTGGTGGCCGCTCACCAGACGGCGGGCCGGGGTCGGCTCGATCGGCGGTGGGAGGCACCTCCCGGCGCCAATCTGCTGGTGTCGATCCTGTTCCGGCACGTTCCCGACCACGTGCACCAACTCACCCAGCGAGTGGCGTTGGCGGCGGTCGAGGCAGCCGCACGCACCGCTGGCGTGCACGCCGAACTGAAGTGGCCCAACGACCTGCTCGTCGACGGCGCCAAGCTGGCCGGGGTGCTGGCCCAGTCGGCCGGCGCGCCCGGCAGCGACGGGTTCGTCGTGGTGGTGGGCATCGGCATCAACGTCGGATGGGCACCCGAGGGTGCTGCCCACCTGGGCGACGGCGTGCACCCGCTCGACGTGTTGGCAGCACTGTTGGCGGCGTACGACCACCTGCCCGCCGACATCACACCGCTGTACCGCGAACGCCTCGCCACCCTCGGCCGCGAGGTGCGCGTCGATCGTGCCGACGGCACCGTGGAGGGCAGGGCGATCGACGTCGAGGCCGACGGACGGCTGGTGGTGCTCGACGACTGCGCCGTCAGCCACCGCATCGACACCGGCGACGTGGTGCACCTCCGACCACGCAGCGGGTGACCCCACCTCCCGCGAGGGGTTCGATACCCTGACCGGTCGTGCAGCCCGTCGACCAGGTACCCGCCAACGCGCCCAGCCGCCGCCCGCGGCGCCTGGTGCCGTTCCTGGTGATCGCCGGCCTCGTCGGCGCCGGTGCTGCTGCCGGAACCCTGGCAGCCACGCGCACTGCGATCGACGGTGTCGCCCGCATCGACGGGCTGGCGCCGGTGCTCGCCGCGCCCAGCCAGAACGTCGACAACTATCTGCTCGTCGGCTCCGACAGTCGTGCCGGGGCCGACCCGACCTCGCCCGACTTCGGCGGTATCGGTACGGCCACCGATGTCGAGGGATCGCGCAGCGACACCCTGATGGTGCTGCGCCACGACACCGTCACCGGCGACGTCGCACTGCTGTCGATCCCGCGCGACCTGTGGGTGGAGATCCCCGGGCGAGGCAAGAACCGCATCAACTCGGCCTACCGCGACGGGCCCGCCGCCGTGGTGCAGACGGTGCAGGCCAACCTCGGTATCCCACTGCACCACTACGTCGAGATCGACTTCTCGGGCTTCAAGTCGCTCGTCGACGCCATCGGTGGTGTCGAGATGTGCTTCGACCTGCCCAGCCGCGACGTGAACACCGGGTTCAACGTGCCGCTGCCGGGCTGTGTGGTGCTCGACGGCGTGCAGGCACTCGCCTACGCGCGCAGCCGCCATTTCCAGCAGTTCTACGACGGCGAGTGGCACGAAGACGGCACCGCCGATCTGGGCCGCATCGAACGCCAGCAGTTCTTCGTGCAGACCGCGCTGAACGGTGCGCTCGACGGGGTGCTGAACAACCCGTTCCGGGCCGGCGACGTGGTGCGCAGTGGTGTGGGGTCGGTGAGCGTCGACGACGAACTCGACCTCATCGAGACCGCGGCGGTGCTGCGACCCGCCGCAACCGGCGGGATGCGCACGTTCTCGCTGCCCGTGGTGGGCAAGAAGATCGACGGCAAGGCAGTGCTGCTGCTCGGCGACGGAGCCGAAGGATTGCTTGCATATTTTCGAGGCGACGCGCCGCCGCCTCCACCTGCGGGCTGACTCGACCCGCCATACTGGAGCACCTATGAAGACGCTGATTCTCGCCGGTGGTGCCGGCACGCGTTTGCGGCCCATCACCCACACCAGTGCGAAGCAGCTGGTGCCGGTGGCCAACAAGCCCATCTTGTTCTACGGCATCGAGGCGATGGTGTCGGCGGGGATCACCGAGATCGGCGTCATCGTCGGCGACACCCGCGACGAAGTGATGGCTGCTGTGGGCGACGGGTCGCGCTGGGGTGCACAGGTCACGTTCATCCCGCAGGACGCGCCGCTCGGCCTGGCCCACTGTGTGCTCATCGCCGCCGACTTCCTGGGCGACGACGACTTCGTGATGTACCTGGGCGACAACCTGCTCGAACAAGATCTCGGCGCGTTCGTGCGGGCCTTCGAAGCAGCCCGCACCACCGCCGACCCGCCCGCTGCGCAGATCCTGCTGAAGCGCGTTCCCGACCCCCACCGATTCGGCATCGCCGAACTCGACGCAGCCGGCAACGTCGTGCGGTTGATCGAAAAGCCCGCCGATCCGCCCACCGACCTCGCGCTCGTCGGTGTGTACCTGTTCGACCGCACCATCAACGACGCGGTGCGGGCCATCGCCCCATCGGCCCGCGGCGAGTTGGAGATCACCGACGCCATCCAGTGGCTGGTCGACCAGGGCTCGCGCGTGCGCCAGGAGGAGTTGAGCGGGTGGTGGATCGACACCGGCAAGCTCACCCCGTTGCTCGAGGCGAACCGACTGCTGCTCGAGACCCTGCAGCCACGGCTCGACGGTGAGGTCGATGACGCCACCGTCGTCGACGGCAGGGTGGTGGTCGAGGCCGGTGCCCGCGTCATCGGCTCGACGTTGCGCGGCCCGCTCATCATCGGTTCCGACGCCGTCGTCGAGAACAGCTTCATCGGCCCGTTCAGCGCCATCGGCGACCGATGCGTGGTGCGCAACAGCGAAGTCGAGCACTCGGTGGTGATGAGCGACAGCCGCATCGACGACATCCCCCGGCTCGAAGACAGTCTGATCGGCAAAGACGTGGTGGTGTCGCGCTCGCAGGCACGGCCGCGTGCCCTGCGGTTGATGGTGGGCGATCACTGCCAGATCGACGTGGAATAGCAAGGACCCGGCACCATGGCACACATATCCGAGAGCACGACGATCGCGGGCGTCTGGACCGTCGATCCCGAGGTGTTCGGCGACCCTCGTGGGTTGTTCATCGAGACCTACCGGCGCGAGTGGTTCCCGCACGGCCGCGAGATGGTGCAGGGCAACCGTGCCAACCGCCAACGCGGCGCGCTCGTCGGCCTTCATTACCACCTGCACCAGGCCGACTACTGGTACGTGCCGTTCGGGCACGCCCGTGTCGTGCTGCACGACCTGCGCGAAGGCGGCCCCACCGACGGCGCCACGCTCGAACTCGACCTCACCGGCGACAACCATCGCGGCGTGTTCATCCCGCCCGGTGTGGCCCACGGGTTCGCGGCGGTCACCGACATGGTCATCACCTACCTCGTCGACGGCTACTACAACCCGGCCGACGAGTTGGGCGTGATGTGGAACGATCCGGCCATCGGCGCCGACTGGGGTGTCACCGACCCCATCCTGTCGGCGCGCGACCAGGCCAACCCGGCGAGGAGCGGAATCCCTACGGGTCGCCGCCCGTACTGGCCGATGAGGACCTGACATGAAACTGTTCGTCACCGGCGGTGCCGGATTCATCGGCTCGAACTATGTGCGCTGGCTGCTCGCCAACAGCGACGACGAAGTGACCGTCTACGACGCACTCACCTATGCGGGCAACCTCGACAACATCCGCGACGTCATCGACGACCGTCGGTGCCGGTTCGTGCATGCCGACATCTGCGACCAGGACGATGTGCTCGAGGCGATGCGCGGCCACGACGCCGTGGTGCACTTCGCCGCCGAGACACACGTCGACCGGTCGATCAAGGACGGTCATTCGTTCGTGCGCACCAACTGCTTCGGCACCAACGTGCTGTGCGACGTCGCCCGTCAGGTGGAGGTGCAGCGGTTCCTCCACATCAGCACCGACGAGGTGTACGGCAGCATCGAGGAGGGATCGTTCACCGAGACCGATCGGCTGGGGCCCCGTTCGCCCTATTCGGCGGCCAAGGCGGGCAGCGACCTCATCGCCTTGAGCTACTTCACCACGCACGGCCTGCCGGTGCTGGTCACCCGGTGCAGCAACAACTACGGGCCCTACCAGTTCCCCGAGAAGGTGATCCCGCTGTTCGTCACCAACCTGCTCGACGGCAAGCAGGTGCCCCTGTACGGCGACGGTGGCAACGTGCGCGACTGGATCCACGTGCACGACCACAACACCGCCGCCGACCTGGTGCTGCGCCAGGGCACGGTGGGTGAGATCTACAACATCGGTGCCGGGAACGAGATCACCAACAAAGATCTCACGTACCGACTGCTCGCCCTCACCGGCCGCGACGAGAGCTTCATCAAGCCGGTTGCCGACCGCCTGGGCCACGACCGGCGTTATTCGATCACCCACGACAAGGTGAGTGCGCTCGGCTGGCGCACCGAACACGACCTCGACGAAGGCCTCGCTGCCACCGTCGAGTGGTACCGGGCCAACCGCGCGTGGTGGGAGCCACTGAAGGCGCGGGCCGCCCTGTGAGAGTGCTCGTCACCGGTGCCGGCGGCCAGTTGGGCCACGACACGGTGTCGGCGTGCACAGCAGCGGGCGACACAGTGCACGCGTTCGACCACGCCACCCTCGACGTGAGCAACCGCGACGCGGTGCTGGGGGCGATCACCGCGCTGCGGCCCGACGCCGTCATCCACTGCGCAGCATGGACGGCGGTCGACGCCTGCGAGAGCGATCCGGCCAAGGCCTTCACCGTCAATGCGCTGGCGGTGCGGTGGGTGGCCGAGGCCTGCCACCGGGTGGGGGCACACCTCGTGCACATCAGCACCGACTACGTGTTCGACGGCACGTTGCAGCGGCCGTATCACGAGTGGGACACCCCGAACCCGCAGAGCGTGTACGGCCTGTTCAAACTGGCCGGCGAGCGCGAGGCGCTTGCGCTCGGCCCGTCGGCGGCCGTGGTGCGCACCTCGTGGGTGTGTGGCGAGCACGGCAACAACATGGTGAAGACGGTGCTGCGCCTGGCTGCCGAGCGGCCCACCCTCGCCTTCGTCACCGATCAGGTGGGCCACCCCACGTTCACCGCCGACCTGGCGCCCATGCTGCGTCGGGTGGCGCTCGACCGCCGCAGTGGCGTGCACCACCTCACCAACTCGGGCGCGGTGAGCTGGCACGGGTTCGTGCAGGAAGTCGTGCGGTCGATGGGCAAGGACCCGGGGATGGTGCTGCCCATCCTCTCCGCCGACCTCGACCCGCCGCGTCCGGCCCCGCGTCCGGCCAACAGCGTGCTCGACAACGCAGTCGCCCGCCTGGGCGGCCTGCCCCCGATGCGCGACTTCCGCGAACCCCTGGCCGAACTCGTCGCCCGTCTGCGGTGATCCGACCGCGGACGGTGACGGCCGCAGCTCAAGAGTCGATCAATTTCTCACGCAGCGTCGAAATGGGCCTGCATACTGTCGCCCATGGCTGTTTCCGTCGAGGACATCGCCCATCTGCTGCGCCGCACGACCTACGCCTGCACGACGGCTCAGGCGCAGGCGGCGCTCGCCGCGTATGCGTCTCACCCCGACGGGCCGCTGGCCGGCATCGTCGACGAACTGCTCGGGCCCGACGCAGCGCCACCCCCGATGAGCGATCCGCTGTGGCTCACCAAGGACTACGGCGTTCCCGAAGCCGAGGTGTTCACGAAGTGGGTCGAAGACGGGCGGAAGTGGTGGTTCGACACGATGGCCGACACCACCGCTCCGCTGCGCGACAAGATGCTGTTCTTCTGGCACGGCCACTTCGCCACTGAGGTGAACGTGGTGATGAGCCGCAGTTGGCACTGGTCGTTCCTGAAGGTGTTGCACCAACATGCACTGGGCGATTTCCGCGTGCTGGTGAAGAAGATGTCGGTCGAGCCGCTGATGCTGCGCTACCTCGACAACTATCTCAATGTCAAGACCGGCCCCAACGAGAACTTCGGTCGTGAACTGCTCGAGCTCTTCATGCTCGGTGTCGATCGTTACACCCAGACCGAGGTGGCCGAGGTGTCGCGTGCATGGACGGGTCACACCATCGTCAGCAACGCCTATGCCTTCGTACCCGCCAAGCACGACACGGGGATGAAGACCATCTTCGGTGTCACTCAGAACTTCGACGGGCCGGACGTGGTCGACCTGATCTGCGACCATCCGGTGAAGCGTGTCGAGATGGGCGAGTTCATCGTCGGCAGGTTGTGGGCGCACTTCGCCGGCGCGGCACTGCCTACCGCAGTGCGCGACGCGCTGGTCACGGTCTTCCTGCAACGGTTGAACATCCGCGATCTGCTGCGCGCCATGTTCCTCGACCCGGCCTTCTACTCGGTCGACGTCCGCACCGGCCTCGTGCGGACACCCGTCGATTTCGTGGTGGCCGTGATGCGTCTCACCGGCCTCAACTCGGTGACAGGTATCCAACCCTCGCGCAACACCACGACGATGGGACAGGCTCTCTTCCAGCCGCCCAACGTGGCCGGCTGGGGGTCGAACACCTACTGGCTGGGCGAAACGATGATGGCAGCCCGCGCCAATTGGGCCGGGTTCGTCGCCAAGTACCTGGCAGACCGCACACCGCTGTTCATCGACCCGGCTCCGGTCGCCGACGTCAACGCCGCGGCCACCCAGATCTTCGCCAAGATCGGCATCGCCAACCCCGCGCCCGCTTCACTCGCCTCGGTGGTCGACTGGCTCACCGAGGCGCGGGCGAAGAACTGGAACCAACGCCATGCGCTGTACCTCGCGCTGATGAGCCCCGACTTCCAGTTGGCGTGAGGAAGGACCGAGTGATGTCTACAGATCCCGAGTTTCCCGAGATCCTCGCCCGCCTGTCGCGGCGCGAACCACTCACTGCCGCCACCGTGTCGCGGCGCAACTTCCTGGTCGGCTCGGCGCTCGCCACTGCAGGTGTGGCGATGGCGTCGTCGAACTGGTTCGCCGATGCCGAGCGGACGGCGTGGGCCGCGCCACCGATCGGCGACAACGACGGCGTGTTGGTGATGCTGATGCTCGGCGGCGGCAACGACGTGCTCAACACCGTGGTGAAGGCCACCCACCCCACCTACCTGGACAAGCGGCCAACGATCCGCCTGGTTCCCGAATCGGTGCTGCCGCTCGCCGACGGGATGGGGCTGCACCCGTCGCTCGTGAAACTGAAGGCCCGGTACGACCTCGGGCAAGTAGCGGTCGTCCCCGACGCTGGCTACCAGCCGCCGAACCTCAGTCACTTCTCGTCGACCAAGCTGTGGTTCACCGCCACCGGGTCGGAGCAGACGCCCACCGGCTGGCTGGGCCGCTGGCTCGACGGCCTGGCGGGTACTGCCGACATGTTCCACGCGCTCACGATCGGTGGCTCGGTACCCCTGTCGATGATCGGCGCCCAGCGTTCCGCCACTGCCGTCGGGCTGTCGGAGTTCAACCTCGGTCTCGACCAGAACGATGCCGGCCGTCGGGCGTATCTGGAGGTGCGCGGCCAGGCCGAGGGTCGTACCGGCCTGGCGGCGTCGGTGGCGAACGCCAATGGTCGGGCGATCGACCTGGCCGACACCACTAAGCCGCTCTACAGCCCCACCCTGACGGGAGCTTCGATCGTCAGGCAACTCGAACTGTCGGCCCGGCTGATCAACGCCAACTTGGGGATCAGGGTGCTGAACACCTCCTTCGGCAGCTTCGACACCCATTCCGATCAACTTGCCGCACACGCCGCTCGACTCACCGAGCTCGACGACGCGATCGACCGGTTCTTCAGCGTGCTCGAGGCGAAGTGGGCCGACCGGGTGACCATCGTCGCGTTCTCCGAGTTCGGCCGAACCGTGGGCGAGAACAAGTCGCTGGGCACCGATCACGGTGCTGCGGGCGCGATGTTCGTGATCGGCAAGCGGGTGAAGGGGGGTCTCCACGGCGCGCATCCATTCGACGGGCCGACCGACTCGAACGGTCGGTTGAGGGGCGCCACCGACTTCCGGGAGGTGTACGCACAGGTGCTCGACCGCTGGCTCGCGGCCGATTCCACCCAGGTGCTGGGTAAGGCCTACCCCGGGCTCGACCTGTTCAGTGCCACACCCGGTCCACTGCCGCCACCACCCACGACGACCCTGCCTTCGACCACGACGACGGCACCGGCGATCACGACGACGACAGCGCCTGCCACGACGACGACAGCGCCTGCGACCACGACGACGCTGTCGGTCGGGCCGCCACCCGTGCCGACGACGGCACCCCCCGCTACTCCGGCACCAACGCCGGCTCCCACCACGACGATCGTCGAGTCCGCAGGGCCGGTGCCGATGGGGATGTCGTTCGTGCCATCGAACCCGACGCGCCTGCTCGACACTCGCGGCACGCAGTCGAGGTTCTCCATCCAGGGCATGCCGACGATGAGGATGAAGGTGGCGGGCGTCGCGGGCGTGCCCGCCGATGCCTCGGCGGTGGTGCTGAACGTCACGGTCGCCCGCGCGCAGTCGGCCGGCTACCTCACCGTCTTCCCCGCCGGCCGCACGATGCCCGCGACGTCGAACATCAACTTCGCGCCCGATGTCGTCGTTCCCAATTCGGTGGTGTGCGATCTGGGTGCCGACGGCTCCATCGAGTTCGCTTCGTCGGCGGGTCCCGTCGACCTCGTCGTCGATCTGAGTGGCTGGTTCGTCTCGGCGCCATCGACGGCAGCGGCAGGATTCCGCTCCGTCACGCCCCGCCGCATCGCCGACACACGTGAGGGCATTGCGTTTGCCCGCGGCGCCGGCCCGAACGAGGTGGCCGTGCTGCCTGTCGCGGGTGTGGGCGACGTCCCAGCCGACGCCACCGCAGTGGTGCTGAACGTCACCGTCACCCAGCCGAGCGATGCCGGCTACCTCACCGTGTGGCCCACTGGCGCGGCCATGCCACCGACATCGTCGGTGAACTGGCGGCCCGGCGAGACGGTTCCGAACCTCGTCGTGGTGAGCGTCGGCAGCGGTGGCAGCGTGAGCATGTTCAACTCGGCCGGCTCCACCCACCTCGTGGCCGACGTGTTCGGCTACTTCGCGCCGGGTCGCGGATCGGCCTTCCGTCCCGCCGGCCCACGGCGCCTGGTCGACTCGCGTATCGGGCTGGGTGGTGTGTCGGGCCCGCTGCCGGGGCGGTCGATGTTCCAGCTCCCCGTCGGCGGCCTGGCCGGTATCCCGGCCGGCGGCAACCCCACCCTGGTGCTGAACGTCACGGCCGTCGACCCCACCGACAGCGGGTTCCTCACCGTGTTCCCGTCGGGCTCACCGCGCCCGTGGGTGTCGAGCCTGAACGTGACGGCGTACGAGGACGCCGCCAACATGGTGTACACCCAGGTGGGTGCCGACGGTTCGGTGTCGGTGTTCAACCAGGCGGGCGAGACCCACGTGATCGTCGACCTGTTCGGTTGGTTCGACACCCCCAGCTGACGCGGCGACGCGGTTCAGGAGAGTCCGAGCATGGTGCGGCACGGCTCGAGGCCGGTGATGGTGATGTCGTCGCGCCGCAGCCGGGTCTGCCAGTCGTCGCGTTCCAGCCGGAAGCGCAGCGTGGTGGCGGCGACCCCTCGGCGCAGGTTCGTCTGCTCGCCGTTGGGTTGGTAGCCGAGCGAGCGGGTGACGCCCAGCGACGGGCCGTTGTCGCTGAACGCACTGGTGGTGGCGCGGTTGGCGCCGAACCCGGCGAAGCCGAGGTGCAGCGCCGCCTCGCGCAGCTCGCGGCCGAGACCGCGGCCCTGGTGGATGCGCCCCAGCCACGACCCGGTTTCGAACGTGCGCAGGGTCGGGAAGTGGTCGGCACCCAGGCTGGTGGTGCCCACCACCTCGCCGTCGACGATGGTGGCGAAGTTGAGATGCCAGTGGGTCGGTGTGGTCTCGGCGCGGCAGCGCCAGTAGTACTGCATCGTGTTCGGGCGCAGACGGTCGGCGGGAGCGTCGGTCCATTCGAAGGAGAACGGCATGAACGCCGGGTCGTGGATGCCCTGTGCAGCGAGCTCGGCCAACTGTGCGCCGAGATCGTCGTCGACGTAACGCAACTCGACTCTCGGCGTGGTGACACGCAATCCGAACAGGGGCCAGATGGCGGTGCTCATCGCCTCACTGTGCCAGGCCAGCGGCAGTGCCGCCCGGTGGTTTTCGCAGCAGTCAGTAGGCCGAGGCGGTGGCGAGGCGTTCGGCGCGCTGGGCCTCGGCCATGGCCGCGATCTCGTCGATCTCGGTGGTGTCGAACCCGGCCATCTCGCGGAACTTGCGGGCCAGCATGATGGCCGACTCGCGGCTCTCGCCGCGCAGGCCGCGGAAGTTGAACAGCCCGTCGACGGTGCGCTGGAACTCGAGGGCCTGCTTCTGGCGCTCGGTGTCGTTCTTGGTGACCTCACGCAACCAGGTGCTGCCCATCTTCACGTGGGTCACCTCGTCGGCGAGCATCCAGTCCTCGGCGAAGTAGAGCGTGGGGTCGTTCATCTCGACCGCGAAGTCGCGCATCGTGGTGAACACGTCGATGGCCAGGCCTTCGAGCGCACGGTTCACGCCGGCCAGACGGAACACGGGGTCGGGGTGGCAGGCGGCTTCGAACAGCGTGACAGCCTCGCTGTACTCGCCGATCTCGGTGCCCATGTGGTCGCCGAGTTTGATGCTGATCTCGACGTGGCGGGCCTCGTCCCAGCACTGGCGGGCCATGTCGAGCTTCATCGCGAACGGGGTCTCGTCGGTGGTGTAGTCGAACGCCGTGCGGCCGGCACCTTCGAGCGCCTGGATCTCGCCGACGAAGATGCCGTGCATCTGGCGGCGGGCCCGGTCGGCGCACTCGGCGCTCTCGGGATTCATGCGGCGGTCTTCCTCGGCGCCGTTGGGGCGCTGGTCGGCGAAGCGTTCCGCGGTGGTGATGCGATTGAACCGTTCGTCGCGTGCGAGGGCAGTCGGCGGGATCTGGGTGCGCATGCGGCGATCGTAGCCCTGGCACGGTGCACAATGGGCACCGTGCGCGTCGCCTACACCCTCGAACAGTGCTGGCACCGCGTGCCCGGGGGCACGGCCATGGCGGCGCTGCGCGTGGCCGAGGCGATGGAGGGCCACGACGACATCCGCCTGATCGGTGTGGCGGGTCGTCATGCGCACCTGCCCGACGACCCGTGGATGCCCAGTATCCCCATCGCCCACCTGCCCGTCGCCACCCCGTGGCTGTACGAGACCTGGCTGCGCTTCGGCTGGCCGAAGGTCGAACGCGCCGCCGGTCGGGTCGATGTCGCCCACGCCACCGGCCTCATCCCGTGCCCCACCGACGCCCCGCTCGTCGTCACCCTGCACGATGTCGCCTTCCTGCATCAGCCCGAGCACTTCACCCGCCACGGCAACCGCGTGTTCCGCGACAGCCTCGAGGTGATCAAGCGCAAGGCCGATCTGGTGCTGTGCAGCAGCCAGGCGACGCTCGACGACGTGGCCGCGCTGGGCATCGGCGCCGAACGGTTGCGGCTCGTGCCACTCGGGGTCGATGTGCAGCGTGCCCCCGTCGACGAGGTGGCCCGCGTGAGGGTGTTCTACAGCCTGCCCGAGCGGTACCTGTTGTTCGTCGGAACCGTCGAGCCGCGCAAGAACCTGCGCAGGCTCGTCGACGCCATTGCGCAACTCGACGATCCGCTACCGCTGATCGTCGTGGGCGCCGAGGGATGGGGCGAGATCGACATCGATCCCGACACGTCGGCCGACGTGCGGTTCCTCGGGTTCGTGCCCGCCGACGATCTGGGCCCGCTGTACGCCGGCGCGGCCGTGTTCTGCTACCCGAGCGAGCGTGAGGGGTACGGGTTGCCCGTGCTCGAGGCGATGGCCCAGGGCACACCGGTGGTCACCAGCGCAGGAACTGCCACCGAGGAGGTGGCGGGGCTGGCCGCTGTGCTGGTCGATCCGCTCGACGCCACCGACATCGGCCGCGGCATCGTCGATGCGCTCCGCCGCACCGCCGAGTTGCGGGCCAAGGGGCTGGCCCGCGCGCAGCGACGGAGTTGGGCCCGCACCGCTGCGCTCACTGCGGCTGCCTACCGCGAGCTCGCCGGCTGAGTCGATGGCCATGCGCGTGGGTGTGAACCTGCTGTGGTGCCTACCCGGTCAGGTGGGCGGATCGGAGCAGTACCTCGTCCGCCAACTCCTCGGAATCGAGCAGGCCCGGCCCGACATCGAGCTCACGGTCTTCGCGCCGCCGGCGTTCGTCGAGCGCTACGGCACCGGTTTCGCCGGTGCCACCACCGTGGTGGCGCCCGACAGCGGCATCCGGCGAGGACGTCGGGTGTGGCACGAGCACACCTGGCTGCGCCGCCGCACGGCAGCGCTCGATCTGGTGCACCACGGGGGCGGCACCGCGCCGCGTGCTGCCACACGGCCCTATGTGCTCACCATCCACGATCTGCAGTACCGCACCTTCCCGCAGTACTTCACCGCCGGCAAGCGCCGCTACCTCGATGCGATGATCCCGTCGTCGGCACGCCGGGCGGCGCGGATCGCCGTGCCGAGCGCCTATGTGCGCACGAGCGTGATCGAACACCTCGGTATCGCCGCCGAGCGGGTGATGGTGGTGCCGCACGGCTTCGAGCCCGCGCTCATCGCCGACATCACCCCGGCCGACGAGCTGCGCCACCGGTTGGGGCTCGGCGATGCGCGTGTGCTGGTGTACCCGGCCATGACGGCGCCCCACAAGAACCACCGGTTCCTGGTCGAGATGCTGGCCCGGCACTGGACCGACCCTCAGCTGCGCCTGGTGCTGATCGGTGGCCGCGGCCTCGCCGCCGAGCAACTCGACGCTGCCATCGGCGCAGCCGGGCCCGGTGTCGCCGACCGCATCGTGCGCCCCGGCCGGGTGAGCGACGCCGACCGCAACGGGCTGATCGCCATGGCCGAAGCACTCGTGTTCCCCAGCAGCTACGAAGGATTCGGTGCACCGCTGATCGAAGCGATGGCGCTGGGCGCGCCGATCGTGTGCAGCGACGCCACCTGCCTGCCCGAGGTGGCGGGCGACGCCGCGGTGGTGCTGCCGCTCGACCACGCCGCCTGGGCGGGCGCGCTCGACACCGTCGCCGCACGGCGAGATGAGCTGGTCGGGGCCGGCCATCGCCGCGCCGCCACGTTCACGGCCCGGCGTTCGGGCGAGGCCATCGCCGCGGTGTACGACGAGGCGGCAGGTGCATGAGTCGCCCGTTGCGCATCGCCGTGCTCTGTCCGCACTTCGCACCCGATAACGCACCCACCGGCGAGGTGATGACCCGCATCGTCACCGAACTCGCAGGCCTCGGCCACGAGGTGCACGTGATCACCGCCCTGCCCTGGTACCGGACGCACCGCATCGAACCCGGCTGGGAAGGTGGCTGGATCAGGCGCGAGGTCACCCCGTGGGGTTCGATCACTCGTGTGAACCCCTTCCCGGGCACCGACAAGCGCAATCTGCTGCGCCGGGCCCTCGGGTTCGCCGGTTTCTCGGTGCTCACCGGCCTCGCCTCACTGCGCGGTGGGCGGGTCGACGCGGTCGTGGCCATGTCGCCGCCGCTCACCCTGGGGCTCACCGGCTGGGTGACCCATCTGGTGCGCCGCGGGCCGCTGGTGTTCAACATCCAGGACGTGTTCCCCGATGCAGCCGTGCAGACCGGGGCGATCTCGAACCGCTGGGTGATCGCCGTGGCCCGCTGGCTCGAGCGGGTGAGCTACCACCGCTCGGCTGCGGTCACGGTGCTGAGCGACGATCTGCGCGCCAACGTGGCGGCGAAGATGCGCCCGTCGCGACGCAACCGCGTGCACGTCATCCCCAACTTCGTCGACACCGAGTTCATCCGCCCGGCCGAGCGCCTGACGGCCTACCGCACCGAACTGTCGATCGGCGACGAGCCGGTGGTGATGTACGCAGGCAACGTCGGGTTCTCGCAGTCGCTCGATCTGCTGCTGGGGGCCGCCCGCGAGTTGCCCGAGGTGACGTTCGTGGTGAACGGCGACGGCGCTGCCCGGGCGAGCCTCGAGGCGGCGGCGAGCGACCTGGCGAACGTGCGGTTCGTCGGCTACCAGCCCAAGGAGCGCCTGCCCGAGGTGCTGGCGTCGGCCGATCTGCACGTGGTGCCGCTGAAGGCGGGCCTGGGTTCGGTGAGCGTGCCGTCGAAGACCTACTCGATCCTCGCTGCGGGCCGGCCGGTGCTGGCCGCGATCGATGCCGACACCGAGGTGCCGCGCATGGTGGCCGCGTCGGGCGGTGGCCGGGTGGTGCCCCCCGACGACCTCGCTGCCTTCGTCGCCGCCGTGCGCGAGATGGTGGGCGATCCGGCGGCGCTGGCGGCGCAGGGCGCCGCAGCCAGGGCCTGGGTCGAGCATGCCGCCTCGCCGCAGGCGGTCGCCGCCGCCTACGCCGCGCTCATCGAACGGCTCTGATGCCGTCCCTTCACCGAGGTGAACCGGTAGCCTTCCACCCTCGTGGCCACGTCCTCATCGTCCGCTTCTGCCAAGAAGGTCGCCAAGCTCGCGCAGCGCGACCGCGGCAAGAAGGTCCGCTTCCAAGGCGGCACTCTGTTCCCCGCCGTCGTGCTCGCCGTGTTGCTGGTGGGCCTGGTCGTCATCATCTACGCCCGGCAGAGCCGTCCCGACCCGGGCACTGCGCCCCCGCAGGTGGGCGATCACTGGCATGCCGCCTACGGCATGTACGTGTGCGACGGCTGGTTGCCCAAGCTGACGGGCAACAAGGAAGAGCAGAACGCCGACGGCACGTTGGTGAGCGACAAGTTCGCCACCACGGGCATCCACAGCCACGACGACGGTGTCATCCACTGGCACCCGTACAGCGCCAAGGCGGTCGGCGACCGCGCCGTGTTCGGCGTGTTCCTCGACGTGTACGACGTCGATCTGAGCGACGACGAGCTCACCTTGCCCGCCGATCAGGGTGGCGAGTCGTACAAGGTCGGCGACTACAAGTGCAACGGCGAAGACGTCACGGTGAAGGTGGTGGCGTGGGACAACTATGCCGACACCGGTAAGGGCCAGACCTACATCACCGACCTCGACAACGTGCGCGTGAAGCAGGACGGCATGGTGTTCGTCATCGCCGTCGTGCCGAAGGACACCGAGGTCGTCATGCCGCCGTGGGCCAGCGAACTGCCCACCCTCGGCGCAGTCGACGGTGGCAATGTGCCGGGTCCGTCGAGCACCGTCGCCGATTCGGTCGCCGACACCGGCGTCACCAGCACCACCGGCGGCTGATGCGCGCGGTCGTGCTCGTCGGCGGGTTCGGAACCCGGCTGCGACCACTGACCTACAGCGTGCCCAAGCCGATGTTGCCGGTCGGCCATGTGCCGATCATCGAACGCCTCGTCGCCAACCTCGTGCGCGGCGGGGTCACCGACGTCGTGCTCGCCCTCGGGTTCAAGCCCGAACCGTTCGTCGAGGCGTTCCCGGCCGGTCTGTGCGCGGGTGCACGGCTGCAGTACGCCGTCGAACCCGAACCGCTCGACACCGCCGGCGCCATCCGCTTCGCAGCCGATGCAGCCGGGATCGACGAGACGTTCGTGGTCGCCAACGGCGATGTGCTCACCGACCTCGACATCGGTCGCCTGGTGGCCTTCCACCACGAACGCGCCGCCGAGGCGACGGTGCACCTCATCGCGGTCGCCGACCCGTCGGCGTTCGGTGTGGTGGCCCTCGACGCCGACGGCCGCGTCGAGCGCTTCGTCGAGAAGCCGGCGCCCGGCACCGAGCCGAGCAACCTCGTGAACGCAGGCACCTATGTGCTCGAGCCGTCGGTGCTCGGACGCATCCCCGCCGGCGAGAAGGTGTCGATCGAGCGGTCGACCTTCCCGGCGATCGTCGACGGTGGCCGTCTGTTCGCCCTCGCCACCGACGACTACTGGATCGACACCGGCCGCCCCGACCTGTACCTTGCCGCCAACCTCGACCTGCTCGACGGTCGCCGGCCGCACGACCACTGCACTGCGGTGGCACCGGGCGCCCAGGTCGATGCCTCGGCCGTCATCGACACTGCGGTGGTGGCCGCTGGCGCGGTGGTGGGCGCCGGTGCCCACGTCGTGCGTTCCGTGGTGCTCGAGGGCGCCCGCGTCGACCAGGGCGCGTTCGTCGCCGGGTCGGTGGTGATGGGGCACATCGGTGCAGACGCGCGGGTGACCGACTGCGTCATCGGTGCCGAGGCCACGGTGCACCCCGCCGAGGTGCTCACCGGCGAGCGCCGACCAGCGCCGTGAGGGTGTTGGTGGTCGGTGGTGCCGGGTTCGTCGGCTCGCACCTCGTCGACCGCCTGCTCGCCGAGGGCGACACCGTCGACGTGGTCGACGACCTGTCGAGCGGTTCGCTCGGCAACCTGGCCGAAGCGCGGTCGGCCGGCGGTGAACTGAAGATCCACCATCTCGACGTGTGTGCGCCCGAGTTCGGGGCCTTGGTGGGGATGCGCCGACCGGAGGTGATCGTCCACCTCGGCTGGGCCCCGCCCGGGCGCCGTGGCCCGGCCGACCTGGCCCGTGCCGTGCACAGTGCGCTCGCCGTGCTCGAAGCCGCCCGCGACGCCGGCGTGGCCAAGGTGGTGACGGCGTTGGCGGCCGGAGCGCTGTACGGCGAGGTGGCGGTGCGCGATCTGCCGGTGAAGGAGGGCCACACGTGGGCGCCCGACGGTGCGTTCGGGGTGATCACCCGCACCGTCGCCGACCTGTTCGCCGAGTACCGCGCCACGCACGAAGTCGAGTTCACCGCACTGGCGATGACATCGGTGTACGGGCCACGCCAACGTGTCGACGGTGGCGTGGTTGCAGCCTTCGCCGATGCACTCGCCCGAGGCGAGCAACCCGTCATGCACGGCGACGGCCGCCAGAGCCGCGACTTCCTCTACGTCGACGATGCGGTCGAGGCGCTGCTGCAGGCCACACGGCGCGGCAGCGGCCTGGTGGTAAACGTCGGAACCGGTCGACTCACGAGCGTGCGCGACCTGTGGACCGCGCTGGCCGGGCCCGATGCGCGCCGCCCCCGACCGGCGCCCACCGAACCCGCCGGCCTGGCCCGGGTGGCGGTGTCGCCGGTGCGGGCACGGATCCACCTGGCCTGGGAACCGTGGACCTCGCTCGACGAGGGGCTCGCGGCGGTGCGTGCGGCCACAGCAGATGCCTGAGCGGATGGGTCGATCGGCCCAATCCGGTCGCCTCCAGGGCTGACCGGCCGATCGGGCGCGTAACGTCGGCCGGGTGATTCAGGTGCTTGCCGCAGTCGTGCCCACCACAACGGTGCCGCTGGTGATGGGCGCGATCGCCGTGGGTACGGGGTTGGTGCTCGTGGTGGTGCGTCGCCGCTCGTCGTCGCGGCCGTGATCGGCTGTCAGGATGCGACAGCGGCCAGGGTGGCCTCGGCCAGGCGGGCCGCCACCTCGGGGCTGCTCATGATCGACGGCACCACCACCGGGGTCATCCCGGCGGCTGCCACGGCGTCGGCGAGATGCGCGTCGGCCGGGTCGATCACCAAGGCGGTGGCGATCGGCGCGTACAGCCGGGCCACGCCCACCACGCTCGCCTCGTGACCGAGTTCCACGAGCATGCGATCGGCCGGGCCCTTCAGCGCGGCACCGCCGACGATGGGCGAGACCGCCACCACCGAGTCGCGTCGCGCGCCCAGCACCGCATCGACGCCGGCCAGGGCGCGGATCGGCCCGATCGACACCAACGGGTTCGATGGTGCGATCACCACGGTGTCGGCATCGCGCAGCGCAGCCGCAGCCTCGGGGTGCAGCGTGGCCTCGGCGGCACCCTCGAACGCGATCGCCGACACAGGCTCGCCATGACGCAGCTTCACGAAGTACTCCTGGAAGCTCACCGTCTCGCCGCTCGCCAGAGTGACCAGGGTGGCCACGCGCTGATCGCTCATCGGCACCAGGCGTTCGGGCACCCCCCAGGCGCAGGCGACCTCGGCTGTGACGGTGGCGAGCGACGCACCCTCGCGCAACCGGGCGGTGCGGTAGAAGTGGGTGGCCAGATCGCGGTCGCCCAGGTTGAACCAGGTGGGAGCCGCCGCCGACCCCTCGGGTCGCACCGCCGCGTAACGGGCGAGCGACTCCATGGCGGTCCACGTCTCGTCGACGAGGCCCCAACCGCGCACCGGGTCGATGGCGCCGGCGAGGGTGTAGGTGATCGTGTCGATATCGGGCGAGATCGACAGGCCGTGCAGCACGGTGTCGTCGCCGGTGTTCACGATGCCCACCACGTCGGCGGGGTCGATCACCCCGCGCAGTGCCTTCAAGAACCGGGCGGCACCCACACCGCCGCACAGCACGCCGATCACGCTCGCCGCTCCACGAGGCGATGGTACAGAGCGGCCATGGCGTCGGCCGTGTGCTGCCACGAGAACTGCTGCACCTGTGCTGCGCCGGCGGCGATCATCCGGGCGCGCTCGGCTTCGTCGTCGAGCGCCCGGCGCAACGCCCCGGCCAGCGCGACCTCGTCGGTGGGTGCCACCAGCAGCGCCGCGTCAGCGGTGACCTCGGGGATCGACCCGGCCGACGAGGCGACGATCGGCACCCGGGCCTGCATGGCGTCGAGCAGCGGGAAGCCGAACCCCTCGTCGAGCGACGGATAGGCCATCACCCGGGCGTGGTGCAGCAGCCACGAGCGGGTGCTGTCGTCGACGAAGCCGGTGAGCAGCACCCGATGCCCGGCGTCGGGGTGGAGTCGGTCGATCGCCCGGTCGACCGCGACCCGGTCGTCGCCGTCGGCGCCGGCGAGGACGAGGCGCAGATCGGGCCGTTCGGCGGCCAGCAGGCCGAACGCCGCCACCAGTCGGGGCAGGTTCTTGCGCCGTTCGAGCGTGGCGACCGACACCACGAATTCGGGGCCGTCGAGTTCGGGGATCGGGCAGCGCACGGCCGGGGCGGGAAGCGCCAGCGACCCGAGCACCACGGTGTGCACCTCGACCCCGGGGAACAACTGCTCGACGACGGCTGCCGTGGCGGCCGAACTGGCGTGCACGACAGCACCCGTGGCCAGCGCGCGTTCGAGCACCGCCCCGGCACGTACCACCGCCGGATGCGCCTGATCGGGGTGCAGCAGGAACCAGCAGTCGTAGACGGTCACCAGCCGGGGGAGGCGACTCGGGGGCACCACGTAGTTGGTGCCGTGGATCAGCTCGGCCCCGCCCATCCACCGGTCGACCCGAGGGTGGTCGACACGGCCCCACAGACGGTGGGCGAGCGCCGCGGGCAGCGGGAGCCGTCGGGTCGACCCGTCCGGCCGGGCGCGGGCGCTGAGCAGGTACGGGAGCATCTCGACATCGGAGCGTGCCGCGAGCGCTTCGACGAGTGCAGCCACGGCGTGGCCGATGCCGGTTCGGCGTCCGTGCAGCGGACCGACATCGATGCCAACGCGGGTGCCCATGCGACGCGCACGCTAGCCGAGCCGGTCACCGTAGACTCGGGCGACCACCCGCCCACGAAGGGAAATCCATGCCGCGCGCATTCATCACCGGCATCACCGGCCAGGACGGCCAGCACCTCGCCGAGTTCCTCCACACCAAGGGCTACGAGGTGTTCGGCATGGTGAAGGGGCAGAACAACCCCAAGATGCAGCAGTTGCGCGACGAGTTCCCCTTCGTCGAGGCCGTGCCGGGCGATCTGGCCGATCTGCCGTCGCTGGTGAAGGCGCTCGACTACGCGCAGCCCGACGAGGTGTACAACCTCGCTGCCATCTCGTTCGTGGCCATGAGCTTCAACCAGGCCGAACTCACCGCCAACATCACCGGCACCGGTGTGCTGCGCATGCTCGACGCGGTGCGCATCGTCGGGGGCAGCCAGAACAACCCGATCCGCTTCTACCAGGCCAGCTCGTCGGAGATGTTCGGCAAGGTGCGCGAGACCCCGCAGACCGAGCGCACCCCGTTCCACCCGCGCTCGCCCTACGGCTGCGCCAAGGTGTTCGGCCACGACATCACCGTGAACTACCGCGAGAGCTACGGGCTCTACGCCTGCTCGGGCATCTTGTTCAACCACGAGGGGCCGCGACGCGGGCTCGAGTTCGTCACCCGCAAGGTCACCAACGCAGTGGCCCGCATCAAGTTGGGCGTGCAGGACCACATCGTGCTGGGCAACCTCGACTCCAAGCGCGACTGGGGCTACGCCGGCGACTACGTGAAGGCGATGTGGATGATGCTGCAGCAAGACGAGCCCGACGACTACGTCATCGCCACCGGTGAGACCCACAGCATCGAAGACCTCATCGTGCGCGCCTTCGGCGAGATCGGCATCGACGACTGGCGGCCCTATGTGCGCCAAGACCCCAAGTTCCTGCGCCCCGCCGAGGTCGACCTGCTCATCGGCGACGCCACCAAGGCCCGCACCAAGCTGGGCTGGGAGCCCGAGGTGCTGTTCCCTGAACTGATCGCGATGATGGTGGCCCACGACCTCGAGTACGAGGCCTCGCGGCTGCAGCGCCGCTGATCAGTTCTCGAGCGGCATATCGGTGATGGCCTCCATCACCGAGCCCTCATCGGGCACCGCCCCCGCCCGCAGACGCGAGCGCAGGGCCAACCAGAACACCAGCATCGACACGGTCGAGCCCACCAACAAACCGATCTCTACGCGGCGGAACACCTCGTCGTCGATCAGCCAGGTGGCAGCGATGAAGCTCACCATGCCGGCGGTCCAGCCGAGCGCCACGAGGGCGTGGCCGTGGAGGGCGATCACCGCCTGGGCGATGGCCAGGCCGAGCATGTAGCACATGCTGCCGAGGGCGAGCACGGCCATCGTGCGCCTGCCGACGATCGAGTCGTAGAGGATCTCGACAGCGAGTGGCCCGAGCAGGAAGGCGCCGACCACACCGAGGACCCCGACCGCGACGACCGCCCGGATGAGGCGGCGGAAGCCGTGCACGAACTCGTCCATCTGCCCTGCGGCAGCCAGGTGCGACAGGCGGGGGAGCAGCGCGGCCTGCACCGCCTGGAACAAGAAAAGCGGGATACGGGCCAGGATGACGCCGTAGCCGAAGCGTGTGACCAGGCCCTTCTGGTCGTCGTCGGCCAGGAGACCGGCAGCGATGGGGCCGGCGTTCACGAGGCCTGCGGCCATGATCGAGCCGAGCAGCAACCAACCGAGGTTGGGTGTGACCTCGCGCCAGGTGGCGGGCGGGCCGGGCTCGGTGTCGAGTTGTCGGCGCGAGGCCACTGCTGTTACGCCGATGAGCGGCGAGATGGCCACGGCGAGACCGAACCAGCCCACGGCGCTCACCCCCACACCGGCCAGCAGGATGCACAGCAGGATGCGCACCAGGCCGTCGGCGCCCATCACCACGGCGTAGGCGCGGAACCGGGCCATGCCGCTGCAGATACCGCGCGAGATGTGTTCCGAGGCGTACGCCACGACCGCCAGCACCAGGGCGGCCACCATCGTCCAGTTACCGTCGAAGTAGGTGGTGCTCAACCACGGACCGAGGGCGACGAGCACGAGCGTGACCGCAAGCGTGAGGAGCGATCCGAGCAGCACCACCTTCACCACGATCGGCCGGCCACCCTGGCCCAGCGAGCGGCGCGCCGACAGGGCGCGACCGAGCTCTTGTTCGAGGGGCAGGAACAACCCGGGTGCGAGGGCGAACATCGGGAACCACAGGCTGATGATCGGCTGGAACGCCTCTTCGCTGCCGAGCGCCATCTTGCCGACGCGGAAGAACGCGAACGTGCAGATACCGGCGATGAGCAACCCGATGGCCACCGGGATGGTGCCCTCGGGGAGTGGCATGCGAGTGGAGGTGCCGGAGTTGTTGCGTGCCACGAACGTGAGAGGTTACAAGTCAGCGCTCAAGTCCGGGTGTTCACATGCCGATGACTGCTCCGTGAACACGTGCTGGCGGCGCGCTGTCGCAGCGCTCACGATCATGGTCGCGCCCACGACCATCGGCCCGGTGGCCGAGGCGGCGACACCGCAGCGCGCCGGTGCAACGACGATCGTGTTCGACGGCCACGGCAACGGCCACGGCATCGGCCTGAGTCAGTGGGGCGCCTACGGTTACGCGGTCGACCACGGGTGGACTGCTGCGCAGATCCTCGACCACTACTACGGCGGCACCGTGGCGTCGACCCTCGCGCCCAGCGCGACGCCTCCCGTCGTCGCTGTCCGACTGATGCGGCTCGACGACCAGCAGACCGCAGTGGTCAACGACAACCGGCTGCTCGTGGTCGATGGTGTGCCTGGCGGGCCCTGGGGTTCGGTGGTGGCACGCGAGGTGGCCCCGAGCCGCTACACGGTGTGGGCCCGGGCCGAGGTGGCCTGCCCGGCGGCGTCGGACGCGCTGACGCAGGGCTGGACCCCGGTGGCGACCGACCTCGCCTCGGTGACCGTCCGCCCGCAGACCGACACCTCGGCCAGTTCGGCGATCGCCGACCTGGCGAGTGTGTGCGAGCCGTCGGGCACGGTGCGGTCGTATCGCGGTGCGATCCGCGCCGTGAACGGCACGACAGGCGAGAACCGCACCGTCAACCTCGTGCCGCTCGAGCAGTACCTGCGGCCGATCGTGGCATCGGAGATGTCGCCGTCGTGGGCGGCCAAGGGCGCCCAGGCACTGCAGGCGCAGGTGATCGCCGCGCGCACCTACGGTCTGGCCGAGAAGCGCTACTCGTATGCCGCCACCTGCGATCTGATCTGCCAGTCGTATCCGGGTGCGGCGACGCGCCAGGGCGTGGGCGGCACGGTGAAACGCAACGAGTACGCCTCCACCGACGCGGCTGTCGCTGCCACGGCGGGCATGGTGCGCCGCGTGGGCTCGCAGTCGGGTCCGCTCGCCTACACGATGTTCTCGTCGTCGTCGGGCGGGTGGACTGCGGCGAGCACGCTCGGCTTTCCGGCCGTGCCCGACGAGGGCGACGACATCGCCTCGAATCCTTTCCACGACTGGAGCGCCACCGTCACCCACGACGCGATCAGCGCAGCGTGGCCGTCGATCGGCCAGTTCACCGGGCTGACCGTCACCAAGCGATCGGGCGAGGACGACTGGGGCGGTCGGGTACTCACCATGGTCGTCACCGGCACGAGCGGGTCGGTGACGTTGTCGGGCGACACGTTCCGACGCGCGGTGGGGATGCGGTCGAACTGGTTCACCGTGCGCGGTGACGCGACGCCGACTCCCACACCGACGCCTCCACCCACACCTGCGCCGGCGCCGGGCTGGGGCGCGCAGGTGCCGCCGCCGGTGACCGGGGCGGCGCCGTCGTCGGCAGGGTCGCGCTTCACTGCGTTCGCACCGCTGCGGCTCGTCGACACACGGAACGGCACCGCGCTGGGGGCCGGTTGCACGCTGGTGGTGCGTCCGCCGGTGGTTGCGGGGAGCACCGCCGTGAGCATCGGCCTGGTGACGGTCGACACCGCCGCAGCGGGCTACCTCACGGCCTACCCGTGTGGCGTATCGCGACCCACCACATCGGTCGTCCAGAGCCGACCCGGTCGCGTGGTGAGCGGCGCAGCCATCGTGCCCCTGGGAGCCGACGGAAGCCTCTGCGTGTTCAGCAACGTCGGCACCCATGTGGTGGTCGACCTGTTCGGCTCGTTCGCGCCGGGCAGCGGCAACCGGTTCGAACCGATCAGCGCCCAGCGTCGCTTCGATTCGCGCCCGAGCGGTGCCGTGCTGCCGGCCGGT
>JBEIIG010000055.1:0-25944 GCA_040380855.1 Acidimicrobiaceae bacterium | reverse complement strand
GGTGGGCGGGTGACGGATAGGGTCGCGGTGATGACGCCGGAGATCCAGGAACTGTTCGACGCCGCCCGTGCCATCCAGCGCCGTGCCTACGCGCCGTACTCGAACTACCAGGTGGGCGCCGCGCTGCGCACGTCCAGCGGGGCCGTGTACGCGGGCTGCAACGTCGAGAACGCCGCGTATCCGCAGGGCTGCTGCGCCGAGGCCAGCGCCATCGCCGCGATGGTGGGCGCGGGTGAGCGCGAGATCGTCGAGGTGCTGGTGGTTGCCGACGGCGACCGGTTGGCGTCGTGCTGCGGCGGCTGCCGGCAGCGCATCCGCGAGTTCGCCGCGCTGCACACGCCCATCCACACGTGCGGCCCCGACGGCATCCGGCTCACGCTCACGCTCGACCAGTTGCTGCCGTACTCGTTCGGGCCCGAGAACCTCGAGGGGTTCTAGATGTCGAGCCAACGGCTGCCCCACCTCACCGCCAAGCTGCAGGGCTTCGGCACGACGATCTTCGCCGAGATGAGCGCACTCGCCGTCAGCACCGGCAGCGTGAACCTCGGCCAGGGCTTCCCCGACACCGACGGTCCGCGCGAGGTGCTCGACGCCGCCATCGAGGCCATCAACGGCGGGCAGAACCAGTACCCGCCGGGGCCAGGCATCCCGGTGCTGCGCCAGGCCATCGCCGAGCACCAGCAACGGTTCTACGGTCTCGCCTACGACCCCGACACCGAGGTGCTGGTCACCGCGGGTGCCACCGAGGCACTGGCCGGTGCGCTGCTGGGCCTGCTCGACACGGGCGACGAAGTGGTGCTGTTCGAGCCGATGTACGACAGCTACCAGGCCTGCATCGCCTTGGCCGGCGCCGTGGCCCGACCGGTCACCCTGCGCCCACCCGCCTACGGCTTCGACCCCGACGAACTGCGCGCCGCCATCTCACCCAAGACGAAGTTGCTGCTGGTGAACACGCCGCACAACCCGACGGGCAAGGTGCTCGACCGGGCCGAGATGCAGATGATCGCCGATCTCGCCATCGAGCACGATCTCGTCGTCGTCACCGACGAGGTGTACGAACACCTGCTGTTCGACGGGGCCGAACACATCGCCATGGCCACCCTGCCCGGTATGCGCGAGCGCACGCTCAGCATCTCGTCGGGTGGCAAGACGTTCAACACCACCGGCTGGAAGATCGGCTGGCTGTGCGGCCCGCCGGCGCTCGTCGCCGCTGCCCGCACGGCGAAGCAGTTCCTCACGTACGTGAACGGCGGCCCGTTCCAGTACGGCATCGCCCGCGGCCTGGCGATGCCCACCGAGTTCTTCACGGCGCTGTCGGCCGACATGCAGGCCAAGCGCGACCGCCTGCTACCAGGGCTGGTCGAGGCCGGCTTCGCCGTGTACCCCACATCGGGCACCTACTTCGTCACGGTCGACATCCGCCCGCTGCGCCCCGACGGCGACGGGATGGCGTTCTGCCGCGAACTGCCGCACCGCTGCGGTGTGGTGGCCATCCCCAACGAGGTGTTCTACGCCAACAAGCACGAAGGCCGGCACCTGGTGCGGTTCGCGTTCTGCAAGCGGCCCGAGGTGCTCGACGAGGCCGTCGTGCGTCTGAAGGGGTTGGCGGCATGATCGAGCGGCCCGAGGGCACGGTGCGCATCGCCGCCGTGCAGCACGACATCGCCTGGTGCGACCGGGCCACCAATTTCGCCCACCTCGCCCCGCTGGTGGCGGGCGCGGCCACGTCGGGTGCGCAACTGGTGCTGCTCAGCGAGACGTTCTCCACCGGCTTCGCCACCGACCGACCCGACCTGGGCGAGGCCACTGGCGGCCCGTCGTCGCAGTTCCTCGCCGAGCAGGCCCGCCGCCACGGCATCTGGGTGGGCGGCTCGTGCCCCGAGGTGTCACCCGACGCACCGGCCGACGACCAGCGACCGCACAACGTGTTCGTGCTGGCCGGCCCCGACGGCCAGCAGCACCGCTACCGCAAGATCCACCCGTTCAGCTTCGGCGGCGAGGACAAGCACTTCCGTGCCGGCGACGCCTTCACCCAGGTGGAGGTGCTGGGCCTGCGCCTCAGCCTGTTCGTCTGCTACGACCTGCGCTTCGCCGACGAGTTCTGGCAGCTCGCCCCTACCACCGACGTGTACCTGGTGCCGGCCAACTGGCCCGAGGCGCGCCGCACGCACTGGATGAGCTTGCTGCAGGCCCGGGCCATCGAGAACCAGGCCTACGTGGTGGGCTGCAACCGGGTGGGCACCGGTGGCACGCTGGCCTACTCGGGCGACAGCCGCATCGTCGACCCGCTCGGCGAACTGCTGGCCACCGCGGCCAACACCGAGAGCGTCCTGCTGGCCGACGTGTCGGCCGCCCACGTGGCAGCCGTGCGCGACCGGTTCCGCTTCCTGCAGGACCGCCGCTGATCGGCGCGGATCAGTCGAGGGGGAGGGCGAGGAGGCTGACGGTCTTCTTGCCGCCGTCGGTGTCCTGCTGGCCCACTTCGCGGAAGCCGATCGACTGATGGAACTTCAGGCTCGGCTCGTTGTAGGGCCGGACGTTCACCTCGCAGGTGAGCAGCGGGAAGCGGCCCGTCAGGCGGCTGACGAGCTCGGCATAGAAGCCACGCCCGATGCCGTAGCGGCGGAAGGCCGGGTCGACGGCGATGCGGTCGAGGTAGACGAAGTCGTCGTAGGTGCGACTGAACCAGCCGTAGTTGAGGCTGCCGTAGTCGACCCCGGGCGGGAACACGATGCAGAACCCGGCGAACGTGCCGTCGACCTCGGCGGTGAGCGCCACTTCGGCCATGCCCACCAGTCGTTCGATCTCGGCCCGGTCGAGTTCGTTCAGTTCGGGCACGTTGGCGTTGTTGAGCGCCAGTGCCGCATCGAGGTCGGTGGTCACGGTGTCGCGGATCAGCACGACACAGCACTGTAGGGGTCGTAGCCTGGGCATCATGTTCGGATCCAAGAAGACCGTGATGGTCGACCCCGCCGATGCGTTGCGCGGCCGCACCGACCAGACCATGCCCGTCCCCGCCGCCCACTACGTGAACGGCAACCCGCTGCAGGGCCCGTGGCCCGAGGGGTTCCAGACAGCAGTGTTCGGCCTGGGCTGTTTCTGGGGTGCCGAGCGCAAGTTCTGGCAGACGCCCGGCGTGTACAGCACCGCCGTGGGCTATGCGGGCGGCTACACGCCCAACCCCACCTACGAAGAGACCTGTACGGCGCTCACGGGGCACACCGAGGTGGTGCTGGTGGTGTTCGATCCGGCCCAGGTGAGCTACGAGTCGTTGCTGCGGGTGTTCTGGGAGAACCACGATCCCACCCAGGGCATGCGCCAGGGCAACGACATCGGCACCCAGTACCGCAGCGCCGTCTACACCACCACCGATGAACAGCTCGATGCTGCGCTGGCCAGCAAGGCCGTGTTCCAGGAGCGGCTGAGCGCCGCCGGCTACGGCGCCATCACCACCGAGATCGCCCCGGTGGGCGCGTACTACTACGCCGAGCCGTACCACCAGCAGTACCTGGCCAAGAACCCCAACGGCTACTGCGGTATCGGCGGCACGGGCGTCACCTGCCCCATCGGCCTCACCGCCTGAGTCCCCGCCCCCGACCCCGCCTGAGCCCCCGCCCCCGCAGGTCCGTGAGCCGAAACCACCTGGGTGGTGGTCCGGGCTCACGAATCACCTGGGTCCGTGCGGCTCGACCACCGTGGGCGTGGTCCACGCTCACGAACGGGTGGGAGTCGGGTGGGAGTCGGGTGGGTGGGTGGGTGGGACGGGGGTCAGGTCCAGCCGTGGGCGCGGATCTGTGGGCCGTCGGCGTCGAGGGCGCGGCCGGCCCAGCGCAGCACGCCCGGTGTGGCGCTGAGTTTGGCGATCAGGCCCTGCATCGGAGTGCCACCCACCTCGACAATGGCCTGGCGGGCCGCGTAGTGCGGATCGGCTGCGATGTCGGCCATGTCCATCACCGGGCCGATGGCGGCCTCGGCCGCGGTGAACGCATCGATCACCTCGGCCTGAGTACGCGCCGAGCACCAGTCGCGCATGATGGCCTCGAGCGCATCGCGGTTGGCCATGCGATCGGCGAAGGTGGTGAAACGCGGATCGTCGGCCACCCCGAGCAAGCCCATCACGCGACGGGCCACGCTGTCGGCACTGGTGGACACGCCCACCCACTTCCCGTCGCTGCAGCGATAGGTGCCGCGGGGCACGGTGTAGGGCAGGCCGGCACCGAGCCGGGGCTGCTGTTCGCCGGTGAGCTCGTACAGCGAGATGAGCGGACCCATGATCTGGAACAGGCTCTCGAGCAGGCTCACATCCACCACCTGGCCCACACCGCTGTGCAGCGCCACCATCGTGGCGAATGCGGCCACCAGGCCGGTCACCTCGTCGGTGAGCGCAATGGGCGGCAGCAACGGTTGGCCGTCGGGTTCACCGCTGATGGCGCTGAGCCCCGACATCGACTCGGCGATCGTGGCGAACCCGGCCCGCCCGGCATACGGCCCGGTCTGCCCGAAACCGGTCACGCGGGTGAGCACCAACTGCGGATTGCGTTCGTGCAGCACGTCGGGGCCGAGTTCGAGTCGTTCGAGCGTGCCCGGTCGGAAGTTCTCGACCACCACGTGCGCGCCCTCCACCAGATGAAGGAACACCTCGCGGTCGTCGTCGTGTTTCAGGTCGAGAGCGATCGTGCGCTTGTTGCGGTTGACCACCTTCCACCACAGGCCCTCACCGTCGCGCGGGTCGCGCCACGCCATGTTGCGCAGCGTGTCGCCGCGCTCTGGATGCTCGACCTTGACGACGTCGGCACCGAAGTCAGCGAGGTAGCGGGCACTGTTCGGGCCGGCCAGCACCGTGGAGATGTCGATGACGCGCAGGCCGGCGAGCGGTGCGGCGGCCGGTGCGGCGGTCGGCGGCGTGTGTGGCTGCGTCATCGAAGATCGATCGTGAAGCACCGGTCGGTGAGGTTGCCCAGCGCGTAGGTCTCGTAGTCGACGCCGAAGTCGCTGTAGAGGTGGCGGCAGCGTTCGCTCCACGCCAACGCGTCGGCCGTGCTGATGCGGTGCACCACCTGCATCAGACCGCCCTCGTACACGCGGTACTCGGCCCAGGTGCCGGGGAAGTCCTTCACGCAGCCCACCTCGATGGTGGGCACACCGCTGTCGAGGTGTCGCACCCGGTGCCGGTGGGTGTGGCCCGCGGTGTAGGCGACGATCGAACGGCGCCGGGCGATCAGATCGGCCAATGCATCGCTGGGATCGGGGTGCAGCCCGAAGTAGTCGTCGCTGCGGTTGCCGTTGCCCGACGGCGTCCATTGCTGGTGGTGGCCCATCACCACCACCGGTCGGTCGCTGGCCGCAGCGTGGGTGTCGAGCCACTCCACCTGCTCGTTGCTCAACCATCCGGTGGTCTTGTGCGGGATGGCCGTGTCCATCAGCGCCACGGCCACGCCGGGCAGCACCAGCCAGCGGTCGCCGGCGTACTCGGTCTGGCCCTGGTAGCTGTCGTGGTTGCCGCGCACCACGTGCAGCCTGTCGCCGAACGGGTCGCGGTAGCAGGCTTCGAACGCCGCCCATTCGTCGGGGCGACCGTCGACCGAGAGGTCGCCCTTCACGAACACTGCGGCCAGATCGGCGGCCAGCATCTCGGCAGCCGCACCGCGGTTCATCGTCTCGGGATAGGGCGTCTCGTCGGGTCCGACGCGTTGAATGGGGCCCTCTGCATGGTCGTCGATGCGTCCGCATTCGACCTCGCCGAAGTGCACGTCGTTCACGGTGCCGAACCGGCACAGCAACTCGCCCGGGGGTCGGTCGAGGGTGCGTACGGCCTGACCGCGCACCTCGTAGGAGGTGGCGGGAGACAGCCCGTCGAGTTGGTACACGTCGAGGCCGTCGTGAGCCACGATCAGGTCGTCTGCGACGGTGGTGATGTCCACGTCGCCGACGGTAGCGGCAGCCGGCTCAGTTCTTGATGACGACGCTGCTGGCGATCTTGTCGTGCCAGGTCTGCTTGCGCGGATCCCAGATGGCCCAGAGATAGCCGAGAGCGCACAGGAACGGCGAGATGAACTGCGCGAACAGCGCCCGGGCGAATCCGCGGCCGGTGCCGATGGGGCCGCCGGTGTTCACGTCGACGAGGCGGTTGCCCGTGAGCTTCATGCCCAGGGTGCGGCCCTTGCCCAACCAGCGTGAGTACAGGAAGACCAGCAGCACCAGTGCCAACACCGTGCAGGCGATGCCGGCGGCGAGCCAACCGGTCGAGATGTCGTCGCTCGCGCACGTGATCGTGTCGCCTGACTGGTCGCAGCCCTCGGTGCCCTTGATGATCATCAAGATGCCGGGCAGCGACAGGGGCAGCACCAACACGTTCAACAGGATCTGGTCGATGAGCAGCCCGATGGCGCGGCTGACGCCTCCGGCGAGCTTGGTGCCCACCGGCAGGCCGGGAAGGAAACTCGGGTCGTTGCTCATGCCTTCACCACCACCGTGTCGACGATCTTGTCGTGCCAGGTCTGCTTGTTCTTGTCCCACAGCATCCACAGGTAGCCGAGCCAGCAGAGCGAACTGGAGATGATCTCGGCGAACAGGGTGCGGCCGAGTGCGCGGCCGAAGCCGATGGGCTGGCCCGTCGTCGCGCCCACCACCTTCACGTTCGCCAGCTTGCGGCCCCAGGTCTGGCCGGTCCGGCCGAGGGCCCGCAGGTAGAGCACAGCGACCACGATGACACCGACGGCGATCAGCACGACACCGGCGGCGATGAGCCCACCCTTCGGCGAGCCCGGGGGACAGATGACCTCGGACTCGTAGTCGCCGCGATCGATGGTGACGCAGTCCTCGAACGCTGTCGCGATGAGGATCGAACCTGGCACCGCGAACACGGCGAGCAGGATGCCGTAGAGGATCCGGTCGAGGATGTATGCACCGAGCCGACTGCCGAACCCGGCCCGCTCGCCGCCGGCGACACCTGCGGTCGCAAAGCCGGGGTAGTTCGGCGGCGGTGCTGCACCCCAACCGGGCGGCGGCGCAGGGGGCGGTGGCGGCGGTGGCGGCGGAGGCATGCTCATGCCCGCACCTTAGGCGCGACGTGTGAGGAGGTGGTACGACCCCGAGTAGCAGCGTCAGCGGAACGGGCGGTCGCGGCGCTGCGGCAACGGCTTGGCCCACCAGCGGCCGCTGAACCGCCACGCCGCCTCGCGGCTGCGCTGCTGTTCGGCAGCAGCCACCACCGGGCGGGGCCACAGCGCCTCGACGGCGGCCACCAGCGCGGCGGCCTCGTCGTCGGTGGGTGTGGGGGTGATCTCCGTGCTCATCGCGGTCCGTTGCTCACAGCGGCACGTTGCCGTGCTTGCGGCGGGGCAGTTCCTCACGCTTGGTGCGCAGCATGCGCAACCCGGCGACCACCTTCTGGCGGGTCTCGGCCGGGTCGATGACGTCGTCGACGTAGCCACGCTCGGCAGCGTTGTACGGGTTGGCGTACTTGTCGGTGTACTCGGCCACCAACTCGGCGCGGCGAGCGACGGGGTCGGCGGCCTGCTGCAGCTCGCGGCGGTACACGATCTCGACGGCACCCTGTGGGCCCATCACGGCCAGTTCGGCAGTGGGCCACGCGTAGGCGAGGTCGGCGCCGATGCTCTTGGAGTTCATCACCACGTACGCACCGCCGTAGGCCTTGCGGGTGATGATCTGGATGCGCGGCACGGTGGCCTCGCAGAACGCGTACAGCAACTTCGCGCCGTGGCGGATGATGCCGCCGTACTCCTGGTCGACGCCGGGCAGGAAACCGGGCACGTCGACGAACGTGACGAGCGGGATGTTGAACGCGTCGCAGGTGCGCACGAACCGTGCGGCCTTCTCGCTCGACTCGATGTCGAGCACGCCGGCGAACACCATCGGCTGGTTGCCCACGATGCCGACGGGCTGGCCGTCGATCCGGCTGAACCCGCAGAGGATGCTCTTGGCCCAGTGCGGGAAGTACTCGAAGAACTCGCCGTCGTCGACGACCGAGGCGATCACCTTCTTCATGTCGTACGGCTGGTTCGGCGATGCCGGCATGATGGTCTGCAGCTCGGGGCACAGCCGATCGGGGTCGTCGCCCGTGTCGGCCGTGGGCGGCTCTTCGAGGTTGTTCGACGGCAGGAACCCGAGCAGGAAACGCACGTCGTCGAGGCAGGCCTTCTCGTCGGCGCTCACGAACGTGGCGACACCGCTCTTGCTGGCGTGGCTCATCGCGCCACCGAGGGCTTCGAGCGTGACCTCCTCGCCGGTGACCGTCTTCACCACGTCGGGGCCGGTGATGAACATGTGGCTGGTCTCGCGCACCATGAAGATGAAGTCGGTCATCGCCGGGCTGTACACCGCGCCGCCGGCGCAGGGGCCGAGGATGACGCTGATCTGTGGGATGACGCCGCTCGACAGCACGTTGCGGTGGAAGATGCCGCCGTAGCTGGCGAGGCTGACGACACCTTCTTGGATGCGGGCGCCGGCGCCGTCGTTCAGGCCCACCACCGGGGCGCCCACCTTGAGGGCGAGGTCCATCAGTTTGTGGATCTTCTCGGCGAACACCTCGCCGAGGGCACCGCCGAACACGGTGAAGTCCTGGCTGAACACGAACACCTTGCGGCCGTCGACCGTGCCCCATCCGGTGATGACACCGTCGGTGTAGGGCCGGTCCTCGAGGCCCGCCGCATGGGCGCGGTGCCGGGCGAGGAGGTCGAGCTCGTTGAAGCTGCCCGGGTCGAGGAAGTACTCGATGCGCTCGCGGGCGAGCATCTTGCCCTTTTCGTGCTGGCGTTCGACCGACCGCGGCGAACCGGCGTGATAGGCCTGCTCGCGTCGTTGGCGCAGGTCGTCGAGCTTGGCGGCCAACACGTCGTGGCCGGTGTTCGGGCTGGTCGGATCACTCACGAGGGGCAACGCTACCCCTCGGGCCGTAGGGGCCGCCTATCCGTGGCGGCCCCTGCGTGCGGGCGCGGCTGGCATGCTGGTGGGGTGACCCTGCCGCTCACCCCACCCCTGGCACCGATGCTGGCGAAGGCCGCCGAGCGCATCCCCGTGGGCGAGGGCTGGCACTACGAACCCAAGTGGGACGGCTTCCGGTGCATCGTGTTCCGCGACGGGCCCGACATCGAGTTGACCAGCCGCAACGAGCGGCCGTTCACGCGCTATTTCCCCGAGTTGATGGCACCGTTGCTCACTGCGTTGCCCGAGCGGTGTGTGGTCGACGGCGAGATCGTCATCCCCCACGGCGGCGGCCGTGGCCTCGACTTCGACGCGTTGCTGCAGCGCATCCACCCGGCAGCGTCGCGGGTACAGCGTCTGTCGGTCGAGACACCGGCGTCGTTCGTGGCGTTCGACCTGCTGGCGCTCGACGACGAGTCGCTGCTCGATCGACCGTTGTCCGAACGGGCTGCGGCGCTCGACCGTGTGCTGGCCGGTGCCGACGGCCCGGTTCACCGCTGCCCCGTCACCCACGACCACACCGTGGCCGAGCGATGGTTCACCGAGTTCGAGGGTGCCGGCCTCGACGGGGTGGTGGCCAAGCGGTTGACCGACCCGTACACGCCCGACAAGCGGACGATGGTGAAGGTGAAGCATCTCCGCACCGCCGAGTGCGCACTGGCCGGCTACCGCATCCACAAAGACGGGCTCGGGGTGGGGTCGCTGCTGCTGGGCCTGCACGACGGCGAGGGCAGGCTGCACCATGTGGGTGTGGCGGCATCGTTCACCGCCAAGCGCCGTGGCGAACTGCTGACCGAACTGGCACCCCTCACCGACGGTGCACTCGACGGCCACCCCTGGCGCGACTGGGCGATGGCCGAGGCGCACGAGGAGGCCCGCCTGCCCGGGGCGCAGAGTCGATGGAGTGCGGGCAAGGACCTGTCGTGGGTGCCGCTGCGTGTGGAGCGGGTGGTGGAGGTGACGTTCGGACAACTGCAGAGCGGTCGGTTCCGGCACGGCGTGCAGTTCGTACGGTGGCGGCCCGACCGGCTGCCGGCCAGTTGCACCTACGACCAGCTCGACGTGGCCACGGCCCGCCCGTTCGACGACATCGTCCGCCGCGCCTGACGGCGGCGGGCAACGGGCCGGGCCGCTTCTGGTGCTGGGCCGCGTCAGGTGCCCAGCAGGGTGAAGCGCTTCTGGGCCGTCTTCTCGCCCGACGGGGTGGCGGCCTTCACGGCCAGGGTCCACACACCGGGCGCCTCGAGGGGCACACCCTCGGCGACGTCGAGCACCGCCACACCGCTGCCGGCCAGTTCGGGCGGAACGGTGAGCACCACGGTGGGGGCCTGCGTCTCGGCCGGTGGGATGAACGTGACGACGAACCCGGTCAACCCGGTCGCAGGCGAATCGACCTCGATGCGAACCCCGTTGCGCCCGACGACGCCGGTGAGCCGGATGGTGACGTCGAGATCGTCGGCCACCATCTCGCCCGAGTAGCCGTAGTCGTCGACCGGGGCAGCAGCCACCAGGTTGGGAGGGGTGAACGACAGCAGCCACGACGTGATGGCGAGCACCACCACACCGGCGATCGCCTCGATGCCTGTCGCCCGGCGCAGTCGGCCTGCGAGGGGCGCGTTCAGCGCGTCGACGGTGCGCAGTTGGGCGTTCACGAACTGGCGGGTGGCCAGGCCGACGAACACCATCGCGCCCACCGCCACCGCCTTCAGCAGCAGCACGCGGCCGTGGCCGGTGTCGAACAGCGCGCCGCGGTCGAGGCGGAACGTCTGCACCGCACCGGTGACCACCGTGACGAGCAGCGCCGGGATGGAGATGCGGCTGAAGCCGCGCACCGCGTGCACCAGGTCGTCGTCGCCGGGCCCTGCCAATACCACGCGGGTGAGCAGCGCCAAGCCACCGAACCACACGGCCATGGCGAGGGCGTGGCCGATACCCATCAGCACGCCGATCGCGGCGAGGTCGCCTCCGGTGCGGGTGAAGCCGAGGGTGGCGACGGCCAGCAGCGGCGCGGCGAGCGCGGGTAGTTGCGTCGACTGGTCGATGCACCGCTCGGGGCGCATCACCACCCACACGCTCGCCAGCGTGAGCAGCACCCGAGCGATCGCCGCGACACCCGACGCCGAGGTGTTCAGGTCGGTCCACGACAGTGGGTTCAGCGCCGAGCCGATCGACCGGCCGGTGGCCTCGGTGGTGAGGAACACGACGGTGAACACCGAACCGGCCAGGGCCACCATCCACGCAGTGCGTAGGAACCGCACGGTGAGGATGTAGTCGACGCCCTCGGGCCAGGCGGTGGCGATGAGCACGAGCGACCCGAACAGCACCGCCAGGCCGATCGTGCCCACCAGGCGCGCCAGGCCGAGCGGCCCGCCGCTGCCGCCACCGCTCGCATCAGTGTCGGCGTCCTCGGGCGCGGTGGGTGCCACCGTGGTGGCCGTCGCGCCCTCGACCGTCGTGGCCGTCGGGTCGATCACCGGCACCGTGGTGGCGACGGCGCCGGAGGAGTCGGACGTGATGGTGAACGTCACCGAGAACTGCCCGTTCGGCGAACCGTCGACGGCGCTGACCGAGACGGCAGCGCTGCAGGTGCCCTTCGGCATCGGGTTGGGTACCGGCACGGTGAGGGTGAGCCCATCGGCGCCCACACTGGGCTGGCCGACGCTGAACGGGTTGCCGTCGCACGACACCACCACGTTGTTGGTGCCACCGAGCGGTTCGGCGAAGGTGAACAGCATCGAGGTGGGTGAGCTGGCGAGGCTCTCGTTGTCGGCCGGGTTCGAGCTGACGAGGCTGTTCACCGCCAGTGCCGTCGGCACGGAGAACGCGCCCATTCCGGCGCATGCGGCAGTGACGAGCACGACGCGGCGGATGAGGCGGCGCAGGCGGTCGCGTCGGGAGAGGTCGGGTCGACTCATGGCAGTAGGCCAACGCTACTCAACCGGCCGGGTCGTGCAGACCCTCTGCGGGTTCAGCCGTTCGCCGCCAAGAAGGCGTCGACGAGTGCCACCGGATCGATGCCGGCGACGAAGGTGTACAGCGAGATGCCGAAGGCGCCGTCGGTGGCGGTGAAGATCGATACGACACCCGAGTCGGGGCCGCCCGCGCAGGTGACGCCCAGCACGCCCCCGGGGCTGCTCACCAGGTCGCCCTCCGGGCAGTCGATCGTCTTCCACGATGCGGGCATCCCGACGTCGTCGGCGGTGGTACCGCCCAGCCAGAGTGCGGCGACCTGCTCGCCGGTTGCCTCGTCCTCGAGTTCGGCGACACCGACGAACGCCATCGCCTGGGCGAGGTCGGGGTCGGAGGCGAGCAACTCGATCGCTGCGTCGCCGGGTACATCGGACACGAAGCGATACCCGGCGGGAGGTGAGTAGGCCGCGGCGATGTCGAGGATCTCGAACGGTGCATCGGTGGGTGCCGGCGTGGTGTCGGTGCCGGGCTGGGTGGGCGGCACCAGGGTGACCGGCAGCGTGACGACCGGGATCGTGGCAGGGGCAGACGTGTCGACGATCGCCGTGTCGGCGGGCACCGTCTCGGCGACCGTGGTATCGGTCGACTCGTCGGTCGACCGGCACTCGGGCACGCCCAGGTCGTCGGCGATGGCGTCTTTCTCGTCGACCAGTTTCGACAGCGCCTCGCCTGCAGCGTTCATGGCGGCCTCGTCGCCGGCACGGGCGGCGTTCTTCAGTTCGGTCGCCTGCTCGATCTGATCGTCGACGACGGCCAAGAGGTCGGCGTAGTCGCGGGCGAGTTCGTCGGGTGGCGTGATCTCGCCGAACGACGTCCGGGCATCGGCCAGCAGGTTGCCCGCCTTGCGCGCCAGGGTGGCCATCTCAGCCGTGTCGGCAGGCTCGCCGAGGGCGTCGAGGTCGGCCTGGAGGCCGTCGCAGATCTCGGCGACCTTGTCGGCGAACTCCTCGGCCGACAGCGGGCTCGGGCCGTCGCTTCCGCAGGCGCTGGCCAGGAACACGACGACGGCAGCGGCCGCAACGATGGGGCGAAGTCGACGGTTCATCGAACCTCCTCGGGCAGGTGCGCCCACGCTAGTCGTCGTTCGGTCGCCGGGCGTGGCGTCGCGCACCGCCTGAGTAGGCTCGACAGCGATGGCCACCCAAGCGCTCTACCGCCGCTACCGACCCCGCCGCTTCGGCGAGATGCGGGGTCAGGAGCACGTCGTGCGGGCGTTGCGCAACGCGGTCATCAACCATCGCGAGGGCCAGGCCTACCTGTTCTCGGGGCCGCGCGGCACGGGTAAGACCACCTCGGCGCGCATCCTCGCCAAGGTGCTCAACTGCGAGCGTCCGGTCGACGGCGAGCCGTGCTGCGAGTGCGACTCGTGCGTGGCGGTCGAGCGGGGCACCAGTTACGACGTGCACGAACTCGATGCCGCCAGCAACAACGGTGTCGAGGCGATGCGCGACCTCATCGAGAAGGCCTCGCTCGGCACGCCGGGTCGCCACAAGGTGTACATCCTCGACGAAGTGCACATGTTGTCGAAAGGTGCCGAGGCGGCGCTGTTGAAGACCCTCGAAGAGCCACCCGGTCACGTCGTGTTCGTGCTCGCCACCACCGATCCGCAGAAGGTGAGCGAGACCATCCGCAGCCGCACCCAACATCTGCGCTTCCACCTGCTGCCGATGGACGAGCTCGAGGAGCACGTGCGGTGGGTGGTGGCCGACGCAGGGCTGCAGGTCAGCGAGGCCGCCATCCAGGCGGCGCTCGAACAGGGCGGGGGCTCGGCACGCGACACTCTCAGCGCGCTCGAGCTGATCGCCTCCACCGGCGGCGACGATCTCGACACGGTCGATCTGGCCGAGTTCGTCGAGGCACTGATCGACCTCGATCCGGGCCGGGCCCTCACGGGTGTGGCCCATGCCGTGCACCAGGGCCGCGACCCGCGCACGCTCACCGAAGACATCGTGCGCTACCTGCGCGACTGCTTCTTGTCGCTCATGGCACCCGAGTTGGTGGCTCTGCCCGACACCAAGGCCCGTGCCGTGTCCGATCAGGCGGTGCGGTTGGGTGCTGCGAAGGTGGTGAGGGCGATGGAGCGACTGGGCCAGATCCTGGTCGAGATGCGCCATGCCCCCGATGCCCGGTTGTTGCTCGAAGTGGCGCTCGTCCAACTCAGTCACGAGGCGGCTGCGCACGACATCGGTTCCATCCTCGACCGGCTCGACCGCCTCGAGCGAGCGGTTGCCGATGGCGGATCCGTTGCAGGTGGCGCCACCCGTCAGGCAGCGGCCCCGGTCGACCCGGCAACCGGTCGCGTGGCTCTCGGCGGGCGGGCCCGTCCGGCGGCGGCCGCTTCTGCCGCTGCGGCGCCCCGCCCCGCCCCCCACACCGCAGCGCCCGCTGGGGCGCCTGCCCCTGATGTTGCGCCGGCCCCGGCCGCCGAGGTGTCCGTCGACGCCGCGCCGCAACCCGCACCTGCCCCGGTTCCTGTTGCTGCTGCGCCCACCCCACCGCCGGCGGCAATTCCTGGTCCTGCCGTTGCCCCGGCCGCTCCTGCGGCTGCGGTGCCCGGTCCGGCTGCCATCCCGCTCGAGCAGGTGGCGGCCCGCTGGGCCAGCGACGTGGTGCCGGCGATGAAACCGTTCGTGCGGGCCATCTACTCGGTGCCCAGGGTGGTGGGCATGCGCGACGGCGCCCTGGTGCTGGCCGCGCCCAACGAGACCCACCGCACCAAGTGCGAGCAGTACCGATCCGATGCGCAGGCGGCACTCGTTGCGGCCACCGGTACCGCGGTGCCGCTGGCGTTCGTGGTCGACGCCGCCCACGACGAGCCGGCGCGCGGACCGGTCGTCGCCGCTGCTCCGGCTCCGGCACCGGCCCAGCCCGACGACGAGATCGACCTCGACGATCTGGTCGATGCTCCGCCCGAATCGGTGGTGTCGCCGATCGACCGCTTGGCCCAGGCGTTCCCCGGCTCCGAGATGATCGACGAGCGTCGCTGATGGCGGCCACCTACACCACACCGGTCCAGGTGCTCATCGACGAATTGGGTCGCTTGCCCGGTATCGGCCCCAAGTCGGCGCAGCGCATCGCCTTCCACCTGCTCAAGGCCCCGGCCGACGAGGTGAGCCGCCTCGCGTCTGCGCTGCTCGAGGCCAAGGCCAAGGTGCGGTTCTGTGCGCGCTGCTGGAACATCGCCGACGACGAGTTGTGCCCCATCTGCGCCGACGAACGCCGCGACCCCACCACGGTGTGCGTCGTCGAAGAGGCCCGCGACATCGTGGCGATCGAACGCACCGGCGAGTTCCGCGGTCGCTATCACGTGTTGCTCGGCGCGATGAACCCGCTCGAGGGCATCGGTCCCGAGCAGTTGAAGGTGAAGGAACTCTTCGCCCGCATCGAGCCCGAGGGCATCGCCGAGGTGATCTTGTGCACCAACCCCAACACCGAAGGTGAGGTGACGGCGATGTACCTCGCCCGCATGCTCAAACCGTTCGGGGTTCGGGTCACGCGCATCGCCAGCGGGCTGCCGGTGGGCGGCGATCTCGAGTACGCCGACGAACTCACCCTCGGTCGCGCGCTCGAAGGTCGCCGCGACCTGTCGGCCTGACGGCAGCGTCGGTCAGCGGCGTCCGAGCACGCGCTCGGCGAGTGCCGCGGCGCGCAGGAACTCGGCGTCGTCGTCGGTGAACGATGGATCGAAGGCCACCCGGTCGAGCAGTTCGGCCAGTTCGGCTGCCTCGGCAGCGGTGTCGGCCGCACCGGGTGCCGCCGTCGGCCACCGACGCGCCAGTTCGGGGTTGCTGCACCCTGGGTCGAGCCCTCGAGCGGCGGCGGCGCCCAGCCACCGGTCCTGGAGCACACCCCATCGACCGCGGCGGCGACGACGCCAGGCGCGCAGCACCTGTCGCCCGATCAACCAGGTGAGTCCGGCGCCGACGACGACCATGCCGGCGAGGCGGGCAAGGGTGGGACCGTGCTCGCGCACTGCGTCGACGACGGCCTGGGTCACCTCGGCGCCCACCGAGGCACGGTCGAACTCGCCCGCCAGCGGCACGCCGGCCGTGGGATCGAACGCCTGCCATCCCGTGGCCGGGAACCACACCTCAACCCAGGCGTGTGCGTCGCTGGCCCGCACCTCCCAGACACCGGTGATCCGGTCGCGGACACCGGGCACATAGCCCGTTGCGACGCGCGTGGGCACCCCGATCGTGCGCAGCATGATGGCGAGCGACGATGCGATCTGCTCGCAGAACCCGCGTTGCGAACCGAAGAGCAGTTCGTCGACTGCATCGGTGCCCGGCGGAGGAACCGGAGCGTCGAGGTCGTACTGCACGTTGGCAGCGATCCATGCCTCCATGCGACGGATGGTGTCGTAGGTGGAGGGCGAGCCGGCTGCCAACTGGGCGGCCAGGGCGCGTGTGCGCTCGGTGGTGCTCGGAGGGACGGCCAGGTAGTCGGCCTGCATGCCCACCGGGTCGACCGGCATGAGCGCGGCGAGATCGCCCTGTCGGCGCAGTGCGTCGGTGGTGACCCGTGCCCGGGCCGAGACGACGGTGTAGACGGTGCCGTCGGTCAGTACTCGATCGCTGCGGATGGCACCGTCGGGCCGCAGCCACACCGACGATTCGATCAGCACGCGCGTCGGGCGGTAGGCGGCGAACACGGCGTTGGGGTGGTCGACGCTCAGGTAGTAGGTCTGGATGAACTCGTCGACCTCCATGCCTGCCGGTTCGGGCACATCGCCTGCAGCGGGGCCCACCGCGATGTCGGAGGGCGACCGTTGCTCGCCCTGCTGCGGATCTGCGTACCAGAGGCGGCCGTCGAATCGCGAGTAGGTCTGCCCGCGCCAGAAGTCGGGCTCGGGGGCCCGTACCCGCATCACGACGGTGTCGCCCATCTCGCCGCGCATCGACGTGTCCATCGACTCGTCGAATCCGGGGTACCCGCCGACTCCCACCGTGCCGTCGCCGCCGCGGCGCGGTCGGTCGCCGGTCGCGCCGGGTCGGGTGGGCGTGCCGTCGGGGCGGGCGAGGCTGCCGGGCTCGATGATGTCGCGGATGGTCTCGACCGACGCGGGCAGGCCCAGGTCGGCGGGGCCGTCGGGGATCTCGACCGTGTTCAGGATCAGCACTGCTGCGGCAGCCGCCGTCAGTGCGGCGGCGGCGATACCGGCGATCCGTCGCCCCGACGCCTTCGCGGTCGGTCGGCCCTGCCGCCGCGACCGCCGGGCCGGCAGGCCGATCCACACGGCGGCCAGGAACCAGAGCAGGGCGAATGCAGCGAGCCACCACACCACGGCGTCGTCGACGCGGAGTGCTGCTGCGTAGGCGGCGGTGACGGCGCTGAAGGCCAGCGTGACGCGCCCGCCGCGGCGGTCGTGGCACTCGAAGCCCTGCAGGACGATCAGCACGATGAGCAGTTGCGGCATCGGGCCTCGGATCGCCGACAGCACGTCGTCGACCTCGCCGAGCGACTGCAGCACGCTCAGTACGCCGCCGACCGCCACCGCGACGGCGGCGATGCGCACCACGAGGCGCAACCGGGGCCGTACTGCGGCTGCCAGGGTGAGCGCTGCGCCGACGGCGCAACCCGCGGTGATGGCGAGGCGGACGGTCAGCGAATGGCCCAGTGCATCCGAGAGCATCAGCAGACCGACCGCGGCGACGAGAGCGATCACCCATCGCGCCCGGGTCGACAACGTGGTGTCGGGTTCGCGCCAGAAGGGGATGGCGGTGTTGCCCCAGTGGCGACGGGTCGTCGGCCACGGCGGCGGCAGTTGGCAGGTGGCGGTCCAGCGCGCGGCGGCAGCCGCGTCAGCGACGAGCACGGCCTCGCCGTCGGCGACGGCAGCCCACATCTGCCTGCCGTGACGGCGGCCGTCGTCGAGTGCCCAGCGCGCCCGCCCGGCCTCGATCTCGGTGTCGGCAGCGGTCGGGTCGGCACGCACCACCCACCGTTCGATCACGGTGTGTTGATGGTCGAACACGTTCAGTTCGCCGGTGCGGAACGATGTGGGCCAGTGCACCGCGTGGTCGGCGTCTCCTTCGCGCCAGCGGCGGATGCCGTCGACATCGCCCGCCGTGCTCATCGCCCCGCTCATCGCTGTTGCATCGACCATGAGTTGGTCGGCTGCGAGCACCTCCACGCGGGCGCCGGGCCCGGCGGGGTGCGGCGCCACCAGCAGCGCGGGGTGGGTGGCGCGCAGGGTGCGTTGCCACCAGATCAGGCCCGGCAGTCCGGCGGCTGTGACGACGACTTCGAGGTCGGTCACTTCGCCGCGGCGGGTGAACACTGCGTCGGTGTCGAGTCGGCCCCGGTGGAGCCAGCCGGAGGCGATCGACTCGCCCCGGTCGAACACGCGCACATGCGCGGCGCGGCGCATGGGTCGGCCGCGACGAGTCGTCACGGTGAGATGCATGGCCGACGGCTCGGTCGCCGTTGCGGTGGGTGCCGTGTCGATCGTTGCTGCGCGGGCGGTGCGCAGCGCCCACCATCCGGTGACCAGCGAAGCGGCTGCTGCAGCCGCACCGACACCCAGCATCAGCACCACCGCGACGGCGCCGCTGAGCACCGCGAGGCCCAGCGTCGCACCCCAACCGAAGACCAGGTACCCCGCGCCGAGGCCCACACCGTACGGGCGCCGCCATCCGCGAGGTGGCCGTCGGGCTGCTGCGGTGGTCATCGCCGCATCGTTTCCGGTGCTCAGACCGCGGGTGGGCGTACGCGTTGCAGACAGTCGGTCACCACGCTGCGCCCGGCCGTGGTGGAACCGTCGCCGTCGAGCACCTGCACACGGTGCGCCAGGCCGGCGACGGCGACGGCACGTACGTCGTCGGGCACCACGTAGCTGCGGCCCACCATTGCGGCACGGGCACGGGCCAGGCTCACCACGGCCAGGCCACCACGCGTCGAGGCGCCCAGGCGCACGCGCTGATGACTGCGGGTGGCCTCGAGCAGGTGTGCCACATAGCGCGCCACTGCTTCGGGTACGGCCACGTTCTCGACGGTGTCCTGCAGGTGGGCGAGCGCCTCGAGGCTCACGACCGGTTCGATGTCTCGCAATTGGCGGCGTCCGCGTCGGCCGGCGAGTACGGCCACCTCGTCGTCGAGCGACGCGCGGCCGGGCGACACGACGGCGGCGAACCGGTCGACGGCTCCTTCGCCCAGCCGGTAGGTGCCGGCGATGTCGATCGGGTTCTGGGTGGCGACGAGGAAGAACGGTCGAGGCAGCCGATGGGTGACGCCATCGACGGTGACGGTGCCTTCCTCGGCAGCCTCGAGCAGTGCCGACTGCGTGCGCGGGCTGGTGCGGTTGAGTTCGTCGAACACCACGACGTTGGCGAACACCGGGCCCGGCCGGAAGCGCATCTGCAGGGTCTGGCCGGTGCCGTCGTGCTCGGGCATCAGCGTGCCGGTCACGTCGCCGGGCAGCAGGTCGACGGTGCCCTGGATGCGGTGGAAGGTGCCGCCGACAGCGCTGCTCAGCACCTGGGCCAGCAGGGTCTTGCCCACTCCGGGGATGTCTTCGATCAGCAGGTGCCCGCGGGCGAAGAGGCAGGCGACCGCCAGTTCGGCCACCTCGCGCTTACCGGCCAGGACCGACTCGATCGACGCCACCAGTGCTCCGCCGATATCGGCCACCCGGGCGACCTGGTCGCTCGACGCCTGGGTGATCGGCGAGGCGTACGCGACAGGTGCGGGCGGAGGTGGCAGGGCCGAGCCGCCGGGCGCGACTGGCGCGGCGGTGGGTTCTGGGGCGGTCGGTGTGGTGGTGCGTGAGAACAGGGCCATCGCGGCGTCGTCCAGTCGTCGATCCGGGGGTGCGGCACGCCGAGGGTGCCGACTCCGTCTGATCGTCCCGGACGCGTGCCGCCAGGCACGACGCTGGGCGATCTGGTCACCCCTCGGCCCGGACGCGAACCGGGGTACCGCACCTGGACCTGGTAGCGGGCGGACGGGCCAGCTCCAGAGGCGGTACCCCGACTCTGTCGACGTTCGGCCTCCGGGAAGGGGCCCAACGACTATGTGACGGTCATGTTACGAATATGACGACAACATGTCAAGTCACATCGGTGTGATTTCGTGCCGTTCTCTCAGACGGTGCGCACGACGAGGGCGTCGCCCTGGCCGCCACCACCGCACAGCGCGGCGGCGCCGAGGCCGCCGCCGCGGCGGCGCAGTTCGTGCAGCAGGGTGAGGGCCAGGCGGTTGCCGCTCATCCCGATCGGGTGGCCGAGGGCGATGGCGCCGCCGTTCACGTTCACGATCTCGTCGCTGATCCCGAGGTCGGCCATCGACGCGACGCCCACCGCGGCGAACGCCTCGTTGATCTCGAACAGGTCGACGTCGGCCACGGTCTTGCCGGCCCGGGCGAGGGCCTTCATGATCGCCCGGCTGGGCTGCTGCAACAGCGAGGCACTGTCGGGCCCGGCCACCATGCCGTAGCTCACCACCTGGCCGAGCGGGGTGATGCCGCGGGCGGCGACTGCGCGCTCGCTCATCATCACCACGGCCGAACCACCGTCGCTGATCTGCGACGCGTTGGCGGCGGTGATCGTGCCGTCCTTGTCGAACGCAGGCTTCAGGCCGGCGAGCGATTCCATCGTGGTGCCGGGGCGCACGCCTTCGTCGGTCTCGACCAGGATGGGTTCGCCCTTGCGCTGCGGGATGCTCACCGGCACGATCTCATCGGCCAGGCGACCCTCCTTGATGGCGTTCGCCGCCCGCTCGTTGCTCTTCATGGCCAGATCGTCCTGCTGTTCGCGGGTGATACCGCCGGCCGAGTAGCGCTCGGTGCCGAGGCCCATCAGGCAGGCGTCGAACGCGCACCACAGGCCGTCTTTGATGATCGCGTCGGCCAGTTCGGTGTTGCCGTAGCGGAAGCCACCACGGGCGCCGGGCGCGAGGTACGGAGCATTCGTCATGCTCTCCATCCCGCCGGCGATCACGATGTCGGCCTCGCCTGCGGCGATCATCTGATCGGCCAGGTAGATCGTGTTGAGACCCGAGAGGCACACCTTGTTGATGTTCACGCTGGGCACGCTCATCGGGATACCCGCCTTCACTGCGGCCTGACGCGAGGGCACCTGGCCCTGGCCGGCCATCAGCACCTGACCCATCAGCACGTGCTCCACCTCGTCGGGAGCGACGCCGGCGCGCTCGAGCGCGGCCTTGATGGCGAAGCCACCGAGATCGGCGGCGCTGAAGGCGGCGAGTGCGCCGCTCATCTTGCCGATCGGGGTGCGGGCTCCGGCGACGATGTACGAACCTGCCATGACGATGTCCTCCTCGCGACTCGCGTTGCCCAGCAGCGTACGCGTCGCGGGTTACCAGTGGGTAATGCCGATCGGCCCGATGCTGCGATGCGCCCGGTGGCGAGCGGGAGGTCAGGCCTGGAGGCCGTCGACGCTGTCGAGCACCTCGCCGGCATCGTTGTGGCTGTGGGTGAAGCCACGGCGGCGTTCCTCGGCGACGGTCGACTCGCTGCGCAGGGCCACGATGTAGGCGCGGCGATAGCTGTGGGTCGAGGTGTTGCCGCCCGAGCCGTGCAGTACGCCTTCGTTGTGGACGGTGATGTCGCCCCGGCTGATCTCGACCGGTCGCATCACGTCGTCGGGCCGGAGGTCGGTGACCAGGGTGTGGCTGGCCGACCGGTCGCCGTGGAGCGGCCGGTGTGGCCGCACCGGTTCGCGGTGTGAACCGGGCAGGAACTGCATGCAGCCGTTGTCGATGGTCGAGTCGTCGACGGCCAACCAGCAGGTGGCGGTGCGCCGGTCGTCGGTGTCGATCCAGTAGGCCTGGTCCTGGTGCCAGTGGAACACGGCGTCGGCGCGTCCGGGCGACTTGGCGAGCAACTGGTCGAAGTCGATGGTCATGCCCTCACCGCACAGCTGCTCGGCGATCGACGCGGCGCGCTGCTCGAACACGTTGCCCTGCCATGCAGGGTGGTAGCGACGGGGCAGCATCACGTTCACCACCGCGTAGCCCGACGGATCGGTGCCGTGCTCGCCGGTGGTCATGTCGTTGAAGTCCTTGCCCTCGACGGCGATCTCACCACGCAGGAAGCGGTCGTAGACGGCTTCGATCTCGTCCATCTCGGCCGGGCTCATCACCCCGCGCAGGTGCACGTAGCCGTCGCGGAGGAACGCCTCTTTCTCCTCCTGGCTCACCTCGTAGCGGTTACCTGTCCGGCGTGCGGCGCCGGGGTCGGTGCGGGGTGCATCGGCGGACGTCATGCCCCGAACGCTACTGGCTGGTGGCGCGGTCGATCGCGTCGTCGGCCGGGGTCAGGGCGTGCCGTACTCGTCGCCGACGGCTCGCAGCATCGGCCACAGCGCGGTGCTCTCGTAGCCGTAGGCCCAGATGGCGATGCCACCGAGCCCGGCGTCGAGCGCCATCCGGGCACGCTTGGTCACCGTGGTCTCGTCGGCGTAGAACACGGTGCGCCTGACGGTGCACATGCCCAGCCGCTTGGCCCGGGTCAGCCCGCCGGAATCGATGGGTGCGGCGAACGAGGGGACCATCCGTGCGGCGGCGGGTGCGGCGAGCGGTGTCGATGCCGTCGCTGCGTCTGCCCCCACAGCGACGGTCTGCCCGCGCTGCGCGCTGACCGCCTGGGTGCCGGCCGGTGCCGCCACCGCGCCCAACCGGGTGCCGGTGGAGGTGAACTGCTCGTCGTAGGTGAAGGTCATCTCGCCCGAACTGTGGCGGGTGGGGGTGGCTGCCTTGCTGGCCGCCAGGGACTGCGCAGTGCGCATGGTGGGGTCGCTGCGTTGCAGCACGCTGGCGGGGCACGTGCCCGACACCACCGTCGCCCAGTTGCGGCCGTAGGTGGGCACACCGATCTGCACCATCTTCGGGTCGCGACCCAGTTCGAGCACCAGACCCTTCACGTAGTCGATCGTGGTCTTCACCCAGTTCTCGGGCGACACCGGGCCGGGCGAACTCCAGCTGTAGTCGTAGGTCATCAGCCGGAGGCGGTCGATCGACGGGATGATGCCCCGCCAGTTGTAGACCGAGTAGCCCGTGGATGGCGACACGCCCACCGGCACGGTGACCGAGAGCAACTTGCCCTGCGCGTCGAGGGCTGCGCCGAGGCGCTTCACGAACTCGGTCCACACCGGGCTGGTGCGGCCCCAGCTCGATGCCGAGTCGTCGAAGGCGAACCCTTCGTAGTCGAGGTCGATGCCGTCGAACGCGATGCCGTCGATCCCCTGCATCACCCGGTTGACGATGGCCTGCACGTGCACGTCCATCTCATCGCGCAGCATGATCGCCAGGCCTTCCTCCTTGGCGCCCGACATGCCGTCGGTGAGCGCGGGGATGACCGGCAGGCCCTTGGCTCGCAGCGCCCGGGCGACGGTGGTGAAGTTGGTCGAGTTGGTGGCCGACATGGCGAAGGTGGTCGAGCTGGTGACCGAGAAGTTGAACGGCGACGGATCGACCATCACCAGTTCGTTGCCCTGGTTGGCCTGCAACGAAGCGAGGCCGGCGGTGTTCCAGACCGGGATCCATCCCGAGACGAATCGGAGTGGTGTGGCCGCCGCCGCTGGATCGGTGGTGGTGAACGGTGAGGTGCCACCCGGCACGGCGACCGCGGTTGCCAGCAGGGCGAGGGCCATGGTCACCCTCGCCGACATCGTCGACCTCGCCGTGCGCACACGAAAATGCTAGCGGTCCTGCCTCGCGAGGTGGTCGCGCCGACACGCAGTGTCGTGACTGCCGGAACGGGCCGGTCGTCGCTTGGTCCGCAACACCTACCGCTCGGTAACATCGCCCGATGCAGCAGATCCTCGAGGCCATCCAGCAGGGTGCCAGCGGTGCCGACATCGCCGCTCTGCCCGTTCCCCAGCAGTACCGCGCCGCCCATGTGCTGAAGAGCGAGCAGGAGATGTGGGCAGGGGTCCCGTCGAAGCAGAAGGATCCACGCCGGAGCGTGCACATCGGCGAGGTGCCCACACCCGAGTTGGCGCCCGACGAGGTGTATCTCGCGGTCATGGCCAGCAGCCTCAACTTCAACACCGTGTGGAGCAGCCTGTTCGAGCCGGTCAGCACCTTCGGCCCGATGGCGCGCCTGGCCCGCGAGAGCGAGTGGGCCCGCCGCCACGACCAGCCCTATCAGGTGATCGGCAGCGACGCCTCGGGCGTGGTGCTGCGGGTGGGGTCGGCCGTGCGGGCCTGGAAGCCGGGCGACCGGGTGACGGTGCACTGCAACCACCTCGACGACCAGGACCCGTCGTCGCACGACGACTCGATGATGGGCAACAACCAGCGCATCTGGGGCTACGAGACCAACTTCGGTGGCCTGGCCGACCTCAGCGTGGTGAAGGCCAACCAGTTGATGCCCAAGCCGGCCCACCTCACGTGGGAAGAGGCCGCGGTGAACGCGCTGTGCAACAGCACCAGCTACCGCATGCTCGTGTCGAAGAACGGTGCGGCCATGAAGCAGGGCGACGTGGTGCTCATCTGGGGCGCCACCGGCGGTATCGGTGCCTACGCCACGCAGTACGTGCTGAACGGCGGCGGCATCCCGGTGTGCGTGGTCAGCAGCGCCGACAAGGCCGACATCCTGCGCAAGATGGGCGTCGAGCACATCATCGATCGCGCTGCGGCGGGCTATCAGTTCTGGAAGGACGAGCACACCCACGACGAGAGCGAGTGGCGCCGTCTGGGCAAGGACATCCGCGACCTGTGCGGTGAAGACCCCGACATCGTGTTCGAGCACCCGGGCCGCAGCACGTTCGGTGCGTCGATGTACGTGACGAAGAAGGGCGGCACCGTCGTCACGTGTGCCGCCACGAGCGGATTCATGATGGAGTTCGACAACCGCTACTTCTGGATGCGCCTGAAGAAGCTGGTCGGTAGCCACTTCGCCAACTACAAGGAGTCGTACGAGGCCAACCGGCTGATCGCCAAGGGGATGATCCACCCCGTGATGAGCCAGGTGTTCGACCTCGAGCAGACCGGCGAGGCCGCGTACCAGATGCACCACAACATGCACGAGGGCAAGATCGGCGTGCTGTGCCTGGCGCCCGAGGCCGGCCAGGGCGTCACCGACCCCGAGCTGCGGGCCAAGGTGGGCGACAAGCTCCACCTGTTCCGCCGCTGACCCCACCCGAGTCCTCGGGGTCAGGCCGGCTTCAGGGCGGCGATCGCCTGGTCGACCAGCGCGGGGTCGGATCCTGCGGAGAACGTGAGGCTCGCCCACCAGCGGCTGCCGTCGGCCGCCTGCCACACCACCAGCCTGCTGCCGTCGGCGAGTGTGCCCACCAGCGCCGGCCGGTCGAGCACGGTGGTGGACGTGATGTCGCTGGCGTCACGCAGTGCTCCGGGGGCGAAGCCCTCGTGGACGGTGACCTTGACGGTGCCCCCGGCCGCCGTGGAGTACGTGTGGTCGTACTCACGGGAGGGGAGGCTGCCGTTGCCGAACTGCGTCACACCGTCGAGCGCCGCGGGTTCGGAGCCCGAGGCGAAGGCATCGTTGCTCAGCGCGAAGGCCAGGTCGACGAGCGCCGCGTTGGGGTCGGCGCCCGCGGCCACGAGGTTCGCGCCCTCGAACACCCACACCACACCATCGGCCTGCGGGAGGTAGACCTTCGGATCGGCAGCCGGATCGTTGGCGACGTCGGCTCCGGTGTAGAGCACCGCCTCCACCCCGTTGCGCGAGACGTCGCGGTAGGTCACCCCGTCGGCCTGGTACGGCATGCCGCCCCAGTCGAAGGCCGTGGCGAACACGTAGCCCAGCGGAGCGCCGACGTCGGTCTGGTCGACCGTCCAGGCGGCACTGCGAGGCATGGTGCCGGCTCCCAGGTCGAGCACCCCGTCTTTCGTCTCCACGCTGAACGCCGGGTCGTCGAGCACATACGACGGCGCATCGGCGGGCTTGCCGGACGCCTGGTCGACCGGCGGCACACTGGTGCCGATGGTGTCACCGGCGTCGGGTGTCGACGGGCCGCTCGGCGGCGTGGCCAGAGTGACCGCGGCGAGTACCTCGTCGACCCGGTCGCCGAGCACCGGGCTGATCCGGAGGATGCCCCACCACTG
>JBEIIG010000054.1:0-26076 GCA_040380855.1 Acidimicrobiaceae bacterium | reverse complement strand
CGCGGCCTGTTCTACGGCATCGAGATCGACGTGAGCCGCGACGCTGTGGTGGCCGCCGCGCTCGAACGCGGGCTGTGGGTCTATCCGGCGGGTTCGGGGCCGGTGGCCGAGGCCGTGATGGTGGCACCGCCCTTCGTGGTCACCGACGACGAACTCGACATCATCGTGAGCACCGTGCGCGCCAGCCTCGACGCCGTGGCGGGCCGGGGCTGATCAGGCGAAGGCGCCACGCAGCGCAGCCTGCAGCGCCTCGACGAACACCGGCACCTCGGCGGCGGTGAACGCCAGCGGCGGGCGCACCTTCAGCACGTTGCCGTGCACACCGGTGGTGCCCACCAGCACGCCGTGATGGCGCAGGCCGTTCTTCAGTTGTTCGGCCATCGCCGGATCGGGTGTGGCGGTGGCGCGGTCGGTGACGATCTCGATCGCGTTGGCGAGGCCGATCCCGCGCACGTCACCGATGCACTCGTGCTGTTCGGCGACCGCGCGGGTGGCGGCCCGCAGTGCTTCGCCGGCCTCGACCACTCGGGGCAGCACCCGTTCGTCGGCGAGCACGTCGAGCACCGCGTGCGATGCGGCCATGCTCACCGGGTTGCCGCCGAAGGTGCTGAAGAACACCGTGCCGTCGGCGAAGCGGTCGGCGATGTCGCGGCGGGTGATGACCGCGCCCACCGGGTGCCCGTTGCCCATCGGCTTGCCGAGCGTCACGATGTCGGGCTCGATGCCGAAGCGTTCGAACGACCACATCGCGTCGCCGGTGCGGCCGTGGCCGCCCTGCACCTCGTCGGCCACCCACAGGCCACCGGCCGCGTGCACGAGGCGCACCAGTGCCTGCACGTAGGCAGGGTCGAGGTCGTACACGCCGTCGCTCTGCAACACGCCGTCGAGGATGGCCAGCGCCGGCGCCACACCGCGTGCAGCGAGGCGGCCGAGCGCGGCGACGAACTCGTCGACACCGGTGTGCAGCCCGCGGTAGGTGTCGGTGGGAGCCCAGGTGTCGACCGTCGGCGGCACGGCTTCGGGCGGCAGTGTCTCGGGTGACAGCGGGGTGATGGCGGCGCTGATGCCGTGATAGGCGCGGGTGGTGCACAGCGCACCGGTGTTGCCGGTGACGGTGGTGGCGAGCCGCCAGGCCAGGTCGTTGGCCTCCGACCCGGAGTTGACGAAGAACACCGTGTCGAGCGACGCGGGGCAGGTGTCGACCAGGCGTTCGGCCAGCTCGATGGCGCCGGCGTGCAAGTAGCGCATGTTGGTGTTCAGCACCCGGGCCTGGCGGGCGATCGCTTCGGTGACACGAGGGTGGGTGTGGCCCACACACGGCACGTTGTTGTACATGTCGAGGTAGCGACGGCCGTGCACGTCGGTCATCCACGTACCGTGCGCGCTGGCCATGTGGATGGGCTCGTCGTAGCTGAGGCCCTCGGTGGCGGGGCCGAACACATCGCGCCGGGCCGCGAGCCCACGCGAGTCGGTGGTGCCGTCGTGGCTGCCGGCGAGTTCGGCCGAGAGGCGTTGCCATCCGGTGCTGACCAACCGGTCGAGCATCGTTGCGGCGCCGGCGTGGTAGCGCTGGGCGAAGGCTGGGTCTTCCAGGCCTTCGGTGGCGCGCCACGACCCGATGGCGAGGCCGACGGCGGTGCGGGCCGCCCACAGTTCACCGATGATCGCCAGCTCGTCGGGTTCGAGCGGGGTGATCCGCTGGTAGCCGTCGAGCGCGAGCCGGGCGATGCGCAGCATCTCGTCGTGGCTGCGGTCGGCGGCGAGCGAGTCGAGCATCGACGCGATGTCGACCACCAGCGCGGTGTGGCTCATGTCGCCGAAGTCGATGATGCCGCTGATGGTGCCGTCGGGTGCGACGAGGGCGTTGTCGGTGGTGAGATCGCCGTGCACCACCTGGGCGCGCAACGAGGCCCAGCGCGGGGCGACGATCTCTTCGAACCGGTCGAGGGTGTGGGCGACCAACCGCCGAACGGTGGGGTCGGTGATGGCGGGCAGCATGGGCCGTACCTGCAGGGCGTGTTGCACGTCCCACGGCAGGGCGCGGATGGCTCGTGGGTGGATGAAGCCGCGCAGCGCCCGGCCCAGGCGGGCGGTGGTGGTGCCCCAGTCGACAACGGCCCGATCGGCGAGGGTGGTGGGGTCGGCCCGGCGGGTGCCGGGCATGAGGTCGTACATCCGCACCCAGAAGGTGCCGGCCGGAATGGTCCAGCCCTCTCGATACAGGCCGGTGCGGGCCGGGTAGGGCTGGGCCACGGGCAACGCCGGGTCGACCATGAGGGCGTGGAATGCAGCACCGGCTTCCATGTCGAGCACGTCGGGGTGCTCGGCCGCGTTCGACACCTTCATCACGGCGATCGGTTCGCCGGCGGCATGCAACAAGAACGCGCGGTCGCGTTCGCTGCCGAGGTCGACCGCAGCGTCGGCTTCGATGCCGAAGGTGGCGGCCGCCACAGCGGGAGCGCTGGCCACGTCGACCGGCGGAGGAGGAGTGCGCAACACCTGGTCCATGTCCCCCGACCGTACCGCCCCATGCCATGCTGGCGACGATGGAACATGTGGTGGTCGTGGGTGCTTCGCTCGCCGGGTTGCGGGCGTGCGAGACGTTGCGCAGTGAAGGCTTCACCGGGGCCATCACGCTCGTGGGTGCCGAGACCGAGATGCCCTACGACCGGCCCCCGCTGTCGAAGAAGTTGCTGGCCGGTGAATGGGATGCCGACCGCATCCGACTGCGCAAGGCCGACGACTTCGCACAACTCGACCTCACCTGGAGGCTCGGTGTCGCCGCCACCGCGCTCGACGCGGTCGCGCGCCAACTCACCCTGGCCGACGGTTCGACCATCGCCTCCGACGGACTGATCATCGCCACCGGTGCAGCCGTGCGTCGTCTGCCCGGCCAGCCCGATCTCGACGGCGTGTGCGAATTGCGCACCCTTGCCGATGCCCTCGACCTGCGGGCCCGGTTCGGCGCCGGGGTGCGGCTGGTGGTGATCGGCGCCGGGTTCATCGGTCTCGAAGCCGCGGCCACGGCGCAGACGGCGGGATGCACGGTGACGGTGCTCGAGGGTGCGCCGGCCCCGCTGATGCGCGGTCTGGGCGCCGAGATGGGCGCGGCAGTCGCCGGCGTGCACACCCGCCACGGCATCGACCTGCGCTGCGGGGTGCAGGTGGCTGCGATCGAAGGCGATGGCACCCGGGTGACGGGCGTGCGCCTGGGCGCAGGTGATCTCGTGCCCGCCGATGTGGTGCTGGTGGGTGTGGGGGTGGCGCCGTCGACCGGCTGGTTGGAGGGCAGCGGGCTGACGCTGCGCGACGGCGTGGTGTGCGACGACACACTGAACGCTGGGGTGCCCGGTGTGTACGCGGCCGGCGACTGCGCTCGCTGGCCGAACCATGTGTTCGACGGCCACGACGATGTCGAGATGCGCGTCGAGCACTGGACCAACGCAGCCGAGCAGGGCGCGGCGGCGGCTCGCAACCTGCTGGCCGTCGCGTGCGGCGAGGCGCCCACACCGTACGCAGCCGTACCGTTCTTCTGGAGCGATCAGTTCGAGAGCCGCATCCAGTTCGTCGGCCGGGCACACGGTGGCGACGACGTGCACGTGTTCGCCGGGTCGCTCGACGGTGCGTTCGCCGCGCTGTACGGGTGGCAGGGTCGGCTGCGGGGTGTGCTGGGGGTGAGCATGCCGAAGATGGTGATGCCGTTCCGGTCGCTCATCGCCGCCGGTGCGACATGGGACGAGGCGCTGGCCAAGGCCGCTGCCCTCACCGCTCCGCCGCCACCGACCTGAGCGTGCCGGAGCCGGTGACGGCGGGAAGTTGAGTCGGTTGCAATCAAGATTTCTGTGGGTACCCTTCGCCACATGTCTGACACCGACGCAACGACGATCTCCGATCCCGCGGCACCCACATCGGTGCGGTTGCCGATCCTCCCGCTGCCCACCGTGGTGCTGCCCGGCACGCTCATCACCCTGGCGCTCGACCACGACGAGGTGCGCCGAGCGGTCGAGGCGGCACTGGCCGGCGACGGCCGGGTGGTGCTGGTGGCCGAAAGGGCCGACTCCGACAGCCCCGGAACCGAGGCGGCGCCGCGCAGCGGCGACACCATCGGTGTGGTGGCCCGGGTGCCCAACGCCGGCAACCTGCCCGGTGGCCAGCCGGCCGCCATCGTGCAGGCCGAGCGCCGGGTGCGCATCGTCGCCCGCCACACCTCCGAGCGTGGCGCCGACCACGCCGACGTGGAGGTGATCGCCGATCCGCGGCCCACACCGCGCGTCGAGGCTGCCACCCGCGAGTTGCGGGTGGTGCTGGAAGAGATCGCCAAGCTGCGCCAGAGCCGCCGCCTGCCCGACATCGTGCGCACGGTGGCCGAGCCCGGTGCGCTGGCCGATGCGGTGGTGGCCTGGGCCGAAGTGTCGGCCGAGATGCGCGCCGAGGTGCTGCACGCCGTCGACGTGCACCAGCGTGTGACGCTGGTGAGCGACTGGGCCAAGGACCATCTGGCCGAGCTGCAGGTCACTTCGAAGATTCGCGCCGACGTCACCGAAGGGGTCGACAAGCAGCAGCGCGAGTACCTGCTGCGCCAGCAGATGGCCGCCATCCGCAAGGAGTTGGGCGAGGGCGACGACGACGTGGTGGGCGAGTACCGCAGCCGCCTGGAGGCGCTGCGCCCGCACCTGGCCGACAAGGCAGCCACGTTCATCGGTGGCGAGATCGACCGGCTCGAGCGGATGAGCAACCAGTCGCCCGAGCACTCGTGGGTGCGCACCTGGCTCGACCGGGTGCTGGCCCTGCCGTGGGCCAACCGCACCGACGACCGGCTCGACCTCATCGACGCCCGTGCCGTGCTCGACGCCGATCACCACGGTCTCGACGACGTGAAGGACCGCATCGTCGAGTTCCTCGCCGTTCGCAAGCTGCGCCACGACCGCGACATCGCCGACACCGGCCGGGGCGCGGGCACCGTCATCACCCTCGTCGGCCCGCCAGGGGTGGGCAAGACCAGCCTCGGCGAATCGGTGGCGCGGGCGATGGGTCGCAACTTCGTGCGCGTGGCCCTGGGTGGCGTGCGCGACGAAGCCGAGATCCGCGGGCACCGCCGCACCTACGTGGGCAGCCAGGCGGGCCGGATCGCCCGGGCCATCATCGAGGCCGGCAGCATGAACCCGGTGGTGCTGCTCGACGAGATCGACAAGCTCAGCGCCGGCGGATGGAGCGGCGACCCCACGGCAGCACTGCTCGAGGTGCTCGATCCGGCGCAGAACCACACGTTCCGCGACCACTACCTCGAGGTCGAGCTCGACCTGTCGCAGGTGGTGTTCATCGCCACCGCCAACATCGCCGAGACCATCCCCGCGCCGTTGCTCGACCGCATGGAGCTGGTGCGCCTCGACGGCTACACCGAGGACGAGAAGGTGTTCATCGCCCAGCGCTATCTGCTGCCCCGCCAACTCGAGCGCGCCGGGTTGCGGGCCGACGAGGTGGAGGTGCACGAAGCGGCAGTGCGCGCCATCATCACCGGCTACACGCGCGAGGCCGGGGTGCGTTCGCTCGAACGAGAGTTGGGCAAGCTGGCCCGCAAGGTGGCTGCGGCCATCGCCACGGGCACGCGCACTGCGCCCATCGCCGCGACCGCCGACGAGGTGCGCAGCTGGATCGGCCGGCCGCGGGTCGACGAGCACGACCTCGTCTCGGTGCCCGAGCGCACCAGCGTGCCCGGTGTGGCGACGGGCCTGGCCGTCACCGGCAGCGGCGGCGATGTGCTGTTCATCGAGACCACGGCGTTCCCGCTGGCGGGTGGCGAGCAGAGCACGGCCGAGCCTGTGCTCACCCTCACCGGGCAGTTGGGCGACGTGATGAAAGAGAGCGCCCACATCGCCCTGTCGTACGTGCGCTCGCACGCCGAGCAGTTGGGTATCGACCCGGCCACGTTGGCCAAGCGCGTGCACGTGCACGTGCCTGCGGGTGCCGTGCCGAAAGACGGCCCGTCGGCGGGTATCACGATGACCACGGCGCTCGTCAGCCTGCTCACCGATCGACCGGTGAAGCCGACGGTGGGCATGACGGGCGAGATCACCCTGCAGGGCAAGGTGTTGCCCATCGGTGGTGTGAAGCAGAAGGTGCTCGCTGCGCATCGGGCCGGCCTCACCGAGGTGGTGCTGCCCAAGCGCAACGGCCCCGATCTGGAGGACGTGCCCGAGCGGGTACGCGACGCGATGACGTTCCATCTCGCCGACACGTATCTCGACGTGCTCGCCGCAGCATTCGCAACGGCGTCGGCGTAACGTCGGCCGGGTGAACCCGGTCGCTGCATTCGGTGAAGTGCGTCAACTCGGCTACGTCGTGCCGGCCGAACGGCTGCACGATCACATCCAGCACTGGGTGGGCGTATTGGGCATCGGCCCATGGCTGCTCGTCGAACACCCGCCGGTCGACGACTTCGTGCACCGCGGCCAGCCGGGGCAACTCGACTTCACCATCGCCATCGCCCACCTGGGCGACCTGCAGGTCGAGCTGATCGCCCAGCACAACGACCAGCCGTCGACCTATCTCGACTTCCTCGACCGCTGCCCCGACGGCGGCCTGCACCACATCGCCTACTGGCCCACCGACATGGATGCTGCCGAGGCACTGGTGGCCGACGCGGGGTGGCAGTTGTGGAGCGGCGGTCGCATCGGGCCGAAGGGTCGCTTCCGCTACTACCTCACCGAGGACCACCCCGGCACGGTGATCGAGTTGGCCGAGGTGACGGGTCGGCGGCTCGAGTACTTCGCCACCGAGTTCGCCCAGTGGAGCCGCAGCTTCGACCCGCGTACCGACCCGCCGTTCGTCGTCCGCTGAACCCCCGGGCTCTCGAGGGGCGGGGCGGCGGGCCTCGACCGCGTGACTAGGCTCGCGGCCATGAGCGAGTCGCATCTGTCGAATGTCTGGTTCTCGGTCACGCCGCTGGAAGTGGCGAGTGGGCACGGGTGCTGGGTCACCACCACCGGTGGCGAGGAGTACCTCGACTTCGCCGCCGGCATCGCGGTGAACTCCACCGGTCACGCCCACCCGAAGGTGGCCAAGGCGATCGCCGATCAGGCGCAGCGATTCATCCACGCTCAGGTGAACGTGTTCAAGCACGATCTGCTCGAGCCGCTGGCGGCGAAGTTGGCCGACCTGTCGCCCGGCGCGATCGACACGTTCTTCTACGCCAACTCGGGTGCCGAGATCACCGAGGCCGCGGTGAAGCTGGCCAAGCAGGCCACCAAGCGCCCGCACGTGGTGGTGTTCAGCGGCAGCTTCCACGGCCGCACCCACCTGGCGATGGCGATGACCACCAGCAAGACCAGTTACCGCGCCGGCCACGCCCCGCTGCCGGCCGGCATCTTCGTGGCGCCGTACCCGAGCCCGCTCGCCGCCGACCAGGACGCCGAGGTGGCCCGGGCGCTGCAGGGCTTCGACCATCTGTTGAAGTCGATGACGGCACCCGACGAGACCGCTGCGGTCATCCTCGAGCCGGTGCTGGGCGAAGGTGGCTACATCCCGGCGCCGCCTGCGTTCATCCACGGCCTGGTCGAACGGTGCCGGGCGCACGGCATCTTGTTCATCGCCGATGAGGTGCAGAGCGGTTTCGGTCGCACCGGGAAGATGTTCGCGGTCGAGCACTACGGCCTCGAGCCCGACATCATCTGCATGGCCAAGGGCATCGCCAGCGGTTTCCCGTTCGCCGCGCTGGGCACCCGTCGCGAGCTCGACGACAAGTGGACCAAGGGCAGCCACGGCGGTACCTACGGCGGCAACGCGATGGGCTGCGCGGCAGCGTTGGCCACGATCGAGATCATGAGCGACCCGGCGTTCCTGGCCAACGTGAACGCGCGGGGCGAGCAGTTGCAGGCGGGTATCCGCGAGCTGCAGCGCGAGCACGACGTCATCACCCAGGTGCGCGGTCTGGGCCTGATGGTGGGCACCGAGTTCAGCGATGCCGCGCGGGTGGCGGCCATCCAGAAGCACTGCCTCGAGGAGGGTCGCCTCATCCTGATGAACGCCGGCACCTACGGCACCTGCCTGCGGTGGATGCCGCCGCTGGTGGTGAACGAGGCCGAGATCGACCTCGCCCTGGCGGCGTTCGGCGCCGCTTTGAAAGCAACGGCCTGACGGGCCGCCGGTGCCCCGCCTCGACGCTGAACGCATCGGGCTGTGGCGGTCACTCGACCGCACCGTCACCGCAGTGGCACGCCAGATCGACGCCGATCTCGTCGACGAGTTCGACCTGCCGCTGGCGTGGTTCGAGGTGATGTCGGCGTTGCAGCGAGCAGGCGGGGCGATGCGGGTGAGCAAGCTGTGCAGCGAGCTGGGTGAGGTGGCGTCGAGCCTGTCGCGGCGACTCGACCGGATGGAGGGCGAGGGGTTCGTCGAACGTGAGGCCACGCCCGAGCCCACCGATCGCCGGGCGGTGACGGTCACCCTCACCCGCGACGGCCGCCTGCTGTGGCGCGATGCGAGCGTGATCTACCGACGTGGCGTGCAGAAGCACTTCGCCCAGGTGGTGACCGACAGCGACATCGTCGCGTTGCAGCGCCTGCTGTCGAAGTTGGGTCGGTGAGGGCCCCGATGTCGACACCTGCTTCGTTCGCACCCACCGACCCGGCGGGCGCAGTGCATTTCGCCGAGCACGGCTGGCTGCTCACCGACACGCTCGATGCGGCCCGGCTGGCCGAGGTACGCGCGTGGGTCGACGAGATCATGGCCTGGCCCGATGAAGCGGGCGAGTGGCTGCACTACCGCGAGCTCACCGACGACGGCCCGAAGCTGTGCCGCACCGAGAACTTCGTGCCGTTCCATGCGGGCATGCGTGCCCTGCTCACCGCCGGCGACCTTCCCGCCACCGCCGCGCTGGTGCTGGGCGAGGCAGCGGTGCTGTACAAGGAGAAGATCAACTACAAGCTCGCCGGTGGTGCCGGGTACGCCGCGCACCAGGACGCTCCCGCCTATCCGTTCATCGCCTCGCACGTGTCGTGCATGGTGGCCATCGACGACTCGCTGCTCGAGAACGGCTGCCTCGAGGTGGTCGACGCCCGTCACCAGGTACTCATCCCCGGCGACGCGCGTGGGTGCATCCCGGCCGAGGTGGAGGCGTCGATGACGTGGCAGCCGGTCGAGGTGCGTGCCGGTCAGACGCTGTGGTTCCACTCGCTCACCCCGCACCGCAGCGGCCCGAACACGTCGTCGCTCGACCGGCGCGCCATCTACCCCACCTACAACGCGGCGTCGGCCGGTGATCTGCGCGACGAGTACTACCGCGTGAAGTTGGCCGAGTTGGCGCAGCGCGCACCGGGCGACACGGTGACGGTGTCGTTGATCGGCGACTTCCAGGGTCGCCCGGTCCGCTGACCCGACGCAGTCCGGTGGCGGGTCAGTCGCGGTAGCCGGGGTCGTCGGTGTCGAGGATGCTGCGCAGGGCGTGCATGTGCAGCACCCAGCCGTCGGGGTAGTCGCGCCACTGCTGGCAGGCCATGGCGGCGATGTCGTCGGGCACGATGCTGAGCGGGCGGCCGGTCGACAGGGCGATCACCTGCAGTCGGGCGGCCTGTTCGAGGTAGTACAGCTCGTCGAACGCCTCGGCCACGCTGTCGGCCACCACCATCACGCCGTGGTTGGCCATGAACAGCACGCTCTTGCCGCCGTCGAACAGTGCGGCCACGCGCCTGCCCTCGGTGTCGTCGAGTGCCATGCCGCTGTAGTGCCGGTCGTAGGCGATGCGGCCGAAGAAGCGACATGCGTTCTGGTCGAGCATCTGGAACTCGTAGTCGGCCAGGCAGGCGAGCGCGGTGGTGTGGGGCATGTGGGTGTGCAGCACCACCCGGGCCTGCGGCACGTGCTGGTGCAGATGGGCGTGCAGGTACCAGGCGGTGGGGTCGACATCGGGTCCCGGGCCGTGGGCGCCGGCCTCGTGGGCGTCGAGCAGCACCAGGCCGCTGGCCGTGATGCGCGAGAAGTGTGCGCCGCGCGGGTTCAGCAGGAAGCGGCTGCCGTCGGGTGAGACGGCGGCACTGAAATGGTTGGCCACACCCTCGTGCAGGTTCAGTCGGGCGGCCCAACGGAAGGCGGCGGCGAGGTCGAGGCGGGTCTCGGCCTCGCTGGCTGCCTGGTTCGTCGGGTCGGCCGGATGGTTCATTGCAGCCGGGCGGGGAAGCCGGGGGCACGCAGGTCGGTGCCGAGGGCGTCTTCGAGCAGCTTCACCACCTGGGTCGACCAGGCCTCGGTGCCGTACTGGGCGGCGGCGCGGATGAAGGTCTGTTCGGTGAGGCCGGCGAGTTCCAGCGGCACGCCGAACTGGCGACCGAAGCCGAGCGCGAAGCCGAGATCTTTCAGCGCAAGGGCCATGGTGAACTGGATGTCGTACGAACCGTTGAGGATGAGTTGGCCCTCGGTCTCGTGCACGAAGCTGTTGCCCGAACTCTCCTTGATGGCCTCGTAGGCCTTGGCCAGGTCGAGGCCGCCGCGCTTGGCCAGCATCAGCGCCTCGCCGATGCTGACGAGGTTGATGAAGGCGAGCATGTTGGTGATCACCTTGATGACCGCGGCGCTGCCGAGCGGGCCCATGTAGAGGATGGGGTTGCCGACGGCTTCGAGCAGGTGACGGTGGCGGGCGAACACGTCTTCGTCGCCTCCCACCAGCACGGTGATATCGCCCTCGGCTGCCTTGTGCACGCCGCCGGTGACCGGGCACTCGAGCATGCTGATGCCGTGCTCGGCGGCCAGGCCGGCCATGCGCATGGTCTCGCTCTGGTCGTTGGTGCTCATGTCGATCCAGGTGCCGCCTGCGCGCAGGCCGGCGAAGATGCCGTCGGGGCCGGTGGCGACGATCTCGATCACCTTCGGCGAGGGCAGGCAGGTGAACACCACGTCGCTGGCCTCGGCGACGGCCTTCGCGGTGTCGGCCCAGCGGGCGCCGGCGGCGACGAGCGAGTCGGCGAGCGAGCGGTTGATGTCGGTGACGGTGACCGGGTGCCCGGCGCGCACGAGTGAGGCGGCCAGGTAGTTGCCGAGGTTGCCGAGACCGATGAAGCCGACGTTCATGTTGTTCCCCTGGAGCTGTTCGTCGGTGCCACGTCGCACCGGTGCGACGGGCGACGCTACCAGTCGACGGTTTCGCAGCCGCGGTGGTCGGCGGGCTCGACCTGGAGGCCGCTCACGGCCCGGTCAGTCGAGGCCGGCGTACATCGATTCGATCTCGGCGGCGAAGCGGGCGTGGATGCCACGGCGCTTCAGCTTCGAGGTGGGGGTGAGCAGGTCGCTGTCGGGCATCCATTCGTCGCCCAGCAGCACGAACTTCTTGATCTGCTCCACCTGGGCGAACTGCTGGTTCACCACGTCGATACCGGCCTGCACCTCGGCGAGCACCTCGGGGTCGCTGGCCAACTGCACCAGCGGGGTGCCTTCCTTGCCGTGGGCCTTGGCCCACACGCCTGCGGCCTCGGGGTCGAGCACCAGCAGTGCCGAGCAGAACTTGCGGGCATCGCCGATGGCGGCGGCCTGGCCGACCAAGGGGATGGTCTTCAGCGCGGCTTCGAGGTTGGCGGGGCTGATGTTCTTGCCGCCGGAGGTGATGATCAGTTCCTTCTTGCGGTCGACGATGCGCACATAGCCCTGCTCGTCGATGGTGCCGATGTCGCCCGAGTGCAGCCAACCGTCGACGAGGGTCTCGGCGGTCTTGTCGGCCTGCTTCAGGTAGCCCTGGAACACATTGCCGCCGCGGCAGATGATCTCGCCGTCGTCGGCGATGCGCACCTCGCAGCCGGGGATCTCGCGGCCCACCGAGCCGGGGATGTTGGCCTCGGGGCTCCATGTCATCGGCCCACTCGACTCGCTCATGCCGTAGATCTCGCTCAGCGGCACACCGACGGCGTTGTACCACTCGAGCACTTCGCGCGGGATGGGGGCGGCGCCGGTGACGGCGATCTGCACGGCGTCGAGGCCCACCAGGCCGCGTACGGTGGTGAAGGCGACGGCGTCGAGGAACGCCCAGGTGTCGAGTTGCTCCTGGGTGGCGGTGCCGGCGCGCTGGGCGGCCTTGATGGCCAGGGCGGCCTGGACACCTTCGTCGAACTTGGCCTTCCGGTCGGGGTCGGCGGCGAGGGCGGCGTTGACGCCGTTGTAGATCTTCTCCCACACGCGCGGCACGCCGAACACGATCTGGGGGTGCACGGCGCCGAGGTAGGTGGGCAGCAGAGCCGGGTCGGGGCAGCAGTAGACGCTGTAGCCGAGCAGGAAGCCCTGGTAGTGGCTCATCATGCGCTCGGCGATGTGGGCCATGGGCAGGTAGCTGACCGCGCGCTTGCCGACGAAGCTGTCGAACGCGATACAGCGGCGCAGCGACTCGACGGTGTACACGACGTTGTACTGGCTGATCATCACGCCCTTGGGCGGGCCGGTGGTGCCGCTGGTGTAGATGAGTGTGGCGATGTCGTCGGGCGAGGTGTCGGCGGCGAGTTGGGCGAGATCGGCCCGGCCATGGCTCATCAGTTCCTCGATCGGGTGCACGCCCTCGGGGTAGACGCCGTCGGCGAGCGGCTCGATGACGAAGATGTGCTGCAGTTCCGGCAGTTCGGCGCGCACCTTCAGCATGCGCTCGAGGAAGCCGGCGTCTTCGACGATGGCGATCTCGGCCTCGGCGTGGTGCGACAGGTACTGCACTTCTTCGGGCGACGACGAGTTGTAGATGCTCACCGGGGTGGCGCGTACGAACTGGGCGGCGAGGTCGAGCCAGTGGAAGTCGGGGCGGTTGCGCATCATCAGCAGTACGCGCTCGCCGGTGTGCACCCCGACTGCCTGCAGGCCGGCGGCGGCGGTGGCCACCTGCTCGGCGAATTGGGCGAAGGTCCACTCGTTCCAGGTACCCGGTGCGTCGCTGCGCATCGAGTGGAGCGCAGGGATGTCGCCGTGGGCGGCGACCAGGTCGAGGAAGAGGCGGGGAGCGGTGGCTCCGGCGACGGCGGCGTCGATCTCGGCGATGGTGGAGGTCATGGGGCCGATTCTCGCGCGGATACCGGCCGATAGGTATGGCGACACGCCTGGTTTCTTCTTCCGGTTTCCTTCCCCGCATTCCCCGATCGCCCTGTCGACCTCGGGTGCAGGTCACCGGGCCCGCGAAATGAACTGGTGCTCCGGTTTGGGGTCGGCGCCGAGGAGGCAGCAGACTCCCTGCTTCCGGCCGAATCCCCTGGTCGGGTCCGATGTTCGAGGAGTCCGCCATGACCACTGCAGTCATCGTCGATGCCATCCGCACCCCGCTGGGTCGCCGCAACGGCAAGCTGAAGGACTGGCACCCGGTCGACCTCGTCGCCGAGACCCTGAAGGCACTCGTCGAGCGCACCGGGGTCGACCCGGCGCAGATCGACGACGTGGTGATGGGCTGCGTGATGCAGGTGGGCGAACAGGGCGTGAACGTGGCCCGCAATGCCGTGCTCGCCGCCGGTTGGCCCGACACGGTGCCCGGCACCACGGTCGATCGCCAGTGCGGTTCGAGCCAGCAGGCGGCGCACTTCGCCGCCCAGGGCGTGATGGCCGGCGCGTACGACATCGTCGTTGCATCCGGTGTGGAAGTGATGACCCGCGTGCCGATGGGCGCCTCGATGGCCGACGGCAAGTTCGGCTTCCCGTTCGGTCCGGCCGTGGGTGCCCGCTACGCACCCGAAGGTGGCCTGGTGCCCCAGGGCATCTCGGCCGAGTTGATCGCCGATCAGTGGGGGATCAGCCGCGACGACATGGACGCCTTCGGTGTCCGGTCGCAGGCCTACGCCGCCCGGGCCACGGCCGAGGGCCGATTCCAGCGCGAGATCCTGCCCGTGATGGGTGCCGACGGTGTGATGATGACCACCGACGAGGGCCTGCGCGACACGACGATGGAGAGCCTCGCCAAGCTGAAGCCGTCGTTCCGTCCCGAAGACGAAGGTGGCCGGGTGACCGCTGGGAACTCGTCGCAGATCACCGACGGTGCCTCGGCACTGCTGATCATGAGCGAAGAGCGCGCCAAGCAACTCGGCCTCACCCCGCGGGCCCGGTTCGTCGACTTCTCCCTGGCCGGTGCCGATCCGCGCCTGATGCTCACCGCACCGATCCCGGCCACCCACAAGGTGCTGGCGCGGGCGGGGATGACGATCGACCAGATCGACCTCGTCGAGATCAACGAAGCGTTCGCCTCGGTGGTGCTGGCGTGGGAGAAGGAACTCCACCCCGACATGGACAAGGTGAACGTGAACGGTGGGGCGATCGCCCTCGGCCACCCGCTCGGTGCATCGGGCGCCCGGTTGATGACCACCCTGCTGAACGAGCTCGAGCGCACCGGTGGTCGCTACGGCCTGCAGACGATGTGCGAGGGCGGCGGCATGGCCAACGCCACGATCATCGAGCGCCTCGGCTGAGCGCCCGAGCGATCCACCGGCTGGCAGCCCGGCTGCCTCGGTAGTCTGTCCACATGCCTGCGTTCTCGACCATCATCTGGGTCGGAATAGGTGTTCTGATGGGCGCGGTCCTGTGGAAAACCGGAATCGGCCTGTTGCGGAGCATGACCACGCCGCTTCCCCCGCCTCCGCCCGCCGGAGAGATGCGCAGGGTGAACGTACGGTATCGCTGCAGTGTCTGCGGGTTGGAGATCAAGTTGACACTCGCCCCCGACGAGGATCCCCCACCCCCGCGGCACTGCCTCGAGGACATGATCATCATGGCCCCGATCTTCGAATGACATCCACAGGCTGTGGACAACCTTGTGTCCGAATGACAGCGGTGTAACCCGCGGATCAGGTGCGGGCCGAGCCCGCTAGCGCCATTTGGTGGCGGTGTACAGGCCACCCAGCAGGAAGATCAGACCGAACAGCACGGGCAGGTTCGAGTCGGTCCACACGAGGTAGCGCAGCAGGATCGTGACGGCGCCCAGACCGATCAGCACCGCCATCAAGATGGGCACCCAGCGCGGGCTCTCGTTCATCTCGGCGGGGGTGGGCGGTGTGTACCGCGACGAGGCGGCCGGGTGGTGCTCGGTGCTGGCAGCGGGGCGAGGTGCCCCGGGCACGGTGCCCTTCGGGGTGACCCGGCCGGATGTCGTTCTCTTGGGAGGTGGCACGGAACGGGAGTCTACGCTGTAGCCGTGTCCGGCCCGCACGTCCTCGTGATCGACAGCTACGACAGCTTCGTCTACAACCTCGTGCAGTACTTCGGCGAGCTCGGGGCCGAACCCACCGTGGTGCGCAACGACGAGCTCACCGTCGACGAGGCGCTGGCGTTGCATCCCGATGCCGTGCTGCTGTCACCCGGGCCCGGTCGGCCCGAAGACGCCGGCATCATCTGTGCCGCTATCCCCGCCTTCGCCGAGCGGGGTGTGCCCGTGCTCGGGGTGTGCCTGGGGCATCAGGCGATCGGGCACGTGTACGGCGCATCGGTGGTGCGGGCGCCGCAGTTGATGCACGGTAAGACGTCGTCGATCAACCACCAGGGAGTGGGTGTGTTCGCTGGACTCCCCAACCCGCTCGTCGCCACCCGGTACCACAGCCTCGTGATCGACCCGGCCACGATGCCCGACTGCCTGGAGGTGACGGCCACCACCGACGACGGCATCGTCATGGGCGTGCGGCACCGGAGCCTGCCCGTGGAGGGTGTGCAGTTCCACCCCGAGAGCATCCTCACCGCAGCCGGCCACGATCTGTTGGCCAACTTCCTGCGCGCCGTCGCGGTCGGCTGACCCCACCGAGTGTGCACCGCCCCGGCGACCGGGGCGCTCCGTCACGGTGTGGTGGTCGTCGTGGTGGTGGTGGAGGTGGTGGTGGGCGGCACCGTCGTCGTGGTGGTCGTGCTGGTGGTCGACGGCGGCGCCACCGCCTTGCCCACCTGCAGCCCGATCATCGTCTTCGGGTCGACCTTCGTACCGGCAGGCAGGCTCTGCGAGATGACGAGCCCGGCATTGGCATCGCCCGCCGGCACATTGACATAGGTGACGTTCACCTGCAGGCCCTTGGCCGTGATCTGGGTGCGGGCCTGTGCCTCGGTGAGGCCGACGTAGGGGTCGACGAGCACTTGCTCGGGCCCACTCGACACGATCAGCGTGATCGACCCGCCCACGGCCAGCTGCCCGCCGGCAGCCGGTTCGGTGCGGATGACCACGTCCTTGGCGACGGTGTCGCTCACCTCGGTCTTGGTGGTGACGATGAAGCCGAACGGTTCGCCCTGCAACGTGGCGGTGGCGGCGGCGACCTGCTGGGTGGCGACATCGGGGATGGTCTGGGTGTTGGGGCCACCCGACAGCACGATCGCCACCGGCGAGCCCACCTTCAGCGGTGTGGTGGCGGCCGGATCAGTACGGATGACGGTGTCTTTCGGCAGGTCGGAGATCTCGGCGGTGATGGCGGCGACCGAGAAGCCCGCCTCGGTGAGGAGTCGCTTGGCTTCCTCGAGGTTCTGGCCGGTGACGTCGGGAACGGGCACCGGCTGCTTCGACGGGTTGAAGAACACCTTCACCACCGAACCGCTCTGCACCACGGTGCTGGCGGGCGGATCGGTCTGGTACACCTGGTTCTCGGGCACCTCGGGGTTCTCGAGCGCCACCGGTTCGATCGACAACCCGGCGTTGCTGAGCGTGGTGGTTGCGGTGTCGTAGTCGAGGCCGACCACGTTGGGCACCACCACGGTGGCTGCCACGGGTGGGGTCGAGTCCTTCTTGGTGAGCGCGTTGTAGAGGAAGATGCCACCCACCACCAGGCCGACCACCACCAGGAAGCCGAGCGCTGCGTACAGGCCGTTGCGACCACGGGGCGGCGGCACCGGGGCCTGCTGGTACTGCTGCGGCTGTTGCGGCATCGTGGCCGTGCGCGGCATGGCAGCGGTGGCCTGATAGGCGGCTTGCGCGGCGGCCTGTGTGGGGAGGGCCACGGTGGCAGCCGGCGGCGTGATCGACGTGAGGGCCTGAACGGGTTCGCCGGCGCGGAAGCGGCGCAGGTCGGCGCGCAGGGCTTCGGCGTCGGCGTAGCGCATCGCCGGGTTCTTGGCGAGCAGTTTGGCGACGATCGCCTCGAACGGTTTGGGGATGTCGGCGATGATCTGGTTGAGCGGTTGCGGTGCGTCGTGCACCTGTTTGTAGGCGATTCCCACCGGGTTGTCGCCGGTGAACGGCGGCCGGCCCGCCACCATCTCGTACAGCACGATGCCGAGCGAGTAGAGGTCGCTGCGCGGGTCGGGCTGGGCACCCTGGGCCTGCTCGGGCGAGAAGTAGGTGGCGGTGCCCATCACCGAGCCCACCTGGGTGAGGTTGGCCTCGATGGGCGCGTTCATCGCTCGGGCGATGCCGAAGTCGGCCACCTTCACCTGCCCGGCCGAGCCGATGAGGATGTTGGCGGGCTTGATGTCGCGGTGCACCACACCGTTGCGGTGGGCGAAGCTGAGCGCAGCCGACACTTCGCTGGCGATCTCGGCGGCCTGCACCGAACTGATGCGGCCGTTGGCGCGCAGGATGTCGGCCAGGGTGCGGCCCTGCACGTACTCCATCGCCATGAAGTAGGTGTTCGAGTACTTGCCCCAGTCGTAGACGCTGACGATGTTGGGGTGGTTGAGGTTGGCGGCGGCCTGGGCCTCGCGGCGGAAGCGTTCGACGAAGTTGGGGTCGGTGGCGTACTCGGGGAACAGCACCTTGATGGCGACCGGTCGATCGAGCAGTTGATCGCGCGCCAGGAACACGTCGGCCATGCCGCCGCGCCCGATCCGGTTGAGGATCACGTAGCGCTCGTTCAGCACGATCCGTTCGTTGTTGTCGGTCAAGGTTGCCTACTTCGCTGACGAGCGACGCACAGAAGGGTGGGCGAAGGATACCCAGGCTGGCCTGGTCACGGTTGCGCGTTCGATGGTGGGGTGGACGGGTCGGTGCTGAACAGGTAGTCGAGCACCTGCTTCGCGATCGGGCCGGCCAACTTGCCGCCGGTGCCCGCGCTGATCTCGTCGTTGGTGCCTTTCAGCATGACGGCGATGGCATACCGCGGTGCCTGGGCCGGGGCGAAGCCGATGATCCAGGCGTGCGAGCGTTGTGGTTCTCCGGTTGCGTTCAGTTGCGCGGTGCCGGTCTTGGCGGCCGACTGGATGCCGTTGGCGAGCTGCATCGGTTTGCCGGTGCCGCGGGTGACGACGTCGATCATCATGCCGGTGAGCTGCGCAGCGGTGGTGGAGGTGATCGGTGTCTTCCACACCGAAGGACTGGTGCGCTGAAGGACGCGTCCGTCGTGGTACAGCGTGGTGTCGACCACATAGGGCGCCATCATCCGACCCTGGTTCGCGACGGTGGCCGCCACCATCGCCATGTGCAGCGGCACCATCACGTCGTTGCCCTGCCCGAAGCCGCCGATGGCGAGCAGGGGCAGTTGATCGGTGAAGTCGTCGACCTCGCCGAACTTGCTGGCCACGCTGCCGGGCAGGTCGATGGGGATCCGTTCGCCGATACCCCACCGCTTCGTGCCGGCCACCATCCGTTCGGGGCCGAGCTCGATCGCCATCTCGGCGAAGGGGGTGTTGCAGCTGCGGTAGAAGACCTCCACCATCGTGCCGCCGCACTCCTTGCCGCCGTAGTTCTGGATGGGGTCGTCGGTCTGCGGCGGGGTGTACTCGCTCACCACCGGGAAGACCCGGTCGATCGTGGTCACGCCGTCTTCCAGGGCGGTGGCGGTGGTGACGACCTTGAAACTCGAGCCCGGCATGTAGCGCTCTTGGTAGGCGTTCGCCAGCAGCGGTTTGCCGGGGTAGTTGTTGAGGAAGTCGAGCACGTCGCCGGCCTGGCTGGAGTTGTGCACGGCGACGAGGTTCGGGTCGAAGGTGGGGTTGCTGTACATCGCCACCACGGCACCTGTCGACGGTTCGAGCACGACGACGGTGCCTTCGCGTCCGTTCAGCGCCTGCTTGGCGACCAGCTGCGCGTCGGCGCGCATGGTGAGCACCACCGAGCCCGTGGTGTCGGGCTTGTCGAGCAGGTCGGGGATGCCCTGGATCTGCTGTGCGGCGGTGGTGCCCATCAGCACGTCGCTCCTGGTGCGCTCGAGCTGGGTGCTGCCGTAGCTGAACGTGTAGTAGCCGGTGATGTTGGCGAACAGATCGCCGGTGGGGTACTCGCGCTGCAGGTCGAGTTCGTCGTCGGGGTCGTCGATGGGCACGCTGCGGGCCACCACCACGCCGTCGGCGGTGACGATGGGGCCACGGGGCCGGTTGAAGTCGCGAATGGTCTGGCGGTTGTTGCGCGGGTCGGCCGACAGCGACTGCTCCTTGCCCACCTGCAGCACGTTCAGCTGCACGAACAGCGCGACGTAACACACGATCAGGCCGACGGCGAGGTGGCGGATCTTCGCGTTCATGCCGAGACCTTCATGCGACGGCCTTCGCCGCGCGCCGTTCGGCACGTCGGGCACGTCGGGCCTCGAGGCGCTCACCGGGCGACAGCGAGTCGGGTACCTCGCCCAGTTGGCGGGCGGTCGAGTCGCTGATGCGGACGAGCAGGGCGAGGATGATGTAGTTGGCGAGCAGGCTCGAGCCGCCGTAGCTGACGAACGGCAGGGTGATGCCGGTGAGCGGCACCACCCGGATGACGCCGCCGATGATGATGAACGCCTGGATGCCGATGATGGCGGTGAGGCCGGTGGCGAGGATCTTCTCGAAGGGGCGTTCGGCGCGGATGGCGATGCGCAGGCCGGCGCCGATGATGAGCAAGAACGCGATGAGGATGCCGGTGGCGCCGACGAGGCCGAGCTCTTCACCGATGGCGGCGAAGATGAAGTCGTTCTTCACCTCGGGGATCTTCGTGGGGCTGCCGAGGCCGAGGCCGGTGCCGCCCACGCCACCGTTGGCGAGGGCGAACATCGACTGGATGATCTGGTAGCCGCGGCCTTCGTAGTAGGGCCACGGGTCGCGCCAGATGGTGACGCGGGTCTGCACGTTGGCGAAGGTCTTCCACGCCACGAACGCTGCGCCGGCGAACAGCACGCCGCCGATCAGCAAGAAGCTGGCGCGCTCGGTGGCCACCCACAGCATCACGACGAACATGGCGAAGAACAGCAGGCTCGCGCCGAGGTCTTTCAGGCCCACCATCACCAGTACGGCGAAACCCCAGGCGAGCAGCACCGGCATGAAGTGACGCGGTTCGGGCAGGCGTAGCGGGCCGACGCGCCAACTGCCGACGGCGATCAGTTCACGGCGTTCGGCGAGGTAGCCGGCGAAGAACAGCGCGAGGCACAGCTTGGCGAACTCGCCGGGTTGGAAGTTGATCGGGCCGATGCTCACCCAGATGCGGGCACCACCGAAGGTGCGCCCGAGGCCGGGCACGAGGGGCAGCACCAGCAGCACGGCTCCGACGGCGAAGAAGGTCCACTTGTAGCGGGCGAGGTCGCTGGGTCGCTGCACCAGCAGCAGGGTGAACGCGAATGCGCCGATGGCGATGAGGCTCCAGGTGGTCTGCAGGCCGGCGAGGCGGTCGTCGAGCCGGGTGATCATCACGTAGCCGATGCCGTGCAGCAGTGCGGCGAGCGGCAAGAGGGTGGGTTCGGCGCCGCCGGCGAACAGGCGGGTGGCGAGGTGGGCGAGTAGCAGCAGGCCGAGCACGGCGATGAGGAACGGCACGATCACCGGCGGGATCTGGGCGTTCTTGCCGAGTGAGGCGAGGGTGTAGGCGACGGCGGTGACGACGCCGGCCATCACGACGAGGCCGAGCTCGGTGCTCCGCCGCGACGCCGCGATCGGCGATGAGGTGCTCATGGCCCGGTGGTGCTGGGCCCGCTGCCGGCCGTCGTACTGCTGGCAGGCGCAGTGGTGGGCGTGGTGATGGCAGGCGTGGTGCTGGTGGTGGGCACCGTGGTGGGCGTGGGGCTGTCGCCGCTGCGGGTGACGGCCACGGCGACGAGGGTGATGATGACCGTGAGGACGACGGCCACGACGAGCAGGAACGCAAAGGTGCGCCCGGTCATCTGCGGGATGCGGCCGGCGAGGCGGCCACCGGTGCGGGCGGGCGGCGGTGTGTCGGGTGCCAGCGGGTCGGCTGCCACCCCACCGACGACGGGCAGTTGGGCGGTCGGGTGACCGGAGGGGTGTGCGGCCGGGTCGGTGCTGCCGCTCGCGGCGTCGTGGGTGGCGGGGTCGTCGCCTTCGAGGATGTCGACCACGATGACGGTCACGTTGTCGCGGCCGCCGTTGTCGACCGCGGTGGCGACCAGCTGGTTGGCGGCTGCCTGCGGGTCGGGGTGAGCGAGGGCGAGGTCGCGGATGGCCGTGTCGTCGACTTCGTCGACCAGGCCGTCGCTGCAGAGGATGAAGCGGTCGCCGCGTACGAGCGGGAGCGGCCAGGCATCGACGCGCACGCTCGGTTCGATGCCGAGGGCGCGGGTGACGATGTTGCGGCGGGGGTGGTTGCGGGCTTCGTCTTCGGTGATGTGGCCGGTGTCGAGCAGCTCCTGGACGTAGCTGTGATCGACGGTTTCGCGGGTGAGGGCACCGCTGCGCAGCAGATAGGTGCGGCTGTCGCCGACGTTGGCGACGGCGAGGTGCGGCGGGGTGCCGTCGACCCCGGGCACGATCGCGAGCACGGTGATGGTGGTGCCCATGCCGAGCTGCGAGCTGTTGCGCCGAGCGGTCTGGAAGATGGCCGCGTTGGCCTCGACGACTGCGGCCACCAGCACGTCGGTGCTCGGTGCGCCCGTGGTGAGTCGGTCGCGCAGCACGTCGGCAGCCATCGCACTGGCCACTTCGCCGGCCTGGTGGCCGCCCATGCCGTCGGCGACGGCGAACACCATGTCCTGGGCGAGGAAGGAGTCTTCGTTTGCCTCGCGGACGCGGCCTGCGTGGGTGGCGGCGCCCCAGCGGAGGGTGACGTTCATTGGGCCTCCAGCACGTTGGCGCCGATCTGCAGGCGGTCGCCTTTGGCGATCTGGTGCACCCCGTCGAGTCGGCCGCCGTTCAGGTAACTGCCGTTGGTGGAGCCGAGGTCTTCCACCATCGTGCCGGTCTCGGTCTGGAACAGCCGGGCGTGGAGGTGCGACACGAAGGCGTCGTCCTGGATGGAGATGGTGGCCGTGGCGCTGCGACCGATGGTGATCTCGCTGGCGATGGCGAAGGTGGCGCCTTTGCGCTCGCGTGGCTGCAAGACGACGAGTTTGGTCACTGCGCCACGCCGACGGCGCGACTTCGGCGGCGGACTGGGGTCGACGCCCGGGCGGGGTGCCGCTTCGGTGGTGCCGTCGGTGGTGGCGACCCGACCCACACGCGGCCCACGCACTTCGCTCCACACGGCCCACAGCACGCGGGCGAAGAAGAGGTACAGCAGCGCGAGGAACGCGATCTTGAGGATGCCGAGCAGCGAGTCGCTCATCCGCTGGGCGTTACGACGCCTCGAACCGCAGGTGGGTGTTGCCGACGGTGATGATGTCGCCTGCCGCCAGGGTGTGCTCGGCGCCGATGCGCTGGCCGTTCACCTTGGTGCCGTTGGTGGAGCCGAGGTCGACGACGGTGGTGCCGTGCAGACCGCGGCGCACCTCGGCATGTCGACGGCTGACGTTCGGGTCGTTGATGACGACGGTGCAGTCGGGCAGGCGGCCGATGGTGACGGCGTGCGCCGTGACCGCCAGGCGCTGGCCCGAGGGCAGCACGAGTGTGGCGGGTGCGGGTGGGGCGACCGCGGCGACCGGGGCAGCAGCGGGTGCGGGTGGCGCCGCAGGAGTGTGGTCGGCGCCCGGGTGCAGGTCGAGCGGGGGCACCGGCACGAAGGCGACGCTGGGCACGGGCGGGTCGAGCGGAGCGGCGCTCAGTTGCGCAGCATCGGCCAGTCCTGCAATGGGTTCGCCTGCGGCAGGAGCGATGGTGAACCCCGGCAGTGGCATCTCGGCGGGTTGCTCGAGTGGTGCGGGTGCCAGCGCCGAGGCTGCCAGTGGCTCGGGCTGAGCGTGGTGCGGGGGCTGCGGAGCGAACGGCGACGGCGCTGCAACGGCTGCGGCCGCCGACGCAGCGGCAGGTGCGACCACCAAGGGCGAGGGTGAGGCGGCGTGCTTCAGTTCGCGCATGTGCGAGAAGATGCCGAAGCGGCCGGGCTTCAGGTTGTTGTCGACCTCGAAGGCGATCGACACCGGGCCGACGAACGCGTAGCCCTCGTCGCGTGCGTACTCGCGGGCGGCTTCGGCCAGTTCGTGGCGCAGGGCGGTGTCGATGTCGGCGAAACCGGCGTGATCGGCGGGGCTGAGGTAAACGGTGAACACGTTCGGCACGATGCGTCGGCCGTTCACGTCGACCGTGCGGTGGTCGTCGATGTCGCGCAGCAGACGTCGGCCGAGTTCGACGGGGCGAAGGGTGGTGCGGGATGAACGCGAGAACACGCTCTCGACCATACGCTCCAGCGCCTGCTCTACGGACTGCAGACCCATAGTTTTCGGAATGCTACTGCCGGGTAGGTGCCGGTGGGGGTCGGCTGGCCGGGTCGGCGCCGGTGCGGCACAGCGGCGGGGCGTGTTGGGCTGTCTGGCCGGAGTTGGTAGTCTGCGGGTTCTTCACTCGGGCGAGTGGCGAAATGGCAGACGCGCTGGCTTCAGGTGCCAGTATTCGAAAGGATGTGGGGGTTCAAGTCCCCCCTCGCCCACCACACAACGGACTTTCGTCCGTGTTTCAGATGATGACCTCCCCGAGGGCCGCAACGGCCCCGAGACGGTCCCTGGAACACCGAACGACGGCGATGACGACGATGGTGCCGGGCGCTCCGCCAGCGGCAATCACCGCACCGACACGCGCACCCCGCATCCACTGACGCGCACCGGGCGTGCGTCGATTGCACACCTGCACGCGGTCGAGACCGTGGACGCGGTGACACGGCCGGTCTCATCGATCCACCAGCGCGAGCAGACCCAACTCGCGCGCACCCGGCTCGGGCGGATCGGCACGATGGCCACCGACGCCGCCGCCGGGCGGCCCGCCGGCACGCTCCGCTTCCTCGCCCCGCAGCCCGCTGCCGTGACCGGCCGGTTCCCGCTCGGGTGCCGCACCCGCCGGCTCGACACCTCGAACCGGATCAAGCTGCAGCTCGGCGAACGCGGCCTCGCCGAACTGCTCGGCTGGGCCGACGGCGCGCTCGACGTCGTGATCGCCGACGGCTGGGCGCTCGTCTCCCAGCGCCCCGAACAGCGCGCCGCAACGCGTGGCCGCAACAGCGCCTACGCCGCGTTCACGATCGGCACCGGCGGGGTGGAGCGCATCGGGCTGCGGCCCCGCCACCTCGACCTGCTCGGCGTCGCCGCCGGCGACGAACTGCTCGTCGCCGCGCTGCCCGACCACGGGGCGCTCGTGCTGTGCGACCCCGACCTGATCGCGGCGCTCGCGCCGACCCACATCGCCCGGCTGCTCACCCAGCCGGACGAACCCGCCGCCGGACCCGCCATCGCGGCCAGCAGCACCCTTGCCGAACCCCGTATCGCCCGCACTGGAGGAATCCGATGACCACCCACCCCACCCCTGCACCGCTGCCCACCAACGATGGACACGTACTCGACGACGACGCGGTCGCCCTGCTCGCCCGCCAGCTCGGCCAGGACCCGGACGCACTGCGCGCCCAGTTGCTCGGCGTCGCCGCCGCGCCGCTGGTGCGCGACCACATCGACGACTACCTGAAGCGGTGCACCAAGCGCACCCGCGACACCTACGCCACCGCGATCCGGCGTCTGCGCGACGGGGTCGGTGAGGTGTGCGACCAGACCTGCGAACCGTGCCTCGGCGCAGGGTTCACCTGCCGCTGCGACTGTGCAGCGTGCCGTTCCAGCCGGGTGAGCGTCCCTGCGCTCGGTGACCAGCGCGTCTCGGCCGCCTCCTACAGCAAAGCCAACGTGCTCGCCCTCGCTGCCGTGTCGCGGCGCATGGCCGTGAAGAAAGGCATCGTCGACAACCGCCGACGCGCGAACCGCGGCCAGGTCGCGAAGAACGGTGACGGCTACGGCGCCGAGGAGAACGCCGTCGCCGCGTTGCGATCCCTGTTCAAGGACGCCAAGCAGCACACCGGCGGCATCAACCACGCCGAGGACGTCCCCAAGCCGCGGCGCACCGGCAAGGAACGCCGGCCGCTGCACGCGTTCGAGTTCGTCGAGTTGCACTACGTCACCGGCATCGGCGGCAACGACCCCGAGCTCGACAGCATCATCCTCGACTACGGCATCGCCACCGGCGCCCGCCGCGAAGGCGTGCACACGCTCGGCGTCGGCCAGCTGCACCGCGAGCGGCAGGTGATCGACATGTGCGACAAGTACAAGCGCAAACAGCCGACTCCGGTCTCGCGCGAACTGATCGACCGGCTCCTCGCCCACGCGAAGGAGCGCGGCGGCCCGCAGTGCGACCCGGCAAGCCCCCTCTACCGGCCGGACGCCCCGGTGTTCTGGTATCGCACCAAGTCGGGCTACAGGCCCGTCACCGAACGGCGCATCGACTACCTCAACGAGCGCTGGCAGCGCGAACTGCCGTGGGCGAACGCCGAGCAGCTCGGCTTCCACCACATCCGCCACACCATGGCCGCGTTCCTCGCGACCATGTACGGCCCGCAGTACAAGAAGCGCTACCTCCGCCACGCCGACGGATCCGTCACCGACGGCTACGGCGTGTGCACCTTTGAAGAGCTCGCCCGCGCCATGTCCGACCTCTTGGACTTCGAACACCCCCTCGTGCACGGCGTCGACGACCGCCGCAAAGAGACCATGCGCCGACTGGGGCTGTCCGATGACGACTGACCACGCTGGCGGTGGCGTTTGTGCCCACCGGAGTTCAGGCTCCGCTAACGCAACGCTGCAGCCGGCGGAACCTCGGCTGCAGCTCCACATGCAGATTGTCGCCGGTGAGGAGGGACCAGGCCACCGCCGGAACTCAGAGTCGGGGGGCGCCGAAACACGAAGACCAGTCACGTCATCGAGATGGGCGCGGTCGTCATTACTAGCCCGGATCTTTCATAGGGCTGCGTGGGTCGCTTGGGGTTTGGTCACGCAGAGTGATCCGAAGGCGGTGCGGACGCGGGTGAGGGCGTCGATGAGGACATCGGTCCAGGGCCAGTGTTGGTCGAGGTGAAGTTGCCGG